>NZ_JBTXJG010000001.1:0-1030000 GCF_054957755.1 Altererythrobacter chaiwopuensis
AATCTCCATTGTGGATGGTCCTTTCCGTGGGGTGCTTCGACAACAGCCCACAATACGACTCACCTATGTCGGGTACAGGGGCCATCCACATCATCAGTCCGACGCTGACTGCTCTCCACTTGGCAGAGCTTGCCCTTCTCCAGCACCTACTCAGGCCATAAGAGTTTGCCACTCAGCCAATGCGGCAGAGCGGCGGGTCTTGTAGGTTTGTCTATCGATAAGATGACGTTCTGCGTTGAAGTGGTTGTACACATTCGCGTGGACCGACGCGAACTTCTGGAGCGTTTTCATTTGTCGAAACCTCAGCATCACCCGCTCTCGTCGGCGCAGGGGCAGGTGTGAATTTTCAGCCCGATTATTCAGCCAGCGTCCCATTTCGCGTCGTTCAAGATTGCCAAGCTCTCGCATCGCCGCTGGGTAGGATCTCAAGCCATCGGTGACGATCGCTTCCGGCTTTCCGTACCGCTTCAGCGTCTTCTTGAAGAAGCGAAGTGCGGCCTTTTTATCCCGCTTTTTCGTGACATAGCTCTCCAGGATCTCACCTTCATGATCAACGGCTCGCCACAAGTAGTGGGTCTCGCCATTGATCTTCACGAAGACCTCGTCGACATGCCAGCGCCACTGGGTGAAGCCCTTCAATCGGTTGATCCGCTGCCGTTTGATGTCCGCTGCGAACATCGGACCGAACCTATTCCACCACAGCCGCACGGTTTCATGGCAAATGTCGATCCCGTGCTCGAAGAGCAGGTCTTCCACATTCCGCAGCGACAGCGGATACCTCACATAGAGCATCACAACCATGCGGATCACTTCGGGAGACGAATGGAAGTAGGCGAACGGACTCTTGGGCTTGCTCATCCGCTAGGATTAGCAAGCCGGCCGTTAGGTCGCCATCCCTTTGACAGCACCATCAGGAGGCATGGGTGGGCTCTACCGCAATGCACATGAACTGATTGCGGTGTTCTGTAATGGCCAGACGCCTGCCACCAACAACATCCAGCTAGGCAAACACGGGCGCGATCGCTGCAACATCTGGCACTATCCCGGCGCCAACAGACCAGGCTCCTCGTCAGCCAAGGCGCTGGCTGATCATCCCACGCCGAAGCCCGTACCGCTGGTCGAGGATGCCTTGCTCGACGTTACCAATCGCGGCGAAATCGTGCTCGATCCCTTCCTTGGGTCAGGAACGACCCTGATTGCTGCCGAGAACACCGGCCGCATCTGCTGCGGGATTGAGCTCGACCCCAAATATGTCGACCGGGCCATCCGCCGCTGGGAGCGCGAGACGGGTATACCAGCCATTCACATCGAGACCGGGCTGACCTTCGACGAGCTGGCAAGGGTTCGTCTCTTGGAAGGGGAGACAAGCCATGGCTAAGGATCCCAACAAGAAGCCCTCCAAATGGGCCAAGGGCAAGACCGACCCTGACACCTGGTGGAAGAAGGGGGAGCCATCCCCCAATCCCAAGGGACGCCCCAAGGGCTCGAAGAACCAGAAGACACTCTGGAAGGAAGCGGTCCAGAAAAAGATCACCGTCAATTTCGACGGCGAGACCCAGAAGATGACCAAGCAGGAGCTGACCTATCACCAGCTCGCACAGAAAGCCGCATCAGGCGACCTCAAGGCCATCGCCATGCTCTTGGGGCTTGATGAGAAGTTCGATCCCGGTGAGACCATCCCGCCAACCAAGCAGGAGTCCGCAGCCGACTTCGATACGCTCGAGGAATGGCTCAAGCTGAAAGAGACATTCAAGGTTTTCAAACAATCTGACGAGGAGGAGAATGATGGCTGATCCCTTCGAGCTACGCCACATCGTCGATGACATTTGCCGCAGGGACTTCTTTGCCTTTGCCATCCGTGCTTTCCCGATCCTTGAGCCGGGCAAGCTTATCATGGCGCCCCATATAGCGATCATCTGCTTCCTCTTGATGAAGGTTTTCAAGGGCGACGTCAGGCAAGCGCTCGTCTGCATCCCGCCGCGCTATCTCAAGACCTACCTGATCTCGATTGCCTATCCGGCCTGGCTGCTTGGCCAAGACCCCAAGATGCGGATCATCTGTGCTTCCTACGGTACCGACCTTGCTGAAAAGTTCAGTGGCTACTGCCTCAAACTGATGAAGTCACCATGGTACAGGCGCGTATTTCCAAACACCCATCTTGATCCCAAACAACAGAACAAGACCGAGATCGGCACGACCATCGGCGGCTACCGCTTTGCTACCTCAACGGGCGCGACGCTCACTGGGCTCGGTGCGGACGTGATCATCATCGATGACCCGCTCAAGGCGAATGAAGGACACTCGCCCACCGCTCGTGCCAAGAGCGTCGAGTGGTTCCGGTCAACCATCCACACACGGTTCAATCACCCCAAGAAGGGCCGGTTGGTCGTCGTTGCGCAAAGGCTGCACCAGGATGATCTTCCCGGCCACATCATTGAGACGGGCGGCTGGGAGGAGCTGATCCTCCCGGCGATCCAACCAACGACCAAGGAATTCGATATCGTCGAGGGCGGCCTCAAGGCGCAGTTCAAGGCCGGTCGCATTCTTCAGCCGGAACGCCATAATCTGAGCGATCTTGAGGAGCAGAAGAAGAAGATGGGCGAGTTCGATTTCGAAGCCCAGTTCAACCAGAGCCCGCTTCCGCCTGGCGGTGCGATTATCAAGGAACAATGGGTCAGGCGCTACGAGACGCCTCCCAAGCCATCCCGGATCAAGGCAATCGTCCAGAGCTGGGATACGGCGTACGAAGGCGATGAAGACAATGCCTGGACTGCCTGCTCAACCTGGGCGATGTGTACCGACGGGTTCTACCTGCTCGATGTCTGGCGCAAGCGCCCCAGCTTTCCTGACCTCGTCAAGGCGGTCTACAAACTCAAGGCAACACGCAAGGCGAAGCTGGTCATCGTCGAAAAGAAGGCCAGCGGCATCAGCCTGATCGAGACAATCCGCGAGCTCGATGGGCAACAATGGCTGGTCAGTCTCACGCCCTCTAAAGGCAAGGTCGAACGCACCGAACAGCAGGCCGTGAAGTTCGAGCAAGGCAAGGTCTGGCTACCTGAGGAGGCTCCCTGGCTACCAGCCTATGAAGCCGAACTGTTCAGCTTTCCATACTGCGAGTTCAAGGACCAGGTTGACTCAACCGTCCAGTTCCTTGCCGCGACCGATTATCACAAGTTCAAGATGCTGCTGAAGCACCTCTGACCATCGTCTGAACGACGATTACTCGCTAGCCCGGTCCGCACATGCAGGCTGGGCTTTTGCGTGTTCTGGCGCAAGCTGGCGCAAACCAACCTCCCGCCAACTAGTTGATCTCTCATGCGAACAGGATCCGCCGGCGCTCGTCTTCCGTATTGTTTTTGTGATTTTCCGTGTTTTTTGGCCCATAACACGGAAAACAGGCAATCCGGTACCACGCCAAAGGGCCACAGAGAAAACCGGCCGTTCGGGCCCGAATTTTCTCCTGATGTCGCTCTCCGTGGTACCGGATGACAGCCAGAAAGGCGCAGAACTGCGGGGTTCTACGCGCCAAACTCTCACATGTCAGAATTGGCCGAGACTAGGTGGCGGAGCGTCTAGTCTTTCGAACTCGAGATACGGGATTGGCGTAAGCGCCCATTATCTCGCCTCAAATTTCCCGATCCCGTACCAGGAGAATTCTAGGATCCCCATTCTGGCGAAAATCGCGAAAACGGTACCCGGAGAAAACACGGAACACCGAAACCGTAGTTCGAGTTCGCAACTTAGTCCGGACCGACTTTTCAATGAAAACAGGAGACTAGGTGGCGGAGCGGGTGGGATTCGAACCCACGATAGGGGGTTGCCCTATACACACTTTCCAGGCGTGCGCCTTCGACCACTCGGCCACCGCTCCGCATGCCTGATCGTACAAGCCCCGATCAGACAAGGCAGCGCCCCTAGCGGCTCGGGAAGTACTGCGCAAGGCGGGTTGATGTGGTATATGCCGACTCGCTGCGGTGCTGCGCGGATCGGCATTCCCTGCGAACACCGCTCGCGTAGCCCCTTTCCGCCCCCGAAAACGCGTGGAAAGGGGCTTTCGCTTGTCCGCGCCCGGTGGCAGGTTGCGCGCCATGAAAACCATTCTCACCGGCCTTGCCGCACTCGCCCTTGCTATTCCTGCCCATGCGCAGGAGCAGGCCGCCACCGCCCCCTCGCCGAACGAGATCGTTGCGCAGGCCGCAGCCGATGAATGGATCCGCATCCCGGCGGAAGACCTGCTGGTGATGACGCTTGCCCCAGATAGCGAAGGCAATGCACGGCAGGTGGTGATCCAGCTGATGCCCGCGCCGTTCAGCCAAGGCTGGGTGGACAACATCCGGCTGCTCGCGCGTAGTGGGTGGTATGACAATATCAGCGTCAACCGGGTGCAGGACAATTACGTCGTCCAATGGGGCGATCCGAACTACGACAATCCCGAAGCGACGGGTAAGCCGAAGCCCTTGCCTGAGGGGCTGAAGGTGATGGGGGAGTCGGATTATTCCAACGACTTAGACCTGACACCACCAAGTCGCGGTGAGATCTCACTTTGGCATCCCCGACCAACTGTCGATGATCTTTACTCAGACGGAGCGAAATTTTTTGATGGCTGGCCAACAGCATTTGAGTTGAACAAAGATGGTGCTGGGAATGAATGGCCCGTCCACTGTTACGGCATGGTCGGCGTGGGGCGAAACTATTCGCCGGACACCGGCAGCGGCGCGGAGCTTTACACCGTAATCGGCCATGCGCCGCGCCATCTTGACCGCAACATCGCGCTGGTCGGGCGGGTGATCGAGGGGATGGAGCACCTCTCCTCCCTGCCGCGCGGCAAAGGCGATCTGGGCTTCTACGCAGATTTCGAGGCGGACAAGCGCACGCCGATCCTGACCGTGCGGATTGCCGCCGACCTTCCTGCTGGCGAGCGGCCCGCTTTTGAATATCTCTCCACCGAAGGCGCTACTTTCGCCAAATATGCCGAGGCGCGCGCCAATCGCCGCGATGCCTTCTTCATTGCGCCGGCGGGCGGAGCGGATATCTGCAATATACCGGTGCCGGTGCGGCGGGTGGCGACCGGTGACTGACCCGCTCCCCTCCCTTGAGGGAGGGGTTGGGGGTGGGTGTCCGTCACCTGCGATAGGCCGAACCCCCACCCCTTGCCCCTCC
This sequence comes from Altererythrobacter chaiwopuensis, assembly GCF_054957755.1. Classification (NCBI taxonomy): domain Bacteria; kingdom Pseudomonadati; phylum Pseudomonadota; class Alphaproteobacteria; order Sphingomonadales; family Erythrobacteraceae; genus Altererythrobacter; species Altererythrobacter chaiwopuensis. The sequence continues at coordinate 5,161 of NZ_JBTXJG010000001.1, forward strand.
CCAAGGGGAGGGGAATAGAATGACGGATATTCTCAGCCATGCCGCCCCGCTCACCCGCTGGCAGGGCGACCGCGGCACCTATCACCTACTTGTCATCACCGGCGAGGCGGCAGAGGCGATCGCGATGCACGCGCGGCTGCACCGGCTGGAATACGGGCGCCAGCGCGGCTTCGGATCGGTCAAGGTGATCGCGCAGATCGGCGAGACGCAATGGAAAACGTCAGTGTTTCCGCAGAACAAGTCCGCGCCCTCAAGTAGCGAAGCGGTAGGGCAACAAGAACGCGAGTGGGTGCTGCTGGTCAGCAAGAAAGTGATGCGCGCGGAAGACTTGGCGGCGGGCGATCCGGTGCCGGTGGAGCTGGAGCTGCTCTAATTCTTCTGCATCAGCTCGATCCGGTTGCCGAATGGGTCCTGCGTGAAGAAGCGCTCATAGCCTGCGACCGGCTTGTCATCACGGGTCTCTACGCCCGCTTCCTCGAGCCGTTGACGCAGCCCTGCCAGATCATCCACCAGCAGCGCGGGATGCGCCTTCCTTGCCGGGCGAAATTCCGGATCGACCCCGATATGCAAGTTCACTCCGCCGCTTTCGAACCAGCAGCCTTTGGGCGAAAGATTGGCGGGCTTGGGCACTTCGCGCATGCCGAGCAGTCCGGTGAAGAAGGCCCGCGCCTTATCCTCACCCCCGGCGGGGATGGCGAGTTGGACGTGGTCGACCCCGATTACAGCCATCAAATCCGCTCCGGTTATATTCTTTCGGCCTGTGCCACCGCGTCGCTGGCGCGCAATGCGCTGAGCACGCGGGTGAGATGCGCCAGGTCCTGCACCTCATTGTCGATGTCGTAAGTCGTGAACGGGTGATCGGTCTCGACCTGGTCGAGCCGTTTCACATTCACGTGGTTCTGCGCGAAAATTCCCGCCATTTCGGCCAGCGTGCCGGGCCGGTCATACAGCGTGACGCGCAGCCGCCCGACCGCCCCCTGCGAACGCTTGCCCCAGCTCAGATCGAGCCAGTCGGCATCGATGCCATTGGCAAGTTCGAAACAGCCGATCGCGTGGACTTCCACCGCTTCGCCCTTCTTTCGCAGGCCCACGATCCGATCACCCGGCACCGGGTGGCAACATTCTGCCAGATGGAAGCCGACGCCGGGAGTGAGCCCGCGGATCGAAATCGCATGTTCGCGCCGCGTCCAGTCAGCGTCATCCTCGAATTCGGCGGTGCAGCCCGGCACCAGCGCCTCCATCACCTCGCGATCGGTCAGCTTGGCCGCGCCAATCGCGAACATCAGGTCTTCCTCATCGATCAGGCCCAGCCGCTCGACTGCGTCGTGCCGCGCCTTCTTGCCGATCCGCGCTGGTACGCGGGTGGCGATTTCCTCGAACAGCTTGGAACCGATTTCCGCGATCTCGGCGCGTTCCTTGAGCCGCACCGCGCGGCGGATCGCGGCACGCGCCTTGCCGGTAACGACATATCCCAACCAGGAAAGCTGCGGTTCCGCATTCTTGCGCTTGATGATCTCTACCACGTCGCCATTGGCCAGCTGGGTGCGCAGCGGCATATGGCGCCCGTTGATCTTCGCGCCAACTGCCTGCGCGCCAAGATCGGTGTGCACGGCAAAGGCGAAATCGACCGGGGTTGCGCCCTTGGGCAGCTGGAACAGCGCCCCTTTGGGGGTGAAGGCGAAGATCCGGTCCTGGTAGATCGCCATCCTGGTGTGTTCGAGCAGTTCGTCGGCATCGTGGCTGGCATCGACGATCTCGATCAGATCGCGCAGCCAGCCGACCGCGCCATCGGGCCTGTCACCCTGCTTGTAGGCCCAGTGCGCTGCCAGCCCGAACTCATTGGTCATGTGCATGGCGCGGGTGCGGATCTGCACCTCCACCCGCATCGAATTCTCATACATCAGTGAGGTGTGGAGCGATTTGTAGCCGTTCGATTTGGGGGTGGAGATATAGTCCTTGAACTTGCCCGGCAGGAACTGCCAGGTGGTGTGGAGCACGCCCATCGCGGAATAGCAGTCAGCCTCGCTTTCGCAGATCACGCGGAAGGCCATGATGTCGGTCACCTGCTCGAAACTGACGTGCCGCTCCGCCATCTTCTTCCAGATCGAATAGGGGTGCTTCTCACGCCCGGAAACCTCGACATGCAGGCCCGCTTCGGCCAGCGCCTGCTTGATCTTGAGCGCGATTGCATCGACCTGCCCGCCATCCTGGCTGCGCAATTCCACCAGCCGGTTGGTGATGGTGGCATAGGCTTCGGGTTCAAGCTGCTCGAACGCAAGCAACTGCATCTCGCGCATATATTCATACATGCCCACCCGCTCTGCCAATGGGGCATAGATATCCATCGTTTCGCGCGCGATGCGCTGGCGCTTGTCAGGCGATTTGATGAAATGCAGCGTGCGCATATTGTGCAACCGGTCAGCCAGCTTGACCAGCAGCACGCGAATATCCTCGGACATGGCGAGCAGGAACTTGCGCAGGTTTTCCGCCGCGCGTTCGTTTTCCGCCATCTGCTCGATCTTGGAAAGCTTGGTCACCCCGTCGACCAGCCGCGCCACATCGGTGCCGAAATTGGCCTCGATATCCTCGATCGTCGCCAGCGTATCCTCGACCGTGTCGTGCAGCAGCGCGGTGATGATGGTCTGCACGTCAAGCTTGAGATCGGTCATCAGCCCGGCAACTTCGACCGGATGGCTGAAATAGGGATCGCCGCTGGCGCGCTTTTGCGTGCCGTGTTTCTGCACAGTATAGACATAGGCGCGGTTGAGCGCCGCCTCATCGGCGTCAGGGTCATAGCTCAGGACCCGTTCGACTAGTTCATACTGGCGCAGCATTGCCTTATAAATGTGCGGTGCAGCGCATATTATTGCAATGCAAAAACTTGCACATGGCGAATGGTTTGGCCGATATGGACAAATCGGCATCACATGTTAATTGTGAACGTTCTCACAAATAATGCGCAAAGAGAGGGCGCCATGCGGATCGACCAGACAATCTTACTCGCTGCCACGGCCGCCGCGCTGGCATTCAGCCCGTCGGTCGCGCTCGCGCAGGAAACGCCCGCGCAGCCCCGCCAGCTGATCTTTGCCGACGAATTTGATGACGCCGCGCTCGACCGGGGAAAGTGGAACGTGGTCGGCCCTCAATTCTGGGTCAATAACGAGCAGCAGGCCTATGTCGATGACCCCTCGGTGCTCAGCCTGGTCAACGGCATCTCGGGGGCGGACGGCGGTGTGCTGATGTTGCGCCCGCTTTACCGGCCCGGAGTGGACCCGCATCCCGATCGCAAGGCGGACTTCATCTCCGGCCGGGTGAACAGCCAGGGCAAGTTCGACTTTACCCATGGCCGCGCAGAAGCCCGCATCCGCATGCCCGATGCGGAAGGCGTGTGGCCCGCCTGGTGGCTGCTGGGCAATGGCAAGTGGCCTGACACGGGCGAAATCGACATCATGGAATATGTTGGCGAAAAGGACTGGATCGGCGTGGCCCTGCATGGCCCCGGCTATTCAGGCGAAACCCCGCTGGTGAACAAGTTCTTCTTCCCACACGGCGAGGACGTGACCGACTGGCATGTTTATGCGGTTGAATGGACCAGCGAGCAGATCACCTTCGAGGTCGACGGGCACGTGCTCTATCGCGCAACCCGCCCGATGGTGGAGCACTATGGCAAATGGCGGTTCGATACGCCCAAGCACCTGATCCTCAATTTTGCCGTCGGCGGCGCCTACCCATTCAAGACCAATGGCATCGACAAGCCATACAACGGCGTGCCCGAAGCCACGGTCGAAAAGATCAGGACCGGCGAGATAGCCATGCTGGTCGATTGGGTGCGGGTCTATGCACCGGCCGCTCCCACCGGGGCCGAATGACGAAGCTTTAGCGCGGGGCGCTCCAGGCCCATCAGGATGGCGGCGGGGCCTCCTGCATCACACGATCGACCGCGCGCTGCGTGACCGTGTGATAACCTGCCCGCGTTGCGGCATAGATGCGGCGGGCGATCGGCCTGCCCCAGTCGCCTTCACCGATCAGCGTCGCAAAAAGCGGGCGGACAAACTTGGTCCGGCCCACTTCGGCAAGAAACCGTTCGGCCAGCGGCACGGCAGGCTCATAACGGTTGGCGAGTGCCAGATCGAGCCACAGGAAAAGCTCCTCGTTATTTCCGCTGGCCGACAGGCCCAGCGCCGCGTCGAGCCGTGCCAGATCCTCAGCTGCAAGGGTCTGCGGCAGGTTCTGGAGGAAGCGCTGGCGCTCGGCCGAAACCCATCCGGCCCACCCGGCGGGTATCGTGCCATGCTGGGCGTAAGCCAGCGTTGCCGCATCGATCGCGGCAAAGGCGGCGGGATCCGGCTTGGCGACGTTTTCGGGCAGACCAGGGGCATAAATCCATTCGCGCAAGCGCAGCCGCTCGGCCTCTGCCTCGCTTCCGGCAAGGTTCAGCTTCAGGTCCTCGTAGATCATCGCCGAGGTTGCGGGCTGGAAGGCATGCTTGTCGAACCACTGGCGCAGCCAGGCATCGAACCGTTCGCGTCCGACCTGTTGCTCCAGCGTGCGCAGGAATGCCGCGCCCTTGTTGTAGATAATCGCGCTGCCAGCACTTTCGGTTCCATCGGGCTGGTGCAGCGCGGTGCCGGGGGCATCAGCGCCAACTTCGGCCAGGGTCTCCATAATCGCCATGTAATCGAGCGCGACTTCCTGCCGCGCCCGTTTTGCGCCGTAGATTTCCTCGACGATGCGGTTCTCGAAATAGGAGGTCACGCCTTCGTTGAGCCAGCTATCGCCCCACACCGCATTGGTAACGAGATTGCCCGACCAGCTGTGCGCCAGTTCATGCGCGACGAGGCCGGTCAGGCTGCGATCCCCCGCGATGAAGGTGGGCGTGAGGAAGGTCATCACCGGGTTTTCCATCCCGCCATAAGGGAAGGCCGGCGGCAGCACGATCATGTCATAGCGGCCCCAGCGATAGGGGCCGTAGAGCGCCTCGGCGGCTTCCACCATCGCCTCGGTCTCGATCACCTCGGCATGGGCCGCATCGAGCATGGCGGGTTCCGCCCACACGCCGGTGCGCGGGCCGATGGCGCGGAAATCGATGTCACCCGCTGCGATCGCGATCAGATAGGGCGCAACCGGCTTGTCCATCGCGAAGCGGAAGGCACGCCTGCCATCGCCCAGATCTTCCGGCTCGCCCTGCATGATGCCCGACATGACCACATCGAGCGGCTTGGGAGCGACGATCCGCGCCTCCCACGTCTGGCGGATGCCGGGGCTGTCCTGCGTCGGAATCCAGCTGCGATTGAGGATCGCCTGCCCCTGGCTGAACAGGAACTTGTGCTGCTTGCCCGCCGTCTGTTCGGGGCTGAGCCATTGCAGCGCGGAGGCTTGCGGATTGGCGGCATAGTGGATGATGACGCGCGGCGTATAGCCGATGTCCACGATCAGCGGCGCGCCTTTCTCTCCCTGCGCCTCGCCCAGCCGCCAAGCCAGCTTGCGCCCTGAGGCGTCGGTAATCCGATCGATCAGCAGCCCGTCGCTGTCGAGCACGAGTTCCCCGGCCTTGCCAGGGACAGAAAGGTCGAGCGTCGCCGTTCCGCGCACCGATTGCTGCGCGAAGTCGAGTTCCAGATCGAGCGCGACATGCGCTACCCGCGCTTCCTGCGGCTGCGCATAGCTCGACGTATCCACCGCATCGGGCGTGGTCAGCACCGGCGCAAACATGCGCGGCGGCGGGATCGTATCCGGCGGCACGCAGCCTGCCAGCAGCAACAGCGCCGGCAGCGCGGCCAGCTTCAAGATCGATCTCATATCATTTCCTTGGGCATGTTAGGGTGGCGGCTTCAGCTCCACACCGCTTCGGGCGGCAGGCTCATCAGGATGGCGTCAATATTGCCGCCGGTCTTGAGCCCGAACAGCGTGCCCCGGTCATAGACCAGGTTAAACTCGGCATAGCGCCCGCGCCATTCGAGCTGCTGGCGCTTTTCGGCTTCGCTGAATTCGCTCCCCATCCGGCGGCGCACCAGCTGCGGGAAGATATCGAGGAAGGCCTTGCCCACATCCTGGGTAAAGGCGAAATTGCGCTCGAACGCTGCGTCATCGGTGCATTCGAGGTGGTCGTAGAAAATCCCGCCCACGCCGCGATGCACTCCCCGGTGCGGAATGAAGAAATAATCGTCAGCCCATTTCCTGAAGCGTTCGTAATAGGTGGGATTGTGCGCCATGCAGGCGGCGCGGAATCGGGCGTGGAAATCCGCCGTATCCTCGTCATAGGGGATCGGCGGATTGAGGTCCGCCCCGCCCCCGAACCAGGCCGCCTGGGTGGTGAGGAAGCGCGTGTTCATGTGGACGGCGGGCACGTGCGGATTGGCCATATGCGCCACCAGGCTGATGCCGGTTGCGGTGAAGCCGGGGCTTTCAGGCGAAGCGCCATTGATCGAAGCGGCAAATTCTGGTGCGAAATTGCCGCGCACGGTCGAAACATTCACGCCGACCTTCTCGAACACCTTGCCCTTCATCAAACCCTGCACCCCGCCGCCGGGATCGGGATTGCCCTCTTCCTCGCGCTGCCACGGGGTATAGGTAAAGCTCGCATCCGAACCGGCCTCACGCTCGATTTCCTCGAAGGCGGCGCAAATCTGGTCACGCAGGCTTTCGAACCATTGCTGTGCGCGGGTGGTCTGGGCTGTCCAATCACTCATGCCTCCCCCTTGCCAAAGCCTGTGAGTCGCGGCAAGGGAGAGCAATGGTTCCCGTTTCGTTCGCACCGCTGGAATTGGCCGGGCAGGAAATGCTGCTGACCGAGGGGCGCGCGCTTTACTGGGTGCGCGAGCGGGCGCTGCTGGTGGCCGATCTGCATCTGGAAAAGGCGAGCTGGTATGCCGAGCGCGGATCGATGCTGCCGCCCTATGACAGCCGCGAAACGCTGGAGCGGGTGGCCGATGCCGTAAAGCAAACCGGCGCGCGGCGGGTGATCACGCTGGGCGACAATTTCCACGATGATGCCGGTGCGCAGCGGCTCGATCCTTACGCCTGCGGCATGCTTGAGGCGCTGACCCGCGCGCTAGACTGGGTGTGGATCACCGGCAATCATGATGAAAAGATGCAGCGCGACTTTGGCGGCGCGCTGGCCGAAGAGCTGGAAATCGGCGGGATCGTGCTGCGCCATATCGCACAGGCGGGCGAAACACGGCCCGAACTGTCGGGCCATTTCCACCCCAAGCTGCGACTGAAACTGCGCGAGCGGCATATCAGCCGGCCATGCGGGGTGCTGAGCCGGGGGGCGATGGGCGCTGACCGGATGATCCTGCCCGCCTTTGGTGCGCTCACTGGCGGCATGGATGCAGGCGCAGCGGAAATCCGCGCCGCGCTGAGCCCCGCAAGCCGGATCGACGCCGTGCTTTCCGCAAAAGGAAAGCTGGTGCAATTGCCGCTTTGGCGCGAGGCTGCCTAACCCCTAGGCCGTAAACTCACACACAGGACATTTGAGGTTTGAGGCAAAATGGTTTGCTGCAAGGAGGGGTGGAGCGGGAATATGTCAATATTTCAATTCAACCCGACGCAGCAGCGAGCCATTTTGACCAAATCCCTACGGGACGCCCAAATGGCTTTCATCTCAAGCCGAATGACGCTGAAAAAGACAATCAGCCTTCCAGGCGCGCCATTCGGCCCGATTTGTTTGCCATTTGGGTGCCTCATGCGTCCTGTGTGTGAGTTTACGGCCTAGCGTTCGCCAGCGTTTGTCCCTACATAGCCACCCACACAGAATCACGGCTACTACAGGAGAACCCACATAGCCCGTCCACCCCGGCGTTCGATGGCCCCGCCAGTAAAAAGCGGCCCTCGCTACGATGAATTCATCCAGTCCGACAAAGTGCGTGTAATCGATCACGAGGGAGAAAACCTCGGAGTCATGTACACGAAGGAAGCTATGGAGCAGGCCAACGAACTGGGCCTGAACCTGGTTGAAGTTTCCCCCAATGCGGACCCGCCGGTGGCCAAGTTCCTCGATGTCGGCAAATACCGCTACGAGGCGCAGAAGAAAGCCAACGCAGCGCGCAAGACCCAGAAGACGCAAGAGATCAAGGAGATCAAGATGCGTCCCAATATCGACACGCATGATTATGACGTGAAGATGCGCAATGTGACCAAGTTCCTCGAAAACGGCGACAAGGTGAAATTGACCTTGCGCTTCCGCGGGCGCGAAATGGCGCACCAGGAACTGGGCATGAACCTGCTCAAGCGCGTGCAGGACGATGTGGCAGAAATCGCCAAGGTCGAGGCATTCCCGCGGCTTGAAGGGCGCCAGATGCTGATGGTGCTGGCACCTAAGTAAAGCGCCGCCACTGGCGCAAGGGGGGCCGGCAGGACATGACAGCCCGCAAGATTGGCCTTGTTCTCGGCCCCTTGGCCTTTGCCCTCACCGCACTCATCACTCCACCCTCCGGCATGAGCGGCGAAGCCTGGCTGGTTGCCGGGCTGGTGGTGTGGATGGCCGCCTGGTGGATGACCGAGGCCGTCCCGCTCACCGTCACCGCGCTGCTACCCTTCGTGGTGCTGCCGTTCAGCGGAGTTGGCAGTGCCACCAAGGTCGCCTCGAGCTATTATTCGCCGATCCTGTTCCTGATCCTGGGCGGCGCATTTCTGGCGCTGGCGATCGAGCGGACGGGGCTGCACAAGCGGCTGAGCCTGGCCATCCTGCGCATGGTTGGCGCAGGCGGCGGGCAGGCGCGCCTGCTGCTGGCCTTCATGATCAGCGCCGCACTGCTTTCGATGCTGATTTCCAATACCTCGACCACATTGATCATGATGCCGATGGCCATGGCTGTGCTGGCCGGCGGCGGGCTGTCCGACGATGAACAGGAGGGCCTGGCCGGCGCGCTGCCGATGGGCATCGCCTTTGCCGCCAGCATCGGCGGGCTAGGCACGGTGGTCGGCTCCCCCACCAATGCCATCGCAGTGGGCCTGCTCGACACCATCACAGGGGTGCAGATCAGCTTTGCGCAATGGTCGCTTTACGGCGTGCCTGTGGTGATCCTGGGCATACCGATTGCCGCCTGGGTCGTGGCCCGGGTGCAGCAGGTCGCCAGCCATCCGTTCGACGTGGCCAAGGCGCGCGCGGCGATTGACACCCATGCGGCATGGTCCGCACCGGAAAAGCGGCTGGTACCGCTGGTGGCGCTGATATTCCTGGCCTGGATGACCCGCCCGCTGGTCAGCCCCTATCTTCCCGAAGATTCGTGGACCGACGGGACCATTGCAATCGTGGCCGGCCTGGCGCTGTTCCTGCTGCCTGACGGCACCGGACGTCCGCTGCTGGTGTGGAAGGAGGCCGACCGCGCGCCCTGGGGCGTAATCATGATGTTTGGCGGCGGGCTGGCGCTGGCGGCGGGTATGCAATCGTCGGGGCTCGCCGAATGGCTGGGCCAGGCGTTGCTGCCGCTTGAGGCCGTGCCGCTGCTGCTGGTGGCGCTGGCTGTCGTGGCGATGGTTATTCTGGTGACCGAGTTTGCCAGCAACGTTGCCACCGCCAGCGGGATCATTCCGGTGATTGCCAGCCTGATCGTGGCGCTGGGGGTCGATCCGGTGCTGCTGGCCATGCCCGCTGCGCTGGCCGCCAGTTGGGGATTCATCCTGCCCGCAGGCACCGGCCCCAATGCCATCGCCTGGTCGACCGGGCGCCTCAGGATCGAGCGGTTGGTGAAGGCCGGTGCATTGCTCGATCTGATTGGCATTTTCCTGATCGTGGGAATGGTGTGGGCAATTGCGGCGATTGCCTGACGCTGTCCTACATGGCCGATGCCGCGCTACAAGCGGGGCATGGTTTCACCCCGCGCCCTGATCGTCAAACCCGCTCACCGGCCGGTTTGCAAGCGGTTCGATTTCAATTCCTTTACTGTGTTCCATGTGTTCCAAGCGTGCCCCACATGCGACGAGCCGAGTGCTATCGCACAGCCAAAAAAGGCCTGGTTGCAACTGCAACTAGTCCGCGATAATCGAAGAATCATTCCGGGCCGAAGGCGGAGAAGCGTTCCTGCGGAGGTTAGGGACGGGCGCCCCGGCGGCTCAGTTTGCATATGCTCCTGCCTTCCTGGGGGCGCTCGAAGAGGAAGGATATTATCCCCATGACTGACGCCGTCGATGCTGTCGACCAGCCTACTCCGCGCCGCAAGCCCAAAGAGCCGATTGCCAAGATCGGCGGGCGACCGATGAAGCCCAGCACGCTGATGATGGGCTATGGCTATGATCCGGCGCTGTCCGAAGGTTCGCTCAAGCCGCCGATCTTCCTTACCAGCACCTTTGCCTTCGAAAGCGCTGCCGCGGGCAAGCGCCATTTCGAAGGGATCACGGGCAAGCGCCCGGGCGGCGCCGAAGGCCTGGTCTATTCGCGCTTCAACGGCCCCAACCAGGAAATCCTGGAAGACCGGCTGGCGATCTGGGACGGTGCGGAAGACGCGCTGACCTTTTCCAGCGGGATGACCGCGATCTGCATCCTGATGCTGGCCTATTGTTCACAGGGCGATGTGATCGTGCATTCCGGCCCGCTCTACGCCGCCAGCGAAGGCTTCGTCGCCAAGGTGCTGAGCAAGTTCGGCGTGACCTATGTCGACTTCCCTGCGGGCGCGACCCGCGAGGAGATCGATGCGGTGCTGGTGAAGGCGCGGGCGCAGGCCGATGCCAATGGCGGCAAGGTGGCGATGGTCTATCTCGAAAGCCCGGGCAATCCCACCAATGCGCTGGTCGATGTAGAGGCAGTCAAGGCCGCGCGGGACGAATTGCTCGATCCCGAAATCACCCCGATCGCGATCGATAACACCTTCCTTGGGCCGCTATGGCAGCGCCCGCTGGATAATGGTGCGGACATCGTGTGCTATTCGCTGACCAAATATGTTGGCGGCCATTCCGATCTTGTCGCGGGCAGCGTAGCTGGCGCGAAGAAATGGATGGACCCTGTGCGGGCGCTCAGGAACACGATGGGGGGCATCGCCGATCCCAATACTGCCTGGATGCTGCTGCGCAGCCTTGAGACGGTAGAACTGCGGATGCAGCGCGCGGGCGAGAACGCGGCCAAGGTGTGCGAATTCCTGCGCGCCCATCCCAAGGTGGAGGGGCTCGGCTATCTTGGCTTCATCAAGGATGCGCGCCAGCAGGACATCTACAACCGCCATTGCAGCGGCGCGGGTTCGACCTTCTCGGTGTTCATCAAGGGCGGCGAGGCAGAATGCTTTGCTTTCCTGGATGCGTTGAAAGTGGCCAAGCTGGCGGTGAGCCTGGGCGGCACTGAGACGCTCGCCAGCCATCCCGCCTCGATGACGCATCTTTCGGTGCCCGATGAGCGCAAGGCAGCGCTGGGCATTACCGACAATCTCGTGCGCATCAGCATCGGAATCGAAGATGCTGACGATCTGATCGCCGACTTCGATCAGGCACTGGCGAAGGTGTAAACCGGCGCATAGTCTGACGGCCTTGAACCTGGGGAGTTTGCGACATGGCAAGTGACAAGCCGGTGTTTCTCGTCATCGGCGCAGGCGCGGGGATTGGCGGACACGCCGCCGCGCGCTTTGCCGCCGGGGGATATCACGCGGTGCTGGCGCGCCGCAGCGACGAGGAAGGGCTGGCGCGGCTGGTGAGCCAGATCGAGCAGGCCGGCGGATCGGCCAGCGGAACGCTGCTCAACGCGGCAGAGGACGGCACGATCGAGGAACTGGTCGAGCGGGTCGAACGCGACATCGGCCCGATCGACTGCGCGCTCTACAACCTTGGCGCCCAGATCGGCACCCGCAGCCTAGAAGATACACCGCACCGTGTCTTTGAGCTGGGCTGGCGGCTGGCAACGTTTGGCCTGTTCCGCCTAGCCCATGCTATGTTCCCGGCGATGGCCGCGCGCGGCAAGGGCACGCTGCTGGTGACTTCAGCCACCGCCGCCATGCGCGGCAATGCCGGGCAACACAGCCACGCTGCCGCGATGGGCGGGCGGCGGATGCTGTGCCAGACGCTCAATGCCGAATTCGCGCCCAAGGGCATCCATGTTGCGCATGTAGTGGTGGATGGCGCGGTCGATGCGCCCGACACTTTGGGCAAGATGTTGGGCGACAGATTCGACGCCTTCAAATCAGCCAAGGGAGAGGGCGGGGTGGTAGCCCCTGCTGCGCTTGCGGAAACCTATTGGCACCTGGCGCACCAGCCGAAAAACTGCTGGACGCATGAGCTTGATGTCAGGCCATGGAAAGACGTTGCCTGGTGGAACGACAATCCTGACACGGCGATCAATGCAACCGCCAGGGGATTGGCAGGGCCCAAAACCGAATGAAAACTGTGCGCTTTCCTACTCGCTGCGTCACTCGCTAAGGACAGAAAGGTTCTTTCTTTCGGTTGATCACCCCTTCCATTCGCGGCGTTCCTCCGCCGCCTTGAGCACTTCATAAGCGAGCTGAAATTTCTGGAACTCGGCGGCGGCGCCCTTGTCGCCGGGTTTCACGTCGGGATGGACGGTCTTGGCCTTCTCGCGCCAGGCTTTCTTGATCGTCACGAAATCGGCATCGATCTCAAGCTCGAGCACATCAAGCGCACGTATTTCATCGGCGCTGCGCGAACCGTCACCCGCCCCGCCCCAGCTATAATGCGCAGCCTCGGCATAGCCCGCATTGTCGCGCCGTTCGGCCTTGGCGCGAGCTTCCGTCTCGGCCTTGTCGAGCCCCTCGAAATAATCCCACTTCGAATTGTATTCGGCAGCGTGCGCCTGGCAGAAATACCATCGCTCGGGGCTATTGGGTGATTTGGGTGCGGGGCAATTGCCGGGCTCATCGCAACCATGCCGGTCGCAAATGCGCACATTGGTTGCCTCACGCGAGCTGCCATACCCGCGCCAGCGCGGGAAACCCCAGTCGTTGGATCGGCGGGCTTTAGGCATTTGTGCCCGTTTCGGTTGCAGTTGGTCTGGCCATAATCGCGGCTAGTCTAGGGCTGGTTGCAATCCAAGGGAAGATGCGGGAACCAGTTTCAGCGTGAAATGTTGCATTGCAATAGGTCCGTAACCATTTGACCCTAGGGACACCGTCCAAGACAAACCGATGAGCAAACAACTCGCCATTTCCAGCAGCTTTGCAACCTTCGCCATGGCGGCGATGGCGCTGTTCCTGACCCCTGACCAGCGCGGGCTGGATGGCGGCAGTGGCATGTTGGCGGTGCAGGCCGAAGCATCAGCCCCTGACCTGCCCCGCCCGTCGTTTTTCCTCGATTAGTTGATCACCACACTCACGGCGCGGCGGTTCTTCGCCCAGGATTGTTCGTCCGAACCCAGTGCCACCGGACGTTCCTTGCCGTAACTGACTGTCGCGACGCGGCCGGCGTCAACGCCCAGCCCGACGAGATAGTTTTTCGCGGCATTGGCCCGGCGTTCGCCCAGCGCAAGGTTGTATTCGCGCGTGCCGCGTTCGTCGGCATGGCCTTCCACGGTGACCAGGACCTGCGGATAGCGCGCGAGATATTGCGCCTGTGTCTGCAGCGCTGCAGCATCCTGGCTATCGATATTGAAACGGTCAGTGTCGAAATAGATCACGTTCTGCCCGTTCACCGCACTCACGAAATGCTCCTGGCTGCCAACCTGTGGGCCGGTGGGCGTTGGCGCGGGGGTTGTCGTGGACGGAGCAGTGGTGCTCGGCGGCGGCGGCGGCAGTTGCTCGGGTGCCTTCTTTGAGCAGGCACCCAATGCGGTTGCCGAAGCAAGCAGCAAAACAGTTGCAAATCGCGTGTTCATGATTCGGTATCCTCTCGAAAATGGGCCATTACAGGCAGGGGGTTGTATCACAAACGAAGATAATCAGGGGAGTATCGGTCCCCAGGCCGGATCCGACGCGTCTACCGGCGTCGGCAGCCTTCTTTCATTCCGGCCCGTCAGATCGACTTGCCACAGCGACGAACGGCCCGAATTTCGTTCGGTCCGGAAGAACTGGATGATGCGGCCGTTGGGCGCCCATGTGGGTGCCTCATCCTGCCATCCGCCCGTCAGAACGCGCAGGTTGCGCCCATTGGGGCTCATCACTGCAATGTTGAAATCGCCCGCAATGCGGGTGAAGGCGATCTGGTCGCCTCGCGGGCTCCATTCCGGCGTCGCACAACGCCCGCCGCCAAAGCTGATCCGGCGCTGGTTCGTGCCGTCAGCGTTCATGATATAACACTGCTGGCTGCCCGAACGATCGCTTTCGAACACGATCTGCTTGCCGTCAGGCGAATAGGACCCGCCAATGTCGATCCCGGGCGCATCGGTCAGCCGCACACTGCGCCCGCCGCTTGCAGGAACACGGTAGATATCGGTGTTTCCGGCAACCGCCATCGAATAGAGGATGGTCTGCCCGTCGGGGCTCCAGCGCGGGGCAAAGGTAGGGTTGGTGCTTTGCGTTACCAGCGTCTGGCGCCCCGTGCCGATGTCATAGACATAGAGGCGCGGATTGCCATCGACATAGGAGAGGTAGAGCAGCTTCGAATAGTCGGGGGAGTAACGCGGGGTGAGAGCGGTGGCGCTGCCCAGCGTCAGGAAGCGGTGATTCGCGCCATCCGAATCCATGATTGCCAGCCGCTTGACCCGTTTGTCCTTGGGGCCAGTTTCCGCGATGTAAGCGATGCGGCTGTCGAAGAACGGGCTTTCACCGGTCAGCCTGGCATAGATGATGTCCGAACATTTATGTGCTGCGCGCCGCCAGTCAGCTGGTGGAACCACCCAGCCTTCGCGCACCAGCTCATCCTGCAGCGCCACATCGTAGAGATAGCAGCCGATCACCAGTTTGCCGTCGCCGCGTGCACGGACATAGCCGTGCACCAGCATTTCCGCCCCACGCCCGCGCCAGTTGCCCCAGGCGGGCGCAGTGATCTCGGCAAAGCCGGGTTGCGGCAGCCCGTTGGGGCCGATCGGCTGGAACAGCCCGTTGTTCTGCAGATTGGCGGTGATGACACGTGCGATCTCGCGCCCCAGCGCGCCGGTGCCATCGGCATTGGCAGGCGTGGCCACATCGCGGTCAGCGGCAAAGCCGGGGATGGCAATGCTGAGATCGGCCCAGTCGCTTTCATCGGTGACAGTGAAAGTCAGCCCGGCGTCGGCATCTTCTCCCGATGCTTCAACGCCGGTGGTTTCTACCTGCCCACCTTCGGGCACTGGTTGCCCCAGATCCTGGCTCTGCGCCGCGAGCGGACCGGTGAACAACAGGGCGACAAAGGCGAGTGCAAGAGTTTTCATTGAGAGAGATTCCTATCGAAACGTGCGCCCCGGATCGACTTCCAGGCGTTGTAATACTCGGCAGGCAGGTCAAACGGCGCGGCGAGTTGAACCGCGCGGATCGCACGTTCGGCATGCAGTGCCTTTTGCGGGCGATTGGCGGCGGTCTCGCCCGTCTGGCGCAGCACTCGCGGCCGGCCCTTCAGGCTGCCATCCTCATTAAGCTCAAAGGCTAGCTCGGTCACCAGCAATTCAGCATCCACGCCCGAGGGCGCGTTCCAGTGCGGCTTGATCTGGCGCGAGATTGCCTGGACCAGGCTGGCGCGTGCGCTGCGGCCGATCTCTTCGGCAGGGATGCGGGTGTCATCAGAGGCCCGGTTGGAGCCCACGCCTTCAAGGAAGTTCTCGCCCACTTGCGTTCCGGTCGCCTGGCGCGGCGGGGTTTGGGCAGCCTGGCGCACGGGTTGGGAAACCGCAGCGCGCGAATTGTTCGTGGGCGGTGGCGGCCTGTCTGGCCGCTTCGCTGCATCGGGCGCTGCCTCGACCGGGGCCTGGGCTTCGTCAGCCACTGTAGGCGCCAGCGCCGCTCGGCTATCGGCCGCGATCTGCGGCGCGGTGGAGCGCAGCGCAACGTCGGTAGTGAGGCTGACCGTCATGCGTTCGGGCACTTCGAGCCCTTCGCCTGGCCCTGGCTGGAACAGCAGCACTCCGGCCAGCGCCAGGTGCAAGCCCAGCGCAATTGCCAGGCCTACCTTCTCATCCTGCCTCAGAGCGGTTGTTTCCATCGCAGTCACACCGACTATGGCGGTGAAACTGAACTGTTGGTGACCAGCGAGATCGAATTGAAGCCTGCACGGTTGAGCTCGCCCATCACCGCCATCACCCGGCCATATTGCAGGCTGCGATCTCCGCGCAGCACGATCACCGGGCCTTTGCCGTCGGCGCCGCGATCAATCGCCGCCAGTGCACCCGGCAAGCTGCCTGCCTCGACCCGTTCGTCCCCCACATAGATCGTGCCAGTGGGATCGATGCTGATCGTCACCTGGTCGGGAGTCTGGTCGATCGGGTTGGCGCGGCTGTCAGGCAGCTCGACCGGCACGCCTGAGGCGAGCAGCGGTGCGGTGACCATGAAGATGATGAGCAGCACCAACATCACATCGACGAAGGGGGTGACGTTGATTTCGGCCATCGGCGCGCGGCGCGAACGGCGCGCGCGCGAACCGGAAGAGGCCAGACCCATAGCCATCAGGCCTTATCCAGTTCGCGGCTCAGCGCGGAGTGGAACTTGTCCGCAAAGCGTTGCAGGCGCGACTCATAACGGTTCACGCGGTGGCTGAAGCGGTTGTACGCAATTACCGCAGGAATGGCGGCGAACAGGCCGATTGCGGTGGCAAACAGCGCCTCGGCAATGCCGGGGGCGACCACGGCAAGCGAAGAGCTTTCCTGCATCCCGATCTGGAAAAAGCTGTTCATGATGCCCCACACCGTACCGAACAGGCCCACGAAGGGCGCGACAGAGCCGACCGTGGCGAGGAAGTTGAGCCGTTCGGATAGATCGTCAGCCTCCTTCGCCACCTGGCTTTCCATCGCGCTGGCCAGCCGCTGGCGCGTGCCGTCGCGATCAACCGGTGGATGCTGTGTCGAACGTTTCCATTCGCTCAGCCCCGCTGCCGCGACCCGGGCAGAGGGCAGATCCTTGCGCGCACGCCCGGTGGTGAGGCTGTCAAATTCCTCGGCGTCCCAGAAATCGCCTTCGAATTCGCGGCTTCCGCGTTCGAGCTTGCCCATCCGCAGACTGAAGGAAACGATGATCGTCCACACCCATACGCTGGCGAGGAGCAAGCCGACCATCACCGCCTGCACTACGATATCTGCATCCAGGAACAGCTCGAGCGGATCAATTCGCGTGGGCGTGGCGGCAAGTAGGGAAAGCAGGCTGGCAGTCATGCGAGAGTATCTTCCATGAAATGCTTGAAGGCTGTGCGCCATTCATCGGGCTGGCGGCGCGGGCGGCCATCGGGCGAGATAAAGCCGACGCGCAATGTCGCTTCGCACAGCAGCTCATCGCCGCGAAAGGCGCGCTGCTGCATGCGGCAGCTTGCCGCGCGCAGTTCGGTACAGGTGGTCTCGATCAGCACATCATCATCGAGCTTTGCCGGGCGCAGGTATTTGAGGCTGATCTCCGACACGGCATAGGCGCCCTCTCCCGCCTCGATCGCGGCGCGCTGGTCAATGTGGAGCATGCGCAGCAGGTCGCTGCGCGCACGTTCGAACCAGCGCAGGTAATTGGCGTGATAGGTGATGCCCGAAAGATCGGTGTCCTCATAATAAACCCGTACGGCATAAAGGTGCCGCGCGCCGTCCAAACAGCCGCCGGGAGGATTGGGCCTGATCATCTGAAAAGCGCTCTAGCTGAGGCACGACTCACCCCGCAAGGCAAACCGACGAAACGAGTCTGAATTGCGGTGAATTACGACCTTCTCGCCAGCATCGGCCCCAGCGGGTGCCCGCCGAAGATATGCACGTGCAGATGCGCCACTTCCTGATGTCCATGCCCGCCGATATTGGCGAGCAGGCGGTATCCGGGCTCGACCAGCCCCTTCATCCGCGCCACTTCGCCCACCGCGCGCACGAAACCGGCGATTTCCTCATCCGGTGCCTTGGCGGAAAAATCGTCCCAGCTGACATAGCGCCCCTTGGGGATCACCAGCGTATGGATCTCGGCCTGCGGGTTGATGTCTTCAAAGGCATAGGCCCACTCGTCTTCATAGACCTTGTTCGAAGGGATTTCGCCGCGCAGGATCCTGGCGAAGATATTATTGTCATCATAGGGCTGGGTCGCGTCGATCGGCATGACTATTCGCTCCTGTTCGCTTTCTCCTCAAGGCCCGAAGTGCCCTCGCGCCGGTCAAGCTCGGCCAGCACATCGGCCAGCGCAATGTCCTTTGCGCCGAGCAGCACCAGCAGGTGGAACAGCACATCGGCCGCTTCGCCCACCAGATCTTCCCGAGTTCCGGCAAGGCTCGCAATCACCGCCTCGGTCGCCTCCTCGCCCAGCTTCTGCGCGATCTTGGGCAAACCGGCAGCGTTGAGCCGCGCGACATAGCTTGAATCGGGCGAGGCGGCGCGCCGGGCGGCGATAGTCTGTTCAAGTCGGGTGAGGATGTCTGACACGGTTCAACTCTCGTCATTGCGAGGAGCGAAGCGACGCGACAATCGAAAGCCGCATCGCGTGACGCTCTGGATTGCTTCGCTACGCTCGCGATGACGACAATTCAACGGCTAGATGCCGCGCGCGGGCAAGCCTGCAGCGCGGAGTGCCGCATGTACATCCGAAATCGAGTAGGTGCCGAAGTGAAAGATCGACGCCGCCAGCACCGCGCTGGCGTGGCCCTTGGTCACGCCTTCCACGAGGTGCTCGAGCGTGCCGACACCGCCGCTGGCGACCACCGGCACATTGACCGCGTCTGCAATCGTGCGGGTCAGCTCGAGATCGTAACCCGCCTGCGTGCCGTCGCCATCCATCGATGTAACGAGCAGTTCCCCCGCACCCAGCTGTGCCAAACGCACCGCATGTTCCACCGCGTCCACCCCGGTCGGCTTGCGTCCGCCGTGGGTGAAGATTTCCCACCTGCGCTCACCGGTGCGCCGGGCATCGACGCTGGCGACCATGCACTGGCTGCCGAATTTCGCCGCAATGTCCGCTACCACCTCCGGCCGGGCGACCGCGGCGGAATTGACCGCCACCTTGTCGGCGCCCGCCAGCAAAAGCGCGCGTGCATCCTCAGGCGAGCGCACCCCGCCGCCCACGGTCAGCGGCATGAAGCACACTTCTGCCGTGCGCCGCACGATATCGAGCAACGTGCCGCGCCCTTCGTGGCTGGCGGAGATATCCAGAAAACACAGTTCGTCCGCGCCCGCCTCGTCATAAGCCTTGGCCTGTTCGACCGGATCACCGGCATCCTTGAGGTCGACGAAATTCACGCCCTTGACCACGCGCCCATCGGCAACGTCGAGACATGGTATGACCCGAATGCGGACTGTCATGATGCCCGCGCGCCCATCGCGATCGCAGCGGCGAGGTCCAGCCGTCCCTCGTAAAGCGCGCGCCCGGTAATCACGCCTTCAATGCCCTCATGCGCGTGGAGCGAAAGGACGTGAATGTCGTCCAGTCCCTTGACCCCGCCGCTGGCGATCACCGGAATATCGACCCGGCGCGCAAGGTCCACAGTGGCGTCGATATTGCAGCCCTTGAGCATTCCGTCGCGGCCAATGTCCGTGAAGAGAAGCGACGCGACGCCTGCATCCTCGAACCTGCGCGCCAGATCAACCACCGGCACGTCGGAGACTTCGGCCCAGCCTTCGGTCGCGACCATGCCGTCTTTCGCGTCGACCGCGACCACGATCCCGCCTTCGAACTCGCGTGCCATGTCCTTCACGAATTCAGGGTCTTTCAAGGCCGCGGAGCCCATCACCACCCGCGCCACGCCAAGGTCGAACCAGCCCTCCACCGCTTCGCGTGTGCGGATGCCGCCGCCCAGCTGGACATAGCCGGGGAAAGCCTCGACAATCGCCTCCACCGCCTCGCGGTTCTCGGCCCGGCCGGCGAAGCTGCCATCAAGATCGACCACATGCAGGTGCTGCGCCCCCGCCTCGGCAAAGATCAGCGCTTGGGCGGCAGGGTTGTCGCCATAGACGGTGGCGCGATCCATATCGCCTTCGGCCAGCCGCACGACTTCGCCGCCCTTGAGATCGATGGCCGGAAAGACGATCATGAATTTCTCTCGCGCTCGGTGCCAGCCCACTCCCCCGCCCAGCCACCCGATATGGTGACAGTCAAGCTATCGGGTGGCTGGGCGGGGGAGTGGGCCGGTGCCGCGGTCACAATCATGGCCGCCACTCCAGAAAACGTTGCAGCGTCGCCAGCCCATAGGCCTGGCTCTTTTCGGGGTGGAACTGCACCCCAATGATATTGTCGCGCGCAACCGCTGCAACCAGCCCCTCGCCGTGATCGGTCATCGCCGCCACGTCATGCCCCTCGCTCACCGCGAAGTGATAGGAATGGAGAAAATAGGCTTCGCCTTCCTCCAGCACCGGATGATTGCGCGCATGGGGCAGCAGGGCGACATCGTTCCAGCCCATATGCGGCACCTTGATCGATGGATCGGCAGGCTCGATCAGTTCAACATCGCCGCCGATCCAGCCGAGCCCGCGCGTGCTGCCGTGCTCAAGCCCCCGGGTGGCAAGCAGCTGCATCCCGACACAGATGCCCAGGAACGGCACGCCGTGCTGCAACACCCGCTCTTCCAGCGCCTCGACCATGCCGGGAATGGAGCGCAGCCCCTTGGCGCAGGCCTTGAAGCTGCCCACGCCAGGCAGCACGATCCGGCGCGCGCCGCGCACCAGATCGGGATCGTCGGTGACGGCGACATGCTCGGCTCCCGCAGCCATCAGTGCGTTGTGCACCGAGTGGAGATTGCCCGCGCCGTAATCGATCAGGGCCAGAGCCTCGGCCATTCTACCCGCCCAGTTGGCCCTTCGTTGACGGAATCGCTCCACCCTTGCGTGGGTCAAGCTCAACTGCGCTGCGCATCGCGCGGGCGAAGCCCTTGTAGATGCTTTCGCAGATATGGTGGTTGTTGGTGCCGTAAAGCAGCTCGATATGCAGCGTCAGCCCTGCAGTCTGCGCCACCGAATGAAACCAGTGCTCGATCAGCTCGGTGTCCCATTCGCCGAGGCGTTCCTGGGTGAAGCCGGCTTTCCATACGAAATAGGGGCGCCCGGAAATGTCGAGCGCGACCCGGCTAAGCGTTTCGTCCATTGGCGAATAGGCGGTGCCGTAACGCCCGATACCTGCCTTGTCGCCCAGCGCCTGGGTGATCGCCTGGCCCAGCGCCAGCGCACTGTCTTCAGTGGTGTGATGCTGGTCGACGTGCAGATCGCCCGTCACCTTCATTGTGACATCGATCAGCGAGTGCTTGGAGAATTGTTCGACCATGTGATCGAGAAAGCCGATCCCGGTGGCAACGTCATAATTGCCTGTCCCGTCGAGGTTGACCTCGACAAGGATCCTGGTTTCGGCGGTATTGCGTTCGATCCTGCCAGTGCGCATGGGGGCGCTATAGGCGCTCTGCCGCCGCGTGCAAGCATTCGCGATCCACAACAAGTGTGTCGATTGCCGCTTGACCAGCGGCGCGCACAGCGCCACGATTCACGCGATATGAGTGAAGAAACGCCTGATAGCCTGATCCCTTACGACGAAATCGTGCAGGAAGCCCTGCGCGCGGTGGTGGGCCGCGTTCTGGGTGAAATCGTGCAATCGGGCAGCGAATTGCCGGGCAATCACCATTTCTACATTACCTTCAAGACCGGCGCCGCCGGCGTTTCCATACCGCCGCAGCTGAGCGAACGTTTTCCCGATGAAATGACGATCGTGCTGCAGAACAAGTTCTGGGATCTCGAAGTTCGCGAAGACGGATTCTCCGTCGGGCTCAGCTTCAACCAGATTCCGGCCAAGCTCAACGTTCCGTTCAGCGCGATCACCGCTTTCGTCGATCCGGCAGTCGATTTCGGTCTGCAGTTTCAGGCCACAGCGCCCGACCTTGAGCCTGAAGCGCATGACAATGCCCAAAATGACGGGTCCGTTGACGGCGATGATGACAGCCCGCCCAGCGGCGATGACGGCTCAAACGTCGTGACGGTCGATTTCGGACGCAAGAAATAGGTCGATTGCGCGCTGCAGTGCACTTGATTCCACCCCCCGCTTTGCGCCAACAGCACACATGGCCAACCAAGATGCTCTCCAACGCCGCGGACTGATGTTCATTCTTTCCTCGCCTTCGGGCGCGGGCAAGACCACGATCTCGCACATGCTGCTGATGGCAGATGAAGAGGTCAAGCTATCGGTTTCAGCCACCACGCGCCCGCGCCGCCCGGGCGAAGTCGACGGGATCGACTATCATTTCGTAAGTGACGAAAAGTTCGACCGGATGATCGCCGAAGACGAATTCTACGAATGGGCGACGGTGTTCGGCTACCGGTACGGAACGCCCAAGGGCTATATCCGCAAGGGGCTGAAAGAAGGGCAGGATTTCCTGTTCGATATCGACTGGCAGGGCACCCAGCAGCTCTACCAGAAAGACCAGCAAGACGTTGTGAGCGTGTTCATCCTGCCGCCCAGCCTGGCCGAACTGCGCCGCCGCCTCGAAAGCCGCGGGCAGGATAGCGGTGAAGTGATCGACACCCGGATGGAGCGCGCCCGCGGCGAGATCAGCCACTGGGCGGAATATGACTATGTCGTGGTCAATGACGATGTAGACCAATGCTTCGTCAAGGTGCGGGAAATCCTGCACGCCGAAAGGATGCGCCGCACCCGCCAGACCGGCCTGATCCCGTTCGTGCGCACACTGATGGAGTAGCGGCGACGCTGCAAATAGCCAGTCGGCGGCCCTAGCGTTTCTTGACGAACTCCGCGCGCAGCACCAGCCCCTTGATCCCGGGATACTTGCAGTCGATCTCCTGCGCATCACCGGTGAGCCGGATGCTCTTGATCAGCGTGCCTTGCTTCAGCGTCTGACCCGCGCCCTTGACCTCGAGATCCTTGATCAACGTCACCTGATCGCCATCGGCCAGCAGATTGCCCACCGCGTCACGCACCTCAACGGCATCGGCTGCGGCCTGCGCGGCGGCGAATTCGGACGCAGGCATCCATTCACCGCTTACCTCGTCGTAGACATAGTCTTCGTTGCTATCGGCCATCCTTGAGCTCCTTTGCGGGGCGCCTTGGCACTTGCAGGCAGATCTTTCCAGTATCTTGCGCGAAAACAACCCTGGCAATTCAGCCAAAACACACACCGCCGAAAACTCTACCCGTTAGCAACAGGGGGGGTGACGCAACAGGCGCAATGGCTTAACTGCCACCTTAGAGACGGGGTAGGGGAATCGCTTCAATGGCAGGCACGAAGCCAATCACAGCTGCGGCTTTGTTGCTGCTGGCAGGGTGTTCGCAAGGGGCCGACCCGGCACCGGGCGATGTGCCGCAGTTTGATGGCATAGGCGAAAACGAGACGATCAAGGCGCTGGGCAACGAGCCGTTCTGGAGCGCCAAAGTTGCCGGTTCGGCCATGACCTATTCGACGCCTGAGAACATCGAGGGGACAATCATCGAAGTCTCCCGGTTTGCCGGCAATGGCGGGCTGGGTTTCAGCGGCACGCTGGATGGTGCGCCACTGCTGATGGCGGTCACGCCAGGCGAATGCTCCGACCATATGAGCGACCGCAGCTATCCCTACACGGTCACGATCACCATCGACGAAACGCAGCTCAATGGCTGCGCCTATACTGACCAACAACCTTTCACGGGCGAAGGAGCACCTTGAACATGAATGCACATGGAGATGCGGGGCGCGGCTGGCGGATGTTCTTCTGGATTGCCGCCGCATACAATTTTGCGATCGGGCTGGCGGGCATGCTGGTTCCCGAATCGACGATCGACGGCCGGACCATCGGCCTGCTCGTCTTTTCCTTCGGGCTGGTCTACCTGATCGTGGCGACCGATCCGCTGCGTTATGGCCGCGTGCTGTGGGCGGGCGTGCTGGGGAAAGTTGGCGTGGTTGCGCTGCTTGGCCCGCGCGAATTTGCCGGTGAAGGCGGCTCGCTGATCGCGGCGGTACTGGCGGGCGATGCGCTGTTCGCCTTCGGTTTCCTGGTGTTCCTGTTCACGCGCACCGATGCGAACGCGGATTAGCGTCAGAACAATCCTGGGACCTGATATTGCGCGGCATTTGGGCGCCGGGGTTGTAGCAAGAGCCGTTCTGCGCCCGCAGCCTGCGTGGTGCGCACACCCTCGGCCGCGATGGCGGTGCAGCTGCGACCGGCAAGAAAATCGAGCGCGGTGGCGATTGACGCCTCGGTCGGCTCGCCCAGCTGAGTGAAGATATCGTCATTGGCGCGGCAGGTGTTGGGCACGACATCGGCCAGCCCGCCGAAATAGTCGCCTGCATCATCCGCATTCACGGTTTTGAAAGTGACTGCGCGCAAGCGGTCATCGCACTCGTCGCGGTCGAAGCCGAACTGGCCAACCGGCTTGCCGAATGTATTGGCGCCTACCAGCGCAACGTTGTTGCCAAGGTAAGGCAGCATGGAATTGATCACCAGCTCGCTGGCCGATGCGGTGCCGCCGCGCCCGATGAAGGCGACCTTGGTGGGCGTGATCGATTGCGGTTGTACAGCGATATTGGTTGTTTCGTTGAATTGTGCCGCCTTCGAATCGCGCACAATGGTCTTCGACCAGACTTGCCCGATCCTGCCGGCATTCATCAGATCACCCATCAGATCGGCGATCCGCACCAAACCGCCGCCATTATAGCGGAAGTCAATGATCAGTTCGGTGACGCCCTGATCCTTGAACTGCTGGAACGCGGCCCGCAGATCAGCATCCGCACTGTCTACGATGAAGGTGCGCAGGTTGAGATAGCCAACCTTCTTGCCTGCATCGTCTATGATCCGCACACCATAACGGTCAGACACCGGGTCAAGCGAGAAGTTGGTCTTGGCGATGCTTCGCTCAAGCGTTGCCCCGGCTGCGGTGCGGAACTGGATGACGCGCGTCACCCCTGGATCGGATGGCCCCAAAGCATCGATCACAGCTTGCGGGCCACCCGCGGCCATCAGCGAGGAGACCGATTGCAGATTGCTGCTGCTGGTGCCGATGGCGAGCAGTTCCGTGCCCCGGTCGAGCCCCGCAGCCAAGCCGGGCGCATTCTCGAAAGCCTCGATCACGAATACCCGGTTGTTGGCCGTGTCATAACCCAACCGCACACCAAAGCCCGCGCTGGCACCCGAATTTATCAGTGCCTCTTCCTCGCTTTTCGAGGTTATGAAGGTGAAGAAGCGGTCACGCCCCTGATCACGCGCCGGCGCAACCAACGCATCAATATAATCCTGCACTGTGGCAAAACTTGCCGGATTGGCATTGCGGTTGAGCAGGGTCGGGAACAGATACCATTCATCGATGACGGCAAAGCTCCAGTCCTGGCGATCGCGCACCGAGCAAGCCGTGGGTGTGGGCGTAGGCGTGGGTGTTGGCGTAGCGCCGCCGCCAGAAGGGCTGCTTCCGCCACCGCCGCAGGCTACGAGCGAAAAAGCCAGCGTGGCGGTTAGGGTTGTGCGACCGATACCCATTTTGTCCCTCTTCGATTGACCGGATCCGGCGACTGGAGGCTTGGATCGCGCACAGAATGCCGACATGTCGACAAGCGGGCAATCCCCGCACAAATGGCCCTCAAGGGGGGAATTCGCCGTTTCAGGCCGAATTACCCACAGATTCGGGCCCAAAACCGGTGTAAATTTGCCTTAATCACCTCGTCACGCCGGATGGAAACCCCTAGTTTTGGGTTCAAATATTGCGTGAGAGGGACTTCAGTAACGTGACCGACCTGCCTCAATGGCTCCAATCCGCCTTGCCGCCCGCCGCCCGCCACGGCGGGCTGGCCATTGCGCGCGTCGGGAATGAGCGTTCGCTGGGGCGCGGCGGGTTCGAACTGACCAGCCCCGCCTTTCGCGCGGGCGCCGAACTCGATCCCTGCTTTACCGCAGACGAGGAAGATGCGGTTGCCCCACCGCTCGAATGGACGGCCCCGCCGCCAGCCGCGCAGGAACTGGTCGTAATAGTCGAAGATGCGACCACCGGTGCTGCAGAGCCCCGCTGCCATTGGCTGGTGTGGGGTCTTGCGGGCCAGCGCGGCAAGCTGCTCGAAGGCGAAGTTCCGCCGCGCACCGGCAAGAACTCGCTTGGCAATTCAGAATGGCTGCTGCCGGATCTGCCGGACGGTGAGACCCATTATTTCGTATTCCAGTTGTTTGCGCTCGAACTGCCGCTGACCCTCATGCCGGGGGCATCGCGGGAAGACCTGCTCGCAACGATGGAAGGGCAGGTTGTCGCCAGCGCGTTGCTGGTTGCCCAATACACCCGGTCGCAGGATGACGAGGAAGACCGGGAAGATGACGACGCCGAATTGTAACGGCCATAACAAGGAAAGGAATTGAACATGGCTGGAAACGCGCTGCAAAAGCCCGTGACCCTGTCGCCCGCTCTGGAGGCAGTGATTGGCAAGGGTCCTTTGACCCGCGCCCAAGTCACTTCGAAAGTGTGGGAATACATCAAGGCCAATGGCCTGCAGGACAAGACGGATAAGCGTCAGATCAATCCCGATGCCAAGCTTGGCGCGGTGATCGGCAACGCTCAGATCTCGATGTTCAAGATGACGGCTGCGGTTTCAAAGCACCTTAGCTGATAAGTTGATCGGGCGGTGCCTGCCTCATCAGGGAGGCACCGTCCCTTCACCCCGTGTTGGCATGCCGCGCGTGCGGCAAGCGCCATTTCTGGCGCGCAGGGTCGTGTCTTCGCTGTTGAAGCAATCTGCAGTCATCCGCGCTTTGCGCCTGAATTCCAGCGTGCCAGCATGCGTAATGGCGCGCCGGACATACTTGTTTCGAAACATCATCTGCGGGAGTCCTTGATGAAACCGTTCACGCTATGCGTTGCCGCCGCCATGGTGGTCATCCCCACAGTCGCTGCCGCGCAAACTGCCGAGGAAGTGGCCTCGGCCGCGCTGGACGCGGCGCCGGTATGGGATGGGCACAATGACGTACCGATGCAGCTTCGTTCGCGTTTCGGTAATGTCATCAACCAGTTTGACTTCCACGATACCGGCGAAACCGGCTCCACTCATCCGCAAGGAGCCACAATGCACACCGATCTTGCACGCCTGCGCCGTGGCAAGGTGGGTGCGCAATATTGGTCGGTTTATGTGCCAGCCTCACTCAAAGAACCCGAGGCGGTCCAGATGACGATCGAACAGATCGACGTCGCCAAGCGGCTGGTTGCAGGCAACCCCGATGATATGCAACTGGCTTTGACGGCAGATGATGTCGAAGCGGCGCTGGCAGCGGGCAAGATCGCTTCGTTGCTGGGTATGGAAGGCGGGCATTCGATCGGTTCCAGCCTTGCCGTGCTGCGCCAGATGTATGATCTGGGCGCGCGCTACATGACGCTGACCCACTCGATGAACACGCCCTGGGCCGACAGCGCCACCGACACGCCCGAGCATGATGGCTTGACCGATTTTGGACGCAATGTCGTGCGCGAGATGAACCGCATCGGCATGCAGGTCGATTTGAGCCATGTGAGCGAGAAGACCATGCACGATGTGCTCGATGTTGCGCAGGCTCCGGTGATCTTCAGCCATTCCGGCGCGCGGGCGGTGAACGGCCATGCCCGCAATGTGCCCGACAGCGTGCTGGCCCGCCTGCCTGAAAACGGCGGGGTGGTGATGGTGGTCGCCCTGCCATGGTTCATCACCGAGGAATTGCGCCAGCATCAGGCGGCGCAGAAGGCTGAAAACGCCCGGCTTGCGGCTCTGTTCCAGGGCCAGCCTGATCGTGTCGCTGCGGGAATGGAGGCCTGGGACAATGCCAATCCGGCGCCACAATCGACCATTGCCGACATGGCCGACCATATAGATCACATTCGCGGCGTAGCCGGGATCGACCATATCGGGATCGGGGGTGATTATGACGGGATGCCGACCGGCCCCGTGGGCATGGAAGATGTCTCAGGCTATCCGGCGCTGTTCGAAGAACTGGCCCGGCGCGGTTACAGCCAGGCCGATCTGGAAAAAATCTCGCTGCGCAATGCGCTCAAGGCGCTGCGTGGAGCCGAAGAATTTGCCGCCAGTCAGCAAAATGCGCCGGTTATCGAAACTCCCGCCAACGCCGGATAGCGATCAGGCAGTGAGCGCCGGAATTACCCATACCAGCGTCATGGCGATGATTGCCAAAGTCAGGCCGATGCCCAGAACCCAGCGCAAACCGGTATTGCCCACGGCAGCGCGGGCCTCGTCATCCTCAATGTGGACTTTACCGTCTCTGTTTTCCATGGTCTTCTCCCACTTCCCGTAATTCGTACAAATGGCACGTTTGGTTACGGATGGTGAGCGGGATTGTTCCTGAAATCTATCGTCTGGTTCAATCCCGCAGCAGTTCGTTGATCCCTGTTTTGGCGCGGGTTTGCGCGTCCACGGTCTTAACAATCACCGCACAATAAAGCGAGGGGCCGGGGCTGCCATCGGCCAGCGGCTTGCCCGGCAGCGCGCCAGGCACGACCACGGCATAGGGGGGTACTTCGCCGCGGTAGATCTTGCCGCTTTCACGATCGATGATCTTGGTTGATGCGCCGAGGTAAACCCCCATCGAAAGCACCGCGCCTTCGCCCACGCGCACGCCTTCGGCCACTTCCGCACGCGCACCTATGAAGGCGCCGTCGCCGATCACCACCGGGCCTGCCTGCAAAGGTTCGAGCACGCCGCCGATCCCGGCACCACCCGAAATATGCACGTTCTTGCCGATTTGCGCGCAGGAACCGACCGTGGCCCAGGTATCGACCATGGTGCCTTCATCGACATAGGCGCCGATATTGACGAAGCTGGGCATCAGCACCACGCCCTTGCCGATGAAACTGCCGCGCCGCACCACCGCACCTGGCACAACCCGGAAACCGGCTTCGCTGAAGCGATTATCGCCCCAACCGGCAAATTTGTTCGGCACCTTGTCATAGGCGGCCTCGCCGGCAGAGCCGCCTTCCATGATGCGGTTGTGGCTGAGCCGAAATGACAGCAGCACTGCCTGCTTGAGCCACTGATTTACTTTCCACCCGCCCTCGCCGTCAGGTTCGGCCACCCGGGCTGCACCGCTGTCAAGCATGCCGATCGCCTCTTCAACCAGGACGCGGAGATCCTGGTCCGCCGGGGTGATTTCGCTGCGGCGTTCCCAAGCTTCTTCGATGGCATTGACGAGTTCGCTGGACATACTGGGCACTCCACGGGCAGAATTAGGTTCGTCTCGCGCTGCTAGCGGGGGGCTCAAGTGGCGGCAAGTGCCGAGGCGCGTAGAAAATCTTGCTCTTACGATAACCCAAGGCCTAAACTTGGCATTTGCAGGGGCAGGGTTAGGAAGGTCGCACAATGCCTGTGCTCGCTTCGTTTTGCCGTTTCGGTCCGCACCAATTGGGGGCAATTTCTGCTGCCGCGCTGCTGGCCGCGTGCGGTGGTGGCAGCAGCCCTGGCTCCATAAGCACACCTCCGCCCCTCACCCCCACTCCGGCGCCCGCTCCGACACCCACGCCAACTCCCACGCCATCGCCAACGCCAACCAGCTTCAACACCCAGGAATTGCGCGATTCCGACGGGCCAGCCTTTCACAATGCCATTACGGCATGGGAAGGCGGGATCACCGGCCAAGGGTCGATAATCGCAATCGTTGACAGCGGGATTGACAGTGACAGCCCCGAATTCGCCGGGCGCATTCACCCCGCCTCCACCGATGTAGCGGGCAATCGCGGCGTTGACGGTATCGACGATCACGGCACCAATGTTGCCATGGTCGCGGCCGCCGCGCGTGATAATACAGGCATATTGGGCATCGCCTTCGATGCACAGGTACTGGCCCTTAGGGCCGACGAGCCGGGCAGCTGCACCGCCGACACGCCGCAGGACCCATCGCTGGGATGCCAGTTTGTCGACAGCGCGATTGCAGCGGGTGTCGACCTGGCAGTGAGCAATGGCGCCGCAGTGGTAAACCTCAGCCTTGGCGGCGGGGCCGCATCGCAAATCCTGCTCGATGCTATAGCGCGCGCCGCCAGTGCGGGAGTGGTGATCGTGGTTTCGGCGGGCAATTCCGGCGACGGGAGCGACCCCGCGATCGATCCTGACCAGCCAGATCCCTTTGCCGCCAGCCTGCTCCAGGCAGGTGGAGGGAATGTCATTATCGTCGGCTCGATTGACGCCAATGGCCAATTGTCCGATTTCAGCAATCGCGCGGGGATTGCGCAGGCCTCTTTCCTGACAGCGCGCGGAGAACGGATTTGCTGCGTCTACCAGGACGGGCAGCTATTCGTCGAAAACATCAACGGCCAGCAATTCGTGACCCTGTTTTCAGGCACCAGCTTTTCCGCCCCGCAAGTAGCGGGCGCGGTTGCCCTGCTGGCGCAGGCATTCCCCAATCTTACCGGCGCCGAGATTGTGGAGATACTGCTCGATAGCGCGGTGGATGCCGGGGCGACCGGCACCGATGCGCTGTTCGGGCGGGGAATCCTGGATATTGCGCGCGCGATTGCCCCGGCTGGCACAACCACGCTGGCGGGCCAACAGACCGCCATGGGACTGAGCGACCGGATCGCGATTGCCTCACCCGCGATGGGGGATGCGCTAGGCGGACAAAGCCTGGCAACGATCGTCACCGACAAATATGATCGGGCCTATGGCTTCGATCTGGCCACAGGCATTGCCGGGTCGAGCGTGGTCCCGCGGCTTGGGGGAGCCGTAGAACGGCAGGGAAGGCATATCGCGGCAGGCAGCGGGGAAACTGTGCTGGCGTTCCATATCGGTGACGGTCCGCGTGCCGCCGGGCTCGAATGGTCCGGGCCGTTGCAATTGACGGCTGACGATGCCGAGCGCGCCAAGGTTCTGGCGGCGCGCGTGGCGACGCGCATCGCACCGGGCACCCAGCTGGGAATTGCCTTTGCCCGGGGTGCAGATGGACTGGTGGCGCAGATACAGGGACGATCGACAGCCGCGTTTCGCATCGCACCCGGCACCCGCAGCGATGCGGGCTTCTTTCAGGCCGCAACGGCGGCGCTGGCGCTGCGTCATGAACTGGGCCCATGGGGGGTGACTTTCCATGCCGAGAGCGGAGACGCGCGCCTTGGTTACGCGCCGAGGTTCGAGGAAGCGATCTACCGCCCGCGCGAGCGTTTCCCGACGCAAAACTTCGGGCTCGCGCTCGACCGTGATTTCGGTGCGCTGACCGCGACCCTGGGGATGAGCTGGCTTCGCGAAGAGCGCAGCGTGCTGGGCGCTAGGTTTCATCCAGCAGTGGCGCAAGGCGGGGCAGACACGATTTTCATCGATAGTGGCGGACGCTGGCAAGTGGGCCGCGGCTGGACATTGGGCGGCGAAACGAGGTTTGGCTTCACCCGGCCGCAGCATGGCGACGTAATTGCCCACGGCTCTGGCTTTGCCAGCCGGGCCTGGGCGTTCGACCTAACGCGCAGCGGTGCGATCGCGCGCGGCGACACGCTGGGGCTGCGAGTCAGCCAGCCGTTGCGGGTGGAAAGCGGCGGACTCAGCCTCTACCTGCCCGCCAGCTACGATTATGCCACTGAAACCGCCAGCTTTGCCGTGCAACGCCTGTCGCTAGCGCCGCAAGGCCGCGAAATAGTGAGCGAGCTCGCCTGGCAAGGCCCATTGCTATCGGGCCGGGGCGCGGCCAGCCTGTTCTATCGCCACGAACCGGGGCACTATGCCGATCAACCTGCCGATCTGGGCGCCATGATCAGCTTCAGCGCCGATTTCTGACGCCGAATTGCCGGGTTTATTCAGGCATGCCCGCTGCCAGCGCGAACTCGTATGCGCGCTCGATCAGCGGGGTCACCCGTTCGCTCATTTGCCTGGCATGGGCAGATGAGGCGGTGCCATCGATCACGCGTTTCTTGATCCCTTGCATGATCCCGGCCAGCCGGAACAGATTGTAGGCGAAATACCAGTCCATCGGCGGCACAGGGTAGCCGGTGCGCGCCACATAACGTTCGACCGCCTCATCCTGCGAGGGGATGCCGAGTTCGTCGAGATCGAGGCCCAGCAGGCCCGCACGGCCATCGGCCGGGTTGTGCCAGTTGAGCATGAGATAGCTGAAATCGGCGATCGGATCGCCCAGCGTCGATAGCTCCCAGTCGAGCACCGCAATGACGCGGTTCTCTGTCTTGTGGAAGATCACATTGTCGAGCCGGTAATCGCCATGCACGACGCTGGAATTGTGCTGCGGCGGAATGGTTTCGGGCAACCATTCGATCAGCCGTTCCATCTTGGGTTGATGCTCGGTTTCGGAAAGCTTGTATTGCTTGGTCCAGCGGTTGATCTGGCGCGCGCAATAATCGGTCGGTTTGCCGTAATCGCCAAGACCGATCGCCTCAGGGTCCTTGAGGTGAAGGTCGGCAATGGTGTCGATCAGCGAATGGTAGATCTCGCGGCGATCGTCCCGCGTGCAACTCGGCAGCGCACCGTTCCAGAGGCTTCGTCCATCGGCCATGCTCATCACGAAGAACTTGGAGCCGATCACATCCGGATCCTCGCACAGGCCGAAGGTGCGCGGCACCGGGAAACCCGTGGGATAAAGCCCGGTCATTGCCGCGTATTCGCGGTCTACGGCGTGAGCGGACGGCAGCAGCTTGCCGAACGGCTGGCGTCGCAACACGTAAGATGCTCCCGGCGTGTCGATCCGGTAGGTCGGGTTGGATTGCCCGCCCTTGAACTTGGTGTAACTCATCGGCCCTGCAAAGCCATCGACATTGGCTTCGAACCAAGCGGTCAAACGCTCAAGATCAAGCTGATCCTGCTCCGGCACCTCGATGGTACCGACCATTTCCTTGTCAAAATCAATTGGCTGCTCGTCGGCCATCAGTCGAACACCACCACGCTACGCGCCGAATGGCCGCCCTTCATCTTTTCAAATCCTTCGTTGATGCGTTCCAGCGGAATTCGTTCAGCGATAATCGTGTCGAGGTCGAGCAGCCCGCGCAGATAGAAATCGACCAGGCGAGGAAGATCAACCGGGAAATGGTTCATCCCCATGATCGCGCCCTGCAGTTTCTTGCCCGAAAGCAGGTCAAGCGCGCCAAGGCCCACCTTGCAGTCGAGCGGCATCATGCCGAGGATCGTGGCCGTGCCACCACGCCGCAGGCTCGCCACCGATAGATCCGCAGAGGCCTGCCGTCCGACGGCTTCGATGGCATGGTGCACCCCGCCCTTCGAGATCGCGATGATTTGCTGCGCCGCATCGCTGGCCATGGCATCGACGGTGTGGGTTGCACCCAGCACCATGGCAAGTTCGCGCTTTTCCGGCATTGGATCGACTGCAATGACCTGCCCTGCCCCGGCGATCTTGGCGGCATTGATTGCTGCAAGGCCGACGCCGCCACAACCGATTACCGCCACGCTTTCACCCGGAACCACCGAACAGGCATTGAAGATCGTGCCCGCACCAGTCGTCACCGCGCAGCCGAGAATGGCGGCGCGATCCAGCGGCATATCCTTGTCGATTGAAACGCAGGCGTGCTCGTGGATCAGCATCTGTTCGCTGAAGGCCGAGAGGTTGAGCATCTGGTTGACGGGTGAGCCATCGGCGCGGGTAATGCGCGGTGCCCCATCGGCGCTGCGCCGCGTATCCGCGCCCAGGCACAATGCCATGCGCCCGGTCACGCAGAACTCGCAGTGACCGCAAAATGCGGAAAGGCAGGAAACGACATGGTCGCCCGGCTTCACCGTTTTCACTTCGCTGCCCACCGCACGCACCACGCCCGCCGCCTCATGGCCGGGAATGGCCGGAAGCGGGTGCGGATAAGTGCCTTCGATAAAGTGCAGGTCCGAATGGCACAGGCCGCAGGCCTTGGTGTCAATCAGCACTTCATGCGGCCCCGGATCGGCGATCTTGACTTCGCCGATGACCAGGCCCTGTCGGGGCGCTTCGAGAATGGCTGCCTTTGTCAAAGTCTCTCTCCCTGCCTGGCCTTAGCGCGCTACGCCCATGTCACCCGAGCTGAGGCGATCGTCGCCACCCATGCTCGGCCCCTTGCCATCGCGCAGGGCGTTGGCGGTTGGCCCTGGCTGGGGCATATGCTTGGCGAATTCCATCCGCGCGATCGAACGCGAGTGGACCTCGTCCGGGCCATCAGCCAGGCGCAGGGTGCGCTGGTGGGCATAGGCATTGGCAAGGCCATAGTCGTCCGACACGCCGCCGCCGCCATGGGCCTGGATTGCATCGTCGATGATCTTCAATGCCATGTTCGGGGCCTGCACCTTGATCATGGCGATTTCCTGCTTGGCGCTCTTGTTGCCGACCTTGTCCATCATGTCGGCAGCCTTGAGGCAGAGCAGGCGAGTCATGTCGATATCGATGCGTGCGCGGGCGACCCGCTCTTCCCACACCGAATGCTTGTAGATCGGCTTGCCGAACGCCTCGCGTTCCTGCAGGCGGCGGCACATCTTGGCGAGTGCTTCCTCTGCCACGCCGATAGTGCGCATGCAGTGATGGATGCGGCCCGGGCCAAGCCGGCCCTGCGCGATCTCGAAGCCGCGCCCTTCGCCCAGCAGCATGTTGGTGACCGGCACCCGCACGTCCTTCAGCTCGACTTCCATGTGCCCATGCGGCGCATCGTCATAGCCGAACACCGGCAAATGGCGCAGGATGTTCACGCCCGGAGTGTCGATCGGCATCAGCAGCATCGATTGCGCGGCATGGCGGCCGGCGCTGAAATCGGTCTTGCCCATCACGATCGCGATCTTGCAGCGCGGATCGCCGAGGCCGGACGACCACCACTTGCGGCCGTTGATTACATATTCGTCACCATCACGCTCGATCCGGGTTTCGATATTGGTCGCGTCGGATGAAGCGGTGAAGGGTTCGGTCATGAGGAAGGCCGAACGGATTTCGCCGTTCATGATCGGCCCCAGCCATTCTTCCTTCTGTTCGCGCGTGCCATAGCGGTGGAACACTTCCATGTTGCCGGTGTCGGGCGCGGAGCAGTTGAACACTTCGCTGGCAAACCCGATACGGCCCATTTCCTCGGCACAAAGGGCATATTCAAGGTTGGTCAGGCCCGGGCCTTCGAATTCGAAAGTATCATCGACGTGGTGGTGGCTGTCATTGCGCGGCGGCATGAACAGGTTCCAGATGCCGTCGGCCTTCGCTTTGGCCTTGAGCTCCTCCAGCACCGGGATCACCTTCCAGCGATCGCCTTCTGCATCCTGCGCCTTGTAGGTCGGAACTGCGGGGCGCACGTGGCTTTCAATGAAGTCGCGCACCCGGTCGCGCCAATATTGCTGCCGTTCGGTGGGTTCGAAATCCATGGGTGCGTTCTCCTGTGTGTCAGATGATTCAGTGATCGAATCTTGTGGTTGATCGTGGCACGCCCTCGGGACCGCGCCAAGCTCTCATTTATGGCGGCTCATGGCATCAGGGCATGGGCATCGGGGTCTGCACGCGCAGCCGAATCCAGTGCGGCAAGCCTGGCCTCGTGATCCTCTCTGGCAATCGGGAAACGTGCCAACCAGAAGGCCGATATCAGCCCGGCGATAGTAACCACCAAGCAGTATTGTACAATCAGGCTATCGATAATGGGGTCCGCGACCGCACCCGGTTGTGCGTTGCTTGGCAGGCCGGAAAGCGAAACGATCAGCCCGGCCGCCAGAATTCCCAGTCCGGTCGCACATTTCTGCATAAACCAGTTGCCCGAGTAGAATGACCCTTCGGCGCGCCGTCCAGTCTTCTCCTCGAAGGCCTCGACGATTTCGGCGACCATCGACGATGCGGACACCATCACCATCACGCCAAAGGTGTTACTGACCAGCACGAATGCGAACAGCAAAGCGGTGGAAATATCGCTGCCGACTTCCGGCCAAAGCCCCAGCAAGCGCAGCCCGTAGGGGGTTAGCCAGGAGGCCATTGAAAGCATCGTGGTGACAGTGGCGACTTTTGCCTTGCCGAAGCGGCGGTGCAATCCGCTGAGCGTGAGGAATACAATTACCACGCTGGCGAACAGGATGAAGGGATAGATCGCCAGGGCGGATTCGTCGAATTCCCAGACGAAATAATAGAGATAGTTCGACAGGGCGAAGGTCATCCCCTGGCTGACATAGGCTGCCACGGCGCCGGCCGAGAGGATCAGGAAGGCGCGCTCGGCAAAGGCCTCCTTGATCTCGGCAAATGCGCTGCGCCATGAAAACGGGGGCGGTCGGCTGTCCGGGTAATGCGCCACGCGGCTGTGCTGCCCAGCTGCGGAAACCAGCGTCGTGATGACGATCATGACAGCGCCTGCCGCGCCGTAAACCACATAGCCGTCACGGTTGAGCAGTCCGTCGCGCAGGAACACATTGTAGGCCAGGAACAGGATCGCCAGCCCGCCGGTCCAGCCGAACAGATAGCGATAGCGAAACAGCGTTGTGCGCTCGTCATAGTCGCGCGTCAGCTCTGGCACGAGCGCGACCGACGGCACTTCGCAGGCTGACAGCAACAGCCGGATCAAGATTGCCATGCCGAGCAGGAGCCAGAAACTGGGCGGTCCGTCGACCGGCGGGGACCATAGAAAATACCAGGCAATGCCCAGCGGGATAGGTGCGATGTAAAGCCACGGCAGGCGCCGTCCCCAACGCGTGTAGGTCCGGTCGGACAGATTGCCCAGCAAGGGATCAACGAAGGCATCGACCAGCAAGGCGGTGACCAGCGCGACGCTGACCAGCCACGCCTCCATCCCCAGGACCAGATTGTAGAAGGTGAGCAGGAATACGGAAAAACCGTTGTCCTTGACCCCGAAGGCGACCGAGCCGAACCCGTTGGCCAGCTTGATCCGCATGGGGAGTGGTTGGGCTGCCTTGTTCATACCGCGCCGTTCTGCCGGGCCTGCTCTTCCATGCTTTCGAGCGGGTCATAGACGCCCGGTTCCTCCGGGTCCCAGCTGTAGCGCGGGCCGAGCGTCAAACCGCCGTCAACCAGAAGCGAGGTGCCGTTCAGGAAGCTCCCTGCCTCGCTGGCGAGATAGGCGCATGCCTCGGCAATGTCGCGCGCCTCGCCGCTGCGCGCAACCGGCTGCGCGTTCGAACTCATCTGCCGCAACGCATCCTTGGCCAGTACTTTCTGCTCCTCAGACACTTCGAGATTGCGGGTGAAGATATTGGTCATGATGAAACCGGGCTGGATCGCGTTCACGCGAATCCCGAATTGCGCCAGATCGGCAGCGGCCATCTTGGTCAGGTGAAGCACGCCCGCCTTGGCCACCGAATAGGCGGTTGGGGCATAGCCCGGCCCAACTGCAGCAACGCTGGATACGTTGACGATCGAGGAACCCGGCCGCCCCTTCATATGCGGCACGGCATAGCGGATGCCCATTGCGACTGAGCGCAACAGCAGGTCCATGGTGCTGTCCCATTCGTCGGGCTCGATCTCGTTGATCGGCGGACGGGCCCCGCCTGCGCCAGCATTGTTGAACAGTACGTCGATCCCGCCAGTCTCGGCGGCGGCATCATCCATCAGCGCCTTGATCTCCGCAGGTTTGCACACATCACAGCGCCTGAAGCGCACGTCACCTTGAGCTGCATCTGCCACCCGCTGCCCGTTCGCTTCATCGATGTCGCTGGCGATCACGATAGCGCCTTCCCGCGCGAAAAGCCTGGCCGCTTCCTCGCCAATGCCCGAGGCCGCGCCGGTAATCACCACGGTCTTGTTAGAGAATCGCATGCCACATCTCTCCCATTTCATTTTGAAACCAGCTTAGGCGCGGGCAAGCGCGCGTCAACGGCTCGCTTGCTGACGCTACGGCATGGCTGGCTATCATAAGTGTGCTTGCGACCCCGACCCGAATCACCCTAACGTAAGCGTCAACCAATAGAGGTGAGAGGAGAGTCGGCCCCATGTCTGAAACCCCCGATCTGGAAGCTTTCCGCGCGGAAACCCGCGCCTGGCTTGAAGCGAATTGCCCCCCTGAAATGCGCCAGCCCGTGCGCGGCGATGAGGACATTTTCTGGGGCGGCCGGGGCGCCACTTTCAAGTGCGATGCGCAAAAGGCATGGTTCGAGGCCTGCCGTGACAAGGGCTATACCGTACCGGCCTGGCCCAAGGCATACGGCGGAGCCGGGCTCAATGCTGCCGAAGCCAAAATTCTGCGCGAGGAAATGAACCGCATCAATGCGCGTCCGCCGCTCTCCAGCTTCGGCATATGGATGCTTGGCCCGGCGCTGCTTCACTTCGGCACCGAAGGTCAGAAGCAGCGTTTCCTGAACGAAATCGCCCGCGGCGAAATCCGCTGGTGCCAGGGCTATTCCGAGCCCGGCAGCGGGTCAGACCTCGTCTCGATGCAGACCTTCGGCGAGGATAAGGGCGACCATTGGGTCGTTAACGGCCAGAAGATATGGACCTCCTATGCCGACAAGGCTGACTGGATTTTCTGCCTCGTCCGCACCGACAAGGAGAACAAGTATCAGGGTATCACCTTCATGCTGTTCGATATGGCAAGCCAGGGTGTCACCACCAAACCGATCCTGCTGATCAGCGGCAATAGCCCGTTCTGCGAAACCTTCTTTGACGATGTCAGCGTGCCCAAGAGCTATGGCGAGGATTGCCCCGGCTACGTGGGCGAAATCAACCGCGGCTGGGACGTGGCGAAATATCTGCTCGGACACGAGCGCGAGATGATCTCGGGCGCGGGCGGCGATGATCGCAGCGCTGCGATTGGCGCGGCGATGAAGCGTCATGCGGGTGAGCTCGATCCGATGCTGCGGGCAGAGCTGGCAATGTTCGATGTCGACGCCCTGGCCTATACTTGCATGGGCGAGAAGTTTCTTGACGAGATCAAGGTCGGCAAGGCGCATCCGGCGCAGCCTAACATGATGAAATATGCCGGGACCGAGCTCAACAAGCGCCGCCACGAACTGATGATGAGCGCGGGCGGATCGCGCAGCCTTGAATGGGACAGCGAGGAAACGGGTGGCGGGAAGCCTTCACGCAACTGGCTGAGAACCAAGGCCAATTCGATCGAGGGCGGCACCAGCGAAGTCATGCTGAACGTCATTTCCAAACGCATTCTTGACCTTCCGGGAGCCTGAGCCATGCCGCTTTATCATGACGAAGATCAGGCGATGCTGGCCGAAACCGCCAGCCAGTTCATGGCCGAGGAAGGCGCGATTCCCAAGCAGCTGCGTCACTGGCGCGACAAGGCCTGCAAGGACGGCTTCGGCCACGAATTGTGGAAGCAGATGGCCGAGCTCGGCTTCACCGGAATTCTCGTTGGCGAGGAGGATGGCGGGCTGGGCATGGGCCATGTCGAAGCCGGCATCGTGCTGGAAGAAATCGGCCGCAATCTCACTCCGTCGCCTTTCCTGACCAGCTCCGTTCTGGCGGCAACCGCACTCAGCGAAGCGAGCGCGGATCTGCGCGGGCGTTACCTGCCCGGACTTATCTCTGGCGATAGCGTGTTTGCCGTCGCGATCGACGAGGGCGCCAAGCACCGGCCAGAGCGGGTTGCCTGCAAGGCGGAAAAATCGGGCAACGGTTTCAAGCTGTCGGGCAAGAAGGACTTCGTGATCCACGGGGCGAGCGCCGACATGATCGTGGTCGCCGCGCGCACATCGGGCAGCGATGCTGACGCCGATGGCATTACCCTGTTCGCGGTTCCCAGGGACGCGGCAGGCATGAGCCATGATGCCGTGCGGCTGGTCGACAGCTCGATGGCGACGCACACCACATTCGACAATGTCGATCTCGATGGCGATGCCGTGATCGGCGAAGTCGACGGCGGACGCGCGGTACTCGATAAGCTGCTGATGGCGGGCCGCGTTGGCGCGGCAGCCGAAGGTGTTGGCGTTGCTCGCGGCGCGATGGACATGACCATCGATTATCTCAAGCAACGCAAGCAATTCGGCAGGCTGATCGGCGAATTCCAGGCGTTGCAGCACCGCGCTGCGCATCTCTATTCCGAAGTCGAGATCGCGCGGGCCGCGGTGATCAAGGCGCAGCAATTGCTCGATGCGGGCAGCGAGCGGGCCGATCTGATGGCGTCGGTTGCCAAGGCCAAGGTGGCCAAGGCGGCCGGCCTGGCGGTGCGTGAAGGCGTGCAGATGCACGGCGGCATCGGCATGACCGACGAATATGACATCGGCCTGTACATGAAGCGCGACCGCGCGCTGCAGGAATTCCTGGGCGATGCCTATTACCACGCCAATCGCGTAGCGGAACTGAGCGGATACTGAAAAGGACACAAGACATGGATCTGAAATCGCTTTTTGGCCTTGATGGCCGCATCGCCCTGGTCACGGGCGGATCGCGCGGGATCGGCAAGATGATCGTCGAAGGCCTGCTCGCGGCAGGCTGTGCGCGGGTCTATATCGTCGCGCGCAAGAAAGAGCAGGTTGACGCGACTTCTGCGGAACTGGGCGACAAGGTGATCGGCCTGGTCGGCGACCTGTCGCAAATGGACGGGATCCAGCAGCTCGCCGACGAAATCGCCGCGCGCGAGGACAAGCTCGACATACTTGTCAACAATGCCGGTGCGGCATGGGGTGAACCCTTCGATGACTTCAGCGAGGCAGGCTGGCACCGCACGGTCGATCTCAATCTCAAGACACCGTTCTTCCTGACCCAGAAGCTGCACGGGCTGCTCAAGGCGGCGGCCACGCCCGAGCGACCGGCGAAGGTGCTGATGATCGCCTCGATCGACGGGATGAAGACCAACCCCTGGCCGACCTATCCCTATCAGGCGTCGAAGGCCGGGCTGATCCACCTCACCCGGCGCATGGCGGCAGAGCTCGCCAGGGAGAACATCATCGTCAACGGCATCGGCCCTGGGGCTTTTCCGTCGGATATGAACCGCGCCGCGCGCGACAACGCCGATCTGGTGGAGAAGGGCATTCCTTCGGGCCGCATCGGTGTGACCGAGGATATGGCCGCTGGCGCAATCTACCTCCTCAGCCGCGCGGGCGATTATGTGGTGGGCACCACCATCCCGATCGACGGCGGCGTGGTCAATGCCAATATCGGCGCAGGCAATTTCGTTGACCCATCGGGCCAATAGGCTGGCCGGTCCGATCGGCACGTAACAATTCCCTCCGTTCCGGCGAACCAGCCCCTGGTGCCCGGCACCATGTAGCATGGGGGATTGATCATGGTGTGTCGTAAATCACTGGCTTTTGCCGCCTGCCTTGCATTGCTGGCGTCGGCGGCGCCCGCATTGAGCCAGGACAATGCGCCAGCGCAAGACAGCGGCCCGCTCGATGACTTTTCGGACCTGGCATCCGACCAGAGCGAAGAGACAGCGCCCCAGGCCCCGGCTGACATCGAGCCCGCGCGGCGCGCGGCGCTGGATCGGATCGCCGAGGTGATCGAAGCGCTCGATCCCGATGCGCAGCGCC
Source organism: Altererythrobacter chaiwopuensis (assembly GCF_054957755.1). Classification (NCBI taxonomy): domain Bacteria; kingdom Pseudomonadati; phylum Pseudomonadota; class Alphaproteobacteria; order Sphingomonadales; family Erythrobacteraceae; genus Altererythrobacter; species Altererythrobacter chaiwopuensis. The sequence goes on from NZ_JBTXJG010000001.1 coordinate 46,363, forward strand.
AGGCCAACAACTGGCAATTTGCGATCGATGAGGTGCAGATCCTGGTGGTGACCGATCCGGTCAACGATCGCATGCGCATTCTCACCCCCGTCTCGCTGGCCGAAGCCCTGCCCGAAGAGGCACTGCTGCGCCTGCTCCAGGCCAATTTCGATACCGCGCTCGATGCCCGCTATGCCGTGGCGCAAGAGCTGGTGTGGGGCACCTTCATTCACCCGCTCGAATCGCTCACCACGCGCGAGTTCGCTTCTGGTGTGTTGCAGACCAAATCGCTGGCCGACACGTTCGGCACCACTTTCTCCAGCGGGCTGCTGAGTTATGGCGGCGGCGACAGTTCGGCCATTATCGAGCAGCAGGTCGAAGATCTGCTCGATCAGCTCGAGCAAAGCAACAAGATCTAGACTACCCCAGCGCGCTACATCACCTTGTCGGGCGAGGGATCGTGCTTGTGCCGTTCAGCCTTGCCAAAATGCCGCTCAAGCCGCTGGGCCAGCGTGCCCGCAGCCTGCCGCGCTGCAGTGTCGACATCGGCAGCATGTGCAGTAACGCCGATCGGCTTGCTGCCGCGCGGGCGCGCCTCGATGGTGCACGCCTTGTCATCCCCCCCGCCCTTGCGCCCGTTCTCGTCGCTGACATGGACTTCGAGCCGGGTCAGGCGATCCTCGAACCGCTCTAGACGGTGGCGAACCGACGCCTCGATCCTTTCGGCGACATTTTCTGTGCCCATCACGCTGGAATCGGAATTGAACTGGAACTGCATGGGGGATGCTCCTCTCTTATCGTTTCTTCCTTGATTCAAGATGGGGATTGGCGCCGCCAAATCCAGCGAAATCGGACGCGGCGCAGCCAGATAACCCTACAGGATGGAACACATGGAACACGCTCCAAAGGAAAGAAAAGCCACGTGGCCAAACGCGCATGGAAAGGGCGCGGATAATGGGAGCACGTTGCGAACATTCCATGCCGCAGGTTAGGCCAGATTCCGCGCGCGTAGGAAAGCTTGGGTATCGGCCCCCACAAGGCTAAAGCCCTACTGCCATGCCCGCGCCTGTCACCATTCTCGTCGACGCCGATGCCTGTCCGGTAAAGGAAGAAATCTACCGCGTGGCCACTCGCCACAGGGTGGAAGTGCGGATCGTCAGCAACAGCCCGTTCCGGATTCCTGATAACGAGCGGGTCAAACGCGTGGTGGTGGATGGCAGCTTCGATGCTGCGGACAACTGGATCGCCGAACAGGCCGACGCGCGCAGTGTGGTGATCACCGCCGATATCCTGCTGGCCGAACGGTGCCTGAAGGCGGGCGCAAAGGTGCTTGCGCACAACGGCAAACCGTTCGACGCCGCCAGCATTGGCGGCGCGATTGCGACGCGCGCGATCATGGAAGATTTGCGCGCCGGAATGGATGGTGCCGGTGGCGGTCCGCCGCCGTTCAGCAAAGCCGACCGGTCACGATTCCTGCAGGAACTGGACAAGGTGCTGGTAAAGTTGGGCCGCTGATGGAAATGGTTGTTCGAAATCCGTTCAGCCAGCTATTGATTGCGCCTGGCGGTTTCGTTCGGATATCGCGTGGGACAGATCGGTATAGCGGTACGGCCCGACCGTGTATTCACGGACAAGCTTCGTGGTGATTCCTTCCGGCAGGGCACCCGCAAAGGCGCTCAACGCGCCTCCCTCGTCTTCCCAATCAGCGATGCTGGCGGCCTTGATGGTCATGGGGCAAGTTCCGATCGCGGCGTTTCGCCATCGAGAAAGGGGATGCTGGTATCGGGAACGCCGTTAGCCATACGGTGTTCGCGGATACGCTCCGCATAGCTTGCAATAATGTCAAACTGCGTCTGGCGCTCTCCCGCCTCAACTGCCTCGCTCGCCCGCATGGCGGCGACCTGGTGGGCATGAAGCAGTTCGTTAAGGTCCATGATGCTGGCTCCGGTGGTGGCGCATGAAGGAGGATTCACAGCGCAAGCCGGGGACACTGGTCACAGCGGCCCCGGCCAGCGTTGAACATTAGGCCTGCGGCGAGCTGGCCTGTTCCTTCTGACCCTGCTCCATCTGGAGGCTCACAGCATGCCTTGCGCCGCCATCGACCTGCTTGGTTTCATAACCATAGCGCTGATCGATCTTGGGTTCCTGGCCCTGCTGCTGCAGGTCGGACTTGTTGAACGGCAGTGCATCGCCGCCCTTTTCAGGGGTAATCAGGCCCGCACCCTTGCCGCTGTCATATGATTTGATCTTGCCAAAATAGGCCATGATAAAGTTCCTTTTGTCACATGCAGGCGGCCAAAAACGGCCGTTTGTGCACGGTGCTAAGAGGCGGAAAATAAAGAAGGTAATACATTTCAGTATTAAAAACCGTCGTTCACGACTGGTAGCACTTTAATATATAATCATTTATTTCTGATTTTCAACCAATTACTATTTATTATTTCTTTTCGTCTAAGTTTTGTTTGGACACAATTCTACACTGCATATATAGATCGAATGGGGCATTCCGCCCTGATTGGAAAACGTGATGGCCAAGGGTCAACGCAAGAAAAGCCGAGAAATCCGAAAACCCAAAGCGGACAAGGGGCCTAAGCAGAATGCCAGCCAGCCCAGCCTGAAACCCGGCGGGATCAAGGGCCTGGAAAATATGAAGAACGGTTAGGTTCGGCACCCAGATCGCCGATTGACCTGCTTCGTGCGGCGGATAAGGTGCCGCCTTCAATCGCGCGCGTAGTCGCGCCCAACCGAAAGCGGTCGCACCATGAATGATAGCACCACCCTCGCCCCCACCCTCGCTGAGGCGATGATGCAGCAGCCACTGTGGCTGCAGGCATGGATCGGCCTGTTGGTGGCCGTCAATCTGGCGGCGGTGTTTTTCGTCGCCCGCCGTGGCGATAGCGGCGCGTGGAAGATCTGCTGGCCCGCGCTGGCCATTCTGGGTGCCTTTTTCGGCGCGGCGATGCTGATGAACTGGCTCTACGATCAATATGGCTATGTCCGCCTGCTGGGCCTGGCGCATCTGGTGTTCTGGACCCCGGTCTATGGCTGGATCCTGATGAAGCGCAGGGAAATCGCCGATCCGGCATCGACCTTCGGCAAATATCTGATCGCCTATCTGGTGGTGGACGGCATTTCGCTGGCAGTCGATGCGCTCGACGTGGTGCGATACGTCACCGGCACCGCGTAGCTGTGCGGGGCGCAGCCCTGCAAGATGGAACACATGGAACACGGTCCAAAGGTAAATAGCGGCATTGTGTAACTCTAGGGTCTGTGGGTGTCATTCCGTGCGCATCCTGTGTGACCTTGGCGGGGTAAAGCGTGACGCATGGCGGGCCGAAGTGTCATCGTGGCGGGCGGGAGGTGTCACCTCGCGGGCGAGCACCGGCCCCTTGTCGAGCAAAGGATGCACCGGCCTGCGTCCACCCGCGCCCGACTGGGCCAATTGCTGCTGCCGCGCCGCTTCCATCGCGGTCAGCCACAGCGCGGCGAACTTTGGCGCCCGCGCGCGCAGGCGATAGGCGGCCTGGCGCGACATGCCCACCGCGCGAGCGGCGGGCGCGACCTTGCCGGTGCGGGCAAGCGCCTTGAGGAACATCGCGGCCTTCTCGCCGGTCCAGCGGGTGTTGTTGGGGCGATTGGTCATCCGTGAGGGTTACACGGAGACCTGCCATGTAGGAAATGCCCCGGTCGCTTCAGCGACCGCAAGGCCGGCCGGCCGTCCGAGCCTATGCGAGGAAAGCCAAGTGAGCGGATGCGAACGCCGGCGCTTGAGGCCAAAAAACAAAACGCTCATCGGTGAGGATAAGCCATGGATGGGGGCGTGTAGGAAAGCCTATCCTGCCGGTCGGCAAGTCGGACCTGGTCCGGGGACCAGCATTCCAGGGCTGAACTCATAGAACGGGTGCATGTCCAAGCAATGCCAATTCCAATTTAAGCTTGTTCTAATCAAATGATGTAATAGCCTGGCAAAATGGAGTTTCTTCAAGATCATCCATTTGCATTTGTAATCGTCCTTATCATGGGCGCGGTTATTGGAATGGCCGTGGAGCGATTCGTAGAAACGCAGGATCGCGAGAAGCGCAAGGCCTATTGGCGGGGCCGAAAGGCTTCGAACGGCGGCCTGACTCTGAAGAAACTAAGAGCGCAAGAGAAAGCCGCGAAATACGGCTTCCCTTTGGCCACTGATCAGCTTCAAACCGTCATGAACGCCGCTTTCACGCAGCGCGCCTTGCTCAACCGGCCCGAAGCAAAGGTGTTCGTGGCGCTCGACCAGGCGGTGATCGCGCGCAATCCGAAATGGCAGGTGATGGCGCAGGTTTCACTGGGTGAATTCCTCGCCAGCCCAGACAAGGACGCCTACCTCGCAGTCAACTCAAAGCGCGTCGATTTCGCGCTGATGGATGAGCATTGCTGCGTGCGCCACGCGCTTGAGTATCAGGGCAACGGCCATCATCAGGGCACCGCCGCCGCGCGCGATGCAGTGAAGAAGGAAGCCCTGCGCAAGGCCGGGATCGGCTATCACGAGATAGTAGCGGGGCACACGACCCCAAGCGAACTGCGGGCGCTGGTGGAGAAGCTGGTTCCGGGGGGTTAACATGCGTCGAGGTGCTGGCGAAACCAATCAGCCAATTCATCCTCGCTCAGCTCACCGGCGGCGAGGGCAACAAATGCAACCACAACTTCGGCATCATTGGCTTCCAGAGAATAGCCATTGAGCGCCAAGAAAGTTTCGCTGACTACTGCCGCAGTCCGCTTGTTCCCATCGACGAATGGATGGTTACGGGCAATTCCGAAGGCGTAGGCGGCAGCTAGCGCCGCAATGTCCGGTTCGCCGTAATCCGCCAGATTGCGCGGTCGCGCCATGGCGCTTTCGAGCGCACCCGAGTCACGTGTCCCTTCACCCCCGCCGTGCTCAGCCAGTTGTTCGGCATGTGCAGCTATGGCAGCTTCCGTGGCGACCCAACGCCAACTCTGAGCCATGACTACTTCGCCAGCTCACGCAGCGCGCGCTTACGCCGGGCCATCACCTCGCGTGCAGCGACCATCTGCTCCTCGAAATCGGGATCGCCGCCATGAATCTCGATACCCTTGGGCGTCATCACGACCGAGACGGTATCACCCACCGCGCGCCCGAGATGGGCGAGCAGGTCCTTGGGCAAGACAATTCCGGCAGAATTGCCGATCTTGGTAATCTTGAGCGGCTTGTTCATACAGGCGTTATAACGGAAGGTGGCGAGAGGAGCAAGCGTGGCGACTTGTACGCCGCTCGCATTCATTGTGACTCGCCTTCACATACAAATCCCCGCCGTCGCGGTATTTCTCCGCCATCTCTGCCATGCCCTTCAGCGGCAGCATCGGCCCCGCCCTGCATGCTGGCGATGGAGCATTCCATCTCTAGCCGCAGGCGGCGATGAAGGCGCGGGCAAGCTCTGGTGGCGGTGCCGGGTGCGGGCCGCTGTTCTGCGCGCCATAGTTGACCGAGATCGGCCCGCCGATCAGCGCACCAAGATTGCCCGGCACTGCGCCGGTGCCGCTCACGCCGCCGCGCTGGCTGTCACCGCGCGTATCGGCGACCAGTGCCTCGACGTTCCCGCCGCTGCCAAAGCTCAGCCGCTCCTCGCTGCCGATCGGGCGGAGAGCCGGGACGTTGACGAGAATCTCGCCTTTGCGGGCGGGACAGAACAGCCTGATCACCGCATCGCCCGTGGCCGGGAACAGCAGCACCGTGCCTTCATCGCTCGCGGCGAGATCCCAGGCGGCGGGTTGTTCCGGGGGCAATGGCTGGTCCGCCTGCGGTGGAGCGGGCGTGGTGGTGGCAGAACCGCCATCTGCGGCGGGATCAGCTTCGCTGGATGGCTGCGAATCGCAGGCCGCCAGCAGGGCGATTGGCACAAGGATGAGAATTTGCTTCATATGGTCGATGTCCCTTTGGCGGGCGCGGGGTGAACGGATGGGGGAAGGTTAGTCCCCCGCTTTCACATACAGATCCCCGCCGTCGCGGTATTTCTCCGCCATCTCCGCCATTCCCTTAAGCGCGGCCTCGCGGCTCGCAGCGGCGGCTTCGGCCCCGCTCTGCATGCTGGCGATGAAGCCGTCCGCGCCCTGGTTCTGCCGCGAAGCAAAATCGCGCACGTCCTGGCTGATCTTCATGCTGCAGAATTTCGGCCCGCACATGCTGCAGAAATGCGCCGTCTTGGCGCCTTCTGCCGGCAGGGTCTGGTCATGATATTGCTCGGCGGTATCCGGGTCCAATGACAGGTTGAACTGGTCGCGCCAGCGGAATTCGAAGCGCGCTTTGCTCAGCGCATCGTCGCGCAGCTTGGCCGCCGGGTGGCCTTTCGCAAGGTCGGCGGCGTGGGCGGCGAGCTTGTAGGTGATGACGCCCACCTTCACATCGTCCCGGTCAGGCAGGCCGAGGTGTTCCTTGGGCGTGACGTAGCAGAGCATGGCGGTGCCGTACCAGCCGATCTGCGCCGCGCCGATGCCGCTGGTGATATGGTCATATCCCGGCGCGATATCAGTGACGAGCGGGCCAAGCGTGTAGAAGGGCGCCTCGCCGCACACCTCCAGCTGCTTGTCCATATTCTCCTTGATCTTGTTCATCGGCACATGGCCTGGCCCCTCGATCATCACCTGCACATCCTGTTTCCAGGCGCGGTGGGTGAGCTCGCCCAGCGTGTAGAGCTCGGCAAACTGCGCCTCGTCATTGGCATCGGCAATGGAGCCGGGGCGCAGGCCGTCACCCAGCGAATAGGCGATGTCGTATTGCTTCATGATCTCCGTGATCTCGTCGAAATGCTCGTAGAGGAAGCTTTCCTTGTGATGCGCCAGGCACCATTTCGCCATGATCGAGCCGCCACGGCTGACGATGCCGGTCACGCGCTTGGCCGCGAGCGGCACATAGGGCAGGCGCACGCCCGCATGGATGGTGAAATAGTCGACGCCCTGCTCGGCCTGCTCGATCAGCGTGTCACGAAAGATCTCCCAGGTCAGCTCCTCGGCCACGCCGCCAACCTTTTCCAGCGCCTGATAGATCGGCACGGTGCCGATCGGCACCGGCGAATTGCGCACGATCCATTCGCGCGTGTCATGGATGTTGCGCCCGGTGCTGAGGTCCATCACCGTGTCCGCGCCCCAGCGTGTGGACCACACCATCTTGTCAACTTCGGCCGCAACGTCGCTCGCCACCGCCGAATTGCCGATATTGGCGTTGATCTTGACCAGGAAATTGCGCCCGATCGCCATCGGCTCTGACTCGGGGTGGTTGATGTTGGAGGGGATGATCGCCCTGCCCCGCGCCACCTCGTCGCGCACGAATTCGGGCGTGATGAGATCGGGGATCTGCGCGCCCCAGCTTTGCGCGCCTTCACGGTTGGCGGCGATCAGTTCCTTCGCCGTTTCGCGCCCCAGATTCTCGCGCTCGGCGACATATTCCATTTCAGGCGTGATGATGCCGCGGCGGGCATAGTGCATCTGGCTGACGTTGGCCCCGGCTTTGGCGCGCAGCGGGCGCTTCACCACATTGGGGAACGGGGGCACGCCGCCCGAACGGTCTGGGCCCGAACCCCCTTTGGGCTGGCCGTTGTCCTCCGGCTTGACCTCGCGCCCGTCATATTGCTCGACATCGCCGCGCGCCATGATCCATTCGCGGCGCAGCGCGGGCAGGCCGGCCTGGATGTCGATGGTTGCTGCGGGATCGGTATAGGGGCCGGAGGTGTCATAGACCCGCAGGCTGGGCTCATCGCCCTCAAGGTCGATCTCGCGCATGGCAACCCGGATGCCGCTGCCGGTACGCGCGCCCACATGGACCTTGCGGCTGCCGCGGATCGGCCCGGTGGTAACGCCTATTTCGAGCTTGCTGTTGATGTCGGCCATGTGAAAACTCTCCTCACAGCGGGAGAGTGGTGGCGGGAATGCGCGCGCCATCCACTCCCTCCGCCGATGCTAATCGGTTCAGGTTCGACGGGTCGTGCGGAGCATACCCACACCTCTCAGCCAGACTGCTGGCTCCCCGGGGATAGGCGTGGTCTAGGCGTTTTGCCTGACCGGGTCCATAGGCGCATGCACCTTTTCAGCCGACCTGCGTCAGCGCCAAGGCGGGGGCGGATTCGCAATCGGACGGGTGGCGTCGAACTCCACCCGGAACAATCGTGCGTTGGGTGGCTGGCGGCTCAGCTGGTAGGCGAAAATCGCACCGTGTTCACCTGCGGGGTCGATCTCGACCCGCCAGACATTGGTGACTGAGCGGTCAAGCCCGTTGGCGCGGAACATCGCCACGCTTTCCGCATCAACCGCGAAGTCCTGCGCCCGCGAGGTGCCGCCGCCAGCCGCGCTGTCTCCGCCATACATCGTCACCGCATCGTGGCTGCCATCCTCATGCCGGTGATCGTGCTTGAGCCTGAGGCCAGAGGCGGTGCGAGTGACCAGCCATGTGCGCGAGCGATCCCAGCTGCCATCGGCACGCTGGATATGGAACGGGATGGCGATTCGCGCGGCGCTGCATTCGCGCAGCTCCATCACCATGGCGGCGCCGCGCATTTCGGCATCGGCTTCCTCGTCAGACACCAGCCGCCCGGCATAGGCCTTGCCGCAATGGCTGGACAGTGCTTGCCAGAAACGAGCCTGCGGATCAGCCTCGGGCATCGTCTGGCAGGCAGCAAGCGGCAGGGCGAGAGTGGTCAGGGCCATGGCAACTAGCCTGGATTTGCGTGTCATTGCCCCACGCTGCCAGCACAGCCGCAGCAGCGCAATAACTGGCACGCTTTACCCGGCCAGGTTTGTGTTGCCATTTGATCGCTAAACGAAGCGCAGCATCCCGCGCTCACTCAGCTGTGAACGGGGCGATCTGGAGAGAAATCAATTATGATTGATCTGCATGGTCAGACAGGAGGTTCAGCAAGCGGGCAAGCTCGGCAATCTCATGCGGGCTCAGCCTGGCCTCAATCGCCCGATTTACCTCGCCAAATGCTGCACGGGCTTGTTTGAGCGCATTGGTCCCTGCCGTCGTGATCAACAGATCCCATCTGCGCACATCGTCTGCCGCACGCTGCCTCTCTACATAGCCCAGCGCCATCAGCCGCCTGACCATAGCTGTCATCGCGGATTCATTCTGCTCCAGGATTCTGGCGACCTCACGCTGCGAGACAGGCGCCCTCTGGCCGATGATCATCAGCGCGGCGGCCTGTGCCGTCGTAATTTCACCTTCAGCCAGCAACGCATAATCAGCGCGCTTTTTCAGCGAATGCGCGGCGCGTTGCAGGTTGAAAAAAATGCGGCTTTCTGCGGCCGTGCCTTGCTTGCTCATTTTCCTTGCCCCAATTCCCGAGTGCAAATATACTTCACTAGTAAACTATATTCAATGAGGATTCGAAACATGGGCGCGATTGACGTTTGGGCACAAATCACGACCGAGCGGATGGCGGCACAACCATGGCTGGCACCGCTGCTTCGCTGGACCGGCCAGGACAGTGATCGTATCCTTCCGACAGTTGCATCAACAGTAGATGCCATGGATGCGGCAGGCGTCGATGTTTCGATCCTTTCAGCATGGTATGGCCCCAATGGCTCACTGATCAGCAATGAGGAAGTTTCCGAACAGATCGACACCGCGCCAGACAGGCTGCGCGGCCTTGCCAGTGTAAATTTGAACAGGCCAATGGAGGCTGTGCGCGAAATCCGCAAATGGGTGGATGGCAAGCGTTTTGTCGGGGTGCGCGTGGTGCCATGGCTGTGGGAACTCACCCCCGACGATCGGCGATATTACCCCATCTATGCCGCATGCGTGGATGCTGGCGTGCCTTTCTGCACCCAAATTGGCCATACCGGCCCGCTGCTGACATCAGAAACCGGGCGGCCACTGCCTTATCTCGAGCGTGTGATGCTTGATTTCCCGGAACTGGTGGTTGTTGGCGGCCACGTCGGCTTCCCGTGGATCGACCAATTGCTGACCATGACGATCAAATTCCCCAATTTCCATGTCGATACATCGGCCTATGCGGTGCACCGCCTGCCACCTGCCTTTGTCGAGTATATGAAGGGGCCGGGGCGCAGCCGGGTGATGTTCGGTACCAATTGGCCGATGCTATCGCCTGCGCGCTGCCTTGATAAGCTCGACGAACTGGGCCTCGATGACGAGAACCGTGAGGCATTCCTCTCCGGCAATGCCCGCCGCGTATTCAAACTTGGCTAAGGTCAGGTCTCCAGTGCGCGGCAGACCTTACTTCACACGAAGCGCAGCATCCCCGCGCCCGCCAGCGCCGCGCCTATCACCAGCGTCGCGATGGGCCAGCCGCGGCGCATCGCCGCCAGATTCTTGAGCCAGGTCTGGAAATAGAGGTCGGAAATCGCCATCACCACCAGCGCCTCGGCCATCATCAGCCCGCCGATAGCCTTCATCAGCATCGATAGCAGGTCAGCCGAATCCCATGGATTGATGAGATAGATCGCCGCGCCGATGAACAGTTCGGCAAAGCCGCACAGCAATTGCAGCGCGGGCGATTCCTCGATTTCGAGCACCATCTGCGCCCATTTGCCCGGCGTTCTCAGCGCGCCAACCGCAACTGCAATCGCAAAGACGCCAAGCAGCGTGGAGCTCCACGCGACCGGATCGAAGGTGCTGTCCATCGCCTGTATCCTCCCCCTGCGGCTTGCGGCGATTATCCGCCCGCCAGTTCCATATCGATCTTGTCAGCAGTTTCACGGCACGGGCCGCTATAGACGAATTCCGGTGCATCGAGATCGATCCTGGGTATCTCGTCCTTTTCGCGCCAGTAATCCTGGTTGTGCCGCCATTCGGGCTTGTCACCCCGGCGCGGCAATTTGTCGAGCCCGCGCATCAGATAACCGGGATTGAAATTGTCGCGCTCGATCCATGGATGAAGCTCCATACCCTCATCTTCGGGCCGCAGTGCCACTTCGACCCGCGCGGCATGTTTCTCATCCATGTGGTTTAGCAGCGCGCAAACGAAATCGCCCAGCATATCGACCCGCAAGGTCCAGCTGGCGCGGAAATATCCCATCACCCACGCCATGTTGGGCACGCCGGTGAACATCATCCCGCGATAGGTGACGGTATCGTGCCAGTCGACCGGTTCGCCATCGACGAAAAACGGAATGTCGCCCATCACCGACAGGCGGAAACCGGTTGCCGCCACGATCAGGTCAGCCTCGATCTCCTCGCCCGAGGCGGTACGCACGCCCTTTGCGGTGAAGCGCTCGATCTCGTCCGTCACGACCGTCAGCTTGCCTGCCACCGCGGCGCGGAAAACATCGCCTTCGGGGCAGAAGGCCAGCCGCTGCTGCCACACCCGGTATTTGGGGGTGAAATGCGGCTCGAACTCGAAATCGGGCTTGCCGGTAAAGGCGCGCACCAGTTCTTTCAGCTCTTCGAACACCACGTCCGGCTCTTCCTGGCAGCGCCGCGTCATCAGATCCTGGTCATGCATGATCTGCGCGCGCACGACGCGGTGGATGGTCGGCTCGTCAATGCCGATTTCGCGCAGCCGGTCGGCCAGCTCGTTCTTGTTTTCGCTGCAATAGAAATAGGTCGGCGAGCGTTGCAGCATGGTGACATGCGCGGCCTTATCGGCGAATTCGGGCACCACGGTGGCCGCAGTCGCGCCTGATCCGATCACCAGGATCCGCTTGCCGGCATAGTCATAATCCGGATCCCACAGCTGGGCGTGGACGAAGTCACCCTTGAAATCCGCCAGCCCCCGCTTGTGCCATTCGGGCGGGATGTAGGGCGTTTCATGGTCGTAATAGCCCTGGCACATCCACAGGAATTTGCAGGTGAACACGCGCTGTGCCCCGTCTGCCAGCCGGACCGCCTCCACCGTCCACAAATTGCTTGTCCGCGAGAAGGAGCAGCGTGTGATCCGGTGGCCATAGAAGATGTGCTCACCGATTCCGTTTTCCTCGATCACCTCGCCCATATATTTGAGGATTTCCTCCGCGCTGGCGATCGGTGCGCCCACCCACGGCTTGAAGCGATAGCCGAAGGTGTAAAGATCGCTGTCCGAACGCACGCCGGGATATTTGTGCGTTTCCCAGGTTCCGCCGAATGTGTCCTTCATCTCAAGGATGGCATAGCTTTTCCCCGGGCATTGGTGCTGCAGGTGATAGGCAGAGCCGATTCCCGAGATTCCCGCCCCCGCGATCAGCACGTCCACATGCTGGGTCTCTGTCTTCGGTTCGATGCGGTCGATGGAATTCATGGCACACTCCTCTCACGTTCAAGGATGGAGCATATAATGCAGGGGTTCATTGACCAGAATCAATTGTGGCATGTCGCGCTTGCGGCAGGCTGCGCTATGGATAGAACGAATTGCCACAGGAGAGAAAAACGATGCCGTTCCGCATGACCGAGATGGTGGGTTGCGAATTCCCGCTGTTTGCCTTTTCGCATTGCCGCGACGTGGTTGCCGCCGTCAGCCGCGCGGGTGGTTTCGGCGTGCTGGGCGCGGTCAGCTTCACGCCTGAGCAGCTTGAGGTAGAGCTGCAGTGGATAGACGATCACATCGACGGCAAGCCTTATGGTGTCGACGTGCTGATCCCGGAGGTGCAGGCGGTCGACCAATCGGTGACGGCAGACGAGGTCATCGCGGCAATCCCGCAGCAATATCGCGATTTCACCCGGCAGATCCTGCGCGAGGCGGGGATCAGCGAAGATGCCGCCGCGCCGCTTGGCGGGTCGCAGCGGCCCAATACATCGCTGGGGCAGGAACTGCTGGAGGTGAGTTTCAATCACCCCGTGCGCCTGATCGCCAATGCGCTGGGCACCGCCCCGCCGCAGATGATCGCGGCGGGCAAGAAGCACGGCATCCCGGTGGCGGCGCTGGTTGGCGCCAAGGAACATGCGATGAAGCAGATCGAGGCCGGGGTGGATATCATCGTGGCGCAGGGCGGCGAAGGCGGCGGGCACTGCGGCGAGGTGTCCACCATCGTGCTGATCCCCGAAGTGCTGCAGGCGATCGAGCAGGCCGGTGCCGACATTCCGGTGCTGGCGGCGGGCGGCATCATGAACGGCAAGCAAATGGCCGGGATGATGGCAATGGGCGCTGCGGGCGCTTGGTGCGGCAGCGTGTGGCTGGCGACGAGCGAGGCGGAAACGAACGAGGTGTTCCGCGACAAGATGGTTGCTGCCACCAGCCGCGACACGATCCGTTCCAAGCACCGCACCGGCAAATACAGCCGCCAGTTGCGCAGCGGCTGGCACGCCATGTGGGAAGAGGCTGGCCTGCCTGCGCTGCCCATGCCGCTGATGATGCTACTGTCCGAACCGGCGCTGCGCGCGATCGACAAGGCGGCGGTGAATGGCAACCCCAAGGCGCGCGAGCTATGCTCCTATTGGGTGGGCCAGGGCGTGGGGCTGGTGCGCGAAGTGACCTCTGCCGGGCAGGTGGTTCAGCAGTTCAAGCAGGATTTCGTGGCGGGATACGAGAACCTGGCCGAAGCACTGGCCTGATCGCGCTGCGCCGGGGTTTGCGTCAACGATCCCGCCACCCCGGCGGCGATGGCGCTACCCCTTCTTCGCCGCGATCCAGCGGTCGATCTTCTCCTCCAGCACCGCCAGCGGCAGCGCGCCGGTGTTCAGCACCTGGGCATGGAATTCCTTGATGTCGAACCCGTCGCCCAGCGCTTGTGCCGCCCGCTGGCGCAGTTCCTGGATCTTGAGCGCGCCAATCTTGTAGGCCAGCGCCTGGCTGGGAATGGCGATATAGCGTTCGACTTCGGCCACCACTTCGGTGCGGGTCATGCCCGAATTTTCCAGCATGAAGTCGATCGCCTGTTCGCGGCTCCAGCCCTTGGCATGGATGCCGCTGTCGACCACCAGGCGCATGGCGCGCATCTGTTCGTCCTGCAGCGTGCCATAGCGGTTCCATGGGTCGTCGAAGAAGCCCATCTCATAGCCCAGCGTTTCGGCATACAGCGCCCAGCCCTCGACAAAGGCGGTATTGCCGCCGAAGCGCATGAACGCGGGCAGGGCATCGTTCTCCTGCGCCAGGCTGATCTGGAAATGGTGGCCCGGCGCGCCCTCATGCAGATACAGCGTGACATTGCCCGTGGTCAGGCGGCTGGGCAGGTCATAGGCGTTGAAATAGAAGGTGCCCGGGCGCGAACCGTCGGGCGTGCCCTGCTGATACGAGCCGCCAGCGCTGAACTGCTCGATCGCCGGGTCATAAGGCTGGATCTTCAGCTCGGATTTGGGAAGCAGCGAGAAATATTCGCCGATCTTTGCATCGACCTGCTTACCGATATCGTAATAGCTCTGCGTCAGCGCTTCGCGGCTTTCGGGCTTGAACTGCGCGTCGGTGCGGACGAAGTCGAAGAATTCGTTCAGTGTGCCGGCAAAGCCGACCTCCGCCTTGAGCTTTTCCATATCGCCCTTGATCCGGGCCACTTCGCTCAGGCCGAGATTGTGCACGTAATCGGCGGTTAGCGGCAAGGTCGTGGTCTGCTCGATCATCAGGGCATAGAGCTTTTCGCCGCCCTTCATCTGGCTGAGGCCCACGTTTTCGCGCGCGACCGGCAGATATTCGTCGCGCAGGAAATCACGCAGCCGCTCATGCGCCTTGTAAATGTCGTTGGTCTTGGCCTTGTAAGCGGCAGTAAGGCGATCCTTGTCTGCCTGCGAGAATCCGTCCGAAAAGACCTTGAGCGGCCCCATGAACTGCGAATCCTCCACCGGAATGGCGAGCTGCGTATCGAGCTGCTTGATTACCCGGTCGATGGTCAGCCGGGTTTCCAGCACCCCGCTCTTCATGCCTTCGCGGAACTTGCCGATAGCACGGTCGGTAATCACGATGTAATCGTCATGACGGGACAGGTTGTCTTCGTAATTGGCAAGCGTCTTGAAAGGCGCCGCGCCCTGCCCGCTGGCGAAGGTGGGATAGAAAGTGTGGAAGCCCGAAAAATGGTTGACCGGGCGGACCTCGGTCAGCGCGCGCAGCTCATCGGTCTGGCCGCGCAGCGCCTGTTCCTGCTGGTATTTGAACACGTCATAGGCAAGCTGGTCAGTCTGGTTCAGTTTGGTGCGGTCGATCAGTGCCAGCAGCGCGAGGTTGAGCTGGGTATCGGTCCGGCTGGCCAGGAACTGGGCATCGGTCAGATAGTCGCCAAGCCGGTCCGCATCCTTGTCATCGCCGCGAAACAAGCGGCTGAGCGGATTGAGCGCCAGTTCGCGCGCATCGGAATCCGCGAACAGGGCGTGGAGCTGGTCATGCTCGGATTGTTCGCTGGCCGGGGCGGCAACCGGCTGTCCGCCATGGTGGTCGGCCACTGCTGGCGCCGCCGGCATGGCAATTGCGGCGGTAGCGAGCAGAAACGGGCGAATGAATTTCATGGATGCACCCCTGTTATGTCAAAAATGGCCGCCACTCGGGCATGGCAGCATTGCATGGCGCGTCTAATTCACGAAGTGGCGCGCGTCGGCCACCCGGTGCTCTATGAATTGCGTGCCCGTTCGATGAACGGCACGGGCCAAACCTCCGGATCAAGCGGGCCCGACTGAAAGGCCGCGCCGGGTTTCACTCGATCACCCGGCCGCGCACCATCACCCAGTCGACATTTTCCAGCAGGCTGACATCGGCCAGGGGGTTGCCTGTAACCGCGATGATATCGGCCGAATATCCGGGGGCGAGCCGCCCGATTTCCTGCTCCATCCCCAGCACGCTTGCCGCCGTGGTGGTGGCACTGGCCAGCACTTCGCGGTCGCTCATCCCGCCCTTGCGCATCAGCGCCAGTTCGCCTGCATTCCGGCCGTGCGGAAAGACGCCCGCGTCGGTTCCGAAAGCGATCTTCACCCCCCATTTGCGCGCGCGCTCGACAATGCTTTCGGCAAAGGGGCCGACTGCCCGCACCTTCTCTTCCACCACCGGTGTATAGAAACCCGTGCCCAGATTGGTTTTGATGCCCTGGAATGCCATCAGCGTGGGAACCAGTACTGTGCCGTTTTCGCGCATCGCCCTGGCCGCAGCTTCATCGATATAGGTGCCGTGTTCGATCGTATCGATCCCGGCTCTCGCGGCTGCTTCGATCCCGCGCGCGCCGTGGGCATGGGCGGCCACCTTGAGCCCCAGCGATTGCGCGGTACGCGCGATGCTGCGCATTTCCTCGTCGGAGAAATGCGCCTCGAGCCCGCGCCCCTGTTGCGACAGCACCCCGCCGGTGGCGGTGATCTTGATCAGGTCAGCCCCGTATTTCGAGGCCAACCGCACTTTTTCTGCACATTCGGTCGCGCCGGTGCAGGTGAAACCGCTGGCAAGCGCATCGTTCACTTCCTTGCGGAAACCGCTGGTATCGCCATGCCCGCCGACGATCGCGATGGTCCGCCCCGAGGTAACGATACGCGGCCCGGGAACCAATCCCTGCTCTGTTGCGCGGCGCAGCGCCTGAGTCACCTGGTCGCTGCGCGAGCCCAGATCGCGCACCGTGGTAAAGCCCGCAAGCGCGGTGATGCGCGCATTCTTGGCCGCCACCATCGAATACCATTCAGGCGAATCCACCGCCGCCCGCCAATAATCGCCGCTGGGATCGCCTGAGATATGCGTGTGCAGATCGATCAGGCCCGGCAGCACCGTCTTGCCACGAAGATCGACATAGCGATCGGCATCCTCGAACGGCTGGTGCCCCGCCTCGATGCTGATGATGCGCCCGGCGGTGACGGTTATTGTCGCGGGTCCGCTGGGCTCGGCAGCGGCGTCGCTGATGACCGATCCGGCGTGGATCACGGTGGTATCGGCCAGTGCCGGGCCGGCTGCCAGTGCCGCCGCAGCACCAAGCATGGTGATGAATTTCATCGGTTTTCCTCTCGATCTGCCGGCAGTGATGCCCGCAGATGGAGCGGAACGCAAGTCGGTCCTGTGCCGAGGTTTCAGGCTAGAATACGTAAGCCACGCCGAAGATTGCGGTGAGCTGGTCGGCATCGCCGCGCAGGCTTGTAAACGGCGTAGCTGCGGCATCGCCAAGCATGCGGCGATAACCCAGCGCGCCGCCGAATATCAGCCCGCCGTCGCGGAAGTTTCCATTCAGGTCGAAGCCCGTCGCCAGCGTAACTCCGGCCTTGTGCCAGCCGCTATCGGCATCGAATTCGGGCAGGCCGCTGGCGGCGGATTGTACGGGCGTGACCGAATAGTAGTAATCGGCGAAGTCGCCATCGACATATTGTGCACCCGCGCTCAGTGCCACAATCGCGCCGGGCCCCAACGGGGTCGAATAGGAGATGCCCGGATCGATGATTGTGCCGCGGTGGGCACCGGCCACGTCGAACAGCACGTCAATCCCGGCAGATACGCGGTCATAGCCGGTGAACACACCATTGAAGGTCACCCCCGCCTGCCCGCCCAGTTCAATGGCGGTTTCGAGCTTGCCAGCTGCTGCGACTACGTCATCCTTGATGGTTCCGGTGCGATCACTGCGAAAACGGAAAATCGGGCCAGCGGAAAAAGTCACATCGCCGCGCATGGTTTCGAGAAAATTGAACGACAGACCGGCCGCGCGCGGACGCACCCCGATGCCCTTGTAGTTGCCGGCCACGACCGGCACGGGAAACACGCGGGATTCGTCAGAACCGCTGTAGGAATTGGCATAGACGAAGCCCGCACCCAGCGCGATCCAGTCGCCCGCAAAGATCGAGCGGGGGCGTGCCGGGGGCTCGATCGACAGGGCTAGGCCTTCTTCCTGGCTGGCGGAAGGCTCCGCTCCGCGCGCGCCATCATCATCACCGGCCGCTTGCGCTGAAAGCGGCGCAGCCACCATGGCGAGTGCAAGCGGCACGGCCAAAAGGCGAATTTTCATGGTCTGGACATTCTCCTGAATCCTTTAGCCAACGTGGCGCGTCAGCTTGCGTTCCGCAATGGCCTCGCTCGACCAAGGCGATTGCCCCATCACCCTGGCTGCCCTAGTGGCTGGATTGTAATGAACGGGCGCATGATCGATGTGGCAATTGTGGGCGGCGGGCTTGCCGGCGGGCTGATCGCGCTCGCGCTGATCCGCGCGCGGCCTGAATGCCGCATCGAACTGATCGAGAGCGGCGCCATGCTGGGCGGCAACCATCGCTGGAGCTGGTTTGCGAGCGACCTTTCGGCTGAGGGGGAGGCGCTGCTGGCAGCCTTTCGGCAGGTGCAGTGGGATAATGGCCATGAGGTCACTTTTCCCGCCTATCGCCGAGTGCTTGACACCGGCTACCGCTCGCTCACCAGCGCAGATTTCCACCTCGCGCTGCAGCGCCTGCTGCCACAAGGCGCGATCCGGCTGAACACAAGCGTGGCAAGTCTGGATGCCGAAAGCGTCATGCTCGACGGCGGCGAGCGCATTACGGCGCGCACAGTGATCGATTGCCGCGGCTTTGCCCCGACACCGCATTTGCGCGGCGGCTGGCAGGTGTTCATGGGCCGGCATATCAGCTTCGATGCTGCGCACGGGATCAATCGCCCGGTCATCATGGACGCCGCCGTCACGCAAAGTGCCCCGGTGGGCAATGGCGGTGCCTATCGCTTCGTCTATGTCCTGCCGATTGCCGCGCACGAGCTGTTCATCGAAGACACTTACTACGCCGATAGCCCTGAATTCGACCCTCGCCTGCTCTCGGGACGGATTGACCGCTATGCCGAGCGCCACGGGTGGGCCGATGGCACGGATGCAGGCCATGAAACCGGCGTTCTTCCGGTCATCACCGGGGGTGATTTCAACGCCTATCTCAAGCAGATGCAAGTCCCCGGCGTAGCATTGGCGGGCGCGCGCGGCGGCTTCACCCATCCGCTCACCAGCTACACCCTTCCGATCGCGGCCGAAAACGCGCTGGCGATCGCTGCACGCGGCGATCTCGCCGGGCCGCAGCTCGCTGCCTTCGTCGAAAATCGCGCGCGCGCGCACTGGCGCAAGACGGCGATCTACCGCGCCTTGGGCCGAATGTTGTTCAAGGCTGCGGAACCTGATCGCCGTGTGGACATTTTCCAAAGGTTCTATGGTTTGCCCGAAAGGCTGATCGAACGCTTTTACGCATGCCGCTCGACGCTTCCTGACAAGGCCCGCATCCTGATCGGCAAGCCGCCCGTACCTATCCCGCGTGCAATCCGCGCGCTTGCCGGCAAGGGTAACCCCTTGGCCATGGAGAAAGTCTGATGACCACGCAGACCCCGCCTTTCACGCCGCCGCTGAGGGCGAAACCGCTGATTGATCCGGCCCGCTACGAGGGCCGCAGCGCCTGCGTGATCGGTTCCGGATTCGGGGGGCTGGCGCTGGCAATCCGGCTGCAATCGGCTGGCATCACCACCACGGTGATCGAAGCGCGCGACAAGCCGGGCGGACGGGCCTATTTCTGGGAAAAGGAAGGCTTCACCTTCGATGGCGGGCCGACGGTGGTGACCGATCCTGACTGCCTGAAAGAGCTGTGGCAGCTGAGCGGGCACAACATGGCCGAAGATGTCGAGCTGATGCCGGTCATGCCGTTCTACCGGCTCAACTGGCCCGACGGGACAAACTTCGATTATTCGAACGACGAAGACAGCCTCAATGCCGAAATTGCCAAGCTCAATCCGGCGGATGTCGCGGGTTACCAGCGCTTCCTGGAATATTCGGCCGGAGTCTATGAGGAAGGCTATCTCAAGCTTGGTGCGGTGCCGTTCCTCGATTTCAAATCGATGCTCAAGGCGGCGCCCGCGCTGGTGAAGAAACAGGCATGGCGCAGCGTCTATTCGATGGTCTCCAGCTTCGTGAAGAGCGAAAAACTGCGTGAAGCGCTGTCATTCCATACGCTGCTGGTGGGCGGCAATCCGATGACCACCAGCGCGATCTATGCGCTGATCCACAAGCTTGAGATGGATGGCGGCGTGTGGTGGACGCGCGGCGGCACCAATCGCCTGATCGCGGGGATGGTGCGCCATTTCGAGCGGCTTGGCGGCACCATGCGGCTCGGCGATCCGGTGGTGCAGGTCCACACGCTCGGCTGCCGCGCGAGCGAGGTCGAGACTGCCAGCGGGTGGAAGCAGCGCTTCGATGCAGTGGCCAGCAATGCTGACATCATGCATTCCTATCGCGATATCCTGAGCGGAACCAAGCGTGGGCATGATTATGCCAGGTCGCTTTCGCGCAAGAGCTTCAGCCCTGGACTGTTCGTGGTCCATTTCGGGCTGGAGGGCACCTGGCCCGGCATCCCGCATCACATGATCCTGTTCGGTCCGCGCTATAAGGGCCTGCTGGATGACATCTATACCAGTGGCGTTCTGCCGCAGGATTTCAGCATTTACCTGCACCATCCCACGGTAACCGATCCAAGCATGGCACCCAAGGGCAAGAGCACATTCTACGCGCTGGTGCCGGTCGCCCACATGGGCAAGCTGGCGGTCGATTGGGACCAGATCGGTCCGGTGCTCGAAAAACGCATCCTCGACGAGGTCGGCAGGCGGCTGATCCCCGATATCCATGACCGGATCGTGACCAGTTTCAGCTATGCGCCCAAGGATTTCGCAGCCGATCTGAATGCGCATCTGGGCAGCGCCTTCAGCCTCGAACCGGTGCTGTGGCAAAGCGCCTGGCTGCGCGGCCACAACCGCGACGATGTGATCGAAAACTTCTATCTTGTCGGTGCGGGCACGCATCCGGGCGCGGGCATTCCCGGCGTGGTTGGCAGCGCCAAGGCAACAGCAAGCTTGATGCTGGAGGATCTGGCAACGAAATCCTCCCCGTGACGGGGAGGGGGACCGCGACGCGAAGCGGCGGGGTGGAGGGGCGCCATGGCAAGCTACGCGAAGGGATGTTGCTCGGTCCGAATTCCTGCGGCTGCGAGGTATCGCCACCACGCGCATCCCGGCCATCTTGGTGCTTGAAGATATCGAGGCGGTGATTATGCGCGTATGCGAGATTTGCAACCAACGAACGGAACTTGCCATGGTGCCCCTCCACCATCCTGCGGATGGTCCCCCTCCCCTTGCAGGGGAGGATATATGAATCGCATTGCTGTCTATTGCGGGTCCGCGACGCCGCAAGATCCACGTTACGCCGAACTCGCCCACGAAGTCGGCCGTTCGCTTGCCTTGCGCGAAATCGGCGTGGTCTATGGCGGCGGGCGGCTGGGGCTGATGGGCGCTGTGGCACGCGGCGCGCTGGAGGCGGGCGGCGAAGTGATCGGGGTGATCCCCGAAGCGCTGGTGAACAGCGAAGTCGCCAATCGCAATTGCACGGAATTGATCACCGTTTCCGGGATGCATGAGCGCAAGCAGCGTTTCACCGATCTTTCGGACGGTTTCCTGACCATTCCCGGCGGGGTCGGCACGATGGACGAATTGTGGGAAGCCATGAGCTGGGCCCAGCTTGGCTATCATTCCGATCCGGTTGGCCTGCTCAACGCGTTCGGCTTCTTTGACCATCTGATTGCCTTCAATGAAAAGATGATCGAGGTCGGGTTCGTGCGCGCGGCGCACCAGAACATCCTGATTCATTCGGATAGCCTTGGCGATTTGCTCGACAAGATGGCATCTTATCAGCCGCACATCCCGATCTTCCGCATGAAGGCCGAGGATTTGTGAGCGAGCCCAATATGTTCGCCCCGGCAAACACGCTGCGGCATACGCCGCGCGAGCCGGGCGCCGGGCGGCACCGCGCGCCGCTGGTCGAAAAAAGCCGTTTGGCGATAAAGCAGGGCTCAAGGAGTTTCTCTGCCGCATCGCGCCTGTTTGACCGCACCACGCGCGAGCGGGTGTGGATGCTCTATGCCTGGTGCCGCCGCTGCGACGATCTGACCGACGCGCAGGATATGGGCGGTGCACTGGGCGAGCAGTCCGACATCGGCGAGCGGGTCAAGCATATCCGTGTGCTGACGCAGGCCGCGCTCGATGGCCAGCCGACCGCCGATCCCGCCTTCGACGCTTTCGGCCAGGTCGCCAGCGAATGCGGGCTGACGATGGAGGATGCCGAAGCGGTGATCGCCGGGTTCCAGCTTGACGCGGATGATTGGCGCCCGCGCAGCGAAGCGGATCTGATGCGCTATTGCTGGCACGTGGCGGGAGCGGTGGGCGTGATGATGGCGCTGGTTATGGGTGTAAGGCGCGAGGATGCCGACACGCTGGATCGCGCCTGCGACCTTGGCCTGGCCTTCCAGCTCGCCAATATCGCGCGCGACCTGGTGGAGGATGACGCTGCGGATCGCTGCTACCTGCCGATCGAATGGCTGGTCGAGGAAGATATCGAGCCGGGCCAGCACACCAAGCCGCATCACCGGCAGGAACTGGCTGACATGGCCGCGCGGCTGGTGCGGCGGATGGAAGTGCACGCCGCATCCTCGCGCATTGGCGCAGCGCGCCTGCCGTTCCGCAGCCGCTGGGCGGTGCTTTCCGCCGCGCGCATCTACACCGCGATCGGGCGCAAGGTGCTTGCGCGGGGCACTGCGGCGTGGGATCGCCGCGTCTATACGTCAAAGGCGCAGAAGATCGGCCATGCGGCGATCGCTTTTGTCGAGGCGCTGGTGAACCGCCCGCCCAAGCTTGGTGACCAGCCGCGCTGGCGGCGGGCGGATTTGGCGGATGGCTGATCGTCATTGCGAGCGGCCGCAGGCCGCGCGGCAATCCAGTAACGCCGCAAGCTGGATTGCTTCGCTACCGCTCGCAATGACGAAATTTATAGGCTAGCGCTCATTGGCATGAGAGCACCCCTGAAAACCGCCGCAGCGCTGCTCGCGCTTGTCGCTGCGCCGCTTGCTGCCCGTTCACCGACCAATGAACAGATCGAAGTGATGAACGCCGCCCACGGCTTCTTCGATGCGCTGCGAAGCGACGACAAGACCGCGCTCGCGCAGCACATGCTGCCTGACGGCGTGATCTTCATCCACAACCGCATAAAGCCCGACCAGCCCCGCGTCGATGTCGTGCCGGTTACCGATCACCTCGCGCGCTGGGCGAAATCACCTGCCGATGTCGACGAGATCATGCACATCGAGACTGTGATGGTCGATGGTGACATGGCACAGGTGTGGGGCCCGTATTACTTCGAGGTCGAGGACAAGCTTAACCATTGCGGATTTAACTCGCTGAGCATGATCAAGACAGCAGACGGCTGGAAGGTCGCCAACACCAGCTTCAGCATGGAACCGCCGGAGCGGTGTGACGCGCTGGTTGCCGAGGTGAATTCGCATTGGGAGTTCTACCCATGATCACCAAGCTCCTCATTGCCAATCGCGGCGAGATTGCCTGCCGCATCATCCGCACCGCGCGCGCCATGGGGATCGCCACAGTGGCGGTCTATTCGGATGCCGATGCCAAGGCGCTGCACGTGCGCCAGGCGGACGAGGCCGTGCATATCGGCCCCTCGCCCGCTGCGGAGAGCTATCTGGTCGGCGCGAAGAACATCGCCGCTGCGCAGCAGACCGGGGCGGATGCGGTGCATCCGGGCTATGGCTTCCTGAGCGAGAATGCCGACTTCGCGCAGGCGGTGATCGACGCAGGGCTGATCTGGGTCGGCCCCAAGCCTGCCAGCATCCGCGCCATGGGCCTGAAGGACGCGGCCAAGCAGTTGATGCGCGCCGCGGGCGTGCCGGTGACGCCGGGCTATGACGGCGCGGATCAATCGGTGGAGCGCCTGACCAAGGAAGCCGAGGCGATCGGATATCCCGTGCTGATCAAGGCGGTCGCGGGCGGCGGCGGCAAGGGGATGCGCAAGGTCGATGCCGCAGCGGACTTCGAAGCCGCGCTCGAAAGCTGCCGCCGTGAGGCCAAGGCGAGCTTCGGCAATGACGAGGTGCTGCTGGAAAAGTGGATCACCTCGCCCCGCCATATCGAGGTGCAGGTGTTCGGCGATGCCCACGGCAATGTCGTCCACCTGTTCGAACGCGATTGCTCGCTCCAGCGCCGCCACCAGAAGGTGATCGAGGAAGCTCCCGCCCCCGGCATGGACGCGGCCACCCGCGAAGCGATCTGCGCCGCCGCCGTGCGCGCGGCCAAGGCGGTCGATTACGAGGGCGCAGGCACGGTGGAATTCATCGCCGATGCTTCAGAGGGCCTGCGCGCCGACCGCATCTTCTTCATGGAGATGAACACCCGCCTTCAGGTCGAGCACCCCGTCACCGAGGAGATCACCGGCGTCGATCTGGTCGAGTGGCAGCTGCGCGTTGCCAGCGGCGAGCCGCTGCCGAAGCGGCAGGATGAGCTATCGATCAACGGCCACGCGATTGAGGCTCGGCTCTATGCCGAGGATCCGGCCAAGGGGTTTTTGCCGAGCACGGGGCGGTTGGCTTATCTCAAATTACCTCTTGGTCTCAGTCGAACTTTTACCACGCGCGTCGACACCGGTGTGGAGGAAGGCGATTCAGTTTCTCCGTTTTACGATCCAATGATTGCCAAGCTCATCGTGCATGCAAGGGACCGCGAGTTCGCCATCGATGCCCTACGGGTTACAACAGGCGGCACAAAATGTTGGCCCGTAAAGTCGAACGCCGGATTTCTAAATCGCCTTCTCAACGACAAGGTCTTTGAGGACGGATCAATGGATACGGGGCTGATCGGCAATCGTATCGAGAAATTCATTCCGGAATCCGAAGCATCGCAAAAGGTCTTGCAGTCGGTTGCACACATGGCGGTCGATCATGCGCTGGGCGGACGAGCAAGCACCATTCGTGAAACCTATCTGGAGACCGACGCAGGGCCTTGGTCGAATGTCGGCTTTCGTCTGAATCGTGACGCTGAGCCAGTTTGGCTCCGACTAAGCGACGGCGCACAGGAGTATGACGTCGAGTTTGCTGACCAGTCGATTGACGATAGCCTATGGGTCGAAGCTACTCCTTTTGGCTATGCAGTTGGCGAAAACGGCGTCACTCGCCTGTTTACTGTTGCGCGCGAAGAGGGAGATGGAAACCACCACGCGCACGATGGCGACATCCTCGCCCCTATGCCGGGCAAGGTCATCGCGGTCGATGTCACCGAGGGCCAGGCCGTCACCGCCGGGCAGCGGCTTATGGTGCTCGAGGCGATGAAGATGGAGCACGCGCTCACCGCGCCGTTTGACGGGGTGATCGAGGGGCTGACGGTGAACCCCGGCGCGCAAGTGCAGGTTGAGGCGCTGCTGTGCCAGGTGATGCCGGTGGAGGATGGCGAAGCCTAACCCCCCTTCCCTGGAGGGAAGGGGCTGGGGGATGGGTGTGCAACGCCCGTGAATGCCGAACCCCCACCCCCGGCCCCTCCCCTACGGGAGGGGAGAAGATGCCGACACCTATTTTCGTCATTGCGAGCGTAAGCGGATACGCAGTAGGCCAGAGGCCAACCAATCCAGAGCGGTTCGCGATACGCTCTGGATTGCCGCGGCGACTACGTCGCCTCGCAATGACGAGGTGGGGGAGGATTTATGACCTGGGCAAAAGAACTCGAAGAACTGCGCCGCCGGGAAGCGCTCGCCGAGGAAATGGGCGGGCCGGAAAAGCTCGCGCGGCAGCATGGCCGGGGCAAGATGGACGCCCGCGCGCGGCTGGCGGCGCTGTGCGACGAAGGCTCCTTCCGCGAAATCGGCAAGATCGCCGGGCACGGCCATTATGACGAGAATGGCGAGCTCACCGGCGTCACCCCCGCCCCGTTCCTGTTCGGCAGAGCCATGATCAATGGCCGCCCGGTTGTCGCCACTGCGGACGATTTCACCATTCGCGGCGGCGCAGCCGATGCCGGGATCAGCCGCAAGATGGTGCAGGCGGAAAAGATGGCGCACGAGCTGCGCCTGCCGCTCATCCGCATGATCGACGGCACTGGCGGCGGCGGCTCGGTCAAGACGCTGGAGCAGATTGGCGCAACCTATATCCCCGCCGTGCCCGGCTGGGGCGATGTGGTGCAGAACCTCGACACCGTGCCGGTGGTGGCGCTGGCACTTGGCCCAACCGCAGGGCTCGGCGCAGCGCGCACCGTTGCCAGCCATTATTCGATCATGGTGCGCGGCCTCAGCCAGATCTTCGCCGCCGGGCCCGCCGTGGTCGACGGCCTGGGCGAAAGCTACAGGGGCGCAGCCGACCACCAGCAGGCCAAGGAAGAGCTTGGCGGTAGCGACATCCACACCCGCAACGGCGTGGTCGATGACGAGGTGGCATCGGAGGCCGAGGCCTTCGCCCGCGCGCGGCATTTCCTCAGCTTCATGCCCGAGCATGTCGGCCAGCTCGCGCGCCGATCGAACTGCACCGATCCGGTCCACCGCCGCGAGGAAGCGCTGCTGAGCCTGGTGCCGCGCGATCCCAAACAGGTCTATTCGATGCGCCGCTGCCTGGACATGGTGTTCGACACCGGCACCGTGTTCGAGATCGGCAAGATGTGGGGCCGCGCCGCGATCACCGCGCTTGCGCGGCTCGACGGCTGGCCGGTGGCGGTGGTGGCGAGCGATCCCAGCTTCCTTGGCGGCAGTTGGGAGGCCAAGACATCGGAAAAGGTCGAGCGCTTCGTCAAGCTGGCTGACCAGTTCCGATTGCCGGTTGTCCACCTGGTGGACAACCCCGGCTTCATGATCGGGCGCGAGGCGGAAATGGCGGGCACGATCCGCTACGGCGTCAATGCGATGAACGCGATCTACAAGGCCAGCGTCCCGCTCGCATCCGTCGTGCTGCGCCGCGCCTATGGCATCGCGGGCAGCGCAATGAGCAATGCGGAGAAGTTCCAGTATCGTTATTGCTGGCCCTCAGGCGATTGGGGTTCGCTACCGATCGCGGGCGGGCTGGAGGTTGCCTACAAGTCCGAGATCGAAGCAAGCGAAGACCCGGCGGCAACGCTGGCGGAAATCCGCGCGCGGCTGGACAAGGTGACCAGCCCTTTCCGCAGCGCCGAGCGCTTCAATGTCGAGGATATCATCGACCCGCGCGATACCCGCCCGCTGCTGTGCGAATTCGCGCAGCTGGCTTGGCGCAAGTTAGGCAGTGATTGACACGATTTGATAGCAGGCCCGTTAACTCCCCTCCCCTTGGGGAGGGGTTGGGGTGGGGGTTCGGCATTCGCTGGCGTGGAACACCCATCCCCCGCCCCTTCCCTCAAGGGAAGGGGTGATAGGAGTGGCTCCCTACCCTAATGCCGCAGAATATCGTGCAATTCCATATAGCGCCGCGCCTGGTTGGGGCGGCGGAACAGCTTGCCCCGTTCGCTATAGAGCACCAGCACCAGAGCGATCAGCGCGCACAGCGTCATCGCCACGCCCAGCGGAAACGCCGTGCCGTCATAAGCCTGGCCGATTGCCGCGCCCAGCACGGCACCGGTTACCATCCGCAGGCTGGTTTGCGCCGAGGATGCCGCGCCGGCAATATGCTGGAACGGTTGCATCGCAATCGAGCTGAAATTGGCGCCGACAAAACCCAGCATGGTCATGTTGAGCGCCAGCAGCGGCACGAATTCCCACAGCGTCTGCCCGCCGCGCCCGGCGGAAATCATTTGCAGAATGCTGGCCACCAGGAAGCCGATCAGCGCGGCGTGGCTCACCCGCCTTGCTCCGAATCTCTCGACAATGCGCGAATTGGTGAAACTGGCGATTACCATGCCGATGATCGAGGCGCCGAAGATCAGCGCGAAATAGTCGCCTGCGCCAAAGCTTTCCGCGATCAGCTGCTGGCTGGAATTGAGGAAGCCGAACAGCGATCCGAACACCAGCGCGCTGCCAACCACATATCCCACCGAGATGCGGTTCGACAGTGCCTGGCCCATGTTCTTCAGGATCGTGACCGGATCGATCTGCTGCACATTATCTTCAGACAGCGATTCGGGCAGGCGCAGCCATACCCAGATGCCTACGATCGTGCCCATCACCGCCATGGCATCGAAGATCGCGCGCCAATCGAAGAACATCAGGATCAACTGACCGATCGCCGGGGCAAAAACCGGCACCGCCAGAAAGATCATGATGATCAGGCTCATCATGCTCGCCATGCGGTCACCCCCCACCCGGTCGCGCACGATCGCGGTGGGCACTACGCTAAGGCCTGCGCAGGCGATCCCCTGCACCAGCCGCAGCGCCAACAGGGTCTCGAAGTCCTGCACGATCGAACAGGCGAGCGACAGGCCGACATAGGCGATGATGCCGACGAACAGCACTGGTCGCCGCCC
Organism: Altererythrobacter chaiwopuensis; assembly: GCF_054957755.1. Classification (NCBI taxonomy): domain Bacteria; kingdom Pseudomonadati; phylum Pseudomonadota; class Alphaproteobacteria; order Sphingomonadales; family Erythrobacteraceae; genus Altererythrobacter; species Altererythrobacter chaiwopuensis. Next base: position 74,382 of record NZ_JBTXJG010000001.1, read on the forward strand.
GAAGCGATCGGCAAAGGCGCCGGGGAAGAAGGCGCCGATCCCCGCCCCCAGGAAATAGGCGCTGATGACATATTGCCGGTCATTCCCGTTTGCACCCAGATCATCCGCCATCAGGCCCAGCGCCGGCAGCATCGAATCGATGCCGAAGGCCTGCAGGCTCATCAACGAAGCCATCAGCACGATAAGTTCGCGCTCACCGAAGGGGCGAGAGGATTGGGACGCCGGAGAGGACATGTCCCTGTTCTTGCGCGCTGACCGCCAATAAGGAAAGCCGCTTTTTGATCCTGCGCGGGTTTCGGCGCGGGCGTGCTTTCGCTGCATCGCGCCTGCGCGTAAGATGCTGCGATGGCGGATCACGGCAGCGAAGATGGCGATGGCGATGGCGCGGAAGGCCCCAATGATTCCATGGGCCTGCGGAAGATCATCCATGTCGACATGGATGCCTTCTTCGCCAGCGTGGAGCAGCGCGACAATCCTGAACTGCGCGGCAAGCCCGTTGCCGTGGGCGGCGCGGGCGGGCGCGGCGTGGTCGCCGCCGCCAGCTATGAAGCGCGTGAATTCGGCGTGCGCAGCGCCATGCCTTCAGTCACTGCGAAACGCCTCTGCCCTGACCTCATCTTCGTGCGCCACCGCTTCGATGCCTATAAGGAAGCAAGCCGCACGATCCGCAGGATCTTCGAGCATTACACACCGCATGTGGAGCCGCTCAGCCTGGACGAGGCCTATCTCGACGTCACCGACGATCTGCTCGGCATTGGCTCTGCCACCCGCATTGCGCAGCTGATCCGGCAAGAGATCAAGGCCAGGACAAGGCTCACCGCCAGCGCGGGCGTGAGCTACAACAAGTTCCTCGCCAAGCTCGCCAGCGATCAGAACAAGCCCGACGGAATGTGCGTGATCCGGCCCGGCGAAGGGGCGGATTTCGTCGCCGGATTGCCAGTGCGGCGCTTCCACGGGGTTGGGCCCAAGGGCGCAGAAAAAATGGCGAAGCTGGGCATCGTGACGGGTGCGGACCTGGCGGCGAGGGACATCGCCTTCCTGCGCCAGCATTTCGGCAGCCAGGCGGATTATCTTTATCGTGCCGCGCGCGGGATCGACCTTCGCCCGGTGCGTGCCCACCGCATCCGCAAGTCTGTGGGCGGTGAGCGTACTTTCAGCGAAGACATCTCCTCCGGCCCCGCGCTGCGCGAAACGCTCGACAATATCATCGAGATTGTGTGGGACAGCATCGAAAAGACTGAGGCCAAGGGCCGCACCGTCACGCTGAAAATGAAATACACCGACTTCCAGAACGTGACGCGGGCCAGGACGGTCGACCATCCAGTTGCAGACAAGGCCGAATTCGCGCGGATTTCGCGGGCTCTGCTCGATGAGCTGCTGCCGCTGCCGATGCCGATCCGGCTGATGGGGCTGACACTGTCGAAGCTTGAGGGCGACGAGGCCGGGCAGGATCGCACGCGCGACGAAGCCCAGCTTTCGCTGCTCTAGCTGCTTTGGCTGCCACGCTCGGCGCGCCAATGCTCGAGCGCGCGGCGAGTCCCTGCACCAAGCGGCATCGGCAGCGAATGGCCCGGGAAGAAGCGCGCTTCCACCACTTCGCGCAAATCCGGCTTCGGATGGCGGTCAATCGTCGCGGCAAACAGATGCATCCTATGCGGCGAAGCGGAAATCTCACCTTCGATCGAACCCAGCGACCGAGCACGCGCCAGATCCAACCCCAGTTCCTCGCGCAGTTCGCGCTGCGCGGCAGCAAGTGGATCCTCGCCGCGGCCCACGCCGCCGCCGGGAAGGCACCAATGATCGGGCCCATAGCTGTGCCTGAGCAGGAGGATCGAGCCTTGCAGGTCGGTCACGATCACATTGCAGCCCACGATCGGCGCCTTGCGCCAGCGCCGCCAGCGGTGCCGCAGCCGGTAGGCAACCGGCAGGATCGCCCGGTGCAACGGCGCGGGTATCAGGCGGATGATCAGGTGAAGCATGTGACATCCTGGCTTGCCGCGCCCAGAAGCCGCGCGACCGGCAGATCATGCGCACCGGCCAGCGCGGCATCGAACACCGCGCGCTTGTCAGCCGAGCCGCCAAGCGTGAACAGGATCGCATCCGCGCGCAGCAGCGCAGGGATGGTCAGAGTGATCCGGTCAAACGGCGCCTCGGGCGGCAGCGGATCGGGCGTAAGGCGGCGCACCGCTTGCGGATCGTCAACTTTGGGATCGGTATTGGGGAACAGCGAGGCAATGTGCCCGTCGCCCCCCATGCCGAGCCAGGCGAGCGCGAAATGCGGTGGCGCCGCATCTTCTGACAAACTCGCAACGCTGGCACCAACCGGCTCGAACAGCGCGCGGATCTTGCCGGTGTTCGACGCTGCATGTTCTTCCGGCACGATCCGGTCATCACCCGGCCACACCACCAGCCGCGACCAGTCAAGATCGCGTGTGACGAGCTGCTCCATGATCGGAAACGGGGTCGAACCGCCCGGCACGGTGATCGCTACCGGGCCTTCGGTCGCCGCCATTGCCCCGGCAATCCGTGCATCGAGCCAGTCGGCAATCGCGCCCGTATCGGCACCTTCCACAATCGTCACATCAGCCATGCGGCGCTTGTAGCAAAAGGGCCGCTCCCGACCAGTGCGGAAACGGCCCCGGGGCATGAAATTCGTATGCGGTGAATTACTTGATCCAATCTCAGAGCATCATTGCGATCAATAGCGCAGCCAGCAGGCAGCCGGTTCCCATTGCCCAGCGCAGCGCGCGCAGTGTCGCCGCTTCGCTGACGCGCGCGGGCACAAGCCAGCCGAGCAGCATGGCCATTCCCGCACCGATTGCCGCGCCCCATGCCGCCGGAGTGCCCGCCGGAGCGCCCGCCGCGATGGCAGCCCCTCCGGCTAATGCGAGCCAGCGCGGCGCATCGAACAGCTGGCGTCCCGCCAGCACCAGCGTGATCGCACCCAGCGAGCGCGTCGGCTCTGCGGGAGCGGCAATCCGCACCGGCCAGGCGAGGTCGGCCGCAGCCAGCACCAGCGCCCCGCATACCAGCAGCAGTTGCGAGCCAGCGCAGGCCTGGCCTCCCAGCCATGCCCCCGCAGCGGCCATGGCGATTGCCGTGAGAGCAGCTGTTGCCAGGCCTGCGAGCAACAGCCCGCCGCTTCGCCCCAGCCCGATCGCCATGTGCGCAAGGGTCAACTGCGCCCGCCCGCCAAGCGCAGCGGCGAAACTTGCCATCAGCATGATCAGTGCCAGCACCATGGCCTTCGCCTAGCAGTGCTGTGCACCTGCCGCCATTGCCCTTGCCATTCACCAATTGGGCAGGCGATATGGTTCGCATGGCGGCTTAGTATGCCGCCTGGCACGGAAATCGGCAGGAGCAGGCAATGAAACTCGAAGCAGGTATGGCAGCGGTGGTGACAGGCGGGGCGTCGGGCCTGGGCCGGGCGAGCGCGCAGGCGCTGGCGGATGCCGGGTTGAAAGTCGCTATCTTCGATATCAATGACGCGGAAGGCGAAGCCCACGCCAGGGCCATTGGCGGCACATTCCACCATGTCGACATCATGGACGAGCAATCGGCCGAGGATGGCTTTGCCGCCGCGCGCGCGGCCAACGGGCAGGAACGCGTGACGGTGCACTGCGCCATGGCCAGCCGCCGCGGCAAGACGCTGGCCTGGGACAAGGAAAAGGGCGGCTACAAGCGCCTGCCGACCGAGGATTACGAATTCGGCGCGCAGGGCATTCTGGTCGCCAGCTATCGGATCGCCAGCATCTCAGCGCTGGGCATGGCCAATGCCGAGCCGCTGAGCGAGGATGGCGAGCGCGGCTGCATCACGCTGACCGCCAGTGTCGCCGCGCAGGACGGGCAGATCGGCCAGGTGATCTACGGCAGTTGCAAATCGGGCGTGAACGGGCTGGTGCTGCCGATGGCGCGCGATTTGATGGATATCGGCATCCGCGTGAATTCTGTCATGCCCGGCATCTTCGCCACGCCGCTGATGCTGGGGATGAAGGACCGCAATCCGGCGATGTGGGCGCAGCTCAATGCCAGCGTACCCTTCCCCAAGCGGCTCGGCCATCCAGAGGAATTCGCTTCGCTGATCCTGGAGATTGCGCGCAACAGCTATATCAACGGGCACCAGTTCCGGCTCGATGGGGCGATCCGCATGCCGCCGAAGTAACGACCACCCCCCGCGTCATCATTGCGAGGAGCCGCAGACGACGCGGCGATCCATGGCGCAGCGCACCGCCGCCGTAATCAAGTAAAATGTCCCCGGAATAACGGTATTCTCAATCTAAGTCCAAATGCAATCTTGATTACTTCTTAATGCTTCCAAAATATTTGAATCTTAACATATTAATGAGGGCACCAGTCAAAAATATTGGCGTTGAATATCTCACTGCGTCTCGAAACTCAAATGCAATGAGCAAGTATATAATGCCTGAGCATATAATTAATATAGTAAGAAGATACAGGTTCTTAATAAGTTTTTGCATATGACCTACTCGCAGCTCAATTTATAGCCAGCAAGCGTGACACGGGAATTCCGGGGACAGTACACCTAAATCCGGCACTCGTTCCATTGTGTGAAGTCTCGGGGCAACGATGCGAGAACTACATGTCATGCCTCACGGCTAGCCATATGTGCGACGCAGGTCAATTACGTATACTGTCCCCGTATTTCCCGTATTTCCCGTATTTCCCCGTATTTCCTGGGAGAACTTGCTTCAACCTCCAGGACCACACGGAGCCTTCAAAAGAAAACACCCTATGAAGCGCTTCGCGAATGGTTATAGCCGTATGCGGTGAATGTCTCGCCAGTCACTCGACGTTACATTGCCAGCTGGTCGCAATCAGCATTGGTCAAGAGAATGGGCGCCTTTGGCGAATGGAGGATTATTGCATGAAAAATAAAGTGAAATTCCGTACCTGGTTGGCCGGAACAACGGCAGCCCTTGCTTTGGGTGCTATTCCAAGTGGCCTTTTGGCCCAAGAGGCACCGGTCGATGCCGACGAAGCCGCATCAGGCAATTTCGACACAATTATCGTGACCGCAAAACGTATCGAGCAGAATGTCTATGAGGCGCCTGTTGCGGTAACGGTTTTTGGTCCGGAAGCCCTTGAGCAGCGCAACGCCGACAATATCATCGATATTGGCAAATATGTTCCCAATCTGACGGTCACAAATTTCGGGGCCGGTAACCCGAGTTCGCAGTTCCCCAGCATCCGCGGGATCGGTTTCCAGGATCACCTGATCGTGATCGACCCGACAGTGGGCGTGTATGTGGACGGCGTATATCTCGGCCGTCAGATCGGCCAGAACCTGAGCTTGTCCAACATCGAGCGGTTGGAAGTCTTGCGCGGTCCGCAAGGCACTCTGTTTGGCCGCAACTCGATTGGCGGTGCAATCAACATAATCACACAGCAGCCTGGAGATGAGGAACTTGCGACGATCAATTTGCAAGCCGGCACACGTGGCCGATTGGCTGGTGACGCCTATGCCAACACAAGACTGACCGACACGCTGGCAGTTTCCGTCAGTTTCGGGATCGACAAGCGCAATGGAATTGGTGATTTCCTCAACATTCCAAATCCGGAAGCGCGGGTTGGCGAACTGCAGGATATTTCAGGCCGCGTGGCGCTGAAATGGACCCCCAGTGACCGGCTGTCGATCAGGCTTACAGCAGACGGAAATGACGGAAAGAACGGCCAAAGCCCGTTCACCACTACGATCAAAGTCCCGCCTGGTGGTTGCACGGCGGAAGACATTGCCGATCTTTTCGGCCCGTTTGCTCTCGCCTGTGCGGGCGGGTTGGACCCGGTTACCAGCCAAGCCGAAGACCCGTTCGATTCAAATTCGGGGCAGGCCGATCTGGCGCAGGCGACAAATTCCGCCTACGGGTTCAGCGGCATTATCGAATATGCGCTGGCCGATAATCTCGATCTGAAGCTGATCGGCAGCTATCGACATTCCGAATATGAGGGCGGCCTCGATGATGACGGCGCCGAACTGGATTTTCTCTCGTTTCCCGAAGTCGGCGAGGCTGAGCAATATTCGTTCGAGCTCCAGCTAAGCGGGCGATCCGGCATCTTCGACTACGTCGGTGGTTTCTACTATTTCGACGAGGAAGGGTTCAATTTCCAGCAGCCGACAACGTTCAACAGCTTTGGTGGCGGACTTTTTGAACAGACCCAGGAAACGCGAAGCTATGCTGTCTTTGGCAATATCGGGGTTCAAGTGACCGATGATTTGCGCATTTCCGGCGGCATTCGCTATACCGATGACAGCAAGGAAGCGACCGCAGACCTGGGCTTTGCGCCGGAATTCGGGGGCTCGGCGGACTTCAACGAGGTGACATGGGAGGGTTCTGCCACCTACGCACTGGCAGACGATCTCAACATCTACGGAACGATTGCGCGCGGCTATCAGTCCGGGCAATTTCCGGCGCGACCGTTCGGCGGCGCCGCTACATTCTTTGCCACCGATCCGGTAACAGCAACCAACTATGAAGCTGGCATCAAGGGTGAACCATTCTCCTGGCTGCAAATGTCGCTTTCAGGTTTCTATACCGAGTACAGCTCTTTTCCTGCTCAGGTCAGCACGATTGGGCCCGACGGCTTTATCACGGTGACGGACGATGCAGGTGATCTGCGGTCAGTGGGCGTAGAGTGGGAAGGGAACATCAGGTATGGGAATTTCTCTCTCAATACATCGGTTGGCTACATCGATTCAGAGTTTGAAAACGTCGAACCCGGAAGCAGCATTGCAAACGGCAATCGCGCTGCGCTGACGCCGAAATGGACCATTGCCATCGGCCCGCAGGTTGGGTTTGACCTGCCGGGTGGCACGGTCACCACGCGGGTCGATTACTCATATCGCAGCAGCATGGAGGGCCAGCCCAACAATGCAGCCACGGCATTCATCGAAAGCCGCGATCTGCTGGGCTTCAATATCACCTATGAACCAACAGATGCCGATTGGTCGATCTCTGCCTATGGCAAGAACATCACCGATGAACGTTATACCCAGGCGGCACTGGATGTGGGGCCATATGTCCTCAATATCCTGAGCAACGATGCGAGCGAATTCGGGATCAAGTTCTCGCGGACATTTCGATGATCATGACGGGCGCTTCACCTGTCTGGCTAATGGTGTCCCCCGTCAGCACCTATGACACCAGATCGAGGTTGTGATTGAAGGAGGAGTTGGCTCTCGCCCTAGTGACGAAGGAACGAAGATGAGAGCCAACTCCTCAAAACCCAAAGCCAGTGCTGAGCGAGTGCTTAGCGGGTGGTCAAAGACATCCGCCGTGCTACCCGGCGGCACTTCTCCGGCGAAGACAAGATCCGAGGAAATTCGTGGAATTCCTCGTATTTACTGGCGCATCGCCGCCTCAAGGAGCGCCGCCAGCAATTCGGCGGTCTGCTCAACCGGACGGCGGCTGCGTTCCACCCGCGCCTGGACCAGGCTGCCCTGAATGGCGTTGGTGCATAGCATCGCCAGCCGCTCTGCATCTTCGGCGGAAAAGCCATCGGCGCGCAGCTTTGCAGCGATCACTTCCCGGCGCGCAGCGAAAGCGCGGCGGCCGGCTTCCGCAACCTCGGCATTGTCCGGGGCCAGTTCGAGCAGCACTGTCGTCATCGGGCAGCCATCCCTGAAGCCGGATTTCTCCATCCAGCCGGCCAGCAAACTGGCGTGGCCACGCACAAGCTCGCCAGTAGAAGCGGACTTTTCGGCCAGCGCCGCAAGCGTGTCGACCACCCGGCGCCCTGCCTCTTCCACTGCAGCCACGGCGATCGACGGCTTCCCCTCAGGAAAATAGTGATACATCGAGCCTTTCGGCGATCCGCTCTGCTCGACCAGCTCGTTAAGCCCGGTCGCGGCATAACCTTGCTGCCGGAACAGGCGAACCGCCGCATCGATGATCGGCTGCCGATGTTTTGCCTTGCCTGCCATACGCTCTCCTACCCCCCGATTGAACCATGCCCTGCGCGAGAGCGGCTACGCGGTCAAGCCAGCGCCATCCACAAACCCGCTCTGTAAAAATATATTGACTGGTCTATATCATTTGTGCAGATCGGCGGCAAGCGACCAGGGAAAATCGGCAATGACAGACACAGTGACATATGATTACCGGGACGGGCAGGCGACCATCACGATAGATGATGGCAAGGTCAACGTGATGACTGCCGACCTGCTCGATCAGTTCTGCGCGGCGGTTGGCCAGGCACGGGCCGACAAGGCCATGATCGTGCTGCGCTCCGGACGGGAAAAGGTCTTTTCCGCCGGTTTCGACGTCAAGCCGCTGGCCAGCCGGGATGTCGAAGCCAGCCGCAAGCTGCTGGAAGCGGGGGTCAAGGCAATCCTCGCCCTGCTTCAGCATCCCTTCCCCGTTGTGGCCTTGTGCCAGGGCCATGCCTACCCAATGGGGGCATTCCTGCTGCTTGCTTCCGACGTCCGAATCGGAACACAGGGAGACTACCGGATCGGCATGAACGAAGTGGCGATCGGCATTGCCGTGCCCGATTTTGCACTCGAGCTGGCGCGGCATCGCCTGCTGCCTTCCTGGCTGCACCGCACGGCTGCGCTGGGGCAGATGCTGCTGCCCGCAGAAGCGCTGGAGGCCGGCTTCCTCGATGTCCTGGTCGATCCGGCGATGCTCGATAATGCGGCCGAGCAAGTCACCGGGCAATTGCAGCAGATCGACATGGCGGCCCATGCCTCGACCAAGCAGCGCCTGCGCGCCGGAGTGGTCGCGGCAGTTGATACAGCCGCACGTGAACGATTGATGGCAAGTGCCTGAACTGGTCCGGAGCTGCCACTTGAAGGCCGCCGCCATGCTCTTCGGGTCGCAGGCAGCTCCGGATTCCTTCGAGGATTGAGCAATGGATCAGCTTTCAGCGGCAGCCGGGCTTCAGGCGCAAGCGGAAGAATTCTTCCACGCAATGTCCAACCAGCCCCCGATTGTCCTGCCCCTGCGCGAGGCTGACGCAGCAACTCTGGCCCGGGCCGAGGGCTTTCGCTTCGGGCCGCGGGAATCGCTCGCAGCATGGCGGTTTGGCGCCGGCGAGGGGCCGGTGGTGGTGCTGGTGCACGGCTGGGGCGGCCAGGGAACCCAGTTCCTGCGTATGGCCAACGCCCTGGTCGACTTCGGCTTCGAGGCCATCGTCATCGATGCGGGCAACCACGGTTCCTCGGCCCCCGCGCCGATGGGATTCGATCGGTTCATGCTTGATGCGCGCGCGCTGGCAGATCACCTTGGCACCATGCCTTTCGCCTGGGTCGCGCATTCCGCTGCGGCACTGGCAATCATGTCGGCGCGCCGCACCCACGGGATCTCGGCGCAGGCATACGTCGCCCTGGCGGCGCCTTTCGTGCCTTATGTTCCGCTCAACCGCTTTCGCCAGATGGGCGCAAGCGAACAGGCGGTGGACCTCGTCAAACCCATGCTCGCCCGGCAGTTCGATGCCGAGTGGGAGGCGCTGGAAGCCGGGCTGGCGTGGCGGGGCGAACCCGGTTCGCGCCTGCTTGCGATCTATGATCATGACGACACGATGGTCGACGCCGGAGATGCCGAACGAATTCGCCGGGTCTGGCCGGGCTGCCGCACGCTGCGGACCAGCGGATTCGGGCACAACCGGTTGCTTGGCTCGAGCGAAGCCATCGACCAGACGGCCCGGTTTCTCATTGACGTGGCCAAGTCCGAAACCCGCACAGCGCGCTGATGCACGCCATATCATAACCGAAGGGGTGTGAACCGGGCGCCCAAGCCACGCCGCCTGTTTGCGTGGAGCGGGTGAAGGGAATCGAACCCTCGTCGTCAGCTTGGGAAGCTGCTGCTCTACCATTGAGCTACACCCGCGAGCTGCGCTGCGGCAGGGCGAGGCCATTGGCACAATCGGCAGTGGCGGGTCAATCGCATTCGCCTATGGCGGCTCCTATGGCGGCTCCTATGAAAGGGCAAGAACGGGCAAGACTGCCTGATACCCTTGCCATGGGCGTCCCCGCGCGCCATGTGGGCAGCGCGAAGGAGAGTCAGGAATATCATGCGTCAGATCGACCATTTCATAGTTGGCGACAGCCCCGCCCCAACCCGCAAGCACCAGGTGTGGAACCCCTCAACCGGTGAGATCCAGGCCGAAGTGGCACTGGGCGATGCGGCCCTGCTTGAAAAGGCGATGGCCACCGCGCGCAAGGTGCAGCCGGAATGGGCCGCCACCAATCCGCAGCGCCGCGCGCGGGTGATGTTCGAGTTCAAGCGGCTGGTCGAAACCAACAAACAGGCGCTGGCCGAACTGCTGTCGAGCGAGCACGGCAAGGTGATCGAGGATGCGCATGGCGATATCCAGCGCGGGCTCGAAGTGATCGAGTTCGCCTGCGGCATCCCGCACGCGCTCAAGGGCGAATATACGCAGGGTGCCGGCCCCGGCATCGATGTCTATTCAATGCGCCAGCCGCTTGGTATCGGCGCAGGTATCACCCCGTTCAACTTCCCCGCGATGATCCCGATGTGGATGTTCGGCATGGCGATTGCGGCGGGCAATGCCTTCATCCTCAAGCCTAGCGAGCGTGACCCCAGCGTGCCGGTGCGGCTGGCCGAACTGTTCGTGGAGGCGGGCGCGCCCGAGGGGCTGCTGCAGGTTGTCCATGGCGACAAGGAAATGGTCGATGCCATCCTCGACCATCCCGATATTGCCGCGATCAGCTTCGTCGGCTCCTCTGACATCGCGCAGTACATCTACTCGCGCGGGACCGCCAACGCCAAGCGGGTGCAGGCCTTTGGCGGGGCCAAGAACCACGGCATCGTGATGCCTGACGCCGATCTCGACCAGGTGGTGAACGATCTGGCGGGCGCGGCCTTCGGTTCTGCGGGTGAGCGCTGCATGGCACTGCCGGTGGTGGTGCCGGTGGGCGAGGACACCGCCAACAGGCTGCGCGAAAAGCTGATCCCGGCGATCAATGCCTTGCGCATCGGCGTGTCGAACGATCCCGATGCGCATTATGGCCCGGTCGTAACGCCCGAGCACAAGGCGCGGGTCGAGCAATGGATCACCACTGCCGAGGAAGAAGGCGGCGAGATCGTGATCGACGGGCGCGGCTTCAGCCTTCAGGGCCACGAGCAGGGCTTCTTCATCGGCCCCACGCTGATTGACCGCGTCACCCCGCAGATGAAGAGTTACCAGGAAGAGATCTTCGGCCCGGTGCTCCAGATCGTGCGGGCCAATGACTTCGAACACGCCCTGCGCCTGCCGAGCGAGCACCAGTACGGCAATGGCGTGGCGATCTTCACCCGCAACGGCCATGCCGCGCGCGAGTTCGCCAGCCGCGTCAATGTGGGGATGGTGGGCATCAATGTGCCGATCCCGGTGCCGGTCGCCTATCACAGCTTCGGCGGGTGGAAGCGCTCCGGCTTTGGCGACATCGACCAGTATGGCATGGAAGGCCTCCGCTTCTGGACCAAGACCAAGAAGGTCACCCAGCGCTGGCCCGATGGGGGCGGCGATGGTAGCAACGCCTTCATCATTCCAACGATGGGTTGATGATGATGCGCACAGCCCTGCTCCCGGCATTCGCCCTGACCGTCACCGCCTGCGCGGCGCCGCAGGCCGCCGAACCTGCACCGCCCATGCACAAGCCGGTTGAGAAGATCTGCGACGCTTCCGTGCTGCAAGAGCATATCGGCCACAAGGCTTCGGAAAGGTCTGGCGCGATCCTGCTGGAACTTTCCGGTGCCCGCACCTTGCGCTGGGTCCCGCCGCGCACAGCGGTTACGATGGACTATCGCCCCGATCGATTGACCGTGTCCTATGACGACAACTATGTGATCGAGCGGATCAGCTGCGGCTGAAGTGGGCGAAGGGATAGCACATGTCAGGACAATTCCAGCTTAGCGATGACCAGCTCGCGATCCAGGAGATGGCGCACCGCTTCACTGCTGACAATATCACCCCATTCGCGGGGGAATGGGATGAAAAGCACCACTTCCCCAAGGATGTGATCAAGCAGACCGCCGAACTCGGCTTTGGCGCGATTTATGTGTCCGAGGAATCGGGCGGAATCGGCCTGGGCCGGCTTGAAGCCGCGCTGATCATGGAGGCGATGGCCTATGGCTGCCCCGCGACCAGCGCCTTCATCTCGATCCACAATATGTCGGCCTGGATGATCGACCGTTTCGGCGGCGATGAGGTGAAGGCCAGATTCCTGCCGAGACTGGTGACCATGGAGCATATCGCCAGCTATGCCCTGACCGAACCGGGATCGGGATCGGATGCGGCTGCGCTCAAGACCACCGCCCGGCTGGATGGCGATCACTACGTTCTCAATGGCACCAAGCAGTTCATTTCGGGCAGCGGCTATAATGACATTTATGTCGTGATGGTGCGCACCAGCGAACACAAATCAAAGGGCATTTCCTGCCTTGTAGTCGAAAAGGATACTCCGGGCGTTTCCTTCGGCGCGCCGGAGAAGAAGCTGGGCTGGAACGCTTCGCCGACCGCGCAGCTGATCTTCGAGGATGCGCGCGTGCCCGCCGCGAACCGGGTCGGCGGTGAAGGTGAAGGCTTCGGTTTTGCCATGGCCGGGCTCGATGGAGGCAGGCTCAATATCGGGGCCTGTTCACTGGGCGGGGCGCAGCGCTGTCTCGACGAGGCGATCAAATACACCAAGGAGCGCCAGCAGTTCGGCCAGCCGATCGCAGATTTCCAGAACACCCAGTTCATGCTGGCGGACATGGCGACCGAGCTGGAGGCGGCGCGCGCGCTGCTCTATCTCGCAGCCTGCAAGGTCACCGCCAATGCCCCGGACAAGAGCCGCTTTTCCGCCATGGCCAAACGACTCGCAACCGATAGCGGTTCGAATGTCGTCAACAACGCGCTCCAGCTGTTCGGCGGCTACGGTTATCTCAAGGATTACCCGATCGAACGCTTCTGGCGTGATCTGCGCGTGCATTCGATCCTCGAAGGCACCAATCAGGTGATGCGGATGATCGTGGGAAGGGATTTGCTGAGGCAATGATGATTCCGAGGCTTGAGATGATCACGCTGGTGGTGCCAGATTATGACGAAGCCATAGACTTCTTCGTCGGCAAGCTCGGTTTCCGGTTGCGGGTGGACCAGGTCGAAAGCGCCACGAAACGGTGGGTAGAGGTCGAAGGCAATGGCGGGATGCGCCTGCTGCTGGCCAAGGCGGCCAACGATCAGCAAGCTTCCGCGATCGGCAACCAGACCGGGGGCCGCGTCGGCTTCTTCCTTTACACCGCTGACTTCGCCGGGACCCACCGCAGAATGCTGGAAAGCGGAGTGACCTTTGCAGAAGAGCCGCGACATGAACCCTATGGTACAGTCGCGGTGTTCGAAGACCTGTACGGAAATCGCTGGGACCTGATCGAACCTGCAGGGACGAAACAATGACTGATGATGTGCTGATTTCGACCGAGGGTGCGGCAGGCAGGCTGTCGCTCAACCGGCCCAAGGCGCTGCAGGCGCTGACGCTGGAGATGTGCCATGCGATGAGCGCGGCGCTCACGCAATGGACGTCGGACGATGCGGTGAAGGTCGTGATCATCGATCACGCCGACGGGCGCGGCTTCTGCGCAGGCGGTGACATCGCCTTTCTGCGCAATTCGGCGCTGAATGACGGCGGCGTGTCGGGCCGCAAGTTCTTCCACGACGAATACCAGCTCAACCACCAGCTGTTTACCTATGGCAAGCCGGTGGTGGCCTTCATGGACGGCGTAACCATGGGCGGCGGCGTGGGCATTTCGCAGCCCGCGAAATATCGCGTCGCGACCGAGAATACGCGCCTTGCCATGCCCGAAACGGGGATCGGTCTCTTCCCCGATGTGGGGGGCGGTTGGTATCTCTCGCGCCTGCAAGGGCGGCTCGGGCAATTCCTCGCACTCACCGGCGCGCGGCTCGACGGTGCCGAATGCCTGTGGGCGGGGCTTGCCACGCATTATTTGCCATCGGAACGGCTTGAGGAAGCGAAAGCGCGCATCGCCGCCGGCCATGAGCCGGGAGGTGTGCTTTCAGCGCTTTCGGCATCGCCGCCTGAAGCGCGGATAGAGAACAATTACAGCGCGATCCGCAAGCATTTCGCCTCTGACCGCTATGAAGACATCCTCGCCAGCCTCGAGGCCGATAACGGCGAATGGGCCGCGAAAGAGCTGGCGACGCTATCCACCAAAAGCCCCCAGACCTGCAAGGTGGCGCTGCGCCAGCTTGCCACCAGCGCAAAGCTGGAGGATTTCGCGGACAATATGCGGATGGAATACCGCATCGCCAGCCGCGTGCTGGTACGCCCCGATTTTGCCGAAGGCGTGCGCGCGGTGATCACCGACAAGACCAATGATCCCAAATGGGATCCGGCAACCCCCGAAGGCGTGACCGAAGAGCTGCTCGGCGCGATATTTGCCCCGCTGCCCGAGGGCGAGGAGTGGGTGCCATTATCAAGTTAGGCACTCGTCATTGCGAGCGTAGCGACGCAATCCAGCTTCTACGCTATCTGGATCGCCGCGCAGCATGCGGCTCCTCGCGATGACGAATTAGGAGAGAACCTTGACTTACGAAACCATCACCGTCGAGACCGATGCCCAGGGCAACCGGGGCGTGACGCTGATCACGCTGAACCGCCCGCAGGCGCTGAACGCGCTCAATTCGCAGGTTCTGGCCGAGCTGATCGCGGCCTTTGCCGCCTATCAGGCCGATGGCAGCCAGCTGTGCGCGGTGCTGACCGGCAGCGGCGACAAGGCCTTTGCCGCAGGTGCCGACATCAAGGAAATGGCCGACAAACCGGCCGCCGATTTCTACCTCGACGATTTCTTTTCGCCCTGGACCAGCGAGATCGTGAAGAAGACGCGCAAGCCGTGGATCGCGGCGGTGAACGGCTTTGCGCTGGGCGGCGGGTGCGAACTGGCGATGATGGCAGACTTCATCTTCGCGTCCGACAAGGCGAAGTTCGGCCAGCCGGAGATCAAGCTGGGCGTGGCCCCCGGAATGGGCGGATCGCAGCGGCTGACCCGCGCGGTGGGCAAGTCGAAAGCGATGGAAATGTGCCTGACGGGCCGGATGATGGGCGCGGAAGAGGCTGAACGCAGCAATCTTGTGGCGCGGGTGGTGCCGCATGAGGAATTGATCGCCGAGGCGCTCAAAACCGCCGCGCAGATTGCCGCGATGCCGCCGATGGCCGCGATCGCCAACAAGGAGATGGTCAATTCGGCCTTCGAGATGACGCTCGACCAGGGGATCATCATCGAGCGCCGCATCTTCCAGATCCTCACGGCGAGTGAGGACAAGGCGGAAGGCATGGCCGCCTTCATCGAAAAGCGCGATGGCCAATGGAAGGGACGTTAGCATGAAGCCGTTTTACCTTCTTCTCATGGTGCTTTGGGGCGCGTTGGCCTTCTATACTGGTTACGTCGCTGCCGATCAGGGGCTGAACCTGTTCCCCCATTTTTTCGGTGCCATTTCCGAATGGACCTGGCAGGGACAATTCAACTTGGATTTCATGTTGATGCTGTTCCTGGCCGCCAGCTGGACGGCGTGGCGCAACGGTTTCTCCCCCGCAGGGATGATTCTGGCAGCCGTGGCTTTCCTGGGCGGCGCCGGCTTCTTGCTGCCTTACCTCACCTTTCTTGCCTGGAAGCATAGCGGTGATACCGCTGCCGTGATGCTCGGCACCAATCTCAAGGATTAAGCGCAATGAAGATCGCATTCATCGGCCTCGGCAATATGGGCGGCGGGATGGCCGCGAACCTCGTCAAGGCCGGGCACGAGGTGCGCGCCTTCGATCTTTCCGAAGCGGCGCTGGCTGCCGCGCGCGAGCATGGCTGCGCGACTTTCACCAGTGCTGCCGAGGCGTGCGAGGGCGCGGAGGCCGTGGTTTCGATGCTGCCCAATGGTGCAATCGTGAAATCGGTCTATACCAGCGACGTGATCGGCAAGGCGCCCAAGGGTGCCGTTCTGCTCGACAGTTCGACCATCGACGTCGCCACCGCGCGCGAGGTCGTTTCACAAGCTGAATCAGCGGGTTATGACATGGTCGATGCCCCGGTTTCGGGCGGGATTGCAGCGGCCAATGCAGGCACGCTAACCTTCATGGTTGGCGGCACAGAAAGCGCCTTCAAACGGGCAGAACCGATCCTTAGCGCGATGGGCAAGGCGGTGATCCACGCGGGCGATGCGGGCAATGGCCAGGCCGCCAAGATCTGCAACAACATGCTGCTGGCGATCCACATGATCGGCACTTGCGAAGCGTTCGAAATGGCGCAGAAGCTGGGGCTCGATCCGCAGACCTTCTTTGACATTTCCAGCGTCTCCAGTGGCCAGTGCTGGTCGATGACCAGCTATTGCCCGGTTCCCGGCGTCGGGCCGCAAAGCCCCAGCGATAATGATTACCAGGGCGGCTTCGCCACGGCGCTGATGCTCAAGGATCTGAAGCTGGCGATGGAAGCGGCGCAGGCTTCCGGCGCCTCCACCCCGCTGGGCAAGCATGCGCAGGAGCTCTACGAGGCGTTCGCGGAGCAAAACGGCGGGCTGGATTTCTCGGCGATCATCAAGACGCTCTGATCTCGTCCAGAATCCCTGCCAGCCAATCGCGCGGTGGCTGCCGCCGCCCGATATCGGCGACGAATTCCTGCCCGCGAGCCACACTGCGCAGCCTGCCGCCGCGCAACCATCGGTCCGCTCGATCGTGATAGGTCAATTCCCCGCGCCTCAGCCAGTCCGGGCGCCGCCAAAGCGTGACAGGACCGCCCGGCACGCTCAGCCGCAGAGTCTCACTCGCACGCGCCGCCACCTGCCCCGGCCCGCGATAGATGCAATCGTTGCGGTGATGCATCGCCAGTGCGTGCGGATGGCCAAGCTCGACCAGTCCCTGCGGGGCGCCATCCGCCAACGGCACAATATCGTCCACTTCGAGGTAACCGAAAATGCGGTGATGCGGTTCGCCGCCCGCTTGGTCGCGGAACAGGCCGAAGAACAGGAACACGTCCCCCGCCTCTACCCCCTGCCGCTCAAGGTGGGTTTGCGCTGCGCCGCACTGGCCAAAGGCGCAGGTGCCATCTGCCAGAAACATCGGATCGTGGTGACATAGATCCCCCTCTCCCAGTCTGCCCTTGCTCGCCCGCGCGGCATGCTCCCCCAATCCAAGCGCGCCATAGGTGGTGCGCGAGGCCGCACCTGCCGGGATCGGCAGGCTGACGGGCCTGCCCGCGATGACCGGCGAAGGCCCGCCACCCGCCGCGCTGTCAAACCCCTTGCGACTGAAGATAATCCGCATGCTCCTCTCCTGCCGCCAGCCCTGATGGATGACAAGGCTTTGCCTAGCGCCAATTCGCGCCTAAGGGGCGTTGCAATGAACGGCATGAACCCCGCACGCACCGTGGCAGGCGCGCCTTGCTATCTCTTTGCCGCAGGAGAATTGGCGGCAGGTTGAGCCTGCGCGCTGTAACTGCAATGCGACGTCTCTTCGGAAACATAGGCTGGCTTCTGACAGGGCGCGGAGTGAACGCGGTTCTGAGTCTGGTCTATCTGGCGCTGGCCACGCGTACGCTGGGACTTGAGGGCTTCGGCCATTTCGCGATCATCGTGGCACTGGGCCAGGCGGTGATGGGGCTCGCCAATTTCCAGACCTGGCAATTCGTGGTGCGCTGGGGTGCCGGGCCTGATGGTCCGGGCGAGGCGACCGGCTTCGCCATCGCGCTCGATCTGCTCAGCCTGGCGCTGGGCACGGTGCTGGCCGCAGTCCTGGTGGGAACGGCGCCTTACTGGTTGCCGCTTCCACCTGACCTGCTGCCAATCGCCTTCGGCTATTGCATGGTTTCCTTGCTCGCGATCCGGACCACGCCCACCGGCCTGCTGCGGCTGCGCTTCAGATATGGCGTGGCGACCACCGTCGAAGCGGTGCAGCCGATCGTTCGCGCGACCGGCGCCGGGCTGGCTGTGATCTTCATGCCATCCGTATTTGGCTTCATTCTGGCATGGGCGGCCGCCGAAATTGCTGTGGCTGCCGCGCTGTGGATCGCAGCCGCACGGATCGAGCGGATCGACCTGTCGCAGATCAGCCTACGCAATATCCCGCGCGACCATCCCGATGCGTGGCGCTTTGTCTGGTCGACCAATTTCAGCGGCAGCCTCAATATCGGCGGAAAGCAGATGATGATCCTGCTGGTCGGCTCGATTGGCGGAGAGGTGCTGGCGGGCGGCTTCCGCGTCGCCTCGCAATTGGGGCAAGCGTTGGTGCAGCTGGCGCAGACCGTTTCCAAGGCGATCTATCCCGAACTTGTCCATGCGCGCGACACCGCGCATGACATCGCCCGGCGGATGGCCAATATTGCGCTGATCGGCGGCATTCTGGCGGTGCTGTTCGCCTTGTTCTTCGGGCGTTGGGGCATCGAAGCGATCGCCGGTGCAGAATTCAGCAAGGTCTATTGGGCAATGGTGATCCTGTCGATTGCCGGGGCGATCGAGATGGTCGGGGCAAGCTTTGAATCGCTGCTGGTTTCAGCCGGGCGCGCGGGCACCGCTTTCATTGCCCGCGCTGTGCCCACCGTGCTTGCCTTTGCGCTGCTCAACACCGCTATCGAATGGAACGGGCTCAAGGGCGCAGCCTTTGCAGTGCTGGGATCGAGCCTGCTGTCGGTGGTCGGCTTCTGGATCGCGATCCTTTCACTCCAGCAGATCCGCATCCTGATCGAACCCGACACGAAGCCTGACGCGGAAAGCAAAGTCTCGCGATAACCACTGCCAACTCCGGGAAATCAGCCGTCCGGCGCTTCCCAGGTGAGCTTGGGCCTTCGCGCGGCCAGCGTTTCGTCAAGCCGGCGGCGCGGCGCGTAATAGGGCGCCTGCTTCATGCTTTCGTCGCCCTCCCGCGCCCGCTCTGCCAGCGATCGGAAGGCGGTGATAAACTGGTCAAGCGCGGCCTTGCTCTCGGTTTCGGTCGGCTCCACCAGCATCGCGCCATGCACCACCAGCGGGAAATACATCGTCATCGGATGATAGCCCTCGTCGATCAGCGCCTTGGCCAGATCTAGCGTCGACAGATCGCCGCCAAAGCCCTTGTCGCCGAACAGCGCCTCATGCATGCACGGCCCGCTGGCGGCAAAGGGCGCGTCGAGCAAATCTTCCATGCTGCGCAGGATATAATTGGCACTCAGCACCGCGTCTTCGGCCACCTGCTTGAGCCCGTCTGCCCCATGGCTGAGGATATAGGTCAGCGCGCGCGTGAACATGCCCATCTGGCCGTGGAAGGCAGCCATCCGTCCAAAGGCCTGTGAATGGCCGCATTCCTCGGCACCCTCTTCCTCCACCAGATGCACCACGCCATCGGCGGTGCGCGCCGTAAATGGCAGCGGCCCAAAGGGCGAAAGCGCTTCGGACAGCACCACCGGGCCAGAGCCCGGCCCGCCGCCGCCATGCGGGGTAGAAAAGGTCTTGTGCAGATTGATGTGCATCGCATCAACGCCAAGGTCGCCCGGGCGCACCTTGCCGACGATGGCGTTGAAGTTCGCCCCGTCACAATAAACGAAGCCGCCCGCTGCGTGCACCGCATCGGAAATCGCCTTCATGTCGCGCTCGAACAGCCCGCAGGTATTGGGGTTGGTGATCATCACCGCTGCCACGTCCGGGCCCAGCCGCGCCTTGAGCGCCGCCAGATCAACCCGCCCGTCTGCATTCGCGGGGATATTTTCGACGCGGTAACCGGCAAAGGCAGCGGTGGCCGGATTGGTGCCATGCGCGCTTTCGGGCACCAGCACCACTTCGCGCGCATCGCCGCGCGCCTCCAGTGCCGCGCGAATGCACAATATGCCGCACAGCTCGCCATGCGCCCCCGCCTTGGGGGTCATCGCCACGCCGTGCATGCCGGTGAGATCGATCAGCCAGAACGCGAGCTCATTGATCACTTCGAGAGCACCGCGCACGGTTTCCTGCGGCTGCAACGGGTGGACATCGGCGAAGCCGGGCATGCGCGCCACCTTCTCATTGAGGCGCGGATTGTGCTTCATGGTGCAGCTGCCAAGCGGGAAAAAGCCCAGGTCGATGCCATAGTTCTGGCGGCTGAGCCGGGTGTAATGCCGCACGGTTTCCGGCTCGGTCAGGCCGGGTAGCCCGATCGGCTCGGTCCGATCAAGGCCGCCCAGGCGGTTGGGCGCATCGGCACTTGGTTCGGGCAGGTCGACCCCGGTCACATCCGCGCGGCCGATCTCGAACAGCAGCGGCTCTTCCAGCATCAGTGCACGGTTGCCAGTGGTTGTGGCTGGCCCGGAGCCTTCGCCGCGGGTCATTTCGGGCTTCCAACCGGATGCGTTGGGGGAGTTCATGCCGAAACCTCCGAGCCAAGAACTTTTTCCAGTGCGCAGGCAAGGGCTTCGATATCCTCCTCGGTGGTGGTTTCGGTCACTGCGACCAGCAGCCCTTGGGACAGGCGCTCAACGCCGGGATAAAGCCGCCCCAGCGACACCCCGCCAAGCACGCCCATGTCCGCCAGCTTGTGCACCACAGCGCGGGCATCCTGCCCGATCATCAAGGTGAATTCGTTGAAGAAGGTGCCGTTGAGCACGCTCACGCCCGGCACCTTGCCCAGCCGTTCGGCGGCATGGCAGGCGAGCCGGTGGTTTTCCGCTGCCAGCGCGCGCAGGCCCTTTTCGCCCAGCAATGTCATGTGGATGTTGAACGCCAGCGCGCACAACCCGCTATTGGTGCAGATGTTGCTGGTCGCCTTTTCGCGCCGGATATGCTGCTCGCGGGTGGAAAGCGTCAGCACGAAGCCGCGCTTCCCCTCCGCATCCACTGTCTCGCCGCACAGGCGCCCCGGCATCTGGCGCACGTGCTTTGGATCGCGCACCGCGAACAGGCCCAGATAGGGCCCACCGAATTGCAGCCCGACGCCCAGCGACTGCCCCTCGCCCACGACGATATCGGCGCCCATTTCGCCGGGCGATTTGATCGCGCCCACCGCCACCGGCTCGGTATTGACCACTACCAACAGCGCGCCTTTCGCATGCGCAGCTTCGGCGATCGGTGCAAGATCGGTGATCCGGCCCAGAATGTCGGGATATTGCACCACCACGCAGCTGGTCTGCTCGTCAATCCGCGCGATCAGCCCGTCATTGTCGGGCGCAGCCTGCATGCTCGGCATGGCATCGGCGATCTCGTCACCGGTGAACTTCGCCATGGTGCGCACCACTTCGGCATAGTGCGGGTGGAGTGCGCCCGAAAGCACGGCGCGTTTGCGCCGCGTAACCCGGCCCGCCATCGCTACCGCTTCCCAGCACGCAGTCGACCCGTCGTAGAGCGAGGCGTTGGCCACCGCGCAGCCATAAAGGCGGGCGACCTGCGTCTGGAATTCGAACAGCATCTGCAGCGTGCCCTGCGCGATCTCGGGCTGATAGGGCGTGTAGGAAGTAAGGAACTCGCCGCGCTGGATGATATGGTCGACGCTGGCGGGGATATGGTGGCGATAGGCCCCCGCCCCCAGGAAAAATGGCGCATCCGCCGCCGCAAGGTTCTTCGTCGAAAGCGCGCGCATGTGCCGCTCGACCGCCATCTCCCCGGCGTGCAGCGGCAGGCCCGCAATCGGGCCGGACAGCCGCGCCGCTTCGGGCACGTCGACGAACAGATCGTCAATGGAGGCCGCGCCGATCCGGCCCAGCATTTCGCCGCGGTCGGTGTCGGTCAGTGGTAGGTAGCGCATTCTAACTCCTAATCACCCCCCCGCCATTGAGAAGGGCTGGTATCAAAGCTCGTCGACAAACGCCTTGTATGCCGCCTCGTCCATCAGCCCGTCGAGCTCATCCTTGTCCGCAATCGTCATGCGGAAGAACCAGCCATCGCCTTCAGGATCGGTATTGACCAGCGCGGGGTCTTCTTCGAGGTTCTCGTTCGTTTCAAGCACCTTGCCGCTGATCGGCGCGTAAACATCGCTTGCTGCCTTCACGCTTTCGACCACTGCGGCATCGCCGCCCTGCTCAACCAGCGCGCCAACCGCAGGAAGCTCGACGAATACAATGTCGCCGAGCTGTTCTTGCGCATAATCCGAGATGCCGACGGTGGCGGTTTCGCCTTCGACATCGATCCATTCATGTTCATCGGTGAAGTAACGCGGCATCAGATCAGCTCCCTCGATAATAGCGGTGCGGAACAAAAGGCATGGGTGTAACTGTAGCGGGCAGGCGCTTGCCGCGAACCTCGATTTCCAGCGCGGTGCCATCTGCGGCCTGCGCACTATCGACATAGGCCATCGCGATCGGGCGCCCGAGCGTGGGCGAAAAGCCGCCGCTGGTGACGATCCCGACCTTGGAATTGCCTGCAAAAACCTCGGCCCCTTCGCGCGCGGGCATGCGGCCATCGAGCATCAGGCCAACCCGCTTTGTCGCCGGGCCTTGCGCCAGCACGCGGCTGACCGCTTCGTGGCCCATCCAGCCGCCCGTCTCGCGGCGGCTCTTTGTAAGCGCGAAAACCAGATCGGCACTGACCGGATCGGTATGGGTCGTGAGATCGTGCCCATAGAGCGGCAGACCGGCTTCCAGCCTCAGCGAATCCCGCGCACCAAGCCCGGCGGGCCTGACCCGCTCGTCAGCCACCAAGGCATCGGCCAGCCTGGCACAATGCTCAGCGGGCACAGAGATTTCGAAGCCGTCCTCACCGGTATAGCCTGCACGGCTGACCCATAGCGGCACCCCGCCCCAGTCAAACATGGCGGCCGTCATGAAAGTGAGCGCACCGCTGCCCGGCAGCAGCGCTTCGAGCACTTCGCCCGCCTTGGGCCCCTGCAATGCCAGCAGCGCCTGCTCGTCATGATGGGTGAGCGTGATCTCGTCAGGCAAATGCTCGCGCAGATGGGCGATATCATCCCACTTGCACGCGCCATTCACTACCAGCGCGATATGCGGGCCGACATTGGTCACCATCAAATCGTCAATGATGCCGCCTTCATTATTGAGCAGCAGCGAATAGCGCATCCGCCCTTGCTTGAGCGAGGCAATCGCGCCGGGGAGCAGTTTTTCCAGCTCACCTGCCGCATCATCGCCGCTCAGCGTGAGCTGGCCCATATGCGAAACGTCAAACAGGCTGGCGCTCTCGCGGGTCCAGTTGTGTTCGGCCACGATGCCGCCATGCTCACCGGCATACTGGATCGGCATTTCATAGCCTGCGAAGGGAACCATGCGCGCGCCAGCTGCGCGATGCCAGGCATCAAGCGGCAGCTTTTCCAGCGGAATTTCTTCGATGGGTTCGTCTTCGCTCAATTCACGTGTCCCCGCACAGCAGGCGCAAAGCTTCACCTTGAAGCCTTGATCCATACCCCCTCTGTCGGGTGACCTGAGAGCTTGGCCGGGCATGCGCCGGGCGTTCCCCTTCGGTGGCGTTTTCCAGCCGAAAACGCGCTTTCCAGAGTGCTGACACGCGCTGCGGTCCATTTGCCTGAGAGTTTCCGGGGTGGTTGCTCCTTCGGCGTCGATTGGCCCGGGGGCCGCTCGAACTCTCCCGCTGACGCGCCTGCAGAATCGCTTCCACAGCAGCCAAATCGCTCTGCGCGATTCGCGCGTCCCGGTCAATTGCGCAGGCTACTCCAAGTCCGGATGAACCACAGGATTCGCTTGATCCGCGGCAGGGTCAGGGCACCATGGCCCTCCTCCGGCAACCGCTGCGCAGGCGATGCCCGTATCCACAAGATCAGGACAAGCCGGATTTCCCGATTGCCAGATTTGGCGAGCCGCGCCATTTGCTGACCGGGTCGAAAGGGAAAACGTGAACCTCACCGAAATCTACCTGATTGCGCTCGTGATCATCTTCACCGTGCCGTGGCTGGTGTGGCGCCTGCTGCGCACCGATTACTGGGCTCCGCTGGTGGTGGTGCAGATCGTTGGCGGGATCCTGCTCGGCCCGGGCGTCCTCGGCGCGGCCTATCCGGATTATTACACCTTCGTGTTCAGGCCCGACGTGATCGTGGCACTGAACGGGGTCGCGTGGTGGGCGGTGATGCTGTTCGTGTGGATCGCCGGGATCGAGCTCGATCTGTCGCAGGCGTGGAGACACCGGCGTGAAACGGGAATTACCGCGGGCCTGGCGCTGGGCGTGCCGCTGGCGCTGGGGGCACTTGCGGCCGCGCTGCTGCTGCAATGGCCCGGCTGGCGCGGACCAAACGGTTCGCAATGGCAGGCGGTGCTGGGAATCGGCATGGCCTGCGCGGTCACCGCGCTGCCGATCCTGGTGCTGTTCATGGAGAAGCTGGAGATCCTACGGACCCCGCTGGGCCAGCGCATCCTGCGCTATGCCAGCCTGGACGATCTCGCCATCTGGGGCGTGCTGGCGCTGATCCTGCTCGATTGGGATCGGCTGGCGCGGCAGGGCGCGTTCATTCTGGGCTTCGCGATAGCGGCGTTTCTTATCCGGCGCCTGATGGCCCGGCTGAGCGAGGCGGACCGATGGCCCGTGGGGCTGATCTGGCTGGCGCTATGCGGGCTGGCCGGGGACTGGTCAGGCCTGCATTACATGGTCGGCGCATTCCTGGCGGGCGTGGTGCTGGACGCGCGCTGGTTCGGGCACGATGCGATGGACCGGTTCCGCGGCGTTGTGCTGCTCACGGTAATGCCGGTGTTCTTCCTCTCGACCGGCCTCAGGACCGAGTGGGAGGGCGGCGGGCTGCCGGTATTTGGCGCGGCCGCGCTGCTGCTGGTGGCGGCGGTGGGCGGCAAGCTTGCGGGTCTGCACCTTGCCGGCCGGATTCTCGGCTGGGCCAAGGGCGAGGCCAGCCTGATCGGCTGGCTGCTGCAGACCAAGGCGCTGATCATGATCATCTTCGTCAACATCCTGCTCGACAAGCAGGTGATCACCGGCACCGCCTTCACCGCCCTGCTGCTGATGGCGGTGGCGAGCACCATGCTGACGGTGCCGATGGCGACGCCGCTACTCAGGAAGCTGGGGGCGGTGCGGGGGCGGGAAGCCTAATCCAAATTCGGGCGGAGCCACCGTTCGGCTGTAGCTATATCGACACCCCTGCGCGCGGCGTAATCTTCCACCTGATCACGCCCGATCCGCGCAACGCCGAAATACTGGCTTTCCGGGTGGCCGAAATAGAACCCGCTTACTGCCGCAGTCGGCCACATGGCAAAGTTCTCGGTCAACGTTAGGCCGGTGTTCCGCTCTGCTTCGAGCAGGTCGAACAGGATCGGCTTGAGGCTGTGATCCGGGCAGGCGGGATAGCCCGGCGCCGGGCGGATGCCGCGATATTGCTCCTTGATCAGCGCTTCATTGGTGAGCTGCTCGCCCTCCGCATAGCCCCACAGATCGGTGCGGACATGCCGGTGCAAGGCTTCGGCAAAGGCTTCGGCAAAGCGGTCTGCCAGCGCCTTGAGCAGGATATCCGAATAATCGTCCTTGTCAGCCTGGAAGCGCTTCGAATGCTCCTCTATCCCGTGGATGCCGACAGCAAACCCCCCGATCCAGTCACCCGCCGGGTCGATGAAGTCTGCCAGGCACATATTCGCCCGGTCGCGGCTCTTCTTCACCTGCTGGCGCAGGAACGGCAGCACGACATGTTCCTCGCGGCTGACGTGGTGGATGGTCACATCATCGCCGTCGCGCGCGCAGGGCCACAGCCCTGCCACCCCGCGTGCGGTCAGCCATTTTTCGGAGACGATCCGGTCAAGCATGGCATCGGCATCGGCCTTGAGCTGGCGCGCGGTTTCGCCCACCAATTCGTCATCCAGGATGCCTGGATAGGTGCCATGCAGCTCCCACGCGCGGAAAAACGGGGTCCAGTCGATATATTCGCGCAAATCCGCGAGATCCCAATCCTCGAACACGTGCAAGCCGGGCTTGGTCGGCGGTGCAGGCTTGTCGCTGAGATAGGCATCGTAATAGTTTGCGCGCGCTTCCTCCAGCGAGAGGAGGACGCTGGGTGACTTGCCCGCACGCGCATCGCGCACCTTCGCATATTCGCTGGCCGTATCGCTGACAAAGCCATCACGCTGGGTATCTGACAGCAGCCGACTGGCCACCCCTACCGCGCGGCTGGCGTCAAGCACATGGATCACCGGGCCTTCATAGGCGGGATCGATCTTGAGCGCGGAATGCACCTTGCTGGTGGTGGCCCCGCCGATCAGCAGCGGCATGGTCATGCCCGAACGCTGCATTTCCTCGGCCACGGTCACCATTTCGTCAAGCGAAGGGGTGATAAGGCCCGAAAGGCCGATCATGTCAGCCCGATTATCCTCGGCAGATTTGAGGATGTCCTGCCACGGCACCATCACGCCCAGGTCGATCACGTCATAGCCATTGCACTGCAGCACCACGCCGACGATGTTCTTGCCGATATCGTGCACATCGCCCTTCACGGTCGCCATCACGATCTTGCCCTTGGCCTTGCGTTCAGCCTCGGGCAGCAAATCCTTTTCGGCCTCGATGAAGGGGATGAGTTGCGCCACCGCCTTTTTCATCACACGGGCTGACTTGACCACTTGAGGCAGGAACATCTTGCCGCTGCCGAACAGGTCACCGACAACATTCATGCCGTCCATCAGCGGGCCTTCGATCACTTCGATCGGGCGCCCGCCGTTTGCCGCGCGCGCCGCGCGCGCTTCCTCGGTGTCTGCTACCACATAGGCGTCGATGCCCTTGACCAGCGCATGCTCAAGCCGCTTCTCGACCGGCCAGCTGCGCCATTCCTCGGCCTCCTTCTCGGCCTTGACGTCCCTGCCCTTGTAGCTCTCGGCAAGGTCGATCAGCCGCTCGGTGGCATCGGCACGGCGCATCAGGATCACATCCTCGCAAGCCTCGCGCAGCGCAGGCTCGATATCGTCATAGATGTCGAGCTGGCCCGCATTGACGATTGCCATGTCGAGCCCGGCGGGAATGGCGTGATAGAGGAACACCGAATGCATCGCGCGGCGCACAGTCTCGTTGCCGCGGAAGCTGAAGCTGAGGTTGGAGAGCCCACCTGATATCTTGGCAAAGGGGCAGGCGGCCTTGATCTCGCGAACCGCCTCGATGAAGTCCAGGCCATAGCGGTCATGCTCTTCGATGCCGGTCGCGATGGCGAAGATATTGGGATCGAAGATGATATCTTCGGGCGGAAAACCGATCCCGGTCAGCAGCTTGTAGGCACGGGTGCAGATCTCGACCTTGCGCTGTTTGCTATCGGCCTGGCCGGTCTCGTCGAAGGCCATCACCACGGCAGCCGCACCATAGAGCATGCACTTGCGCGCTTGTGCCAGGAAGGCTTCCTCGCCTTCCTTCATAGAGATCGAATTGACGATCGGCTTGCCCGATACGCATTTGAGGCCGGCCTCGATCACCTCCCATTTGGAACTGTCGATCATCAGCGGCACGCGCGCGATATCGGGCTCGGCCGCGATCAGCTTGAGGAATGTGGTCATGGCTTCGACCGCGTCAAGCAGGCCCTCGTCCATATTGACGTCGACCACCTGCGCGCCGTTTTCGACCTGCTGGCGTGCGACTTCGACGGCGGCAGCATAATCGCCCGCCATGATCAGTTTCTTGAAGGCCGCCGATCCGGTGACATTAGTGCGTTCGCCGATATTGACGAAACGGGCAGTAGAAATCTCGGTCATCAGGCAGCAATCGTGAAAGGTTCGAGCCCGGCAAGGCGCATTTCGGGGGCAAGCGAGGGCACCAGGCGCGGCGCGATACCCTCAACCGCCTCGGCAACGGCAGCGATGTGTTCCGGCGTAGAGCCACAGCAACCGCCGAGGATATTGACCCTTCCGCCTTCGGCCCATTGCCGCACCAACCGCGCGGTGGTTTCAGGCAGCTCGTCATATTCGCCCAGTTCGTTGGGCAGGCCGGCATTGGGATAAGCCATAAGCAGCGTATCGGCGATCTGGCTTAGCAGCTGCACATGCGGGCGCAGCTGATCCGCGCCAAAGCTGCAATTGAGCCCGATCGTGGCGGGCCGTGCATGGCGCACCGCATACCAGAAGGCCTCTACCGTATGGCCCGACAAATTGCGGCCTGAAAGATCGGTGAGCGTGAGCGAGATCATCAGCGGGATATCCTGCCCCCGCTCTGCCTCAAGCTCCTTCACCGCCATGATCGCGGCCTTGCAATTGAGCGTATCGAATACCGTTTCGATCAGGATGAATTCCGCCCCGCCCTCTAGCAGCGCGGCGGCCTGTTCGCGGTAAACGTCCTTTACCTCGTCGAAGGTAACTTCACGAAAGCCGGGGTCTTCGACATCGGGCGAAAGCGACAGCGTCTTGTTGGTCGGTCCCATTGCGCCGCACACGAAGCGCGGCACGCCATCCTTCGCCGTCGCCTCATCGCAGGCCTGGCGGATGATCCTGGCTGCAGCGACATTGATTTCGTGCACCAGTCCTTCGGCGCCATAATCGGCCTGGCTGATGCGGTTGGCGTTGAAAGTATTGGTGGCCAGCACGGTGGCGCCAGCGGCGATATAGCGGTCGCAAATCGCCCGGATCACCTGCGGCTGGGTGAGGTTGACCAGATCATTATTGCCCTTCTGATCTTGCGCCAACCCGGTGTTCCCGGCGTATTCCTCTGGCGAAAGCTTCGCGTTCTGGATCGCGGTGCCATAGGGGCCGTCCTTGATCAGGATGCGTTCTGCCGCAGCGGCGTTCAGTCTTTCGCGCGCGTTCACGATGCGCCTCCCGTCGGCCTGCGGCCCAGCAAATGGCAGACCGCATAGCTCAGTTCTGGCCGGTTGAGCGTGTAGAAGTGGAAATCGCGTACCCCGCCCGCATAGAGCCGTCGGCACAGTTCGGCCGCGATGGTCGCGGCGACCAGCTGGCGCGCGGCAGGGCGCTCGTCCAGCCCTTCGAACAGGCCATCCATCCATGCGGGGATCGCCGCGCCGCAGGCCCCGGCAAATTTGCGTGCCTGCGCCACATCGGTCACCGGCAGGATTCCCGGCACCACCGGGGCATCGATCCCCTGTCTGGCCAGCTCGTCGCGGAAGCGGAAAAAGGTATCGGCAGAGAAGAAGAACTGCGTGATGGCGCGGCTGGCCCCGGCATCGAGCTTGCGCTTGAGATTGTCGATATCGGATTGCGGGCAATCGGCATCGGGGTGCGTTTCGGGATAGGCGGCAACCGAAATCTCGAAATCGGCGATCTGCTTGAGCCCTGCGACCAGCTCGGCCGCGTTGCGATAGCCCTCTGGATGCGGCACGAAGGGTGCGCCGGGCTCACCAGCATCACCGCGCAGCGCAACGATATGGCGCACGCCCGCTTCCCAATATTGCTCGGCCACCTCGCGGATTTCGGCCTTGCTGGCATCGACACAGGTAAGATGCGCGGCGGCGGGGAGGCCCGCCTCCGATATGATCCGCGCCACGGTGGCGTGGGTGCGTTCGCGGGTCGAGCCGCCAGCGCCATAGGTGACTGAAACGAAGTTGGGTTCGAGCACCTTGAGCTGCTCGACCGTATCCCACAACTTGGCTTCCATCTTCTCCGTCTTGGGCGGGAAGAATTCGAAACTGATCGACAGATCACCCGGCAGCGCCGCGAACAGCGGGCTGTCATGGGCGGTGAATTCCTCGTGGCGCGGATCGAGTATCTCGCTCATGCCGCAGTCTCCTTCAGCGACCTTTCGCTTGCCGTATCGCGCCGCTGGCCAAGCCAGATCTTGACCACCAACTCACCCCCGTCAAGCGCGACGGGGGCGCTGGCAGAATAGCCCGCATCGCGCAGCAACTGGCGGATCTGGCGGTCGGCGAAGCCAAGCCGGGCATGCGCGTGGCGCTCGCGCAATTCCTCGCGCCCATGCGCGGCAAAATCGACGATCGCAATGCGTCCACCGGGGCGCGTGACCCGCGCGGCTTCTTGCAGCGCGATCTCGGGATGCTGGGCGAAATGCAGCACCTGGTGCAGCAGCACAGTGTCAAACTGCGCTTCGGCAAAGGGAAGGTCGGTAAAGTCACCCTGAACCAGTTCAAGCTTGTCGGCAGGCAGGTCCTGCAATCTCGCCCGCGCCAGCCTGAGCATCTCCAGGCTCTTGTCGAGTGCGGCAATCCGATCGGCACGGCCCGCGAAAAGCTCGGCCATGCGGCCGGTGCCCGTGCCAATGTCGAGCAATTGGCCCAGCGGTGCATCACCCAGCGCCGTGACCAGCGCCTCTTCCACTTGCCGGTCAGGGCTGTGCATGCGGCGCAGTTCGTCCCACTCTCCGGCATGACGCTCGAAATAGGACTGGGCTGCCTGCTCGCGCGCTGCCCGGATCGCGGCAAGCTTGCGCCGGTCTTCAAGGCACTGGCGGGCGAAACCTTGATCCTCGTGTTCCGCCGTCGACAGCAGGCTGGCGACAGCTGCGGGAAGCGGGGCGAGCCCGTCCGCCGTGGCCGGCGTGTGCAGGAATACCCAGCTGCCTTCGCGGCGGCGCTCGGCAAGGCCGGCATCGCACAGGATCCCGACATGGCGCGAAACGCGCGGCTGGCTTTGCCCCAACACCTGGGCGAGTTCACCCACGGCGAGCTCCATCGCCGCCAGCAGGCGCATGATGCGCAGCCGGGTCGGGTCAGCCAGGGCCTTGAGGATGGTTTCCAGATGCATTGCAGAACGAGGATATAAAGATATTTTTATATCTGTAAATCACTCGATTGTCTGGCCAACGAATTTTCGCCCCGCCGGCAAGATGTCTGGTGCGCAGGTTTTCACCCGAAAAGCAAGGGGCACCGTGGTGCAAGGGGCGTGTCCGCCCGCCATGATTGCGGCCACCAAGTTGCCTGCGCAAATCGCTGTGTCTAAGGGTTGTCGGGATGCCAGGTGCGCAGCACTTCGCTGGCAGCCTACGCCAACACCCACCGTCATCGGGGAGCTTTCATGACCAGTCCTTTTGCTTGCACCGATCCCGCCGCGCTCGGCTTTGACCCGGATCGGCTTGATCGGATCGGCCCGTTCCTGCAGCAAAACTATCTCGATAGTGACCGCCTGCCGATGACCCAGCTGGTGGTCGCCCGTGATGGCCAGCCGGTCTACTACGATGCACGCGGCCGCATGGGGGAAGACCGCGAGAGGCTGCGGGATAACGCGATCTTCCGCATCGCATCGATGACCAAGCCGGTCACCTCGATCGCATTCATGCAACTGGTCGAGCAGTGCAAGGTGGCACTGGAAGAACCGGTAACCAAGGTCCTGCCCGAATTCGGCAAACTCAAGGTCTATGGCGGCGGCGGGGGCGGCATTCCCTTCGCGCCCGGACAACCGGCCCCGGCCATGCGCTTCGTTGACCTGATGACCCACATGTCAGGCCTCACATACGGATTGCAGAACCGCACCAATATCGATGCGATCTATCGCGAACATAATCTCGATTTCGCCCGCAGCCGCCACAGCTCCGACGAATTCATCCGCATTCTTGCCGATCTGCCGCTCGAATTCGCGCCGGGGCAAGGCTGGAACTATTCGGTCGCTACCGATGTGTTGGGCATCTGTGTCGAACGGATCAGCGGCATGCGGCTGGGAGATTATTTCCGCGAGCATATCTTTGGCCCGCTGGGAATGACCGACACGGCTTTTGGCGTCGGCTCCGGGCAGCAGCAACGGCTGGTCGATGCCTATCAATACCGGCCAGGCGAGCCGCCCGCGATGATCGATGCCGGCCCGGCCAGCAAACTCACCGGGCCCGGGCGGTTCGACAGCGGCGGCGGCGGGCTGTGCGGCACCATTGCCGACTATCACCGCTTCACCAGCATGCTGCTAGGGAACGGCGAACTGGACGGTGCGCGCATCATCAGCCCCAAGACCCTGCGGTTGATGCGGACGAACCATTTGCCCGGCGGGGCAGACCTTACCGAAATGTCACGCAGCCTGTTTTCCGAAAGCAATAATGCCGGAACCGGATTCGGCCTCGGTTTCGCCATGGTGATCGACCCTGCCAAGACGCTGATCCCGTCAAGCCCCGGTGAATTCTATTGGGGCGGCGCCTATTCCACCGCCTTCTTCGTCGATCCGCTGGAAGGCATCACATGCGTTTTCATGACGCAGGTCTATCCCTCCAGCACCTATCCCATAAGGCGCCAGCTCAAGACCCTGATCTATTCGGCGCTCTCGGACAGCCGGCTTTGATCTGCACGGAAGCGGGCGGCGCGGATCGCCTGCTGCTTCCGGCGATGTCAGGACTGGGTGGTGCCGCTTAGGTGACTCGAACACCTGGCCCCATCATTACGAATGATGTGCTCTACCAACTGAGCTAAAGCGGCACTCTCCCATCCGGCCCATAATCGCCTCGCAGCCTTGCCGCAACGCCATCATGCGCCAAATGAAGTGGAGGCCCGAGCCGGAATCGAACCGGCGTGCAAGGATTTGCAGTCCTCTGCGTAACCACTCCGCCATCGGGCCTCGCCCCGCCCTCTCGGGCCGGGAAGCGGCGCACTAGCGATTCATCGCACGAATGGCAATCGCATTGATGCCTTCCGTAACGTCAGTCTGGACGCGCTCGCGGAAAATCGACAGGACGATCAGCATGAGCGTTGCAAGACTTCTTGAACCGATTACCGGCCGCACCGGCACCGTGACCCTGGCCGATGCCGAGGACTGGCTGCAGGGGCGCACGCTTTATGGCGGCGCGTCTGCCCTGATCGCCTATACTCAGGCGATTCGTGCCTTCCCCGATCTGCCTCCACTGCGCGCGGCGCAGATCGGCTTTGTCGCGCCGGTCGGCGAGCAGGTGGAACTGCACGCCGAGATCGTGCGCCAAGGCCGCAATGTCGCGCAAGTGCGCAGCGAGATTCGCTGCGATGGCCAGATTGCGCTGACCGCATTCTTGCTGTTCGGCGTAGCACGCCAAGCCAACGCAATTTTCCCGGCAGCCCCTCCGGAGGATTTCCCCCCACCGCCCGAACAAAGTGGCAGTGCCATGTCGGACAAGGGCCCAGGCTTCATCCGCAAGAATTTCGAGCTGCGCCGCGCGCAGGATTTCAGCGGCCCCGGCACGCCCGTGGTGAGGCGCTGGGCGCGGTTGACCAGCGCCGAAGGCCTAGATCCGATCAGCAGCCTGGTGTTGATGGGTGATGTCCTGCCGCCCGGGGCAATGCGCGCGATGCAGCGGCAAGGCCCGATCAGTTCGATCAACTGGAGCTTCAACCTGCTCGACACCGCGCCTGCAACCCGGGGCGGATGGTGGTTGTCGGAAAACGCCAGCCAGCATGCCGACGAGGGCTATTCATCCGAGCGGCTGCGCTTGTGGAACACCGAA
Source organism: Altererythrobacter chaiwopuensis (assembly GCF_054957755.1). Lineage (NCBI taxonomy): Bacteria > Pseudomonadati > Pseudomonadota > Alphaproteobacteria > Sphingomonadales > Erythrobacteraceae > Altererythrobacter > Altererythrobacter chaiwopuensis. The sequence goes on from NZ_JBTXJG010000001.1 coordinate 107,535, forward strand.
GGCAAGCAGGTACTGGACGGGCTACAATCAGTAGCGATTTTCGGCTGACCTGCGCGGCGCCATTTGCGGATCGCTAGACGTCCTCGAAATTGGGCTTGCGTTTTTCCATTCCCGCCATCACCGCTTCAACCTGGTTCTTCGAACGCATGATCGCATGCTGCTCGATACTTTCTTCCAGCAGGATCGCATCGGTGCCGCGTTCAACCATGCCGGCATGCAGCCGCTTGGCAGCGCGGATCGCATGCGGGTTGCGATTGGCGATCTCGCTGGCGATCGCCGTAGCCTTGGCCAGGGGATCTTCACTCACATGCGTGGCAAGGCCAAGGCCCTGCGCCTCGGCTCCGGTGAATTCGCGATTGGTATAGACCAGTTCGCGCAGCACATCGTCACGCACCAGGCCGCGCCATAGCGCATATCCGCCCATGTCCGGCACAAGGCCCCATTTAAGCTCCATGATCGCCATACGCGTATCAGGATGGACCACGCGGATGTCCGCCCCGCTGGCGATTTGCAAGCCGCCGCCGAAGCACACACCGTGAACCGCGGCGATCACCGGCACTGGCAGCTTGCGCCACAACATCGCCGCCTGCTGGGCGCGGTTGGAATTGCCGTGGGTACGCTCGGTCAGTCCGGGCTCATCGGGGCTTGGCGTTCGGGCGAAATTGGACAGATCGAGCCCGGCGCAGAACGCGCGTCCTTCCCCTGACAGGACAACTGCGCGCAGGCCCTTCATCTTGTGAAGCGCGCGACCTGCATCAATGATGGCGTTAAACATTGCCTGATCAAGCGCGTTCATCTTGTCAGCGCGAGTGAAGCGCACTTGGGCCACGCCGTCAGCGCCCAGCTCGATTGAAACCCGGTCATTGTCCTGCATTGTCATATCGCCTCGTGGCATTTGCTGCTGCAGCTCAAACTGGACGATGACGATCAGGCTGTCCAGCTACCGATTCAGGCGATCTTGTCATTTGGCTTTGCCGCGCGAAAGCGAAACACGCTCGGGCCTGGTGGTGCATCAAGGTAATATCCGCCTTCGGGATGGGTCACCAGCATCCAGCCCAGGCCGAACTGGCCAAGCTTTCCGCGAACCCGCGCCACATGAACTGCCACGCTGTTGGTCCCCGGTTCCTGCTTGATCCGCCAAACTTCCGCCAACAGCTGCTTGCGCGTCAATGGCTGCCCGGGGGACAGTGCCAGCCGCCACAGCAATTCGAACTCGCGCGGGTGCAGGTGCAACCAGCGATCATCAACCCGGCCATCGCGATGGAACAGGTCGAGCGTCACGTCGCCAACCTCGATAAATCGCGGGATCAGCTCTTCATTGCCCGGCCGCAGGCGGCGGGCACTGGATGAACTCATAATCTTCCCCCTGCCCGCATCGAGTAGAGTTTCTCGCGGGTAAGAATCAGGTGATCGAGCAATTCTATGCCGAGCGCGCGGCCGATCTGTGCCACGCGCCTGGTGGCAAGGATGTCGCTTTCGCTCGGGCGACAGTTCCCCGAAGGGTGGTTGTGCGCAACGATGAGAAAGCGCGCACCCAGCGCCAGTGCCCGGGCGAAGAGTTCGCGCAATTCGATCGTCAGGTGTGCCGATTGCCCACTGCCCAATACGCAATCGTCGAGATAACCGCGCCCGCCGTCGAGGAAGATCGCGTGGAAGCGCTCTTCATCCAGGTTCGCGGTGGCAAATATTTCCTGCAGATAGCGGATGAGCGCTGCCAGCTGTTCGAACCGGGCCGACGGCGCAGCATCGGGATCGCAGGCGAGATCGGCTGTGATCATGCGCGAAACTCGAAGCGTGAAAGGAACAGTTGCCAGCCCGCCGCGTGGTTACCCAGCCGCCAGTCGCGATAGGCGCCATGCAGGCGTTTGCGCCGGGCGTGAAGGATCAACCCGCCAGCCATCAGGCCCAGTTGGAAATAACCGGGCGCGAAGGCCAGGATCGTATAGGCTATGGCGCTAACCTGATCGACCAGCTCCCTCACCACATGCGCAAGCATTGCCAGGACCTGAAAGGCGGCGATCCACAAGGCATAAAGCCGGTTGGCGTTGAGTGCGATCACGACAAAGGCCACCAGTGCCATGAAATCGTTGATCGCACTCAATATTTCCAGATTGTTATGACTGAACTGCGCGCCCCAGATCGCCCGATATACGGTATCGAGCCCTTTGAAGAGTACGAGCCAGGTCAAGGCGATTGCCTTTTCCGGTCCGCCACCCCAAACGAGTGCCGCAAGGCAGATCATCCAGGCGGCGATCGATTGCGCCTCGGCGCGATATTCCAGAACCAGGCTCAGCATATCGGTCTTTGTACAATCACGCCGGAACGGGCGTGCGTTCTTCAATGGCCGAAGGTTCAATCACGGTGGGCGCGCCTGTGTCTTCGGCGGCGTAGACATGGGCGACCTTGCTCAGTTCGTCATGCACCCGCAAAAGGCTGGTCGACATCGCCATGGCTTGCTGCTCGGCTTGAGTCAGCCGCATCAGTGCCTTCTGCCCGGCATCGACCCCGACCGCAGGATTCTGTCGCGCGGCAAGCATCGCCTGCTTGAGTTTGGCGAAGGCCAGCATGGATTCGTCTGCCAGCGCTTCCGCTTCACGAACCAGCTTCTTGAGATTTCGGGTGTCATTGAAAATACGGTCAGACATGAGCGGTCTCCGGGTCTGCCACGCTCGTCAAGCAGCCTGATAATAATCCTCGGGGACGGCCGCCTTGCCATCCATCGCTTCGGTCAGGCTCAGGGCGGCAGTCACCATAAGAACGACCGCTGCCAGTATTGCAAACGCGATCCCCGCGATCGCCGCCAGACGAAGCAGGACGGCATTGTCGCCATCGAGCACCCCGGGGACGATCCTTGGCTCATCCATTATCTTCCATGGAACCAGACCGCCAAGCGGCATTACATCGCTCAGCACGATCTCGCCCGGATCGACCCGGAGCTGATCTTCATGCGAGTTGGCACCCCCAGCGAGCTGATTTTTCCTGTATGCAGATTCGCTCAAGCCCCCTTCAGGTGGGGTTGCGCCTAGTCGAAGCTCCTCATTTTCCTCGGTAAATTCTTCACCAAATTCTTCGCGGTAACATTCGACCAGCTCATTGAGGCTATCGACCCGATAGAAATCCTTAAGCGCCCGGATATGCTGGTTTATCCTGGTTTCAGATACATTGAGCTCTTGCGCGATGACCTTGATCGGAACCCGACGGTCGATTCGCTCAAGCACAGCCAGCTGGCGCTTTGTCAGTGTTCGCCGTTGGGCGGCCCCCATCAATCACTCCAATTCGCAGCGGACGACCAAACGGCAGCGACCCTACCATGATCTTGCCGCAATGGCTCCGAATTTTCGCGACTGACAGTCGCCTTCAGCTGATCCGATGCTCAAGCCGCCGAGCTGTTGACGCCCAGGCTGGTAAGGTAGCGGCGGATGTTGCGCGCTGCCTGGCGCAGGCGCTGCTCATTCTCGACCATCGCAATCCGCACGAACCCCTCGCCTTTCTCGCCATAGCCTACACCTGGCGCAACCGCGACCTTCGCCTCGGTCAGAAGCTGCTTGGAAAATTCCAGACTGCCCATATCGGCCAGCGCCGGTGGCAGCGGAGCCCAAGCGAACATCGAGGCTGGCGGCGCGGGAATTTCCCACCCGGCGCGGCCGAATGCCTCAACCATCACATCGCGCCGCTTGTGATAAAGCTCACGGTTCTTGTCGACGATATCCTGCGGGCCGTTGAGCGCAGCGCAAGCGGCCGCCTGGATCGGGGTGAAGGCACCGTAATCGAGATAGCTCTTCACCCGTGTCATCGCCGCTATCAGCTGCTGGTTGCCAACAGCAAAACCCATCCGCCAGCCTGCCATGGAATAGGTTTTCGACATGCTGGTGAATTCGACCGCGACATCTTTCGCGCCCTTGACCTGCATGATCGAGGGGGTCGGCTTGCCGTCAAAATAAAGCTCGGAATAGGCCAGGTCGGACAGGATCCAGACCTTGTTGTCGCGCGCCCAGTCAACCAGCCGTTCGTAAAATGCCAGATCGACCACTTCCGCAGTCGGGTTCGACGGATAATTCACCACCAGCACGCTGGGGCGCGGCACGGTGAAGGCCATCGCCTTCTCAAGGCTGGTGAAATATTCCTCGTCTGGCGTCGTGGGCACGGAACGGATTGTCGCCCCGGCTATGATGAAACCGAATGTGTGAATCGGGTAAGAGGGGTTGGGAGCAAGCACCACATCGCCAGGCGCAGTGATTGCCGTGGCAAGGCTGGCCAGCCCTTCCTTCGATCCCATGGTCACCACCACCTCGCGCTCGGGATCGAGATCGACGCCGAAACGGCGGGCATAGTAATTGGCCTGCGCCCGGCGCAGCCCCGGAATGCCCTTGGACTGGGAATAACCATGCGCATCGGGCTTGCGCGCCACCTCGCACAGCTTGTCGATCACATGCTGGGGCGGCGGAAGATCCGGATTGCCCATGCCCAGATCGATAATATCTTCACCGGCCGCTCGGGCCGCTGCACGCATCGCATTTACTTCGGCGATGACATAGGGCGGCAAGCGCTTCATGCGGTAAAAATCGGTATCCATCCGGGTCCTTCCTAGGGGCCAATGCACGATTGCTGTGCCCATTGCATACGAATCTACGCTAATAGTAGTCGAACTGAAACGCCAATATTGCTATACTGCATTGCAGCATGAAAAAACAGGATCGAACAGCCGATGGGCGATGACGCCAATGACAAGTGGGGCAGCCAGGGCGAACCCTTCCGCGCATTCTTCGATATGCAGGGCGAGGCCATGCGCGAGCTGATGGGCAATTTCATGCCCGCCGGGCGCGATATGGCACTTCCCGGGCTTGGCGATGACGCGGCACTGGGGGCGGATGCGCGCGAATTTGCCCAGGCTGCGCGCGAGATCCAGTCAATGTGGTTCAAATTCATGGCAGAGCGCACGCAAGGCCAGCCAGAAGGGGCCAACCCGTTCGATCCGACGCAATGGCTCACTCTGGCGCAGGGCATGGCCAGGCAAATGCCGCGGGAGCCTATGGATACAGCTCAGAAATTTGCCACCGACACGATGGCAGTCTGGCAAGGTGTGTTGGGCAGTTTCCTGGGCGGCGAAGGCGCAGGCGGGAAAGGCTCCGCTGATGCATTGCCGCGCAAGGACCGGCGCTTTGCCGCCGAGGAATGGCGCGCTCATCCCGCCTTTGCGCTGTTGCACCAGACCTATCTGATGATGGCGGAATATTTCGTGGGCGCGGCGAAGCAGGCTGAAGGGATAGCGCCTGAAAAACGCAAGCAACTGGAGTTTGCCACCACCGCGCTGGTCGAAGCGATGAGCCCGGACAATTTTATCTTCACCAATCCCGTGGTGCTGAAACGCACGGTCGAAACCAGGGGCCATAACCTCGTCAAGGGTATGCGCCATCTGATCAATGATCTGAAGCGTGGCCAGCTGACCCACACCGATGCCCAAGCTTTCGAACTGGGCGTGAACCTGGCGGCCACCCCGGGCAAAGTCGTGCACGAAACCGCGCTCTACCAGCTGGTGCAATACAGCCCGTCCACCGCGGATGTGCTGGAAGTGCCGCTGGTGATATTCCCGCCGTGGATCAACCGCTTTTACATCCTCGACCTGACGCCCCAGAAAAGTTTCATAAAATGGGCGGTGGACCAGGGGATCACTGTGTTCGTGGCAAGCTGGAAATCGGCCGACGCGAGCATGAAGGACGTGGTGTGGGACGATTACATCCGCGCCCAGATCGATGCGATCGACACCGTGCGCGAACGGCTCAAGGTGCCTTCCGTCCACACCATCGGCTATTGTGTTGCGGGCACCACACTGGCCGCCACGCTGGCGGTGCTGGCGAAGCGCGGCGAAGCAGACAAGGTGAAGAGCGCAACGTTTTTCACAGCGCAGGTCGATTTCGAGAAGGCGGGCGAGCTAAAATCTTTCATCGATGACAGCCAGCTCGAGATGATCAAGGGCCTGTCGAGCGACGGCTATCTTGACGGGCGGTATCTCGCCGCAGCCTTCAATTCACTGCGCGGCAAGGACCTGATCTGGAACTATGTCGTGAACAACTACCTGCTGGGCGAAGATTATCCCGCTTTCGACCTGCTGCACTGGAACGGCGATGTCACCAATCTGCCCGGCAAATGGCACATCGATTACCTGCGCGACCTGTATCGCGACAACAAGCTGGTGGTACCCGGCGCACTGAGTGCGGACGGTACGCCGATCGACCTGACCGAAGTCACAACGCCCAGCTATGTCCAGGCCGGGCGCGAGGATCATATCGCCCCCGCGCAAAGCGTGTGGCGTATCACCGAACACTTCAAGGGACCGCTTACCTTCGTGCTGGCGGGTTCGGGCCATATCGCGGGCGTGGTCAACCCACCGTCCGCCGGCAAATACCAGTACTGGACCGGTGACAGCGAAGCCTGTTCGCTCAAGGAATTTGTCGCGGGCGCGACCGAGCACCCAGGCAGCTGGTGGCCCCATTGGCTCGAATGGCTTGAAAGCCAGGATGACAAGCGCGTGCCCGCAACCGGCAAGCGCAAGCCTGGCGGAAAAGGCGATCATGTGATCGAAGACGCCCCCGGCAGATATGTGAAAACGCGCTAAGGCATTAATCCAAAGCCCGTTTCCGGTTTATTGTGCGGTGCACAAAAAATCCTTGACTTCGGAGCTGCAATGCCTATTTTGTGCACTGCAACATAAAGCGAGGTTCCCATGGCAGAAGAAGCCAAATCAAAAATCGATGCCGCTGCAGAAAAAGCATACGCTGAAGCAGCTGCAAAGAAGGGTGTGAGCGAAACAACCGTCGAGAAGGCGGTTGAGGCTGACGCGCCCAAGGCGCCGGTGAAGCCCGCCGCCGTAAAAAAAGCGGTAAAGGCCCCGGCCAAGAAAAAGACCGCGAAGAAGGCCGTCACCAAAAAGGTGGCTCCGAAGAAGGTTGCCGCCAAGAAGGCTGCGCCCAAGAAAACCGTCAAGGCTGCCGCGAAAACCGCAGCGCCTGCCAACACGCTCATTCAGATCAAGGACAAAATCATGGCCACTGCCAAGAAAACCGATTTCACCACCACCGCCAAGGAAGCTTTGGCTGACGTCCAGACCCGTGCGAAAACCGCTTTCGCCAAGTCGGGCGAGCTCGCTTCGGAAGTAACCGAATTCAGCAAGGGCAATCTTGATGCTGTTGTCGAATCGGGCAAGATCTTCTTTGCCGGCGTCCAGAGCATGGGCCGCGAGCAGGTGGAAGCGACCAAGGGCGCGGTTGAAACCGTTACCGAAGATTTCAAGAAAATGGCTGCCGTCAAGTCGCCGACCGAGCTGCTTCAGCTTCAGGGTGAACTGGCACGTCGCAACTTCGATGCCGCCGTTTCGTTCGGTTCGAAGAATACCGAGGCGCTGGTGAAGCTCTACAACGACGCATTTGCGCCGCTTTCGAGCCGCATGAGCCTCGCAGCCGAGAAGTTCAAGAAGGCTGCCTAAGCCTTTTATCAAATCCAGAGTTCTGACCGGGTCTCTCTCCTCTCCCATTCCCGGCAGAAACCCGAAGGGCCGGTTGGACTATTGTCCGGCCGGCCCTTTTCCTTGCGCGCCGAACTTCGTATCCGCACGCAGTGCCGCGTGAATTGGCAAAGCCTTAACCTTCAGGCGCCAAGGCGTTGGCGCTCTGTTCTTGCGCTACAGCCAAGGCTTACGATATTGCATCAGCATATGCAGACTGAATTACCCCGCCCTTGCGCCGAACCGGCGCGCTACAGCCTCCGCTTTGCCATGGCGAACGGGGCTGACGGCGATTCCGGCAGCGAGAATGAAACCGGCATCGCCACCAAGACCAAGGCGCGCCCAAAAAAGCCGAGCCAGTACAAGGTTCTGATGCTCAATGACGACTACACTCCGATGGAATTCGTGGTGATGGTGCTAAAGCGCTTTTTCGGGATGGACCTGGAACAGGCGACCCGCGTGATGCTGCATGTCCACCAGAAGGGTGTCGGCGTGTGCGGCATCTTCCCCTATGAAGTGGCCGAAACCAAGGTCAATCAGGTGATGGATTTCGCGCGGCAGAACCAGCACCCGCTGCAATGCACGCTGGAAAAGGCCTGATCGCCGAACATTCGCGCTTGAGGGCATGACCGCGGTCAATTTTCGCGCTAGGGGTTAGCCCCATAATAACCAGTTAGCGAAACATCCGGCGAAACAGTGCTCAAATTCCTACCCAGCATTGACCGTTATATCCTGCGCCTCGTGGTGGTGCCGATGCTGGGTGTGTTTGCGCTGGCTGCATCGCTGCTGCTGCTGGACAAGATGCTGCGGCTGTTCGATTTCGTCGCGGTCGAAGGCGGGCCGATCTCGGTCGTGTTCAAGATGCTGGGGGCGCTGATCCCCGAATATGCCAGTCTGGCGATTCCGCTGGGGCTGCTGCTGGGCGTGCTGCTTGCATTCCGCAAGCTCGCCATTTCGAGCGAGCTCGACGTGCTGCGCGCGGTCGGGCTGGGATATGGCCGCTTGCTACGCATACCCTATGTCATCACGCTGCTGCTGGTAGGGCTGAATGTCGCGCTGGTGTTCTATATCCAGCCGATCAGTCGCTATTATTACGAGCAGATGGAGTATGAGCTGCGATCGGGCGCGCTAGGCGCCTCGATCAAGGTCGGCGAATTCACCACGTTGAAAGACCGGATGGCGCTGCGGATTGAGGAAAGCGAAGATGATGGACGCCGGCTCAAGGGCATTTTTGCGCGCGTGGCCAATGACAAGGGCCAGGTACTGTCTATTTCCGCCCGCGAAGGCGCCTTCCTGGCCACCAGCGACAGCCCCGACACCATCATCCTGCGCTTGAGCGACGGCACCATTGTACAGGAAGCAGGCGGCCGCAATCCGCGCGTGCTCAGCTTTACCCGGCACGATCTGCCGATCGATCTTCCACGCATAGAGGAGTTCCGCGAGCGCGGCGATGCCGAACGCGAATACATCCTGCCCGAATTGCTGCGCATCGGGTGGAATGACGAACAACCCAGTGCCAAGCGCGCCGCCAGCCAGGCGAGCTTCAATTTCCGCATGGTCGAAGTGGTGATGATGCTGCTGATGCCGCTGCTGGCCGTGGCGCTGGCGATTCCGCCCAAGCGATCGACCAGCGCGCTGGGTGTATTCGTGTCGATCGTCATGGTGGTTTCGTACCACAAGGTAAACCAGTACGGGGAAGACATCGCCGCGCTGGGCAGGTTCGATCCGATCCTGGCGCTGTGGGTGCCCTTCGCGCTGTTCGCCCTGCTGATCATGTGGATGTACTACCGCGTGGCGCATGTGCCCGGCGGCCAGGCAATCGGCGCGCTCGAGACTGCTTCGTCCAAGCTGGCCAAGCGGCTGCGCAAGCTGTTCAAGCGGCGCCAGTCGCGCCAGGTAACCGCATTCGAAACCTCTCTGGCGGAATAAGGCATCCAAGCCATGCACTTCGAATTCTTTCCGTCGCGCACACTCACGCTTTACCTGGCCCGCATGTTCGTGGTGCGTATCCTGGCCGTGCTGGTGATGTTGGTGCTTGTGCTGATGATGCTCGATCTGCTGTCGACCAGCGGTGACATTCTGGCGACCGAAGGCAATGGCCAGGGCGAACTGGTAACCTATGCCGCCTTGCGCATTCCCCAGCTGATGGCGCGTTTCCTGCCTTATTCGGTGCTGCTGGCAACAATCATCACGCTGGTCACACTCAACCAGAACAGCGAAGTGATCGCGATGAAGGCGGCCGGGCTATCCGCGCACCAGGTGCTGGCGCCGCTGCTGCTGACCGCAGCGATCGTGTCGGTGGTGAGCTTTGGTTTCAACGAACGGGTGGTAACCCGCGCCACCGCGACGCTCAAGGCGTGGGAGGCAGCCGATTACGGGCCGGTTCCGCAGGATTCGGGTGTGCGCGCGAATGTGTATCTCACCGATGGCGCCAGCGTTCTCGCTGCCGCCACCATGACCGGCACTGGCAACGATATCCGGATGGCCGATGTCACCTGGTACGAACGCAGCGATAGCGGCATGATCCTCAAGCAGGTGCGCGCCGAATCCGCCACTTACGCCGCCCCGGGATGGCGGCTCGAAGATACAGTCAGCTTCGATGTCGGTACCGCTGAGACACGGCAACAGCCGGTGATGGTGATTGGCAAGCAATTGACCCCGGACAAGATCGAGCTCGACACCGTCGATCCCGATGCCGAACCCTTTTGGCGCCTGTCGCAATCGATCGATGCCTATGAGGCCGTGGGCCGCCGCACTGCAGAATTGCGCGCCAAATGGTGGCACAAGCTGTCTGGCCCGCTCTCCGCCTTTCTGATGCCCTTGTTGGGAGCAGTCGCCGCTTTCGGGCTCGCCAGGTCGGGCCAATTGTTCCTGCGCGCGATTATCGGCATGGCGCTGGGTTTTGCCTATTTCGTGATCGACAATGCCGCGCTGGCGATGGGCAGCTTCGGCGGCTATCCGCCGCTACTCGCCGCCTGGGCCCCGTTTTTCCTCTTCCTGCTGGTGGGAGAGACGGTGCTGGTCAGAACTGAGGAATAAGGCTTCGCCATAAAGCCCTGCAACATCGGTATGGCCGCGCGAGCGCGCCCTTCAGAAAGGAATATCGTCGTCTAGATCGTCATAGTTCGATCCACCGCCCGAACCCTGGCCGCCCGAACCCTGGTCGCCACTCTGGCCGCCGCCATAGCCACCGCCCGAACGGCTGCCACCACCGTAATTGCCGCCGCCACCGCCACCGCCGCCGCTCGCACCGTCAAGCATGGTCAGCCCGCCGTTCAAGCCGCGGATCACCACTTCGGTGGTATAGCGGTCCTGCCCGCTCTGGTCCTGCCACTTGCGGGTCTGCAACTGGCCTTCGACATAGACCTTGCTGCCCTTCTTCAGATAGCGCTCGACCACGCCCACCAGCCCCTCGGAAAAGATCGCCACATTGTGCCATTCGGTGCGTTCCTGCCGCTCGCCGGTATTGCGATCCTTCCACGTCTCACTGGTCGCGATACGCAAATTGGCAACCTTGCCCCCATTCTGGAAGCTGCGGATCTCCGGGTCTGCGCCCAGGTTCCCGATGAGCATTACCTTGTTGAGTGACCCGGCCATTGCATTCTTCCTTCGCTTAAGTCCCGACGCACCAACAAACCCGGTGCGGGCGCGCTCCGATATGTGATTCCCGCAAGGATGTAGGCCTCAGCCGGTCTGACAGGCAAACACGAATTCGACGTTTTGCCCGGAATGAGATCAAAGCCCCAACGAAGTGGCCGTCCAGAATGTCAGGCCGGCAAAAACGTAAGCGAGGGCGAACAGATACCCAACCATGAAGGCGGGCCATTTCCACCCGTTTGTTTCGCGCCGGGCAACCGCGATGGTGGAAATGCACTGCGGCGCGAACACGAACCAGGCGAGGAAGGCCAGCGCAGTGGGCAGGCCCCACAATTGGGCGATCCGGCCGCGCAGCGCCTCAAGCGTCTGGTCCTCGTCCTCCGCGTCGACCGCATAGGTCGTTGCCAGCGAGGAAACTGCCACTTCGCGCGCAGCCATGGCCGGCACCAACGCCAGGGTCATTTCGCGATTGAATCCGATCGGCTCGAAGGCTGGATGCATCGCCGTGGCAATCTGGCCTGCAAAGCTCGTATCAAGCTGGCTTTCGCCAGGGTCCGCCTTGGGAAAGGTCAGCAGCAGCCACAGGACAATGGTGGCGGCAAAGATGATCGTACCCGCGCGGCGCAGAAACACGAAAGCACGCTGCCACAGGCCGATCAGAAGGTCTTTCAGGATCGGCCACTGATAACGCGGCAGTTCCATGATAAAGCCGCTTGCGCGCCCCTTCGTAACCGTGCGGCGCAACAATAGGGCCGCCGCCATCGCCCCCACGATCCCCGCTACATAGAGCCCGAACAGCACCAGCCCCTGCAACCCGATAAACGGACCCACCGGGCGATCGGGTATTACTGCTCCGATGATCACCAGATATACCGGCAGCCGCGCCGAACAGGTCATTAGCGGGGCAATCAGGATTGTGGTCAACCGGTCTTTCGGATCGGCGATGCTGCGCGTTGCCATGATACCGGGGATGGCGCAGGCAAAGCTGGAAAGCAGCGGAATGAAGCTGCGGCCTGACAGGCCCACGCCCGCCATCATACGGTCCATCAGGAAGGCGGCGCGCGCCATATAGCCCGATGCTTCCATCACCAGGATGAAGAAGAACAGGATCACGATCTGCGGCAGGAAAACCACCACTGAGCCTACCCCCGCGATCACCCCTTCGGTCACCAGATCGCGCAGGATGCTTTCGGGAAAGGCAGCGCGAACCGCATCGCCCAGCGCTCCGGCTCCCGCGTCAAGCGCATCGGCAAAGGGTGTTGCCCAGGCAAACACCGCCTGGAAAATCACAAACAGCAGGCCGAGCAGGATGACCGGCCCGATCCAGGGGTTGAGCAAGACCCGATCGAGGCTGTTGTGAAGCCGATGTGTGGTGCTTTCGGAAATGATCGCGGCGGCAGTAATATTACGGGCAGCAAACCGGCGTTCAGGCAGGGTGAGGCGCCCGATCCGGCGCTCATCCTCATGTCCCGGCGCGATGGGCTGTGCCTGGTCGATTGCGGTAAGAAGTTCCGCCAGTCCGCGCCGCCGCACTGCAACGGTGGGCACCACCGGCACGCCCAGCGCATGGCCCAGGGCATCGGGATCGAGCACCAGCCCGTCGCGCTCGGCCAGATCAACCATGTTGAGCGCCACCACGGTCGGGCGCCCCAACGCAATCACTTCCTGCGCGAACACCAGATGCTGTTCGAGATTGGCCGCATCCAGCACTATAACGATAGTATCGGGCTGGGCTTCGCTTTCGAATTCACCCAACACAACCTTGCGGGTAACTTCCTCGTCCGGGCTGGCCGTTTCAGCCAGGCCGTAACTGCCCGGCAGATCGATCAGTTCCGCCTGTTTACCAGAAGGCAGTATCAGCCGCCCGGCCTTCCGTTCGACGGTAACGCCCGGATAGTTGGCGATTTTCTGCCGCGCACCTGTGAGCGCGTTGAACAGCGCACTCTTGCCTGCATTGGGATTGCCGACCAGCGCGATCTTGCGGTTAGGTTCCATTGCGACCGCCTTAGCCCTCAGTGCTGATCTGCATGGCGGCGGCATGCGCACGGCGCAGCGCCACTGTCATCCGGCCAAGCGTGATCGCCAGTGGATCGTTCCCGCCAAACACGCCGCAATGCACCATGGTGATTTGAGCGCCCTGATCTATCCCGAGCGCACGCAGTCGCAACCCCTCTTCGGGGGCGAGGTCGCCCCAGGCTATGGATGTTATGGTGGCGCTGAAGCCGCGCGGAAGTTGATCGAGCGTCATTGCGCCGCGCTGCCAGACCTCGCGAACAATTGCAACCGATTCGCAATAAGGGCTAGCGTGAAGGGTAGCGCATGCGCCCAAGAAAGCGTGTGACGCTGAAGTGATCGCGCTCACCGCCCAGCAGCCGGGCCTTGGCCTTTTCGAACCGCATCACCCCTTCGATCCGCCGGTCAAGGAAGGCGCGCGTGTCAGCCTTGCCCTCGCTTTCATCGTCAACAAACACTGCCAGCGTGGCGGCATAGATCGAAGCCAGGATAGTGCGCTTGGTATAGTGGTTATAGTCGGTCGCAGTATCGCCTGCGAGCCGCCACATGATGTCGGCGCTGTGCCAGCCGGCCTTGAGCGCGCGCGCCGCATTTCGCGGTTGTGCCATCACGGCAAGCGCGCGGCGCAGCGCCTCTTCCATGCCGTCAACTGCATCAAGCCGGAATTGCACCAGCACCCTGATCCGTTCTCTGACCTTCATGGTGGCGAGCTTTCCAGGCGGCAGCGCTTGCGTCATCGCCATATCGATCGTGTCGATCCAGGCTTCGATCATTTCCATCGCGCGCGTGCTGCCCTTGGCGGGAAAGGCGAGCCTGGCGACATCCGGATCAACATCCGCCGCATCTGCCGCATAAAGCAGCGCGCTTTCGCTCCAGCCGTCGAAAACCGCCGCGGCAGCGATTTCAGGCGCTAGCGCCAGGCGCAGTTCATCCAGCGTCAGTTCAGCCATTCCATTTATGGTCCCAGCCTCACCCACGCTCAGTAACTGGGCCCGTAATTGCCCGCCTCGCCTTGCTTCTTCACCCGCTCGGCATCGGCGCGCTCGAATTCTGCCATGATCGAAATATTGCCGGACATCAGGCCGGCATAGTCGCGCGCGCTGCGTCCGGAATTGTCGGCCCGGTCAGGATTGGCGCCGTTCGCCAGCAGCAGACGAATCAGCGGAATATCACGCCGATGAATCGCTGCGATCAGCGGGGTTTCACCTGAATTATCTGTGACTTCAACCTCGGCTCCGGCCTTGATCAATGCCTCGACACCCTCCGCAAATCCCATCGTCACGGCAAGCTGGATCGGATACATGCCCTTCTTGTCGCGAATATTGGGATTGGCACCGCGCGAGGTCAGAAAGCGGATCCAAAGCGCATCGCGCCGCTGGGTGACGATATGCAGCGCGGTTTCACCCGAAGTGATATCGCGCGAGTTGATGATCGTGGTGCCTGGCTCGCTCAAGGCTTCGGTTACGGCGTCTCCATCGCGGTCTTTCACAGCCTTGAGAAACTCGAAGCCGTCGGAGAACATCTGTGCTGCAACCGGAGTTGCCGCAATTGCACCCAGCAAGGCACCAATGATTGCTATCCTGCGCATAACGGCACGCGGCACGCTGTTATCCTTTCAAAAACCCTGTCACACCCTACATTGAAGGCTTTCCATTACCGCCGGTTAGCAGACCATGAACCGAGATGCCATGCCCCAGAAATTCCGCTTCGCCCGCTGGGTTCCACTTGCCGCTGCCGCATTGGCGCTCAGCGGCTGCGACAATCCCTCCCCGGCAAGCGACGCTCCGCTGGCCGGCGCAAGCATTGGCGGGCCGTTCGAACTGGTCAATTCAGCAGGCGAAACCGTACGCTGGGACGATTTCAAGGGCAAATACCGGATCGTCTATTTCGGCTTCACCTATTGCCCCGACATTTGCCCCACCGACGTGCAGCGCATAATGCAAGCCTATAACATGCTGGGCAAGGATGCGCCCGAGCTGACCGCCAGGATTGTGCCGATCTTCATTTCGGTTGATCCTGAACGCGACACGCCTGAAATTGTCGGCGAATTCACCGCCGCCTTCTCGGACGAGCTGATCGGCCTCACCGGAACTCCCGAACAGGTCAAGCAGGCGGCTGACAATTTCCGCGTATTCTATTCGCGCGGTGAGGAAACACCGGGCGGCGGCTATCTCGTCAATCATTCGGCCATTACCTACCTGTTCGGCCCCGAAGGTGAGCCGATCGCTACCCTGCCGACCGACCAGGGGGCAGAGGCAGTTGCGGCAGAACTGGTGAAATGGGTGAAGTAAGAGACCAGTTCTGGACCTTGCCGCTAGGCGAGTTGACCCGGGCGGAATGGGAAGCACTGTGCGACGGTTGCGGACGCTGCTGCCTGCACAAGATCGAGGACGAAGATACCGGAGAAATCAGCGACACCAATGTCGCCTGCAGGCTGCTCGATACCGAAAACGCGCGCTGTACCGATTATCGCAACCGCAAGGCCTTCGTGCCAGATTGCCTGCGTTTGACGCTCAAGATCGTGGAAGAAGTCGCCTGGTTGCCCGCTACTTGTGCATATCGCCTGCGTGCGGATGGCGATCCTCTGCCCGATTGGCATTACCTGCTGTCGGGTGATCCGGATGCGGTGAAGCGCGCGGGTGTGTCAGTTGCAGGCCGCGTCATCAGCGAGACGAAGGCCGGGCCGCTTGAACACCATATCGTGGAATGGGGCGCAGAATGATCGATTGGCTGCGCAAGGAAATGCTGGAGCCCGAGATCGAACTGGGCGAGCGGAAGCTGCCGATCGTGCTCAAGCGCCATGCGCGTGCGCGGCGGCTGACCCTGCGGCTGACTGCAGACGGCAGCGCAGTGCAGATCACCCTGCCCGGTTGGGCACGCAGCCGCGAGGCAATTGCCTTTGCCCATGCCCGGCGTGACTGGCTTGGAGCGCAACTCGCCAAACTGCCCGAACGCCGCGCACCCAGTCCCGGCGGCGTGATCATATATCGCGGCGCGCCAGTGCAGGTCGATTGGCGCGCGGATGCCCCCCGCCACCCGCAACTGGACGATACGCGAGTGCTGATCGGCGGCCCGCCCGAAGCAATGGAACGGCGGCTGGCGCGCTGGCTTGAACGCGAGGCGCTGGCGCTGTTCGAACAGGATACCCGGCACTATTGCGCGGCTGCCCTGCTGGATCCTGTTCCGGTGGCGCTTTCACGTGCGCAGCGCCGCTGGGGCAGCTGCTCGGATCGGCAGCGCATCAGGCTCAACTGGCGGCTGGTGCAAGCTCCAGATTTTGTGCGCCGGTCGGTTGTAGCGCATGAAGTGACGCACCTGGTCCATTTCGACCATAGCCCGGCCTTCCACGCGCTGCTGGGTGAAATCTTTGAAGGCGACATCCGCCAGGCCGACCGCTGGCTGAAGCAGCATGGCCGCACGCTCTACACCAGCTTCGGCTGAACTGCGCAAACCCGCCGCGGCGTACTGCCTCTAGCATCGGGGGCCGCTGCGTCCTATGTTACCGCCATGAGCAGGCTGCAACGATACAATCCCGGCCCTGGGATGGCGGATATGTGGGAATATTTCCGTCGGCCCCAGCCTTATCGCTGGCCGATACTGGCTGCCTCGGCCCTGCCAATCATCTTGATCCTGCTCTGGGCTAATTCAGAAGAACGGCTGGTTGAGCCCGACCGACCCAAGGTAACCTATATCTCCACCCTGGCCCCTGATCGCAGCGACGAGGAAATCCTCGCCTCGAACCTCGCCAACCAGCAGCGGCAGGATGAACGCCGGACGCAGATCGAAGCGGCCGAGCAACGCAAGCGCGAACTTTACCGCGCATTGGGTGCAGCGAGCGGCATGGATGTCGAGGCGATGGAGCGCCAGGCTGCGGCAGAGCGCGCGCGAGAGAAGGCCAAAGCCGAAGCTTTCCGCAAGAATGTGCTGAACAATCGCGTGGTGCCCGGCGCGGCTGACGCTGCTTTTCGCGGTTCGGACTGAACAGCATTGCCGGTTGACGCGCGATGGATGGGGGCGGCAGCGCGGGCTGCCGCGCGTGCCCGCCCGATCAGTCGCCCCAACCCCGCTGTCGGTTGCCTGATCCTGCGTGACGGCGTGGTGCTCGCGCGCGGCTGGACCCAGGCTGGCGGGCGCCCGCATGCAGAGGCGCATGCATTGGCCCAACTGCCTTCAGGCGGCGCGCGGGGTGCCACAATATATGTCACGCTCGAGCCCTGTGCGCACCAGTCCGAACGCGGCCCTGCTTGCGCCGAAATCCTCACCCTGGCAGCTCCGGCGCGCGTCGTGATCGGCGTCAAAGACCCTGATCCCCGCACCAGCGGCAAAGGTATCGCACAGCTCGATGCCGCAGGGATCACGGTGAGCGTGCTGGATGATCCTGCTGCGCGGGAAAGCCTGGCCGGGTTCCTTACCCGTGAAGAAAAACACCGCCCCTTCGTGACGCTCAAGCTCGCCATGTCGGCAGACGGCTTCATTGCGCGCGAACCGGGCAAGGAGCAGTGGATCACCGGCGAGATTGCCCGTGCGCATGTGCATGCCCGGCGGGCGCAGCAGGATGCGATCCTGGTTGGCGGCGGCACCTGGCGCGCCGACGAACCCCGGCTCGACGTGCGCCTGGAGGGGATCGAACACCTTTCACCCGAACGCTTTGTGTTGACGCGGGGGCCGGCGCCCGCTGGCACACAGGCGCTTGCCTCACCTGAAGCAATCTTCAACCTTGAAGGTGTGCAATATCTCTATGTCGAAGGCGGCGCCGCAACCGCCGAAGCCTTCCTTGATGCTGGCCTGGTCGACCGGCTCGAGATCTACACCGCCCCTATCACGATCGGCGCCGGCGTGAAGGCACCTGAAAGCCTTGCGTCGGAAATGCTCGCCGCCGAAAATGGCCCATGGCGCCTTGTCGAACAGTGCCAGCTTGGCAGCGACACTTTCGCCGCCTACAGCCGCGTCAGCGCATAGGAGATAGCATGTTCACCGGCATTGTCACCGCCATTGGTACCATCGCGAAGGCTGAGCAGCGCGGCGATCTGCGCCTGCGCATCACCGCCCCGCTTGATCCCGCGCGGATCGAGATTGGCGCTTCGATCGCCTGTTCCGGCGTCTGCCTGACGGTCGTCGATCGCGGCCTTCGACAGGCTCAGGCTGAGCGGGATATGGCATGGTTCGATGTCGATGTTTCGGGCGAGACTACCTCGCGCACCGTGCCCGGCATGTGGGAGGAAGGCGCGCAGCTCAATATCGAGCCGTCCTTGCGCATGGGTGACGAGTTGGGCGGCCATATCGTGACCGGCCATGTCGATGCCGTGGGCGAAGTGACCCGCGCCGAGGCGCAAGGTGGCAGCGTGCAGATCGATATCCGCGCGCCCGCTTCGCTGGCCCCTTTCATCGCGCCCAAGGGGTCGATCACTGTTCATGGCGTGTCGCTGACGGTCAATGACCTCACCGATGAAAGCGATGGGGGCTGCACCTTCATGCTCAACATCATTCCACACACCAGCGAAGTTACCACGCTGGGCGCGCTCAAGCCGGGCGACAGGGTCAATCTCGAGATCGACGTTCTGGCGCGCTACCTCAAGCGGATGCAGGCGCTGGCAGGATAGTGCGCGGTTTTTTGGGGGCCATGCGCGAGTGCGATTGCCCACGAGCGGCCATCGCACTGCCCCGCATTACTGTGTTATGGCTGATCGCATGGCTTCAGACAGCAAGCGCATATCAGCCAGCACCTTCATCCAGCTTCTCTCGGGGATGGCGCTGTTCGGCACTGCCACCCCGCTCAGCAAGATCATCGGCCAGAACTTCCCGATATTCACTGCATCCTTCCTGCGCATGGCGATCGCAAGCCTGGTGCTGGCACCTTTCGTTTGGGCAGCCACCTCGCGCTTCAAGAAGGCCAAGCGAGCCGACATTGCTGTCATCGCCGCGATTGCCGCATTCGGAATGGTCGGGTTCACCGCCACGATGTTGTTCGGCATGCGCATGACCACCGGCGTGATCGGCTCGACCATCATGAGCGCCACGCCTGCCGTTACTGCATTGACAGCGGTCCTCTTCCTGGGCGCTGCCATGAACTGGCGCAATGCGGGCGCGCTGGCGCTGGCAGTGGCCGGGATCGCCGCCATCAACCTGCTGAACGGCAACGATGGCGGAGGCGGCAACGCGATCGTGCTCGGTGCCGCGCTGGTTGTCGTCGCGGTGTGTTTCGAGGCAGCCTATACGTTGCTATCGCGCAAGCTCTCTATCGGCATTACCTCGATCGAGGCGACACTGGCCGCATCACTGATGGCGGCACCAGTCTTCATTCTGCTGGCGTGGCAGTTCGACCCCGAACCATTCGCGTTCGCCGAGGCAAGCCAGGAAGCCTGGGCGGCGCTGATTTTCTGGGGCGCAATGACAGGGGGGCTGGCGCCTGTGCTGTGGTACAAGGGAGTACGCAAGGCGCCGGCGGTGCTCTCTGCCGGTGCCATGTCCGTCATGCCGGTGACTTCGCTCGTAACCTCATATCTGCTGCTTGGCGAAACCTTCCAGTGGTCACATCTGATCGGCTTCGGGCTTGTGTTTCTCGGGCTGATCCTGATCATATTCGAACATGCCGGGGCGCAGGACTAGATCGACGCAGCAGGCAACAAGCCTACCGCGTTGACTCCATTGGCGTTCTGAATCGAGGTGATCTGCGATGCCAGCCTGTCTGCCGCCGCTTCGTGTTGATGCCGCTCCCACACACGGTCCGCGGCAGCCGCCTGGATAAGCTCGCGTTGATGCAGCGAATATAACTCGTTCAAATGCATGGTGATTTAACTTTAGCATATCTGACGCAGCAAAGCATGTCACTTGTCGCCGGCCGGCAACGCTTCACCCCGCGCACGTCGGCAGGGCTTGCGATGTGGGACAGCCTCCCCCTGTCCCGGACCCAACTCGCGCTTCGCTCGTTACTCTCAAGGAGAGGAGAGTGAAGATGATTGTGAAGATACTCGCCCTCGGTGCGCTGGGCCTGCTCGGCTACAGCTTTTTCAGGCACAAGCGCATCGCGGGTAACGCAGCCTATGCCGAGGGCCAACCGCAGCGCGGCCATACCGATGTTCGCGATGCCGGCCCTTCGGCCATGCGCGACAAGACCCAGCGCGAATGGACAGAAACCGACGAAGATCTGGACGAAAGCTTCCCGGCAAGCGATCCGCCCGGAGGCTATTGAGCGTGCCGCATCAGCTTAGCTGGTTACTGCCGCCACCGCACCGATGAACTTGTCGATATTGCCCGCCGTCAAACCGGCAATATTGATCCGGCCAGAACCCGCCATGTAGATGGCGTGCTCTTCGCGTAGCTGCACCACCTGCTGGGGCGAAACCGGAAGCGCCGAAAACAGCCCGTCCTACTTGCTCGGTGCTTAGGCCTGGTCGGCCAACGGTCCCTTGGCAAAGTCCGCCCGTTCGATCGAATAGACGACATGCTTCAAGGTCTGGCCCTGATAGATGACGACCTCTTCAAATGTGGTCAGGACCCCGCCGATCTTCTCCATCGCCTTGCGGCTGCGCCAATTGGTGTCACCTACCCGGAATAACACGCGCGGCACACTTTGCAGGGCATGAGCCAGCATGAGCCGCTTCATCCGTGCGTTGATCCCTGTGCCCCACATGGAGGGTGTAAGGAAGGTCCATCCGATCTCCATCGCCACCGGATCGAGCCCTGTTGGCCGGTACTGCGATGACCCGATAATAGCACCGCTGGCCTGTTCGATCACCGCCAACGCCCCGCCTTCATGCAGTGCTTCTTCGAAGAAAGCTGCGAAGACATCCGGCCTCCAGCGGTCGCGCATCGGATGTTGTTCCCAGATCCGGCGATCCCCGGCGATGGCGAAGATCTCCTCGCGGTCAGCCTCGGCCAGTGGCCTCAGCTCGATGCGATCGTCGGCAAGTTGCGGCTGCCGGTCCATGTCAGCTGGTTGCTCCGCCTGTCACATCGGCCACCGCACCGATGAACTTGTCGATATTGCCCGCCGTCAAACCGGCAATGTTGATCCGGCCAGAGCCCGCCATGTAGATAGCGTGCTCTTCGCGTAGCTGCACCACCTGCTCGGGCGTGACCGGAAGTGTCGAGAAAAGCCCGTTCTGGTGCGCCAGCGGTGCCAGATCGACGCTACCCGCGATGCCCGCCTCGCCCAGCCTTTCGCGCACCTGCCGCATGCGCTCGCGCATCTGGGTAAGCTCATCGAGCCAAAGCTCGGTCAGCGCATGATCACGTAACACGATTCGCGCTACCGCGCCGCCGTGATCCGGCGGCATCGACCATACTGCACGCGCCAGCGCATTGGCATTGGAAAATACCTTGTCGAGGTCCCCTGAGTCTCGGACCATGGCGTAGAAGGCGCCCACGCGGTCGCGGTAGACGCCGAAATTCTTGTCGCAGCTATAGCCAACGAACGCCTCGGGCACCACGCCCAGCACGCGGCGCATGCCATAGGCATCTTCTTCCATTCCGTGGCCCAGCCCCTGATAGGCAAGGTCGATGATCGGGAAGGCGCCGCTGGCGGCAAAAGCCTCGGCGATCGCGTCCCACTGCTGGGGCGTGTAGTCGATCCCGGTCGGATTGTGGCAGGCACCGTGGAGCAACACCGCAGCATTCGGCCCGGCGCCGCTGATCGTGTCCAGCACAGCTTCGAGATTGGCGGTGCCATCACTGCGCGCATGTTCGAACCACACGATATCAAGCCCGATATCATTGAGGATCTGCGCGTGGTTGGGCCAGCTCGGCTTGCCCAGGTGCAGCTTCTCAACGTCGGCACGCTGCGCCAGCGCGACTGCAAGCCGCACAGCTCCGGTACCGCCGGGCGTCTGCATTCCGCTGATCCGCCCGCCCATGGTCGCATTCGCGCCGAAGATATGCGGCATCAGCGCATTGACGAAGCCCATATCGCCCTCGGGGCCGAGGTATGACTTGCTGTCCTGCTCGTCCAGCAGACGCTTTTCGGCCTGCTTGACCGCCGCAAAGATCGGCGTGTCGCCCTGGCCCGTGCGATAAACGCCTACACCAAGGTCGATCTTGTCCGGCCGGGGATCGGCGGCATAGAGCTTGATCAGCGCGAGCAGCGCATCGGGGGCTTGCAGAGTGAGTCGTTCGAGCATGGGCGCGCCATGCAACGGGACGGGAAAGCCCGCAACAGGGAATTCCCTGCCGCAAGCGATTGCATACTTATGCGCCGATTGCGCCGGACAGGATCAGAACGGCAACCAGCGCTGCTTCTTCGAGAATTTCATGTAGCCTGCATTGATGCCCAGCCGCAGGCCGGCACCAACCCGGATCGGGATCAGCACCACATCCTTCCTGCGCATATAGCTGACATGCATGCCGCCCACGAAATAAGCCTGGCCTTCTCCAGCCGGGAAGCGCTCATAAAGTTCCTCGGTATCATAGAGGTTATAGACCAGCACAAAGGTATTCGCGGCATTGGCACCGGCATCGAAACCGATCGAGGGGCCGGTCCAGTAGACTGGCTGGCTGCCTTCAACCTTGTGGTAAAGCGTGCCCGAACCATAGCGCACGCCGATGCCAAGCGCGCCGCCGCCTTCGCGCCCCACGATATAGGCATTGGGTTCGCCCTGTTCGCGCAGCAGGTCTTCGATCACGCCGGCAAGTCCCTTGGCGCCCTTGCCGAACACCCCCTCGGCCGCGCCGATAAGGTCATCCTCGCCATAGGTTGTTTCGCTTCCTGCGAAGGTTGGCTCTCCGGTTCCCGTGGCCGGTCCGGCAGCAGCGGTTTCGCCGGGGGCAGGAACGGCGGCGGGTTGTTCGCCTTCCGTTTGCGGAGCCTCCGAACCGAAGGCGACCAGATCATTGCCAGTGTCGGCAGCAGGCGCGGGGGCGGGCGCCGCAAGGTCGCCGTCGATCGCGCCACTTTGCGCTGTATCATAAGCGCTGTCGGGGTCGATTGCCTCTAGCTCCTGCGCATGGGCGATGCCCGCGCCCATCGCAAGCGCGGCGCCAAGGGCCAGGGCGGCGTTTCTCAAACGGTATGTGAATGGCGTCATCATGATAGGTTCCCGGTCCGGATGCAGACCCATCCAGTGTTCATCTGAATCGCTTGATCGCGCAGTCACAATTGCGCGGCGGTGAACCGAATCGAAAATGCGGTGAACCGAGTCGCCCGACCGACCAATCGAGGCAGAGTCGCTTTTTTCTCGTGGTGGGTTGATGCGCGAACGCGGCCCCATTATAGCGCGCCTCTCGCAGCCAGAGGTGCATGCCCGATCAGCGTGTGTCTTGCGGAGACGTGGGTGAGTGGCTGAAACCAGTTCCCTGCTAAGGAACCATACCCGTACCGGGTATCGAGGGTTCGAATCCCTCCGTCTCCGCCACTGTGCCCCGGCGCTAAATCCATCCCGTATCGACTTGAGTTTGCCCGGCGCCTGGCCGCGCCGCTTTGCCCCCGCGCAACCCGCCCCCATTCCCTGCGGGATGGAACACATGGAACAGGGTCAAAGGCAAAGAAAACCGTCTGGTGTGCAGCGCTGATTTGCAAGGGGGCGGCAGAATGTTGCGAGTGGCTGGTCATGCCGCGAGGATAGAGCCGCGCGGCACAGTAGGAAATCGGTGTGATTTGGGTGATCTGGTTAGTCGCCGCCGTATCTGTACAGTTCTACCATGCGACCTATTGAATATACTGTCCCCGGAATTGAGCGCCCACAGCCGCCCAGCAAGGTTGACAAGCAGGGTGGCGGAGCAATTGCAAATGGGCAGGCGAGCCCTGATCTCGGCTGTGGCCCTAGTTCCAGTCGATCGCGGTCCAGCTCGACGGTTTTCCGTAGATTGAGAAGCTCGCCCACATTTTCGGATTGTTGAGATAGGGTTTTCGCCCTTGCTCATCGGTGTAGTTCATCGTCTCGATCTGCGCCTTCTGCAGCGCGATTTCGGGCGCGTCGCCATTCTTCAGATAGTGCATGAAGCGGCTCATCTGCAGCTTGGTTGCATCATCGCTGACATTCCACAGGCTCGCCACGACCTGCCCCGCGCCCGCCACGATCCAGCTTTGTGCGACGCCGAAGCCACCGCCATCGAACACCCGCCCAAGTGCGGTCTGGCACGCGCTCATCACCACCAGTGGTTCGCTATCCTCCCATCCCGGGAACCGCTCCTGGCGGATATGGCCGGCGTAGTAATGCCCCCTGGTCATTGCTGCGAAGCCCCTGGTCAGCGGGTTCTTCGGATCGGCCACCGCATGGGTCGCCATATAGACGAGGCCGATATCCTCGGTCCGGTTGATCGCCCTGCGCAGCGAAGGCGTGGTCGCCTCTACGCCGATCAGAACCCGTGACGGATGGGCGCCGAGCAGCCGGGCAACTTCGACCGCTTCCGCGCGCGCACCGGGCAGCGGCTCCCAGTCATATTGCGGATCTCTGGACAAATCGGGATCGCCCACGATCACCGCATTGGACAGATCAATATCGTGGTAGTCGAACCGCCCGACGACAGAGCTGATCGTATCGATATCGGGTACCGACACGAACGACCAATTTAGCAGCGCGCGACCATTGCGGAGGAACATCGCGGCATAGGGCGCGGTCGCCGTATCCCGAGTGCCGACAATCAGCAGACGGCCCGAATGCGTGCCCAGTGCATCTTGCACCGCGCCGGGAAGCAACTGATCGCGGGCTTCCGCCAGGCTGGCGAACCGCTTGGCGACCGCTTCCCTGCTTTGGTCGCGGGCCAGCATTGCCTCGCTCTCGGCGGCGGAGATTGCAGGCACGCCTTCGGCGCGCGGTGCGCGGGCAGAGGCAAGCGCGGTCACGCCAAGCCCGTCGGTCAGGAAGCCGGTCCCTTCATAAGGTTTGCTGGAGATGCCCGCGGCGATCCGCTCTCCCGGCGCGATCAGCCAGCTTTTCAGGCGGCCGTCGCCAAGTATTGTGTGGACCAGCGCGTAGGTTTCCGGGCCGCCTTCGGACAATTCGGCGAGCGAGCGGTTGATTGCCCGCAAGCGGGTAGCGGCACTCTGGTAATCGAACTCGCCCGTAGCTTCGGTTGCTTCGCCGGTCTCCCCCTTGCGCTGCAACACTGCGGCGATCACGCGCTCTTTCGCGATTGCCCGAAGCAGGTCCGTGTATTCCTCCTGCGGCAGATCTTCCTGGTTGATGAAAGAAGCGGGCGCCGCCTCGGGCAGAGCAACCGAGCTTTCGAACAATTGCTGGCCTGAGGACGTGTCCTCGGTGCTGTCACTACATCCGGCGGCGAGCAGGACCAGTGGCGCGAGCAGTAAAACTGCCGTACGGACTGAAACATCAGCCGGATATTGCGATGCCATACCGCCCCCCTTGCTACCGATTAAAGCAAAGCCAATAGCACAAGCGGGTCAATTGTTGTAGATGATGGTCTTGCGTGGCCACTGGCTGGCATAATTCGTTGAAAAATGTCAGCATACCGGCGGCCAGGCGGATTTGTTGGGGGACGGATTTTGGACAGCGCAGCGACCGACGATCCATCCCGCGAAGACGATCCATCCCGCGAAGACAAGGCCGCTGCGTCGATTTTCCTCAGCTATTCGCGGGAAGACCGGGCGCAAGTGCTGCCGCTTATCGAGCGGCTGCGCGCTGCCGGGCATGATGTCTGGTGGGACGGTCTGCTGGAAGGCGGCGACCGCTTTTCGCAAGTGACCGAGACTGCTCTCGAAACAAGTAATGTGGTGCTGGTGGTATGGACCGCCCGTTCGATCGATTCCCATTGGGTCCGCGATGAGGCGACCCGCGGCCGGGACCGCGGAAGGATGCTGTCGATTTCGCTCGATGGCACTCAGCCGCCGCTGGGGTTTCGCCAGATTCAGTATATTGACCTGTCGCACAGCGGGAATCCAGCGAAGGGGAGTGCTTTTGACGAAGTGCTGGCTGCGCTCGCAAAAATCCACGGAAAGGCTGGAACGCGCCTCACTTTTGCGGATGGGGGAATGGGGCCGCAGGGCAAGCATCCTGTACTCTCGCGCCGGTCGGCGCTGATCCTTGGCGGTGCCGGCGTGCTGGCCGCCTCAGGCGGAGTTGCGATGTGGTGGAGTGAATTGTTCACCGACGCCGCCCTGTCGAACAGCGTTGCAGTAATGATGTTTGAAAATCTGAGCAATGATCCCGAGCAGGAATATTTCAGCGCCGGATTGTCTGAGGAATTGCGCAGCATCCTCAGCCTCAATCAGCAGCTATTGGTGGCGGCGCAAACCTCTTCCGACAAGTTCAGCGATGGCAGCGAGACCGCGTCCGCAATCGCTGACGCATTGGGCGTAGCCTACATCCTCGAAGGTAGTGTCCGGCGCTCTGGCGCGACCCTGCGGACGGCGGCGCGGTTGATCGACGGAGCCACCAATCTCAATGTATGGTCGGATGTGTTCGAACGCAAAGCGGACGACATCCTGATCGTGCAGTCGCAGATCGCCACGGCGGTTGTCGACGCGCTGATCGCCAATTTTACGCGGTCGTCCGATGCCGGGACCGTGCGGGTCGGGGGAACCGATAATCCCGATGCGCTTGATCATTATCTGCGCGGAGTGGCTCTTTATGGTCAGGCTTCGGCACAGGAAGGGAAAGACCGCGCCGCGCTGGCCGAGCTGGAATTGGCGATCGGTCGCGATGCCAAATATGCCGCCGCTCATGCCGCGCGCTCGCGGGTGCTGACGGCAATCGGCAATCGCCACGCAACGGGCGAGGAATTGCGCGGGTATTACCAGCGAGCGATGGACGCGGCGCGGACCGCAATCGATCTTGCGCCCGATCTTGCGGAAGGACATGCCGCGCTCGGTTTCGTGCTCACCAATGGCACGCTCGACATCGCGGCAGCTCGCCAGCCCTATGATCAGGCGTTCAAGCTTGGTTATGGCAACGCTGAGATTCTGATGGGCTACACCCTGTTTGCCTCGTTTGTCGGGCTGTTCGATGAAGGGCGTGAAGCCATCGCCCGGGCAGAACGGCTCGATCCGCTCAGCGGGCCGGTGCTGCGCGCCGCGGCGGTGCTGGAATTTGCCGCGCGCGATTATGGCCGTGCCGCCGCCGCCGCGCGCCGCGCGATTGCGCTCAAGGATGGTACCAGCATCGTACACCGCATACTTGGCGACGTCGCCCGGCTGGATGGCAGGTTTGACGATGCCCGCGCGGCTTATGCGGCCGAACCGAGCGTGCTTTCCCGCATTACCGAGCTGGCAATCCTGGAGGCGAAGGCCGGTCGGCCCGATGCCGCGCAAGGCCACTTTGACGAACTGCTGGAGAATTTCGGGGACAACAGCCTGTACCAGCAAGCGCAGATTTTCGCGCAATGGGGCCGCTCCGAGGACGCGCTCGAAACGCTCGAACGCGCATTTGCCGTCGGCGATTCCGGGCTCGTCCTGTCACATACCGATCACAACCTCGACCCCATTCGACAGGACCCAAGATTTCAGGCATTACAAAGCCGTCTCGGTTTCGTCTGAGACATTTCTGAGGAGGAAAAATATGAGGAAATTTGTTGCTATTGCTGCCGGGATGGGCACCGCCTTGGGTTTGGCTGCATGTAGCCCCCCCGCCGAAGAGGCTGCAGAAGCTCCGGCGGAAGCAGCGGTAGAAGCTGCCCCCGCACCGGAAGAAGATCTGCAGGCTATGGACGGCGTGCAAGACGACGGCATGGCGAGCGAAGCGCCGGTTGAAGAAGATGAACGCGGAAATCCTGTCGATCAGTAGAGTTAAGATCATTCTTGCCTCGCATCGAAATCCGGCTTCGGCCTCTTCCATGAAGCGAGCGGGAAACACGAACAGGCACAGGACAGGGGCGATTGCCGCTCTGGGCCTGTGCCTTTTCCCTGTGCCGGTTGCCGCCAACGGGCCTATCACGCTTGCTCCCACCGCCGGGTCCGCTGCCTATGAACAGATTTCGGGCGAGCTTTATGACGATGAAGCGGGGCGCTTTCGGGATTTTTACGATTCGCTGAGCGAAGCCGGCAAGGTGATACTGGCCGAAGTAACCGGCCGCCTCGGCGAGGGTCAGCGCGGCACGTTCGTGCTGATGCTGATGGATATGGATACCGGATTGGCGCGCCGGATGCTCGCATTGTTCGCCAGCTTCGACAGTGCGCAGCTAGATTTTGTGGCCGGTCATATGAGCGAGCGCACATACGAAAAATGGCTGTTGATCCCTGAATTGCTCGAGGCCGAGCGGGAAGAAACCGTTCGTGCCGAACTGCTCGGCGATGCAGACCTGAATGCGTGCTATGCAGACGATACTTCGAACGCCGAGATTACTGATGATCTGGACCCGGCCCAAGCCGCGGAGGGGCAGATATGCAGCGAAGCAGTACTCGGTTTCCGTGGCCAATACTGGCGCACCCCTTACCGCGTGGTCAGAGGCGTTCATGCGGAACCCGATGAGGCGCATTGGCAGGCGCAACTGGCGCTTCACGGGGCGAGCACGAAAGCCTTTCATTCGGCGTCTGCGCGCGAATCTCAGCGCAAACAATTCGGCAGAGACCTGCATGATTGGGAGATCAACCACATCTGCGGCGCGGTTTATATTGGCGGGCGTTTCCTGCTGACCGCAGCGCATTGTATCGACAGCAACCGTGATGCGGTATTCTTCGCCGGGCGGCGTATGCGGCTCGGGACGCAGCGGATCGACGGGAACCACAATTTGCTGCAGATCAGAACGGTATTTCGCCACAAGGGATACGACAGCCAGACGCACCAGAACGATATCGCGCTGATCGAATTGAAGGATACCCCAAGCTTCGAAAATCTCACTGAGGCGAAATTGCCGCAATCGAGCCGCGCCGGGCTGGACAACGGGGCCCCGCTCCTGCTGACGGGTTGGGGTTATCAGCGTGCTACCGAAAGCGCCGGGAATATCCGCGCGCAGGACGGCCAATATCAGGAACGAGCGATAGCGCGATTGCTCAAAGGCTCAGTGACCCTGCGGCCTGACCCGGAATGCAACAACAATCGCAATTTCCGCATCAGGAAGTACCGGCTGCGCCCGGGGCAATTCTGCGCCGGATCACAATCGGGGATCGACAGTTGCCGCGGCGACAGCGGCGGGCCGCTGGTCGACCGCAGCACCGGAACTCTGGTCGGACTGGTGTCTTTCGGCCCTGGCTGCGGGCTGGCGAAAACTCCCGGCGTCTATGTCGATGTCGGATATTACACCGACTGGATCGTCCGCGCCAAAGCCGCTGCGAAGCGGGGCCGGGCGAACACGAAATATCTGTTCGAATGAGCGCACAGGGGCGGGCGGGCATGGGTGAGGTTCACCCCGGCTTGTGGATCGGCGCGGGTCTGCCTATCCGGGATGTGGTAACCGAAGCGAAGGGGGCACTGCGCGATTGCTACAACCGTACATGAATTGACCGGTACTGTCCCCGCGCCGCCGCTGCCGCGTCCGTGTTTTGCGTTGGGCGTAACCGGTCACCGCAGCTCACACCCGTCGTTTCCGAGCGATCCCGGGGCACTCGATAATGTCCTCGGTCAAATATTCGACACCGTCGAGCAGGCGCTCGAAAATATCCGCGGACAGAGCGGGGCACCAGAAGCCTGCGCGCCGCGTCTGAATACGCTGCTGGCGGACGGGACCGATCACCACGCCGCCCGCCTGGCCCTGGCGCGCGGCTGGGAATTGGTAATCCCGCTACCCTTCGGCAAGGCGCTCAATGCCGCGATCAATGGCGGAGCGGCGACCCCTGTCGATGCGCGCGCGATACTGGCGGGCGACCCGATCGCTGACTGCGAACTAGCCGGGCGGGTCGAGGCAATCTCTGCCTTGGCGCAGAAAGCGCGGCTGTTCGAACTGGCGGATGACGATCAGCGGGTGCAGCAATTGTTCCTCACCATGCTCGAGCGCCCTGGGGACACTCAGGCGCTCGGCAGCTTCGCCGCGGAGGCGGGCAAGCGCTCGGCGCTCGCCGGTCGAATCCTGATCGAGCAGTCGGATATCGTGGTCGCTGTGTGGGACGGCAATTCGGTCGCCAATGTCGGCGGCACCGGGCACACCGCGCTGATTGCACTCGAAATGGGTTCGCCGGTGTTGTGGATCAACCCCGCGCGGCCCGCCGAGTGGCAGATATTGCTCTCGCCCGAGGCGCTGGCCGGCGTGCACCGCGACAATGCCGTTGACGGTGCAGGGGCTTCGCCGATTGCGCGGGGCGCGGCGCTGAACCGGTTGGTCACCGACGCTGTTGCTCTGGCTCCACCCGAAACCGGCGGCGGCTTTGCGGGTCTGGCCGCAATCGGCACCGACAGCTGGCGCAGCGCAAGCAGCATTCGCGGCCACGCGTTCCGCCGTGTCGAGGCGCTGTTTGGCGAGACGGGGCTGGCGCGGCGCTTCCGGTCGGTCCGGCAAACCTATGAGCGGCCAGACGAGATCGCTGGAGGCAGTGGCAGGCCGCTGCTCGGTGCGATTGCTTCACTACCCCAGGGTGATCCTGGCCTGTCCCGCGCTCTGGAAACGGAAATCCTCCGCCGCTTTGCCTGGCTGGACGGGATTTCATCCTACCTTTCGGACCATTACCGCTCCGGGATGATCGTCAACTTCCTGCTCGGCGCCATGGCGATCATTGCGGGCATCCTCTATCTGCCGCTGGTCGATGCGGAGCACAAATGGATCTTCGCGGCGTTGGAGTTGGCTCTGCTGCTGACAATCGTGGCGAACACCGCCTCCGGTCAGAGGGCCCGCTTGCACGGTCGCTGGTTCGAGACCCGGCGGGCGGCAGAATATCTGCGGCACAGCCCGCTGCTGGCGGCGCTGGGTGCCGCCCGGCCTCCGGGTGCGTGGCCGCAGGGCACGGACAATTGGTGGCCCGAATGGTATGTCCGGCATGCGCTGCGCGAGATCGGTCTGCCGCAGATGCGGGTCGACAAGCCCTATCTACGGGAGCTGCTGGCGGCATTGCGCGATCATCATGTCGATCCGCAGCGGCACTATCATCGCGAGAAATCCGCACGTCTTGCCCGCGTACATCACCGGATTGACCGGCTCTCGGAACGACTGTTCGTTGCCGCTGTATTGCTGGTGGCGATGTTCCTTGCGCTCGCTGGCTTCTCTGCACTGGGCATGGTCGATCCCGGCTGGGTCGCGGCGAGCGCCAAATGGTTCACCGTCCTCGCGGTCGCCCTGCCGACACTCGGCGGTGCGTTTGCCGGCATTCGCTATTTCGGCGATTTCGAACGCTTTGCCGAGATATCCCAAGTCACCGCAGAGAAGCTCGACAGGGTGGCCCAGCGGATCGCGCTGATCCTTGATGCGCCGCACGAAGCGGTCGATTACAGCTTCGCCGCCGACATCGTCCACGCCGCCGACGAGATCGTGTTTGCCGAAATCCAGAATTGGCAGGCAGTGTTCAGCGCCAAGCGCACGGCGGTCCCTGCATGATCGTCGGGTTTGCCCTGTCGCTGGTGCTGATTGCAGCCACCATCCTGATCCATTACGAGGCGCTCCGCCTGACCTCGCTTGGCCTGGTCGAACTGGCCATCCCGGTGCATGCGCGCATTCTGGTCGTGCTCACGACTTCGATCGCCTCGCATTGCATCCATATCACGCTGTATGCGCTCGCTTATATGGCGCTGCACTGGATCGGAGGATACGGCACGATCGGCGGGGCCGAGCAGCTCAGCTTCCTCGATGCGTTCTACTTCTCGATAACCTCCTACACCACGCTCGGCATTGGCGATTTGTTTCCGCACGGGGCGCTGCGGATCATCTCCGGCTTCGAAGCGCTGAACGGCTTGGTGATGGTGGGCTGGACTGCCTCGATGACCTATCTCGCCATGGAAAAGTTCTGGCGCTTGCCCCCGCGCAGATGAGGCGGGACATGAGTGCCCCGTGCTGCCGTTTTCAGTGACAGGCGGGGTTGCTGGTTTGGTCTGAAGCGAAGGCGCATTACTGACATAAAATTGTTCGCAAAATGTCGGGGTGCAAAGTGGGGTGAATTTGCAAATAGACTGACAAATTATTGAGATATTGAAATATTTATAAACGTAAGTTCGAAACCCACCGTCTCCGCCACTGTGCCCCGGCGATAAATGCGCCCAGCATTGACTTGAGTTTGCCCGGCGCCTGGCCCCGCGCAGACCGCCCCCGATTCCTGCAAGATGGAACACATGGAACACGGTCAAAGGGAAAGAAAATCGCCTGATCGCAGCAAGCACGGCGAGCCGATATAGACCATGTTTTCAGCAAGATATATCGAGCAGCCGGCGACACGGTGACGATTGTGACGAAAGGCCAGCGTGTAGGAAAGCGTCAGGCCTGACTCGCCTCCGAGGCACTAACTCCCGCGTCCGGTACCGCGACAGGCAAGACCGGTAATGCTCGCAAGCGGGCGCGCTATTTCAGGCTCGCCGGGCCGAAAGCGCGGGGTAGCAGCCCGGACAGGCGCATCTCCACCACCTCGTCCTCGCCCGCGCACCACACCACCGGGTCAGTATCGCCCAGTTCGGCGAGCTCGTTCAGCACCTGGCGGCAGCGGCCACAGGGCGTGACGGGCGCGGCGGTGTCGCCGATCACCGCCACTTCCTCCAGCCCGCCGCGATGGCCGTCATCCATCGCTTTGGCCACGGCCACAGTTTCCGCGCACAGCGCGAGGCCATAGCTGGCATTCTCCACATTGGTGCCGGTCACCACCGTGCCATCGGCAAAGCGCAGCGCCGCGCCGACGCGGAAGTTCGAATAGGGCGAATAGCTGTTCTCGAGCGCGCGCCGGGCCGCGGCGATCAGGCTGTCCCGGTTGTTGTCTTCGCTCATCACGCTCTCCCCTTCACGGCTGCACCACCACCCATTCGATCGGCTCGGTCGCCGCTTCGGTATGCCGCGCGCGGTTGGCGGTCCATAGCAGCCACGGACGCCCGCCGTAACGCGGCACAAACCGGTCTCGCGCCAGCCACAGGTCACGCTCGATCCGTGCGGCGATGCCATAGCGTTCTTCGAACTCTTCCGACAGCTTGAGGACCACCGGTTTGCCCGTGTGCATCTCTACCTGGTTGATGAAGGTCAACAATTCGCTTTCGACCGCGGCATCGCTGACGCGCTCAGCGCAGGCATCCGCCGTGACCTCAAGCGCGATCGCGAGCGGCAGCGATGCCTGATCGCGCGGCACCAGGGTGACGAAATTGGCCGATTGCGCATCGGCACCGCTGCAGGGGTCGAATTGATGGACTGCCCCCACCATCAGCCCGGCCCGGCGCGCAGCGGCAAGATTGCGGCCGAAGCGAGCATCCTGTCCCTGCGCACCCGCGCTGGCATAGAGATAGGCAAAGCTTCCGCCCAGCGCGCGGACAGTTTCGAAACCGACCAGGCCGCTATGCTCGCCCACTGCCACGCCCTGCTCTGGAAAGGCATCCTCGTCGGGGGCGAATTGCTGGATATCCCACCAATACCATGCTGCGCCCAGCAGGGCGGCGAGCAGCACCAGCGCCAGCAATCGCAAGCGCCATGGGCGGCGCACCCGCTTTCGTTTGGCGACCACCCCCGTCAGCCCTTGATATGAAGCACGCAGATCAGCGTGAACAGCCGGCGCGCGGTGGGAAAATCGGTTTCGACCTTGCCGTCAAGCCGTTCGAGCAGCAGTTCTGCCGCATGATCATGGATGCCGCGGCGGGCCATGTCGATCGTCTCGATCTCGGACGGTGTGGCCTTGCGGATGGCCTGGTAATAGCTGTCGCAGATGGCAAAATATTCGCGAATCGGGCGGCGAAAGCGCGCCAGCCCGATAATCAGCGTTTCAAGCAACAGCTCATCATTGTCGCGAATTTCCATCGCCAGCCGCCCGTCCTGCACCGCAAGATGCAAGCGATAAGGGCCTTTTGCACCGCGCTCTGCGCTGCGCAGCGGCTTGAAACTGTTTTCTTCGATAAGGTCGAAAATCGCGACGCGTCGCTCCTGCTCGACATCGGCATTGCGCCAGATGATCGTCTCCTCGTCGAGCGAGATGTGGGCAATGCGAAATTCTTCGGCCATGGTCATGGTGCCTTTCGCAGATGCAGCAGGGCCGTTTCAAGCATTTCCATGCGCCATCCCCGCTATCCACAGCCAAGTGCGCCAAATTTGCCAGCATTGGCCCTTGGCTTCAGCCTGTCCGGCGCGCAATAGAGGCGCATGTCCGAAACCAATGTGATTGCCCGGCCCCAGGCGGAAGCCGAAGCTGCAAAGGCCGCAAGGCTACCGTCCAATGTCGAAGCCGAGGCCGCCTTCCTTGGCGCGGTCCTGATCGACAATCGCGTGATCGAGGAATTGCGCACGCCGCTGCGCGCGGAACATTTTTTCGAGCCGCTCCACCAGCGCATCTATGAGCGCATTCTCAAGCTTTTGGAACGCAACGCCACCGCCAGCCCGGTTACGCTGAAGCCCTATTTCGAAAGCGATCAGGCGCTGGGCGAGCTGGGCGGCACCAGCTATCTGGCGCAGTTGACGCAGGACGGCACCGGGCTGCTCGCAGCGGGTGAACTGGCGCAGCAGATCTATGACCTGGCGCTGCTGCGCGAACTGATCAGCGTAGGGCGGCAGCTGGTCCAAGGCGCGCTTGATACCAGCGATGAAGTCTCGCCGATGGACCGCATCGCCGAGGCCGAGGCGCAGCTTTACCAGGTGGCCGATGGCGCCACCACCGGCAGCGAGGCGGAAAGCTTCCGCAGCGCGGCGATGACCGCGATCAAGATGGCCGAAGCGGCGATGAATTCGGGCGGCGGCCTGTCAGGCAAGACCACCGGGCTTGACGTGATCGACCGCAAGACTTCGGGGTTGCATAATTCGGACCTTGTGATCCTGGCCGGGCGGCCGGGCATGGGCAAGACTTCGCTGGCCACCAATATCGCCTTCAATTGCGCCGAAGAGCATCTCAAATGGCAACGCGACGGGGGCGAGTTCAACTATGGCGCGCCGGTGGCTTTCTTCAGCCTGGAAATGAGCGCAGACCAGCTCGCCACGCGTATCCTGGCCGAACAGGCAGAGATCAGTTCAGAGGCGCTGCGCAGCGGCAAGCTGACCCGTGACGAGTTTCAGAAACTGTCCTTCGCCAGCCAGCAACTGGCGGAGCTTCCGCTTTATATCGACGATACGCCCGCGCTGACCATCGCGGCGCTGCGCACCCGCGCGCGGCGGCTCAAACGGCGCCACGATGTTGGGTTGATCGTGGTCGATTATCTCCAGCTGCTGCAGGGCTCGGGCCGTGCCAATGACAACCGCGTCAACGAGATTTCGGAGATCAGCCGGGGCCTCAAGACGCTGGCCAAGGAACTCAGCGTGCCGGTGATCGCGCTGTCGCAGCTCAGCCGTGCGGTCGAACAGCGCGAAGACAAGCGCCCGCAACTCTCGGACCTGCGCGAATCAGGCTCGATCGAACAGGATGCCGACATGGTGTGGTTCATCTTTCGCGCGGATTATTATCACGAGGCGAGCCGCCCCGACATGCCGACCGAAAACAGCTCGATCGAAGCCACCGATAAATACCGGACTTGGGAAGAACGCTATCTCGAACTCAAGAACAAGGCGACGCTGATCGTGGCCAAGCAGCGTCACGGTTCGACCGGCAATGTCCCGCTGCATTTCCAGAGCGAGATCACCAAGTTCACCAGCCCCAACATGAAGGATTATTCGGACTATGGATTTGAATGATCGCGGGGCTCTGGCCAGCGCTCAAAGCCCGAGGTTGAGCCGCCGCGCCACGGTATAATCGAGCACCGAGACCATGAACCACGCCATCCGCCAGCGGATCCGGCTGAGCACGGTCGATTTGCTGCGATACCATTCGCGCGTGACCGGCATGCTCGATGCATCGAGGTGATCGATCATTTCCCGCATCCGGTCGGCCAGTTCGGCATCTTCGACCCGCACCATCAGCTCCAGATTCAGCCGGATCGAACGCATGTCCATATTGGCGCTGCCGAAATAGGTCACATCATCAATTACCAGCAGCTTGAGGTGCAGCTTGCAGGGCTCGAACTCGGCGATGCGCACGCCTGCCCGCAACAGCCCGCCATAAAGCGCGCGCGAGGCGCCGATGGTGGTCGTATTATCGGATTTTCCCGCCATCACCAGCCGGGCCGAGCCACGCCGGGCAAGTTTGCGTATCAGGCGCCGCATGCTTCGCGGCGGGCTGAAATAGGCCATTGCCAGGTCCAGCCTGTTGCCGCGGGAAATGTCGCGCTTGACCGTGCGCGCCCACGCACTGGTGATGCGCGACGGTCCGCCGAGCAGCAATTGCACCGGCCCCTCGCCGCCGTTCCAGTCGCGAATCAGGCGGCGGATAGCGAAGAACTGCGAGCTTCCACCGGCCAGCCAGCCGCTGAGCTCGCCAAACCATTGCACGAAGCTGTCCACCACGGGGCCCTCGATGCACACGCCGAGATCGCACCAGCCGTTTTCCTGCGGGGTGGCGAAATAGTGATCCGAGACATTGAAGCCGCCGGTCATCACCCGTGCATCATCGGCGATGACGAATTTCTGGTGGTTGCGGATCAAATAGCGCACGTTCCAGCGCGGCGAGAACAGGCTGAAGCGGCCGCCCGCACGCACGATCGGCGCGAAAAAGCCTTCCGGCGCATCGCTGCCGAATGCGTCGATGACAAGATGCAGGTCCACCCCGCGCTGTGCCGCGCGGATGAGCGCGCCGCGCACCACGGTGCCGGAATGGTCGGGCTGGAACATGTAGAAAAAGATCTTGAGCGAGGTTTGGGCGCTATCGATCAGCTCGATCAACGCTGCCAGCCGGTCCAGTCCGCCCGGGAAGAATTGGAAGCGGTGCCCCGCGCTGGCGATCTCGAAGCTCTCGGCATCGTGGAAATCCACGCTCTCATCGAGCGAGTTCAAGGTGCCATCCGGCTCAGCCATGATAGCGCCTTACGCAAGCCCGGCAGGCAGCGCAAATTCTTGACTCGCACCGCTACTCCACCTATCTGGCGCGCTTTCCCGGCAAACCTATTTGCATGAGAGGCCTTCATGGCACGCGTTACCGTTGAAGATTGCGTCGACAAGGTTCCCAACCGTTTCGATCTCGTCCTGCTGGCAGCCCAGCGGGCACGCGAGATTTCGGGCGGTGCCGAAATGACGATTGACCGCGATCGGGACAAGAACCCGGTCGTCGCCCTGCGCGAGATCGCCGAACAGACGGTCAAGCCCAAGGAACTGTACGAAGCGGTGGTCACCAATTTGCAGAAGATCCTGCCCGATGATGAGGACGAGGCCGATGCCATCGGCTCGCTCAGCCAGTCGGCCGAAGCGCTGCGCATCACTGCGTCGGCGCCAACCCGTTCGACTTCGATCGGCGCCGATTTCGACGGCTGAAACGCCAGTTTGCGAACAACACAAGAGGCCGCCCCAACCGGGCGGCCTTTTTGTTTGTGCCAAGTTCGCTTATTGTCCCTGAAGCCACGCGACACGGGGGATTGATGGGCGAAATCGGCGAAGCATTGGGAACGGCGGCTGAGGGCGGCCTGTTTGCACGCGCATTCGGTGGAAAGTCCGGCGCATTGACAGACAAGGCCGCAAGCCCGCTTGAAAAGGGCCATTTCGCCGAGGGCGCCTGCCTCAATTGCGGCACTGAACTGGCTGGCGCGCACTGCCATTCCTGCGGCCAGAAGGCGCATCTCCATCGCACCATCGGAGCGTTCCTGCACGATCTGATTCATGGCGCGCTGCACCTCGACGGCAAGATATGGCGCACCCTGCCGATGCTGGTTGCCAGGCCCGGCAAGCTTACCCGGCGCTATATTGACGGTGAACGGGCGCGGTTTGTCAGCCCGATGGCGATATTCCTGTTCAGCGTGTTCCTTATGTTCGCGGTGTTCCAGGTGACGGGAACTTCGCTGACCAATGTCGGCGTCGAAAACCCGCAGCGTATCTGGGACGTGAACGCAGCGCGGGCAGATATCGTCTCCAATCTCACCGCGTCACAGGCAAGACGCGCCAGGCTGGCAAAGGATTTGGAGGTCATGGCCGCGCAAGGCGCAGAACCTGCTCGACTGGCCGAAATCCGCGCGCAGATCGAGGAAAGCGACCGCCTAATTGCCAGTAACATGGAAGGGCTGAAAGTGTTCGACGCCCTGAGCACCGGCGATTCAGAGCCAATTTCCGTCGCTGGAGCCGATACCAGCAGCAAAGCTGTGGCGGCCGAAGCTGAAGGTGCCATCGCTGACGCCGCCTCCACTGTAACTGGTATCGAATTTTTAGACCTGGGCATCATCAAGAAGTGGCAGGAGAATCCCAGCCTGATGCTCTACAAGCTGCAAGCCAATGCCTATAAGTTCAGCTGGCTTCTTGTGCCCCTTTCAGTCCCGTTTGTGTGGCTGTTGTTTTTCTGGAAGCGGCGCTTCAAGGCCTATGATCACGCGATATTCGTTACCTATTCGCTTGCCTTCGTGTCGCTGCTGTTCATCGCTTTATCGCTTCTGGCCATTGCAGGAATCGGCGGTGGATGGGTTTTTGCGGCTCTCGCCATCATTCCGCCGATCCACATGTACAAGCACCTCAAGTATACATACGGACTGAGCCGCTTTTCCACGCTATGGCGGCTATACATACTGCTGGTATTCGAATTAGTTACCCTGGTGCTGTTTCTTCAGCTGCTGCTCGTGCTGGGCGCCTTCTGACCAGGAAAAAGGCGCCCGGATTGACCCCAGGCGCCTTCTGTAATCTTGCGAAACGGACTTGCGGCGCTCAGGCCCCCTGCGGGGCAGTGCCACCTTCTCCGCCGAACTTCTTGCCCGCCTTGGGTACGGCAGGGCCGGATACCGGCTGAACTGCCCCAGCATCGCTGGGCCGGTCGGGCCGGTCGATCTTGCCATCCTTCATCAACTGGTCGATTTCATCGCCAGTGAGCGTTTCGTATTCGAGCATCGCCTGCGCCAGCAGATGCAGCTTGTCTTCCTGCGCGGTGAGAATCTCGTTGGCGCGTTTGAGCCCGCCTTCGACCAGCGCCCTGATCTCGGCATCGATCAGCTTGTTGGTGTCTGCACCTGCCATGGTCCGCGCGGTTTGGCCCATGCCAAGATAACCTTCCTGGCTGGCCTCGTACTGCAAGGGCCCGAGCTTGTCGGACATGCCCCATTTGGTGACCATGTTGCGGGCAAGATCGGTCGCATACTGGATATCGCTCGACGCACCGCTCGATACCTTGTCATGGCCGAAGATGATTTCCTCGGCCACGCGCCCGCCCATGCTGACGGCCAGATTGGCGAGCATCTTGTCGCGGTGATAGGAATAATTGTCGCGTTCGGGCAGGCGCATCACCATGCCCAGCGCGCGGCCGCGCGGAATGATGGTGGCCTTGTGGATCGGATCCGATGCCGGCTCGTTGAGGCTGACCAGCGCGTGGCCGGCCTCGTGATAGGCGGTCATCTTCTTTTCATCATCGGTCATGACCATAGAGCGGCGCTCGCTGCCCATCATGACCTTGTCCTTGGCGTCTTCGAACTCACGCATCGCGACCAGGCGCTTGTTGCGACGGGCTGCAAGCAGCGCCGCCTCGTTGACCAGGTTGGCGAGATCCGCACCAGAGAAGCCCGGCGTGCCGCGCGCAATGGTGCGCGGGTTCACATCAGGCGCCAGCGGCACTTTCTTCATGTGCACGCCAAGGATCTTCTCGCGCCCGTCGATATCGGGGATCGGCACCACCACCTGGCGGTCGAACCGGCCGGGGCGCAGCAATGCCGGATCAAGCACATCGGGCCGGTTGGTGGCGGCGATGATGATGATGCCTTCATTGGCTTCGAAACCGTCCATTTCGACCAGCAGCTGGTTCAATGTCTGTTCGCGCTCGTCGTTCGAATTGCCCAGACCGTGGCCGCGATGGCGGCCAACCGCGTCGATTTCGTCGATGAAGACGATGCAGGGCGCGTTCTTTTTCGCCTGTTCGAACATGTCGCGCACGCGGCTGGCGCCGACGCCCACGAACATTTCGACAAAGTCGGAACCTGAGATGGTGAAGAAAGGCACGCCCGCCTCGCCGGCGATGGCGCGCGCGAGCAAGGTCTTGCCGGTGCCGGGCGAGCCGACCAGCAGCGCGCCCTTGGGAATCTGGCCGCCCAGCTTGGAGAATCGCTGCGGGTCGCGCAGGAATTCGACGATTTCCTCCAGCTCCTCGCGCGCCTCGTCAATGCCCGCCACATCTGCGAAGGTTACCCGGCCCTGGCGCTCTGTCAGCAGCTTGGCCTTGGATTTGCCAAAGCCCATGGCGCCGCCACCGCCGCCCTTTTGCACCTGGCGCAGCGCGAAGAAGGCAATGCCCAGAATCAGGATGAAGGGCAGCGACTGGATCAGGATGTAAAGCAGAAGGTTGGGCTCTTCCGCAGCCTGCCCCGAATAATCAACACCGTTTTCATCGAGCAATTGCGGCAAGCCGGGATCATTCCCGATCGGAACGGTCGAAAACGGGGTGTCGTTCTTCATTGTGCCGGTGATCTTGTCCGGCGCGATCTGGACTTCCTTGACCGTGCCTTCAGCCACCGCATTGCGGAAATCGGAATAACGGATCTGCGTTCCCGCAGTCTGTGAAGGATTGCCGAACATCGACACCGCAAGCAGCAGTGCCATGAACACGCCGCCCCAGATCATCAGGGTCCTGATCATCGGGTTGGGCCCTTCGGGGCCGCCTCCGCCATTGGGATCACGCGGATCGCGTTCGTCGTTCATCTTCAGAGTATCCTTTCGTCCCCGCCAATGTAGGCAGCGCAAGGTGAATGGCAAGATAACGCGCGAATGCGGCGGTGCGATCCCTCAATCGGTACATTTGCGCGAATAGGCGCGCAGGAACACCTCGACCGCCCCGGTGATACGCCGCGTATGCTCTGCCTCGACGGGGGTGAAGCCGAAACGGCGCTCGAGATCACCGATGCCTTTGCACATCGACACGAACTGTTCCGCGGCCAGCCCCGGATGGGGAATTTCCAGTTCCCCCTGCTCCTGCGCATGGCTCAGGAATGCAGCGAGAGCAGCCTTCATCCGCCACGGTCCCGCCTCCAGAAAGGCGCGCCCGATATCCGGATCATGTTCGGTTTCGGCAGCGATCCGCCGCTCGAACTGCACCATTTCAGGGCGCGACAGAAAAGCGAACATTGCCTCTCCAATGGCTGTGAGCCGCGCGCGGATCGACTGGCCTGCCTCCGGCGCGATTGCGAAATGGCCCCGCACCCGTTCGCATTGATGCTCGACCGCTGCCGCGAACAGCGCGCGCTTGTCACCGAAATGGTTGTAAATGGTAACCTTCGATACACCGGCATCCGCCGCAATCTGCTCGATCGAGGAAGCCGCGTATCCGACATCGAAGAACGAGGCGGTCGCGGCCTTGATGATGGCATCGTGCTTGGCCGCATCAACCGGGCGTCCGCGCGCTTTTTGTGCGCCAAGTGCAGTATCGTGGGA
Source organism: Altererythrobacter chaiwopuensis (assembly GCF_054957755.1). NCBI lineage: Bacteria > Pseudomonadati > Pseudomonadota > Alphaproteobacteria > Sphingomonadales > Erythrobacteraceae > Altererythrobacter > Altererythrobacter chaiwopuensis. The sequence goes on from NZ_JBTXJG010000001.1 coordinate 148,966, forward strand.
ACCTGCTTGCTTCGCGCCAGTTGACAAGCTGAACACCTCCGTTCAATTAAACGATAGCGTTCAATAATGATCGAAACGGGCTGATTCGGCAAGCCCGGCCAAATTGCAGGGTTTCCGATGCTGTGGATCGCCATTCGAATGCTGACGGGAGACAAGACCAAGTTCTACGGGCTTGTGTTCGGCATTGCTTTCTCGACCCTGTTGATCACCCAGCAATTGACGATCTTCGTCAATCTGATCGAGCGCGGCGCCAGCGGCGTTTACAACAATTCCAATGGCGACGTTTATGTCATGGACCCGGTCAGCCGCACTACCGATGTCACCTTTCCCTTGCCCGCGACCGCGCTGGACCAGGTCCGTTCGGTTGCGGGGGTCGAATGGGCCGTGCCGCAGCTGCGCGCCAATGCGGCGGTGCGCACCAGCGAGGGCGATCTTGAGCAGGTGGCGATCATCGGGGTCGACGATGCGACGCTGATCGGGCTGCCCAAGCGCTTGCTCATTGGCAGCAAGGACGACCTTTCGATCCCCGACACAGTGATTATCGACGATGTCGGGGCGAGCCGGATGTTCCCCGCGACCGACGCGGTGGGCCAGCGGCTCGAACTCAATGACCAACGCGCAATCATCCGCGGCATGGCCGATGCCATCCCCAGCTTCACCAGCACTGCCGTGCTCTACACCACCTATTCACAGGCGCTCCGTTACGTCCCCGGCACGCGCAACCGGATGAGCCTGGTGATCGCGGGGAGCACGCCGGATGTATCCTCGCGCCAGCTAGCCCGGCGGATCGAACGGCAGACCGGCCTCAAGGCGCGCACGCACGAGGAATTTGCCCGGGACGGGATCGATTTCATCATCGAGAATACCGGCATCCCGTTCAATTTCGGGATCACCGTTGCTTTGGGCTTTATCGTCGGCGTAGCGATTGTCGGGCTCACCTTCAGCCTGTTTATCCGCGACAACATCCGCCAATTCGGCGCGCTCAAGGCAATCGGCGTTACCAACGCCAAGATCAGCCGCATGGTCGCGGTGCAAGCCGGGATGGTGGGCGCAATCGGCTATGCCCTGGGCGTGATCGGCACTGCGGTGTTCATCTGGGGCTTCGCAAGCAATCCGACCTTCAAGGGTTTCTATGTGCCCTGGCAGATCCCGCTCATTAGCCTGGTGGCGGTGGTCCTGATCCTTGCGCTGACAGGCTGGCTAAGCCTGCGCAGCGTCCTCAAGACTGAACCGGCGGCGGTGTTCAGATGATGCTCGACACCAGCCAGATCGGGGGCTGCGACCCCAATGCGGCGATCTGCGCGCGGCGAATATCGCGTGATTTCCTGTCGGGACAGCAAACGATCCGCGTGCTCCACGGGATCGATGTCGATATCCATCCGGGCGCGCTCACCTATCTCGTCGGCGAGAGCGGATCGGGCAAAACCACACTGATCTCGATCATGTGCGGAATCCTGTGGCCGACCGAGGGTGACGTGCGCATATTCGGAACCGATATTTACGCGCTGGGCGATACCGAACTGGTCAATTTCCGGCTCCAGAACATCGGTTTTATCTTCCAGCAGTACAATTTGATCCCGTCGATCGACGCCGCTTCCAACGCTGCGGTGCCGCTGATCGCGCGCGGCATGAACCGGCACGAGGCGCGCGAGAGGGCGGTCGCGATGCTCTCCAGGCTCAATATTGCCGATCAGGCTGACAAGCTGCCCAGCCAGCTATCGGGCGGGCAGCAGCAACGCGTCGCGATTGCACGCGCGCTGGTGCATGAACCGCGCCTGGTCGTGTGCGACGAACCCACCGCCGCGCTTGATGCGCGCTCCGGCCGGCGCGTGATGGACCTGCTGCGCGAGGTGGCGGTGGCCGAAGACCGCGCCTGCATCATCGTTACCCACGACAACCGTATCTTCGATCTCGCCGACCGCATCCTCGTGCTCGAGGATGGCCGGATTACGCATGATGGCACCGACATGCCAGAGGACCATTGAGATGGCATTCCTTCCCCAGGACTTAAGCTTTTCCCGCAAGTTATTGCCCGCCTTGGCGGCGCTCGGACTGATCGGCGCAGTGCTGTTCATCTGGCTCGGCACGCCTGACCGATCGCTCAGCGAACCTGACGAGACACCGCTCACCGCTGGTGAGGAATTCGCCAACGTAGCGCGGGTGTCAGGCGCGGGCATTGTCGAGCCATCGAGCGAGATCATCGACATCGGAACGGCGCTGGCCGGTCTGGTGACCGAGCTGTATGTCCAACCGGGCGAGTTCGTCGAGAAGGGTGCGCCGCTGTTCGTCGTCGATGACCGCGCTGCCCGGGCCAGGCTGCAGGAGGCCAATGCCGCGACCGGCGAGGCGCGGGCGGCGATCGAAGAGGCATCGACCGCCAGCAGCACTGCCCGCCAGCAGCTTGATCTCTACACCGCAATCGATGACCCGGCAGCCGTCAGCCGCAGCGAAGTGATCCGCGCCGAAGGTGAGGCCAAGGCCGCTTCCACCCGGCTCCAGCTGGCGCGCGCGCGCCTGGCCGCAGCGCAGGCTGCTGCGCAGAGCGCCCGCACCGAGCTTGAGCGCTTGACCGTACGCGCACCGATCGCGGGCGAAATCCTGGCGGTGAATATCCGGCCGGGCGAATTTGTTTCAACCACCGGCGGCAACAGCGAGCCCTTGATCCGCATGGGCGAGACCCGCCCGCTGCATATCCGCATCGATATTGACGAGGATGACGCGTCGCGCGTCGCGCTTGGCAAGCCGGCAATAGTCTCACCACGCGGTGCCGCCGAGCGCCGCGTCAAAGCCAGCTTCGTACGCGCCGAACCATTGGTCGTGCCCAAACGCTCGCTGACCAACTCGTCTGCCGAGCGGGTCGATGTGCGCGTGCTCCAGGTGATCTACGCCCTGCCCGAGGAAGCGCGTGGCACCTTCCTTGTCGGCCAGCAGGTTGACGCCTTCATCCCCGCGCGCGGAGGCGCGAACCAATGAAGCCGCCTCGTTCGCTTCTCGCGCTTGCGGTGCTGGCGCTAGGCGCCTGCGTAGCTGGTCCGCCGCCCGAAATCGCGACGCCGGCACCTGAGCTGCCTGCCGGGTTCCTCTATGCGCCCAATGTCGATGAAAGCGCCGCATTGGCGCAGCTCCTGCCAAGCGATGATCCAGCCTTTGCCGAGCTCGCCCGCCGCGCGCTGGCCGACTCGCCCAGCCTGGCCGAAGCACTTGCCCGGGTCGATGCCGCAAGGGCTGCCGCCAAGGGTGCGGGCGCCGCGCGGCTTCCGGCAATCGGCGCCAATGCGTCGGTGGAAACGCGCCGCAGCAATCCCGCCCAGTTTGGCGGCGATGTGTCCTCGGCGCTTCGGTTCGATACCGAACAGACTGCCTATGCGGCGAATCTCACGGCCAGTTGGGAAGTGGACCTGTTCGGGCGCCTCAAGGCCTCCGAACGCGCCGCTCTTGCCCGGCTTGACGCGGCAGATGCCTCAGCCGAAGCGGTGCGCATTGCCTTGCTGGCGGAAATTGCCGGTGCCTTGATTGATTGGCGCAGCAATGCGGGCCGCGAGGCCGCGCTGGCACAGGACCTTGAGGCCGCCGGGCGGCTCGCCAATCTCGCCGGCAAGCGCGAGGAGGCCGGGCTTGCTCCCGGTTTCGATCGCGTGCGCGCCGCGGCAGCTGCCAGCCAGTCGCGCTCGCGCCTCGTCGCACTTGAAAGTGAGCGCGCGCAGATCATCGGGCGACTGGTCGCGTTGACCGCGCAGGATGCCGCGACCCTGGACAGCCTGCTTTCCGCAGATGCTGGCCCCGCCGGTCTTCCCCCCGCCCCGCAGGCGCTCCCTTCGCTGCTGCTCACCGCGCGGCCCGATGTCCGCGCCGCTGCCGCCGAGCTTGCCGCGAGCGATGCCGAGCTCGCCGCCGCCGCGCGCCAGCGGTTTCCGCGGTTGACCTTGTCAGGGACGCTTGGCTTGCTCGCGTTCGACCTCGGCAAGCTGTTCGATGACCAGTCGCAAATCTATTCCGCCAGCGGCGGAATCCTCGCTCCGCTGCTCGATTTTGGCCGTATCCAGGCGCAGATCGATGGCGCTGCGGCAGGCAAGCGCGCTGCCTTCGCCGCCTATCGCGGAGCTGTTTTCCAGGCTTTGGGCGAAGCTGAAAGCGCCTATGGCGTGGTGGCGGGCGCCGATGCGCAGGCCGCCGCCGCCGCTCAGGAAAGCATGGCTCTCGAACGCGCTGCAGAGCTTGCCGAAGTGCGCTTCCGCGCCGGGCTGGCTGATTTCCTAACCGTGCTGGAGGCCCGCCGTGCCGCCGATGCCAGCGGCGAACGGGCAGCTGCCGCAGTAGGCCGGGCGAAGCGCGCGCGGGTGCTGTTGTGGCAGGCATTGGGCGGCGACGCTCAGCCGACCAGCCGGTCCACCACCCAATAGGCCGCGGTGATCCCGATCGCATAGGTCGCCGCCTTCACCGCCGGGGCCTCCGCCTTGGGTTCGAGCCGCCTGACAGCGGCGCGCAGCGCCAGTACCGCAGCGATGACCAGCAGCTGGCCTGCCTCGACGCCAAGATTGAATGCCAGCAATGCGGCTGGCACTTCGCCTTCAGGCAGGCCGATTTCGCGTAGCGCCCCGGCAAAGCCGAAACCGTGCAGCAGACCGAAACCGAAAGCGACCAGCCACGGCCAGCGCCGCGTCCAGGTTTCGTGATCGGTACGCGTCAGCTCGACCGCGAGAAACACGATCGAGAGCGCGATCAGCGCCTCGACCGGGCGCTGCGGCAGTCCGGCATAGCCCAGCGTCGCCGCCACCAGCGTGATCGAATGCGCCAGTGTGAATGCCGTCGCCGCCTTCACCACGGCCCAGCCGCCCTGCACCAGCAGCAGCAAGGCAATCACGAACAGCAAGTGATCCCAGCCCATCAGGATATGCTCGGTGCCGATCTTGAAATAGTCGGCGAAGACTTGCCAGGTGCTGGCGCGCGCCACGATTACCGCCTGCGGCTGGCTGGCGGTCAGGCGATGAGTCTGGACCGGGCGCCCCAACGGAGCCACCATCAGCAACGCATCCGCATTACCGGCCAGCCCGGCAAGCGTGATGGCGCCTCCCGAAACATCGCCATCGCACGTCACTGCCGCATGTCCGATCACCGCCATCGCGGCGGAGCGGGTGACAGGATCGCCCCGGAACCGGCAATTGCCCGGGATTTGCGGAACGGCCAGCACGCTCGCATCGGGCGATGTCAGCGGCTGTTTCCAGTCAAGCGTCCATTCGCCCGGCGCGCGTTCGGTGAAATCGATCGAGAAAGGCCGGATTTCGTCCGCGGCGGCTGGCCCAGCCATGAGCAGCATCACCAGCAATACTGCGAGCCATCTCACCGCTCAATCTTCACATTATAGGCGCCGCGCAACAACTCGTATGCGGCTTCCTTGCGCGCGGCGATGGTGGCGGTGCGCCAGTCATTTTCGACCTGTTCGCGGATGTGCTCGAATGGCGGCACCTTGCCCGGTTCACGCCGCTCAAGCCGCACCAGGTGCCAGCCAAGGCCGGATGGCACTGGCCCTTGCCAATCATTCGAAGGCTCAAGCCGGTCGAGCCCCACCAGGAACAATTCGCCGAAACTGGCAAGCACTTCGCGCCGCGATTTCGCATCGACGCTAGCCGGCAGGCTGATCTCGCCTCCCGACCGGCGCCAGTCCGAGCCGCTCCGCAGCCGGGCGAGCCCCGCTTGCGCTTCACCATCTGTCTCGAACCAGAGCTGGTCGAGCGTATAATGCACGTCATCGGCGAAACGCTGGCGGTTATCGCGATACCATTTGCGCATTTCTGCCTCGTCAGGGCGAGCCGTCTCGGCGCGGGCACTGGCGATCATGTCCATCTTCTGGGCCATGCGCCGGCGCACCACCGCATCGCCCTGGTCGAGCCCCAGCCTGAGCGCCTCGCGATAGAGTACCTCGTCGCGAATGTAGTTTTCGATCTGCTGGTCAAGCTCGGCATCTGTCGGCGCGCGGCCCATGGTCCGCTCAAACACAAGCGAAAGCTGTGCCAGTTGCTCGCGGTCGACATCAATCGTACGGCTCGCCGGATCGACCTCTTCACCGCGCAGCGAGAACAGGCCGAAGATCAATATTCCCGCAAGCAGGAAATGGACCAGCGGTTCGCGGGTCCAGCCAGGTAAATTCACTTGAACCCCGTCACTTGGCTGCTGGCTTGATCCAGATCGGCGAGGAATAGGCGCGTTCCTGCGTCACCGCATCGGCCATGGCATCTGCAGGCAGCTTGATGCCGATCCGCACAGCATCATAGAGCGTCCAGCGCGGAGTGGGGATTTCGATCACGCGCACGTAATAGAATGCCCGCTGGCCGGCGCGATAATCGGGATCGGTCCACACGCTGCGCAGCTCGGCGGCGCCAATGGTATTGGTATAGGTTGCTGCTGTGCGGTCCACCGTGTCGCCCACGGCGGGTATCTTGCCGCCAGCCGCGCGGCGCCGTTTCATGTCCGACCAGACCACGTCATAGACGCGTTCCTGCAAATTGCCCGATGCATCGACCCAGCCCTTGACCACTTGCACACGGTCGAGATTGGCGCCGTCCGGATCTTTCATCGCCGAAATCAGGAAGCTCGGCGCCTTGCCGCTATCGGTCAGTTCGCCGCCCATCGGCACGCCCCGGCTATACCCCGCGCGGACCCAGTCACCGCCCCAGTCCTTTTCGGTAAAGTCAAAGCCGCCGAAGATACGCACCATCATGCGCGGCCCGGTGGTGGCATAGACTTCGCGCCGCTTGAAGGCATCGAAGATTTCGGCGCGCGTGTTGCCGCGTGCCCATGCCGCGGCATAGCCACCGGCAAGATAGTGCCAGCCGAACCGCCCTTCGCGAGTGCCGAGGTTCTGCGTCTGGAGCGCGCGATCCTTGATCGCGGGCTCATTGCCGGTGTGTTTACCGAAGAAATTGTCTTCATCGGCGGTCGCCAGCGCCGTGTGGCTGTCGGTCGAGCCGACCAGGCCGAAGGCATAGGGATTTACCCCAAGCTGCTGTTCCAGCGACAGGCCACGCTTCAATGCCTCGCGAATATAGCTGCCACCGAACATGTCGGGCGTGGCCCGGCGGGTAAGCGGCAGATTGCCCAGTTCCCAGCCCTTCACGCCGAATCCGGCAAATTCGTCATTGGGCGACAGGAAAGGATGCGTTTCGCTGTCGCCCTTGATCTGGGTCACTTCGACCACCGGCTCATGCCTTGCCCTGCGTCGAGCATATTCGGCGGTCATCGGACTGCCATCAGCAAGAGTCAGTTCGAACATCAGGCCGTTGGAGACATTGGAATTATGCGGGATAGCCAGCACCTGGCCGCCGGTTTTCTTTGCATAGGCATCCATATAATCCCACAGCCCCTCCACCTTGGTTTCCAGCCCGGGATAGGGGATAGTCTGCTTGGTCTTGTCGCTGCCGTCGCGGAACATCACCACGCGGTGGAGATTGTTGCCGTCCGGCATCAGCGTGTATTCGAATCCCGCCAGCGCGGTGAACTTGCCCGGCTTGTTGTAGCGGTCGAGCGTGTCGAGATGGTTGGACCAGATATCCAGCGTATCCTGGTCCTGAGCCTCCTGGTCGGCGGTCAGGGCTGCAGGCAATTCGTCGTTTGCCGCCGCATTGATCAGTTCGGCTACGGCGCGCTGCGACTGCTGGGGGCTTTCGTGCATCATGTCATGCCAGCGCAGCAGCGTCTCGTCGCGGATCAGCATGCGCGGGGCGTCATAAAGCCGCTTGGTCGCGCCCAACCCGTCTGAATGGTCGGCAATGACGAGGAAATCGAGCGGCCGCGCCAACCTGGCCTTCACGCCAGTGGTCGAAGTCACTTCCTCACCCGAGGCAAAGCGCAGCGCCTCTTCCGGGCCAAGCCGCACGCCAAAGCCGAAAGCATCGATGGAATTGTCTGTGTGGAGGTGCGTGTCACCCCAATAGGGGCGATCGGGAAATTCGGCGAGTTCGATTGTACCCTCGCCATTGCCGCGCTGCTCCTCGCTGGCCGTGCTGCCGCACGATGCCAGGAACAAGGCTGCCCCCAAGACAACAAGACTTGCAGATATTTGGCGCATCGAACCCACTCCCCTCGGCTCACCGCACACAAACCTGCGCCCTGCCGCAGGGCTGCGTCAAGAGCGAACGATCGAACCGGCGATGCCGTAGCGTTACGCGGGCATTCTCTTGAGTAGCGCGCTGCGTTCGCAGCGGCAAACCACCTCGCCGCGCTGGTTGAGCGCCTCGTGCACGAAGGTGACGATTCCCGCATCAGGGCGCGATTTGCTGCCCCGCAGTTCCTTCACCTCGGTGGTTGCGCGCAGCGTATCGCCGATGAATACCGGCTTGGGCATCACAAGCTTGTCATAGCCAAGGTTGGCTACCAGCGTGCCAAGCGTGGTGTCACCTACCGAAAGGCCTACCATCAGCGCGAATGTGAAGGTGCCGTTGACCAGGATCTGGCCGAACTCGCTCGCCCTGGCCGCCTCGATATCAAGGTGAAGCGGCTGGGGGTTATGCGTCATGGTCGTGAACAGCAGATTATCGGTTTCTGTCACGGTGCGGTGGATCTCGTGCTCGATCCGCTCACCCACCTGCCACTCGTCGAAATACTTGCCAGCCATCGAATTCAGTCCTCCCGTGCCCACCGCGCGACGACATCAGCGCCGTCCATCCCGCTGTCACGGATCGTACCCGGTGTGCGGCTGAAGCGCGGCGCGGGCGCGGTATGCCACACGCCGTCACGTTCCACATAGGCTTCGCGCGCCTTCAGATGCGGATGCTCGCGCGCTTCGTCGAGCGGCAGAACTGCAGCGACGCAGGCATCGCTACCTTCAAGGATTTCGCACCATTCGGCCTGCGTCTTCGTCTTGAACAGCTCAGTGAGCCGATCAGCCATATCGCCCCAATTGGCCGGGTTGTCGCGCCCTTCGGCCAATTCGGTCGCACCGATCTTTTCCAGCAGTTCGGCATAGAATTGCGGTTCAAGCGCGCCCACTGAAATCTCGCGCCCGTCGGCGCATTCGTAGCAGCGATAGTAATGTGCCGCTCCGCCCAGCAAGCCATCGCCACGTTCGGTCTTGATGAAGCCGATCTGGCGGATACCGAAGAAGAAGCTCATCAGACTGGTCGTGCCATCGACAATCGCGGCATCGACCACCTGCCCCTTGCCCGATCGCTCGCGTTCGTAAAGCGCGGCCATGATCCCGAAGGCGCAATACATCGACCCGCCGCCGAAATCGCCGACCAGGTTCTGCGGCGGGATCGCCGGTTCTCCCTTCTTGCCCACCGCTGCAAGCGCGCCGGTGATCGCGATATAGTTGATGTCATGGCCGGCAGCATGGGCAAGCGGCCCCTGCTGGCCCCAGCCGGTCATGCGTGCGTAAACCAACCGCGGGTTGAGCGCGAGCAATTCGTCCGGCCCAAGCCCCAGCCGTTCCATCACGCCTGGACGGAACCCTTCCAGCAAGACGTCGGCATGTGCCGCCGCATCGCGGCAGAACTGCCGACCTTCATCGCTTTTGACGTCCACCGCAACGCGGTGCCGGGCGCGCTCGACCACGGGATTGAGGATTCGCCCTCCCTGGCGTTCGATCCGCACGACTTCCGCACCAAGATCAGCGAGCAGCATGGCGACATGCGGACCCGGGCCGATCCCGACAAATTCGACGACTTTCAAACCTGTCAACGGACCGTTCGATTGCGGCATGTTCCTTCTCCCTGATCTCGGCTGATTCTGCATGGCGCGCCCGCACCGCCGTTGCAAGCCTATACAGACCGCTGCGGTAGGGCCGAAAAAGATAGGAAAACGCGGGCGGGCGCTTGCGCTCTGCGCGGCCGCTTGATACGCATAAATACGTAGTGAAATAACGAGAAAAGCAAAACGGGTCTGCTTTACATTGTTTCCCATGAAAGGCCCGCAAGGGGGCTTGATTTCGGACTGCCAGGCACTTGCGCTGGCGGTTACCGGTGAGAATTGCCGTATTCGGGCTTGGCTATGTGGGCAGTGTGGCCGTGGGCTGCCTTGCCAGCCAGGGGCACAGCGTCATCGGTTTCGACATTGACGAAACCAAGGTCGCGGCGATCAATGCGGGCAACTCGCCGATAATCGAGCCGGGTCTCGATAAGCTGATTGCCGAAGCCGCGCGATCGGGCAAATTGTCTGCCGCGACCGAAGCCGAAGGCAAGCTCGACAGCTGCGACATTGCCTTTGTATGCGTTGGCACGCCAAGCGCCGATGACGGCAGCCACGACCTCACACAAATTGTCCATGCCACGCATGCCATCGCGCGCGCTGTCGCTTCGGGCAATGGCGCAAGGCTGACCATTGCCTATCGCTCGACCTTTCGCCCGGGCACCTGCGAAGAGATCATCCTGCCGATCTTTCGCGAGCACCTGGGCCATGCGGCCGATGATCGGGTTGAGATCGTGCATCATCCCGAATTCCTGCGCGAGGCACAGTCGGTAAGCGATTTCTTCAATCCGCCCAGGGTGGTGATTGGCACGTTTGACGGGGGCCCATCAGCTCGCTTGCTGGAACTCTACGCCGGCGCGGCGGCACCTGTGTTCCACGTCGGCATCCGCGAAGCCGAAATGATAAAGTTCATGGACAACGCCTGGCATGCGGCCAAGGTTGTCTTCGCCAATGAAATCGGCCGTGTCTGCGAGGGTTTCGATGTGTCCGCGCAGAGCCTGCACGAGGTTTTCCTTGCCGACGGCAAGCTCAATCTTGGCCCGGCATATCTGCGCCCTGGCGCCCCCTTCGGTGGATCGTGCCTGCCAAAGGATGTGCGCGCATTGCGCCGGATCAGCGCCGAAGCGGGCATCGCCACCCAGCTGGTCGACGCCTTGCTCGCCAGCAATGATACGCACAAGGACCGGCAATTCGAACTGGCCCAGTCGGGTCTCGAGCCCGGTGCCAGCGTGCTGCTGGTCGGGCTGGCGTTCAAGCCGGGGACCGACGATCTGCGCGAAAGCCCGCAGGTCGATCTGGCGCGGCGAATGATCGCGGCCGGGTTCAAGCTCGACATTTTCGATCCGCATGTCGTGCCTGAGCGGTTGGTGGGACAGAACCTGCGTTTTGCCGAGGAACAGATCCCCGATCTTTCCGCGCGCATGATCAACAAGGCGCAAGCTGAAACTGGGCGCTATGCCAGAGTGCTGTCAGGCAACAAGCTGATCGACGAGCTGAATGTCGATCCGAAAGGGGTGGTGGCGCTATGTACCATCCGCTGAGCCCCCGCGCGCTTGGCGTCCATGAAGGGATTCCCGACCTGATCCCGGGAGAACCGCTGGCCGGGAAATCGGTGCTGATCATTGTCGAGAACCTGCCAGTGCCGTTCGATCGCCGCGTGTGGCAGGAAGCGCGCACGCTCAAGGCCGCCGGTGCGCAAGTCTCGGTCATCTGCCCTGTTGGGCGCGGGTTCGACCAGCTGCGCGAGACAATCGACGGGATCGAGATTTACCGTCACCCGCTGCCGCTGGAGGCGAGCAGGCTTGGCGGCTTCATCCTCGAATATGGCGCGGCGCTTTATTGGCAGGCGCGGCTGGCCTGGAAAATCTGGCGCAGGCAACGCTTTGACATCGTGCACGGGTGCAATCCGCCCGACATGATCTTCCTGATCGCGTTGATGTTCAAGCCGTTCGGCGTCAAATATATCTTCGATCATCACGACATCGTGCCCGAACTGTTCGAAGCGAAGTTTGGCAAGCGCGGTGTTTACTGGGGCCTGGCGCGCTTGCTCGAATGGCTCACCTTCCGCACGGCGAATATCTCGATCGCGACCAATGACAGCTATCGCCGGATCGCGATCGAGCGCGGCGCCATGTCGCAGGGCAAGGTCCATATTGTCCGCTCCGGGCCCGACCTTGCGCGCCTGCGGCCGGTGGAGCCGGTCGCGCAGTGGAAGAACGGGCGCGATCACATGGTCGGCTATGTCGGCGTTATGGGCGAACAGGAGGGGATCGACCTGCTGATCGATGCAGCCGAGCATCTCATCCGGACCATGCAGCGCCGCGACATCCAGTTTTGCCTGGTTGGCGGCGGCCCCTCGCTGCAAGCGCACCGGCAAGCGGTGGAGGCGCGCGGGCTGGCCGAATTCATCACCTTCACCGGCAGCGTGCCCGATCAGGACCTGATCGAAGTGCTTTCGACCATGGATCTGGGGGTGAATCCCGACCGCGTCAACGCCATGAACGACAAGTCGACCATGAATAAAGTGCTGGAATATATGGCAATGTCGAAACCGCTTGTGCAGTTCGACGTTACCGAGGGGCGTCGTTCGGCCGAGGGTGCATCGCTTTACGCGAGGCCCAATGACCCGGTCGACCTGGCAGTCAAGATTGCCGAGTTGGTGGACGATCCTGATCGCCGCAGCGCCATGGGGCAAATCGGGCGCGAACGGATCGAGCAGGAGCTTCACTGGAACCGCCAGATCGCGCCGCTGCTGGCGGCCTATCGCAATGCGCTGAGCAGCAGCGAAGGCGAGCCATCCGCAGTTGCCGATGCGCCAATGCAAGCCGAAAACGGGTGAAGCTGGCTGCGTGAGCCGCCCCCGCATCCTTGTCACCTTCGGCACCCGGCCAGAGGCGATCAAGATGTTTCCGGTGATCGAGGAATTGCGAAAGCTTGATCGCTTCGACCTGCGCGTGGCGGTGACTGCGCAGCACCGCGAACTGCTCGACCAGGTGCTCGTTCTCGCGGGAATCGTGCCGGACATCGATCTCAACCTGATGGAAGAGGCGCAAAGCCTTGACCGGCTGGCTGCGCGGATCATTTCCGAATTCGGTGCCGCGCTTGATCGCGTCCGCCCCGATCGGGTGCTGGTCCATGGCGATACGCTGACCACAGCCATGGCCACGCTGGCCTGCTATTTCCGGAAAATCCCGGTCGGGCATGTCGAGGCGGGCCTGCGCAGCGGCAACATCTACTCGCCTTGGCCGGAAGAGGCCAACCGCAAGCTCACCGGGATCATTGCCGACCTGCATTTTGCCCCCACCGCGCGCGCCGCTGATGCATTGCGAAGCGAGAACGTGAGCCCGGAACGCATTTACGTGACCGGAAATACTGCCATCGACGCCTTGCTGCGGTGCCGACAGATCATGGCGGCACAGGCAGAGTACGACAGCGAAATGGTCGCGCTCGCCAACCGGTTCGCAGGACGGCGTATCATTGCCGTCACGGCGCATCGGCGCGAGAATTTCGGTGCGGGAATGCACCAGATCGCCGCCGCACTGCGTATGCTTGCCAGGCGCGAAGATGTGGCCATCGTCTATCCCGTCCACCCCAATCCCAATGTGCGGCAGGTAATGCAGCAGGCACTCTCGGGCGTGGAGAACATCGCCTTGCTTGCACCCCTGGACTATGTCGATTTCGTGCGGATGATGGAACTGAGCCATTTCATCCTGACAGACAGCGGCGGAATCCAGGAAGAGGCGCCGAGCATGGGCAAGCCGGTGCTTGTGATGCGTGGCGAGACCGAGCGCAGCGAGGCTGTCGAAGCCGGCACTGCACGCCTGGTTGGTGCGCAATTCGATTCGATCGTTCGCGAGGCGAGCCGCCTGCTGGATGACCCGGCAGCCTATGCCGCGATGGCGCAAGCAGCCAATCCCTTTGGCGATGGACGGGCCGCGCAGCGCATCGCGCACATATTGGCCGAGCACCATCCGGCATAGCCGGGCACGGTGCCCTGAGCGTTATCAGTTGCTGTTCGGCTGCCGCGCAAACCGGAGCGCCGCGATCAGCGCAATCGTGCTCAAGCCCAGATCGAGCAGCCAATTGATCCGCACCGGGCCGAGAGTTGGGGCAAACAGGATTTTGTCGATGCTGTGGAGCGAGATCAGCCGCAGCACAATCAGCGCCATCATCCCGGCAATTGCCAGCCGCATCCATTCGATCGCGGCGGCCGAGCTTGATGACCCGCGGCGGGAAATCCGCTGCAGGCTCGCCGTAACCAGTGCCGCCCCGCCAATGATCGCCGCGAGCGACAGGGGCAGCTGGATCGACCGTCGGACATCATTCAGGTCAAGGCCTGCCAGTCCCTCGCGCAGCAGCGCCCGTAGCAGGTCTTCCGCCGCAACCAGCCGCAGACCGGCGAACAGGAAGAAGAAGGCAGCTGCCACAAACCAGCTGCGGCGCAGGCTGAACCCGTGACCATCGGCGGTCGATTGGCGGGCCGCCAGCACGCTTGCCGCCGCCACCACGAGGTAGAACCCTGCGCCTGCGAGGCTCAAGGCCGAGGGGGCATGTGCGTTCAAGATAGGACCCTTTGTCTTCCAGATACCCGATATCGACAGAAATATTCCGGGCCTGGCCGCAAGTGAGGCATTTTGCCTGGCGCTACCAACAGGAATCTCTCTGATTCGGTTGCGACTTACCAAGGCGCACATTAATCGGATACCGGGCAATTCGGATAAAACAGAATCAGGTCAGCAACTTGCCATGCGGTTTAATGGTTCCATTCCGGTTGCAATCATCACGCTGGTGCTGGCGGCTTGCGGCGCCACGCCCGGCCCGCGGATCGGCCCCGCTGCGGAGGCCCCGATCGATAGCCTTGGCCAATCGGCTTATTCGACCCAGATCGACCCGGTCTATCGCCTGCGTCCTTCGGATACTGTCGCCATTACGGTATTTCGCGAGCCGGATCTCTCGCTGGAAAAAGTGACGATCGCGGCAGACGGGACGATCTCGGTTCCGCTGGCAGGCAGCATCAAGGCTGACGGGCGCACCACTGCGGAAATCGAGCACGAAATCGTCGAGGCGCTGCGCGGCGCCGGCCTCAAACGCCCGATCGCAAGTGTCAACATTGTGGAATATGCCTCGCACCTTGTCACGGTCGAAGGCGGAGTGGAGGAACCCGGTGTCTATCCGTTCCAGCCAGGGGCAAGGCTGTCATCGGCAATCGCGCTTGCCAATGGGCCCAGCCGTGTTTCCAGGCTGAACGAAGTTGTGGTGTTTCGGCAGGTCGATGGCGGAACCGCGGTTGCCCTGTTCGATTACCGGGCAGTGAGCCAGGGCACCATGCTCGATCCGGTGATCCAGCCGGGAGACCGGGTGGTCGTGGGCATATCCAGCCTGTCACAGTTCTGGCAGGATCTGATCCGGGCACTGCCCGCGTTCGGCCTGTTCACCAACATCTGACCGAGGCGGACGGATGAACGCGCAGCAAGCCGATCATATGCCAGCAAGCGCCCCGGCGGGCGATTGGATCGGCCACCCTGATGAAGCCCGCGACATGGCGCTTGAATTCAGGCGCGGCAGAATGATCGACATGGACCTGCTGCGCGGTTTCCTGTTCCGCCAGCGGATCGTTATCATCGCAACCATTGCCCTGGCCTTGCTTGGCGGACTGATCGTTACTCTGGTCACCACACCGGTCTATCGGGCCGAAGCCACCACCTATGTCGAGCCGGACGGTAATACCATCGTCGAAGGGCAGGATCTGGCCCCGCGGGTCGCATCGAACCAGGTTTACCAATATCTGGAAACGCTGGGCGAAGTGATCGAGAGCCGCAAGATGGCGGGGACGGTGGTCGATGCGCTGAAGCTCTACGACAGGCCCGAATTCTTCGGCGAGGATATCGATAAATCGCGCCCCGAAGGTATCACAGACGAGCAATGGGCCGGACAGAAAAGGGAACTCGCCACGGCCCAGGTCCAGGCCAATGTCTCGGCGGAGATTCCGGTCAACAACCGCATCATTGCGATCCGCTACAGCGACGGCGACCCGGCGATGGCGGCGATGATCGCCAATGCCTATGCCCGCAACTTCGCGGTGAGTGACAATGCCCGCCGGCTGGAAGCCAACGCCTATGCACTCGAATATCTGAGCGGGCAGATTTCGCAGACACGAGCGAAACTGCAGGATGCCGAACTTGCGGCCAATGCCTATGCCCGCAGCAACCGAATTATCAGTTCATCAACCGGCCAGACCAACTCCGTGCCGTTTGGCAACGACAATTCACCCACCATCACAGCGGCCAATCTGGCTAGCGTGAACGCAGGCTATACCGAAACGCGCGCCAACCGGATCGCGCTTGAACAGCGTTGGCTTGCGATAAAGGATGTCCCCGCCGGGCAGATTTCCGAAGTGCAGCAAAGCCAGGTTTTGCAAGACCTTTCTGCTGAGCGGACGCGAGTGGCCGCCGAGCTTGCCGATTTGCGCGAGCGCTATGACGAAAGCTTTCCGCAGGTCGCCGAACTCGCTGCCAAGCGGGCCGAGCTTGACCGGCAGATCGCCCGCACCGGCGCCGATATAAAGTCCGCCCTCGAAAACGAATTCCGTATTGCGTCGCGGCAAGAACGCGCGCTCGCGGGTGAGCTTGAGCGGATCTCGCAGGAATCGCTGGCGGAACAGGATCGCAAGGTACGCTTCGGTATGCTCGATCGCGAAGCCGGGGCGCTGCGGCTGCAGCTTGCTGCCTTGCTTGACCGTTACAATGACATCGCAGCGGCCGAAAATGTCCAGGCAGGGTCAATCACCTTGCTCGATTCCGCCGTCATTCCCGCAACGCCGGCTTCTCCCAGCCTGATGCGCAACCTGCTGATCGCGCTGGTGCTTGGCTCCGGGCTGGCACTGACGCTGGCGATCCTGCGCGAAGTGCTCGATGACCGACTACGCAGCCTCGAAGATGTCGAAGCCAAGTTCGGGGTTCCCCTGATCGGGCACACGCCGTTCATTGACGGCACGCGGATCGAAGAGGAGATCAGCAAGCCTTATGGGGCGCTGCTCGAATCCTATTCCTCGATTGTCTCGACGCTGGACTATATCCTGCCGCGCGAAGGCCAGGTGTTGCAGTTCACCAGCAGCCAGGCTTCGGAAGGCAAGACCACCACCGCCAAGGTGGTGGCCGAACGTTACGCCCAGCTTGGGCGCAAGACGCTGCTCATTGACGCCGATTTGCGCCGCCCCGCACTGGCCGCAGAATTTGGCCATGAGCGGCCCGATTGCGGGCTGACGGAAGTTCTGCTGGGGCATTGCGACCTTCAGGCCGCACTGCTGCCCGGAACGCCCGAAAATCTGGATGTGCTGGCGGTGGGCAAGGTTCCCCCAAATCCGGTGGATCTGCTGTCATCCGACGCACTGGGCGCATTTATCGCCCAGCTACGGCCGCATTATTCGCGCATCATCCTGGACACATCGCCGGTGATGGGAATTGCCGATGCGCCGCTGCTGGCGCGCCATGCCGACGGCACGGTGTTCATCGTCGAAGCGAACCGCGTCCACTTCGGCCAGGCGCGCGCGTCGCTGCGCCGCCTGCAAGCGGTGGGTGCCAGGGTATGCGGCATCGTGCTGACCAAATATCGCGCACTCGAAGCTGGCCAATCCTATGGCTACGAATACCGATATTACAGCTATTCGGCAGAGCAATGAATGGCGCTGCGCGCGCAGGGGCACCTCAGGCGGGCGACCTGACGGCGGCAACACCCGCCTTTTCGATCGTGATCCCTGCGCATGATGAAGAGGCAGTGATCGCCCGGTGCCTTGAGGCAATCCGGGCTGATCGGCCCGCACATGCTGCGGCGGAAATCATCGTGGCGGTCAACGGAAGTTCTGATCGCACAGCCTGCATTGCCCGCGAGATTGCACCGGAGGCCCGGGTAATCGAACTGCCGCGAGCATCAAAGGCGCATGCGATCAACCGCGGCTTCACCATGTGCACTCACGCCATCCGGCTAGTGGTAGATGCCGATGTCATCACCAGCTACCGCGCACTGGCCGCCACTGCACAAGCTCTTGCCCAACCCGGCGTAATGGCGGCATCGCCCGCGATTGCGATCGAGCTGAGCCGATCGAGCGCGCCCGTGCGGGCCTATTACAGGGTGTGGGAAAGCCTGCCCTATGTCACCCAGCGGCTGGTCGGCGGCGGGGTCTATGGACTTTCGCAAGCGGGTTATCGCGCGTTGGGCGAGATGCCCGATATCATCGCCGACGATCTCTATGTGCGAACGCGTTTCAGTTTCGAGGCGCGCCGGTGCGTTGCCGCCGACGCCGCGGGGATTCCGATTTCAACGACCATCTATCCACCCCGCAATATGCGTGACCTGATCCGCACCGAGGCGCGGCGGCTGCGCGGCAAACGGCAGGTTGACCGTCGCTTCGCCACAGCTGAAACCGGCACCATCAACGGCGGCCGTGCGTTGGTCGGCGCAATCAGGCAGGGCGCAAGCTTGTCAGACGTTGCAACTTATGTCGCGGTCAAGCTGCTGGCAAAAGCCCTCCATGGCTGGCACCGGATCAATGGCCGGCAGGGCTGGAGCCGCGATTTGTCATCGCGGGTGATGCGATGAGGAATCAGGCAACTCCGCCTGCTCAAGTGGCACCGTTACAGGGGCGCTGGCAGGGATTGCGCTTGCCCGCCATACCCGGGCACATCTGGCCAGCAATCATTGTCGCCTATGCAGTGCTTCTCCCACGCGAGTTTTCGATCTCGATCGCCGGGGCGGCGTTCTATCCCTATCGGCTCGCCCTGTTTGGCGTGCTCCCCTTCATCGTGGGCAGCCTGTTCAAGCATCAGTTGCGCCTTCACCCGATCGACGCGGTGGCAGGGTTTGTTGCGCTGTGGGTGGTGGTGGCGCTGATCGCGAACGAACCGCTCCTGCGCGCGCTTGAGGCCGGGCTTGCGCTGAGCCTTGATTTCAGCCTCGCCTATCTGCTGGGCAGGGTCACGCTGCGGCGCGCCGATGACTTGCGCTGCCTGCTGGTGGCACTGCTGCCGGGTCTGATAATGGTCGTGGCGGTGCTGATGGCAGAGGCATTGGCGGACCGGCAAATTCTCAGGCCGCTGGTGGCAGAGCTGGCCGGATTGCCGCCGCCCGAGGTCTATGATGAAGAGCGGCTGGGCCTCTACCGCGCGACCGGCCCGTTCCCGCACCCCATTCTGGGCGGGGTGCTGCTTGCGACCCTGCTGCCAATGATGTGGTTCGCGCTCGACGACTGGCGCCTGCGGATGATCGGGATTGTGGTTGCGAGCGGCATGATCTTTACTGTCAGCAGCGCGGCCATTCTGGCCTATCTGGGCTGCGCCGGGTTGATCGCGCTTTACCTCGCTCAGCGATGGAGCGGGCTGCCGCTGCATCTGATTGCCGGCGTAGCGGTGCTGTTGATGCTGGGCGCAATCATGGTCCTGTCCGATTCGGGCTTGCTGTCCTTTTTCGGTCGCTACCTGTCGCTGTCACCCGCATCGGGCAATTGGCGCATTCTGATCTGGCAATATGCCACTGCCGAGACATTGGCCAATCCGCTGTTCGGGATCGGCCTGCGCGACTGGTCGCGCCCGGTCTGGATGTACACCGATTCGATCGACGCCCACTTCCTGCTGTGGTCGATGCGGTTCGGACTTCCCGCCGGTATCGGTGTGCTCGTTGTCATGCTCGGCTCTGCCCTGTTGTTGCTGCTTAATGCGCGGTTTCAGACGCCGCGCGCGCGGCTGGTTTCGCTCGGTCTGGCGTTCACCCTGCTGACGATCGTGTTCAGCGGGTTTACCGTTACACTGCTTGAAGGCGTGGGTGCATGGATGCTGATGCTCAGCGGAATGGCGGTGAGCCTGGGAACGCCGCCGCCCGGGCTGCGTAAGGCGCAGGCCCGTGTCCATTTGCGGCGCCGGGTTGAACAAGAATGACGCAGTTCGCACTGGTCACGAAAACCTATCGCGGCGATCTTGATCTGTTTGCCGGGCTATGCCGCACCATCGACCGGCACATGCCGGACGTGCAGCATTATGTGCTGGTCGACAGCGCTGACGTGGCGCTGTTCGCGGGGTTCGCGACCGCTCGGCGCCAAGTGGTCGATTGCGCCGAGCTGTTGCCTCAGCTGCGTGAATTCAACCTGCCCGGGTACCGTTTGTGGCGGCGTGCGCCCTTCACGCTTGTGCGCGGCTGGATCTACCAGCAACTGGCCAAGATCGCCTTTGTTGCCGGGATGCAGGAACAGGCCGCAGTGCTCGTCGATAGCGACTTGCACCTGCTGAATGCGATCACACAGGAACATGTGTTTTGCGAGGGGCGCCCGCGGCTCTATCGCAATCCGGGCGGCGGGCGCGGCAAGCACCACCGCAAATGGCACCGCATTGCGCAAGCGACGCTTGGCCTGCCGCAAACCGGCTATCAGGGGTTCGACTACATCGGCCAGGGCGTGGTCTGGTCCCCCAGCGTCGTGCGCGAAATGATCGCCCGGATCGAGGCGGTTTCGCATAGGCCCTGGCTGGATGTGCTGGCGGGACGATTCCGCTTCTCCGAATATCTGCTCTACGGGGTATTCTGCGACCAGTTCGAAGGCCCGCACCAGCAATGCGTTTGCCCTTCGGACGAGAGCTTCTGGCACATGTCCTGGCATTATGATTTGACCAGCAAGGCCGGGACCGATGCATTCTTGGCTGCAATTGCCCCGCAGCATATCGGGCTGTTGATCCAGTCCAACCTTGGCCTGGACCTGGCGCGACGGGATGCGATCATCGCGCACATCGAACAGAAATATCGCGGACACGGCCAGTGACCTGCGGCAAGCCCGATGTGAGCGTGCTGATAGTGGGCTATCATTCGCAGGAGTTTCTGCCTTCATGCCTGACAGCGCTTGAAAGGGCGAGCGCTGGATTGAACAGCGAATTATTGTTCATCGACAATGGCGACGAGGAATCGGAGGCTTTGGTCAGTCAGCTATGCCCGGCTGCGCGCATTGTTCCCGGGCAAGGCAATATCGGCTTTGGGGCAGCCAACAATCTGCTTGCCAAGCAAGCGCAGGGCCGCTGGCTGCTGTTGCTCAATCCCGATACCGAGATCGCCCCCGGCGCGATCGGGTATCTGCTGGAGGCGGCGCGCACCCACCCGGAATTCGGCATTTTGGGCGGAATGACGATAACCGATCGCGACACCGGCAGCCTGCTGCCGCCGCTTTCCCCGCCCGGGCCGGGCACGGCGATCAGGGGAATGTTCGGGGCAGCACGGCAACAATGGAAGCTATCCGGGAACGAGCAGCTTGTGCCCGTCCAGGTAACCAGTGGCGGCTTTATGCTGATCGAGCGCGATGTGTGGAGGCGGCTGGGCGGCTTCGACGAACGCTTCTTCCTCTACGGCGAAGACTTTGACCTTTGCACCAGGGCGGGGAACATTGGCGTGGGAGTTGGAATTGTCCCTCATGCGAAGGCATTTCACGCAATCGGCGGCGGGGCACCTTATTCCCCGCAGCGACTGACCAGCCAGATGCGCGGCAATGCCACCTATGTCCGCAAGCATTATCGCCAGCCCGCTGGCACGCTGGTGCTGGCGCTGCTGTGGCTGTCTGTCTGCGTGCGCATGTTTGGCGCCATGCTGCTTCAGCTTGGCAGCGAGCATTATCGCCAGATGTTTCGCGGCTATGTTCCCCTGGCTTTGAAACCGCAGCGCTGGTTCGCGGGCTACAGCGACACAAAGTGCACTGAAACGACCAGAGACCGCGAATTTAGAACCTGATTGGTTACAACAGTATTTTTCATTTTCCTACATGGTACATGATTCGGTAGGCACTCCAGCGAAATCAACGGAGTGAACCATGCCACAGGACAATTTCCAGACTACTACCGAAAGCCTTACCGCGCCCGCCAAGATCTGCTTCGAGATCACGCCCGACGATCTTGCCGAGGTGTCTCAGGTGACCAAGGCAATCTATGTCGGTGGCGGCGGCGACGTGAGGCTGCGCGCGCTCGACGGGCCGGGCGATGTCACCTTCGCCAATGTTCCTTCAGGCGCGATCCTGGACGTGCGGGTGATCGCGGTCCGGGCCGTCGGCACCACCGCCTCTGGCATCGTGGGCCTGGCCTGATGGGCCGGTTCGGCTTAGGGTTTCCCGCAGGGCGACGGCGGCGCCTGCCGGGCGGCGAACCAGCGATTGCGGCCGTCGTTCCAGGCCCGCAATGGAACGGGATGGCTGCGAGCGGGTTCTCCGTGACCCCGACTGATCCAGTGCGGACCACAGCCAAGCCCGCGATCAGGCTGCTCGCACCGCCCGACCAGTTCTTTACCGACACGGTGACGATCGGCGTGCTGGCCATGGCCAACAATGGCGGCTCGCTGCTCAACAATCTCGGGCTAAATTATGTCCGGGTGCATTATGAGGGCACGGTCCACGATATTACCGCCCCCACCCTGCGCAGCTTCACCGACGTCAACGGTGTGCAGCGGACATATCTCGGCTGGTGGATCACGCTGCAGCACAGCGGCACCAGCGGCGCGGCGCAGCTCTATTTCGAAGCTGTGCCCAAGGATGCGGCCATGCAGAGCCGCGTGATTGGGCCTTACACGTTCCACCCAACCGCAACCCTGCATGATTTCGAGCTCGAAGTGGCTGCTACTCCCGCGACTATCGTTGGTGCGCGCTACAAGACGATTTACGAAGCCACCGCCTATCTTGTTGCACAAGGTGCCCAAAACCCGCGCATCACCGTGACCGAGACGGCGGATTACGATATGCTGATCTGGCACAGCGGCTATCAGGGCGCGGGCTATTGCACCGTTGAAGCCACCGTCCCGATCACGATCAGGAAGCCCCCGCATGTCGCTGGCGCAAATTCGCTGCTGCGCCCCCGCTATGACGGGATGTGGTTCAAGGGCAGCAACATCACCTTCGACTTCGCCAATGTGGGCAACATCTACCATGAGGCTGCTACTTGGCGGCAGCATGTGTTCGAAGGGGTCAATTTCACGGACAGCAGTGGCCGTTCGGCGCTGTGGCTCAAGGGGCAGCGGCCCACGCCCTATATCGCGCGCGACAACCCCTATTACCTCGAATGCAGCGTCTCCCACATCCAGAACGCCTTCCTCAATGCCTCGCTGGTTCGCGGGTGCACCTATAGCGACGGCGGTTTTGACGTGTTTTCCAATGCGCGTTGTGCCGTGTCCAATAGGGTTACAGGCCACCACGATCAGATCCTGCGCGCACCCATCGATGCAATGACGGTGCATTACACTGGCGCAGCCGCCACCGCCACGATCGAACTTTCAGGTGCCAGCGACACCAACAACCGCGTGCTGACGGTGAAGGAAGATGGCGTCACAGCCTCTAGCTTCACCCTCAAGAATACCGAAGCGGACTTCACCACCGGCACCAATTACGATGTGGCTGATGTGGTGGCCTGGCTCAATGGCTTGGCCGGTTGGTCTGCCACGCTCCTTGACGATACACGCAGGGCAACCGCGCTTTCGCATGTATCGGCGGGTTCGTTGGGGGCCGCTTTTGCCGCAATCGACGCCAAGAGTGCGCCCGTTACCCTGCATACTGTGTTCGACCCGCATGGCGATGTGTGGACGTTGGATAATACCATCCCTGAAAACGCCATCGCCTTCGCCAACCTGCTGCACGGCAACTTCGTCCCCTCGATCAATTTCGGCAATAGCCAGCATCGCGACCAGTTCTTCGTCAATAACACAACCGAAACCGACGAGGTGCTGGACCCGTTCTTCTTCAACATGATCAGCCAGTGGAGCAAGCCCAGCAGCCATGTGGTGGTGGCGCACAACAGCTTCGCCAATCATCGGCTGCTGATCCGCCCTAGCATGGGCATGACAGCCGATGGCTTCTGCCTGCTGGCCAACAACACCATGTCGAAAATCGAGTGGGAGGGGACGCCGCAGCCCAACCTGACCATTGCCGACAACCACCTGCACACCGGCTCGGTCGCGCCAAGTGGGGCTACGGGAACGACCATCGGCGGCGACAAGGCAAGCCTGTTCGTCGATGCGACTGGCGGCAACTTCGCTCCTGCGGGCGAGCTGCTGGCGAACACAAAAACGCCGCGCCTCAAGCACGACATGCTCGGCAGGCTTCGCGGCTCGTCGGCGGCTGCGGGAGCTGTCGCCTAGCGGCTAATCCGCCCCGCGCACAAGCTGGCGTGCTTCGGACAGGATCGGATGCCGGCTGGCGGCCACGGCCGCCAGCCACACCGCCGCCGCGACCAGGCACAGCACAGCCATCAGGCCCGACTCGCCAAGTTTGCCCCGCAGCAATTCGAGCATGGCCCAGCTGGCAAGGCCGGTGATCAGCGCGACGAATGCGCTCCTCATGCTCGTTCGCGCCAACTCACTCAGCCGCAGCCCGATCGCCTGATGGAGCAAGCGCTGATGCACCGCGAAACCGAACAGGGCGGCAAGCACGGCGGCACCCGCAACTGCCGCTGCATTGATCTGCGCTGCCGCCACCAGCATCACCAGATAGGGTAGCTGCAACCACACTTCGCGGTTGAGTATCTGCCGGGTCTGGCCGATGGCGGCGTGCAATTGCTGCGACAGGCCGCTGGCGGCATAGACCAGCCCGCCTGCACACAATATCTGCATCAGCGGGGCGGCGGGCAACCATTCGCGCCCGAACAATGTAAGGGTTAGCGGCTGGGCAACCACGATCAGCCACACCAGCGCGGGCCAGGTGAATACGGTGAGCAGGCTGGTCGCGTGAAGATAATTCTGCCTGAGCAGCGTGCGATCGCCGCGCACGCCCGCAAATTGCGCCAGCACGATCGGATGAACGGCACCCTCGATGCCGGAACGCAGCAACTGCATCACCATCCGCCCGCGATTGTAAAAGGCCGTCACCGCCAAACCCTGATACGCGCCCAGCATCAGCGAGGTCACCGATACCGATAGTGTGATTGCCAGATGGGCGCCGGTATAGGGCAGGCAATAGGCGATCACTTCGCGCGCGCCATCGCGAAACGGTGGCACAAAGCGAAACCCGCGCTTGACCCGCGCGATGCCGGCCAATTCGGTGGCGCCCTCTGCCAGCACGCCCCAGGCCAGCGCTTCAGGCCCCCATCCGGCGGCGAGCAGGCCCACAGTCAGTAGCAGCTTGGCGAGCGCCCCGCCCAACCTGATCGCCGCGATTTCACCATGGCGCATGTCGCGTGCCAGCACCGCCATGGGCACCAGCGAGAACGGGCGGATCACGAAGCTGAAGCTCATGATCAGCAGACAATTGGCAATCTCCGGCGCGGGATAGCTGGCGAAAAAGATGGCGCTGGCAATGAGGCACACCGCGAGGCCCAGAGCCGAGCTTGACGCCGAAACGAACATCACCGACCTTAGCGCATCAGGCGAAATCCCGCCGCGCTGGATGACATAGTTCTGGAGCTGGAAATCGCGCACCGGCAATGTCAGCAAGATCACTGCATAGGCCATCAGATAGCTGCCCACCTGATCGGGCGGCAGGATACGCGAGGCGATCACCACCAGCGCGAGCGAAATCAGGAGCTGCCCGAAATAGGCTAGGCTCGACTGGACCAGAGATTTACCGACCTTGGGCATCAGCCGCGCCGCCCCGCGCCTTGCCCGAAACTCATGCGTTCACCAACGGGCGCCACCAGCCTTCATGATCGAGATACCAGCGCACGGTCTTGGCAAGGCCATCGGCAAAACCGTGCCCGGGCCGCCACCCAAGCTGCGCCGAGGCCTTGGCCGGGTTGATCGCATAGCGCCAGTCATGCCCCGGCCGGTCATTGACGAATTGCATCAGCCCGGCGGTGCCCCCGCCGCTGGCAGCGGGGCAATCGGGAAAGCGCCGGGCCAGTTCCGGCTGGCGGGCAAAGGCATCGTCAATCGCAGCGCAGAGCGCTTCCGCCACCGCCAAATTGGGCAAGTCCTCACCGCTGCCGAAATTATAGGTTTCGCCGGCAATGCCGCGTTCGAGACAGGCCTCGATCCCGGCGCAGTGATCCGCCACATGCAGCCAGTCGCGCCGGTTCCCGCCATCCCCATAAACCGGCATTGCCCGCCCGTGCAGCGCGTTGAGCAGGAACAGCGGGATCAACTTTTCCGGATATTGATAAGGCCCATAATTGTTCGACGAATTGGATGTGGTGACTTCAAGGCCGTAGGTCTGGTGATAGGCCCGCACGAGATGGTCGGATGCCGCTTTCGAGGCGGCATAGGGCGAATTGGGCGCGTAAGCGGTGGTTTCGGCAAAGGCAGGGTCATCAGGGCCAAGCGCGCCGAACACTTCGTCGGTCGAGATGTGGTGGAAGCGATGCGGCTGGCCGCTGCCAGTCTCGATCCAGGCCGCACGGGCCGCCTTGAGCAGGCTGTGCGTGCCGACGATATTCGCCTCGATGAAACTGTCAGGCCCGCTGATCGACCGGTCGACATGGCTCTCGGCAGCGAAATGGACCAGCGTGCCTATCTTGTGCTCGGCCAGCAGCTTCTCAACCAGTGCCGTGTCGCGGATATCGCCGACAATCAGCCGCGCCTGCTCGATATCGGCAATGGTGGCCCGGTGGCCGGCATAGGTCAGCGCGTCGAGCACCAAGATCGCGTCATCAGGATGGTTTTCAGCCCAATAGCGCACGAAATTGCCGCCGATGAAGCCGGCACCGCCTGTCACGAGCAGGTCAGGCATCGGCCATCTCCTCGCGCAGCATCTGTTCCAGCGTCTCGCGCCAGTGGGCCGTGCTGTCCTGCAAGGCAGCGCGCGTGGCACTGTCATCCAGCACCGAGAACGCCGGGCGCGGTGCCGCAGCGCCATATTCCGCCGAAGTGACCGGCAGGATCTCGGGATTGCGCTCCAGCAGGCCCAGTGCCGCCGCCTCTTCGCCAATTGCGAGGGCGAATTCGTACCAGCTCGCCTGCCCGGCGTCGCGGTGGTGATAAATGCCTGGAACGCCGCGCTGCGCCAGCGCCCAAGCGGTTCGCGCCACGCCCGCCGCATGGCTGGGCGCGGTGATCTGATCAGCCACCACCCGCAGCGGCCTGCCGTTCTGCATGGCATCGAGCATGGCGGTGACGAAGTTCCTGCCATGCGCGGAAAATATCCCGCTTGTCCGCAGCACCACCGCTTCCGGCCCTGCTGCCAGCTCTCCTGCCAGCTTCGATTTCCCATAGGCAGACAGCGGATCGGGGCGATCATCCGGCAGATAGGGCCGCGAAGCAGCGCCGCCAAAAACATAGTCGGTCGAAACCTGCAGCAATCGCCCGCCCCATGGCTCGAGGGCTTGCGCGATGGCGCCGGGCGCAAGCGCGTTGACCGCCCAGGCCAGCCCCTGTTCTGCTTCGGCACGGTCGACCGCCGTATAGGCTGCGGCATTGATGACCCAGTCGGGCCGCTCCGCCGCGATCACGCGCGCGATTTGCGCACGATCGGTGAGATCAAGCTGGCTGCGCGCAAGGCCCGTGCATTGCCAGCCTTGCGGCACTGCCGCCAGCAGCGCCAGCCCCAGCTGGCCCGCCGCTCCAGTCACCACCGCCTTCATGGGAAGCAGGCGCTTTCAGCCAGGCTCAACCCGCGCCGGTCCTTGTCCGAAATGATCGGTTCACTTCCACCGAGCGGCCATTCTATTGCAAGCACTGGATCGTCCCAGGCCAGGCAATGCTCATGCTCGGGCGCGTAATATTCGCTGCAAGCGTAAGCGACCCCGGTGTCGGATTCGAGCGCCAGGAAACCATGCGCAAACCCGCTGGGCACCCACAGCTGGCGCCTGTTTCGCGCGCTCAGCGCATAGCTCGACCAGCGCCCGAATGTAGGCGATGATCGCCGCAGGTCGACCACCACATCGAAGATCGCGCCGCTGGTCACCCAGACCAGCTTGGCCTGCGGCAAGGGATTCTGGAAATGCAGCCCGCGCAGCACGCCTGCCTGCGAGTGGCTGTGATTGTGCTGAACAAAACTGGTCTCGATCCCATTCGCGGCCAGATCCCTGGCGTTCCAGCACTCCATGAAGAACCCCCGCCCATCGGCGTGGATTTCGGGCTCGATCAGGCAGACCCCCTCAAGCTCGCCCGGCACGATCTTCACAGCCGGTAGCCCGGCTCGAGCAGGCGCAGCAGATACTCGCCATAGCCCGATTGGCGCAGCGGAACTGCCAGATCGCGCAATTGCGCGTCATCGATGAAGCCCTGACGCCAGGCGATTTCCTCCGGGCAGCAGATCTTCAGCCCTTGCCGCTCTTCGGTGATCCGCACATAACTCGCCGCATCGAGCAGGCTGGCATGGGTTCCGGTATCGAGCCAGGCGAAGCCGCGCCCCAGCACTTCGACCGCAAGCTTGCCCTGATCGAGATAGGCCCGGTTGAGATCGGTAATTTCATATTCGCCGCGCGCTGAACGGCTTAGCTCGCGCGCCTTTTGCGGTGCCGTTTCATCGTAGAAATAGAGCCCGGTAACTGCGAATTGCGAGCGCGGGCGGGCGGGCTTTTCCTCGATCGAAAGAACCCGGCCATCCTCGGCGAATTCGATCACCCCATACTGCTCTGGCCTGCTCACAGGATAAGCGAACAGCGTAGCCCCCGATTCCTGCTGACCCGCGCGGGCGAGCAGGCCGGGCAGCCTGTGCCCGTGAAACAGATTGTCACCCAGAACCAGCGCGCAGTTCCCGCCGGCCAGAAATTCCTCTGCAATAACCAGTGCCTGCGCAATGCCTTCGGGCCTATCCTGGGTGGCATAGGAGAGCGAAATCCCAAGGTCCGAACCATCACCCAGCAATCGCTCGAAAAGCGGGCGATCGTCAGCCGTGGTTATCAGCAGGATCTCTCGAATTCCGGCCAGCATCAGCGTGCTGAGCGGGTAATAGACCATCGGCTTGTCGAAGACCGGCATCAGCTGCTTCGATATCGCGCGCGTCAGCGGATACAGCCGCATGCCCGCCCCCCCGGCGAGTATAATCCCCTTGCGACCCGTTCGCGCCACTTGCGCTGCCCTTTTCTGCATGATGCCCGGAAGCCGGGCACGAACAAGGAATTGCCTGATCGCTCTGGCGAATTCAACTGCCAGCGGTGCGAAGTGCACCGCCGCGGCGCTATCAATCCGGCTGCGCCAACCAATCAAGCATGGCCGCCCGGCGATGATGCTCGGCCAGAAATGCCGGATCGCGCCTACTGCGCCAGTAACGCCCTCCCTTGGCCAACAGCCAGGCGGGGTAGCCGATCCAGCGCAGCGGGCTTGCGGGCGACTGCCCGGAAAACTGCGCCAGCTGGTGCCGTTCAGGCATGGCGATGCGCGACAAAGCCGCCAGCGCCTCGGGCCTCCCCTCGCTGCGGTGGCTGAGCCGGCGCAATTGATCGTGCGCTTCGACCTGTTCGCGCCCGGCAAACATCGCGGCCGCCGCTGCCGGGGCATAAGGGGCGGCAGATTGCGCCCGCTTCGCCAACGCGGGCGGAACCCATCGCGCGCCGTACTGCCGGGCGATCTGCGCGACCAGGATCAGCGCCCGCGTCAGCCCCATTTGCCCGGCGGCATGGCTGATTGCATCCCAATCGGGCTGCGCCCGTGTGGCCATGAAATGCAGGTCGGCCAGCACCAGTGGCCCATTGGAAAAGCCATGATGGAGCGTCGCGTGCTCGACAAGATGCAGCAGATTGGCCTGAGTGGACGGAACGCGAACCGGCGTGCCAAGCAACTCAATCGTCTCTTGCTCTCGCCACATCGCCTCCAGCAATTGCGGCTCCCCCGCCCAGCCGCGCGCATTCAGACGATGGTGAATCTCGATCACCACGGCGTTGTCCTGGTCCTCGATCTCCGGCAATTGGTGCCCGTAATCGATGCCGTATGGCCCCGCCCAAGCAGGCTTGCGATAGCCAGCATGAGACAGCAGCAGCGCGTGCGCGGCCTCGGCCTCATCAGGGCGGACCAGCAGGTCGATGTCGCGCAGCGGGCGCAGCTGCGGGGCGGGATAATCGCGGAACGCCAATGCCGCGCCTTTCAGCGCGATGCACTCGATCCCTGCATCACGCAGCAGGCCAGCTGCACGCGCCAATCCGCGCGCCTGGCTTAGCGCATGAAGGGTTTGCCGGCGGGATAATCGGGCCAATTGCGCCGCCATTGCCGGGGGCCCCTCCGCCGCGCGCGCAAGACAGAACTCGGCCAAAGGGCCGGTCCGGGTCAGTTCGAACAGATACGCCGCTTCGCCCGGGCTGGCGGCGCCGAGCAATTCTGCAAGCCCGCCATGCTCGCCTTCGGGATCGGCGCAGCATCGCAGCAACGCCTCTTGCAGCGGCGAGAGCGGCTGGTTCATCCAGCGGCATCCAGTTCGATAATGCGATCGGCCAGCGTCAGGAATTCGCGATCATGACTCAGCAGCACGATGGTGCACGATCCCCTGAGGCCTTCGGCCGTGCGCATGATCGCCGCGCGGTTGGCCGCGTCAAGCCCGGCGGTCACCTCGTCAAGGATCAGTAGCTGCGGCTTCGCCACCAGCGCCCGCGCCAGCGCCAGCCGCTGCAATTCACCACCTGAGAATTGCCTGCCGCCCTCACCCATCACGGTTGCCAGGCCATGCGGAAGCTCGCGCGCGAATTCGGCCGAGGCCTGTGCCAGAGCGGTTTCAATCACTTGGGGATCGATATCGCCGCGGCCCCAGCACAGGTTCTCCGCAATTGTGGCATCGAGGAAGAACGGCTTCTGTTCGACGTAACCGACCTGCCGCCGCCATTGCAGGCTCTGTGCCGGATCAAGCGCGCAGCCATCAATCAACAGCTCACCGCGATCAGGCCTGAGAAGCGCGGATAAAAGATCGGCCAGGCTGCTTTTGCCCGAACCCGATGGGCCGGACACACCGGTCACGCTGCCCGCCGCGAGCGACAGGGTGAAGCCATCGAAAACGGTCACGCCGCGATCGGGGTATTCAAGGCAGACATCGCGCAGCTCGATCGACTGCGAAAATGCGATCGGCGTGCTCGTTTCGCCCGCCACCTCGCTGTGCCGTTCGGCTGACCCGACATGCGCAAGCAGCTGCGCCAGTGCAGGCCGGTTATAGCGCCAGCCGCGCATCCCCTGTTGGATCGTGGAAAGAAGCGGCACCGCACGGATCGCGATCAGCAGCACGGGCAGCCACATAAACACCGGTGTCCGCCACACTTCGACCATCGCATAGACACCGGCGGCAAGCGCTGTCACGGCAAGAATCTGGAAGATCATCTGGGCAAGATGACCGGCCCGGAAATAGACCCGCTCAAGCTCCGCCAGATCGCGCGTTGCCCCTGCGAAATCCCGCTCCAGCACCGGCTCGGCCCCGGCAATCCGCGCCGCGCGCAAATGGGCAAGGCCTTGCGACAGGATGCGCTGGAGGCGCGCATAGGCGTGCCAATAGGCCTCGCCCTCGCGCGCGCGCCGGGTGCGCAGCAGCGCCATCAGGCCCGCTAGGGCGCAAACCGCGATCAGGCCGGCCAGAGTCAACCAGGGTGAAATCGCTGCTGACGCTGCCAGCAGCACCAACAAGGTCGTCGCCGCAGTGGCGATGACCAAGGCATCATTCGCCAGGCTGGCGCTGCGATCGGCCTCGCCGATGATCAGCGCAGCATGGTCGGCGCTGTTCTGCCTGCTCAACCAGCGCCACTGAGCGTTCAGAATGGCGCGGTGCGCCATCAGGCGCAGGCGGCGGCTGAGCGAAAGGCCGATTCCGCGGCGCAATTCGCTGGCCATGAACACGATCGCTGCGCGCAAGGCAACCAGCGCGACCACGGCGACCAGCAGCGCCGCCAGCGGTTGGCCCTGCAAGCCGGCAAGCCATGGCGGGACCACCTGCGAGCCATCCCCCGCAACCGATTGCGCGATCGGCACCAGCAGCAGCAGCCCGACACCCTCGGTCAGGCTGGCGGCCAGCATCAGCGCCCCCAGCAGCGCGATCTTCCCCCCACCCAGCTGGCGGCCGAGGAAGCTCAGCGCTTCACGGCTGGAGATGTCCCGCTCAGCCAAGCGATCCACTTTGGACGCGGTGTGCAAATCGCGCCAGCGCAAGCCCGCGCGGAAGCTGCGCCGCGACTTCAAGCCAATCATTGCCGCCTGTGCCGCTGACCCCGTCGCAGCGCTGCGCAATCGCGCCAAGCCGGTCGAGGTCAATCGGCAGTTCTGGCGGCAGGTCTGGCGGCAAGGCATGTTTGAGCACGGCAATCTCATCCAGGATCTGTGCGCGGTCGCGCTGCATCCTGCCAAGCATGTCGGCAGACTGTATGGCAACCCGTGACTGATCGGCGATCACCGGCGGCGTGCGCTGGCGCAGCAATTGCCGCGCGAGCAGGCGGCGCGAGCCGCCGCGGAGGAACATATCGTCAGGCAAGCCCGCGCAAAACTCCCACAAGGGGCGAAAGGCGAAGGGATCACGGCGCTCGATCCCGTGCAGCAGCCGCAGGCCCAGATCGACTTCCGGCCCTTCTGAAACCGGCATGGCAATCATTGCCGCGCGCGCTTCACGGCTCGATGCCGCCGGATAATAATTGATGTCATATCCTTCGCGCGCTGCGCGCTTCAAGGCCGCGCGGGTTAAAGGGTGGCGCGGATCGAGCGGTGACCAGCGCGCAAAGGAAGGCTTCGGATTGCCGCGCAACCGCTCGATCGCGCGGCGCAAACTGCCTGGCAACAGCGGCAGGAGCGCATGGGAGGCA
This sequence comes from Altererythrobacter chaiwopuensis, assembly GCF_054957755.1. Taxonomy (NCBI): domain Bacteria; kingdom Pseudomonadati; phylum Pseudomonadota; class Alphaproteobacteria; order Sphingomonadales; family Erythrobacteraceae; genus Altererythrobacter; species Altererythrobacter chaiwopuensis. The sequence continues at coordinate 181,272 of NZ_JBTXJG010000001.1, forward strand.
AACCGCCGCCACATCGGCCGCGCATCATCCAGCGCGCCAAGTTCGCCCCGCAAGCGCCGCAAGCTGCCACTGCGCAGCCAGCCGGGAAATGCACTCAGCCCGTCATAGCTGAGCGAGGAATCGCCCAGCTCGCCATGCAGCATCACGTCGCAGCCATCGGTTGCGGCCCGGGCATGGACCGCATGCACCCAATGCATGTTCATCTCATTGGTTGTGGACCATGCGGTCAGCGCAATCATCCGGTCAAGGTGTTCGCCAAAGCGCGCATCTTCGCCGGTCAGAAAATTTGGCAGAAGGTTCGGGTATTGGCCCGCTAGCGCATCGACATGCGCGCGCTCATCATAACTCAGCCTGGGGTCGCTGCGCGGCAACCAGTCCGCCACCGGCACGGAGGTGTAGGACCGCAGCCGGCCCGCGTCGCCAAGCTGTTCGAGCGCGCTCGCCGCCAGCAATTGCGAATCGAGCCCGCCCGACAGCGAGATTGCAGGCTTGCCCGCGCCGCCAAGCGCATCTGTCACGGCGCGCCCGAGAAGTTCCTCTGCGGCATCGAGGCAGGCATCGGCAGAAGGCAGGCGCACTTCAGGCAAGGCCTCGATGGACCAGAAACCTTGGCGCCGCTGGCCAAGCTGATCGTGCCATTGCTGCGTTCCGCAGGCGACCCGGTGCAGCCCGCGATAGAAACTGCGCTCGCCGACGCGAAAATTGAGCAGTCCGGCGTCAGCCAGATGTGCCATGTCGAGCTGAGGTTTGATCCCGGCGGCAAAGATCGCGCGCGGAGTGGAGGCAGCAATTACCCGGTTTCCATCGCGCCACACATGCAGTGGCGGCGCTTGCAATGGCGAGCGAGCCAGGCGCAAACGTCGCTCATCCGCGAACCATTGAATCACGGCATAGGAGCCGATGATCTCACGGTCGCAGGCTTCGCCCCATCTGCGATAGGCACAGGCGTATAATTCGGCGTCATCGGCAGGCGGTGCGATCCCCAGCCGGGCCGCCAGTTCCCCCCTTTCCGAAAGGCGTCCAGCCAGCAGGGTATAGCCCCCGTCAGGCCCGGCCTGCACATCAAACGGCTTGATATGCGGTGATTGGGTGCCTGGCACTATGTCAGCGCGCACTGCAAGCCCCGCACCCTTGACCCGCGTCTGAAAGATATCGCCCGCCATGCCCGCGCCAAGGCTGCGTGCTATCTGCGCCCAAAACGGCCCGAACCAATCCCCGCCATCGAGATCGATCGCTGCACTGATCAGAAGATTCCGCGTCATTTGCAGGCGATCAGCCAGCCTCCCGCCAGCTTGATTAGGCGAATTGGTCGAAGCTCGCCACGCAGGAATAGCTCGCCCTGTCGCAGTGGCCAATCACCAGTTCGCCGCCCACTTCGATCCAGGCGTGAAAGCTGTGCCTATGCGCGCGATCAGATTTATGGACGGCAATGACCAACCGCGATCCGATCGCCTCGCGCCGCAAGAGCCACTGCAGCGCCATGGCCTGCGGCAGGCACTTGCTCTCACCGGGAAGGCGGCTTGCGGCGCGCTCGACACGGTTGGCCCAGGCATGCGCATGCGCGATGGCAGCGGCCCCGGCCTTCGGTGCGCACTGCCGCGAAACCGCGCCCAGGCTCCCCCTCCACACCCGAAACGGAACGAAGCCCACCAGCACGCGCGCCCGCACCAGTTGCAGCAAGGCGGCCAGGGTTCTCCAGCGCAAGATGGCCGGGCTTTGGGAAAGGAAACTCGCGCTGTCCATCGCAGCCGCTAGGCGTATTCGGCGAGCCCGGCCTCAACCAGCTCGCGGGCGAATGCGCCAATTTGTGCGCTACAATCCTGTGCTTCGATCTCGTATTCCTCGACCAGCTGGCCGCACAGGCGATCAAGCTCGTCGCTGTGGTCAAGCAGTTGCCAGATTTCCAGACCCACATCCCTGATCGAAAAGAAGCTGCCGGTATCGCCATGGATAAGGATCAGCTCGCCATCGACCTCGCTGGCAATATAGTTGCCAGGCAGCTTTCGTATGCGCGCAGGTTGCACAGTCATCCGGCCCGATTTCAGGAAACTGGCGGGACGAGCGATTTGCCCGACCCGCTGTTGCCATCGCCCGGTGGAAAGTTCGCCCCGGCAACACAGCTCAAATCCGCCGCCAGCTTTTCAAGCTGCGGCACGATCCATTGCTTGCGTTTCGGCGATGAACGCTCGTTTGCGGGCGTCATGGCGGATGCTCCAGAGTTCCTCGAAAAATATTCTAGGTAATTCTACTTAGCATACCTGCATTTACTTGCATGGGCAATACACACCGTACCATGCGATATTTGGCATGCGGATTATCGCGGCAGAATGCCAGCAGCGGTCAGTTCTTTCGCGATCATATCGAAGTCCTGATCGAACCGACTTCCATCGACCGGCCGTGTAAGTTCCCAGAACCGCACATTACTTGCCAATGTCAGGGCCGCACGCGCATGAAAGTCGCGGTCGCCAAGCGCCGAATGGATAAACCCGCGGTAAAACAATTCGGGCAGTCGCTCGAACTTGGCCGAACCGGTGACCGGCGCAAGCGAGATCTTGTCCCCCTCCTTCAGCCAGACGATATCCCGCAGGGGCACTGGCTGATCGCTGGCGTGCCGGGGCTGTACGTAAAACTTGCCCGGCAAGGCATCAATCTTGGTCGCTTCGGATACGGATAGCATGCTCGCCGCATCACCCCATAGTTTTGCAGGCTTGCCATCGGGCAGCGCCCACGGCCCTCCGCCCGACATACTGAGCACCAGCGTATCGTCGCATAGATGCGCAAGACCCTGCTTTACCAGCGCAGCGGCCATGGTCGACTTCCCGCCCCCCGAAGGCGCGGTGAAAGCCACCGACCTGCCCGGCAACGAAACCGCGCTGCAATGCAGCGGCACCAGCCGGTTGAGCCATGCAATGGCTCCGAAAACTGTGCCCCACAGGTAGAGCGCGCATTCGCCTGCCAGTTCGGGATGCGGGCAATCGACCTTCACACGCTCGCCCAGCCGATAGGAAAAGCGCGCGCCGCCCGGAGTGCGGAAGGCAAAACCGTCATGCGTAAGCCGGGTAAAACGGTCCTTGTAGAGCAGTTCACCCTCAAGCTCGGCCACCGGCCCGCGATCGGGCACCATCGCCGCGCGCAGCACCGCCAGCGCAGCCCGGGCGCTGCGCTGCGAAGCTTCGTCAATGATCGGCGGTGAATGTGCCATATCTGCGTGCCGAAAGCCTGGGGGTGATTGCGCGATGCCGCCAAGCTTAGCTCGCAATTGCCCGCCCCGCCATCGCAGCGAAGCCTTTTCGCACGGCTGGATTGCGCTCTAACGCTCTGCTAAGGGTTTTCCCGTAATACAACATGCTGCTGAACCGCTGCCTGCGTAATTCTGCGGGATGCGAATTGGAGATGTCGCAATGGAATTATGGCTGAAAAGGCTGTTTTTGGCCTCGGTTTCGATCAGTGTGATCGCTGTGCCAAGCGCATCTCTCGCCAACACACGGGCTGGCGGCAATGGCACTTATTACACAGCTGCATCCGGCACACAGGCAAGCACTTTTCTGTATTCCAGCTGGCTGGTGCAGACAGAGGCTGACGAAACTTACCTGTGGCAATGGATGCTTGGCGGCACTGCGTTTTTCGGACCCATGCAGGCAGCGGTATTGACCAATCGGGATTCCACCCCGCCTCGAAACCAGTCGAACGGTGCGAACTGATCTGAACGCGCGGGTACGCATGCGCCCGCCCGAAGCTTGACCGCCGCCAGAACCGAAACTGGCTTGCCAGCCTGGCGCAAGCCGGAAGCTCAACTGGCTGTGCTGATCGCTATGGCCGTGCTGCTGGGCGGCGGCGGCGTGGCTTATGCCTTCAACAATCTGGCGGTCCAGCTGCTTGCGCTGCTGATCCTGGCGCTCAACGCGGAACGGTTCGCGCAATTCTGGCGTGATGCGCCCCGGCCACTCACAGGGCTCGTTGCGCTGTCGCTGGCGCTGCCGCTGCTCCAACTGGTGCCGTTGCCACCCGCCATCTGGCAGCAACTACCGGGGCGGGAACTGGTGCTGGAGGCGCTCGATGCGGCACAGCTGCAACCTGGCTGGCGCCCCCTCTCGCTCGATCCGGCGCGGACATTCGTGGCGGCGCTGGGGCTGATCGTGCCGCTGACGCTGCTGTCCATCGGTTGGCACCTGCCGATGCGCGCCATCGCACGGCTTGCCGGGCTGGCGGTCATCCTCGGCCTCGTCAATTTCATCTGGGGAATCCCGCAGGTGCTTTCGAACGGCTCGGCCGCGATCCCCTATCCTGAAAATCCGATGCCGGGCGTGATGTTCGGCGGCTTTGCCAACCGCAATTCAACCGGGCTTTTCTTCGCCGCATGCCTGGCCTTGACGCTGGGCCTGAAGTGGCCGCTGCGCCAGGATTGGGCAAGCGGGGCGAAGGTAGCGGCGGGAGCCACTTTCCTGATCGCGATCCTGCTCACCCAATCGCGCACCGCCATCGCGCTGGGGGCGGTGATTGGCGGTGTAGCCGCCTTGCGCTGGGCCATCGCCCGGCCCGCGCTAAAATGGATCGGCATCGCCATCATCACCGTATTGATTGCGGCGGCTTTTGGGGCGACGTTGTCGAGTGGAACACGCATCGAATCGGCAATCGATCGCTTCAATTTTGAGGGAGATACGCGGCTCGAGCTGTGGGAGGATGCGGCTTATTCCGCGCAGCGGTTCTGGCCAATTGGCGCCGGGATGGGGACTTTCGACGAGGTGTTCCAGCTCGACGAATCGCTCGAACATCTTTCGGCGCGCAAGGCCGGGCGCGCGCACAATGACTATCTCGAGCTGGCCGTGGAAGGCGGGGCCCCGGCGCTGATCCTGCTGCTCGGCTGGATATTGCTGACAGGCAGGCTGGCATGGCGAACGCGCCGCACGGATCAGGGCGGATTGGCGCTGGCCGGGGTGCTGGTGCTGCTCGCTATTGGGCTACAGTCGATTACCGATTATCCGCTCCGGAACCAGGCCATGCTGGCGGTGGCGGCATTGGCGCTATTGATGCTTGCGCGCACAAGCATGGAGCGGCGGGAATGACGCGCGTGCTTTGGCCCGCATTTCTGCTGGTTGTCGCGCTGACAGCGGCGGCGGCGCAGCTTGACCGGCAGTCGCGCTATCATCCGCATCTGGCCGTGCTGGTTCCCGAAGCATTCCGCAGCTTTGCCGCCGATCACCTGGCCGTAGATGCGGCGCGCGGCGCGGACCAGGAAAGGGCGCTGCGCAGTGCGCGCCTGCTGGTGTCGAGGCGGCCGGTCCCGGCTGGACATCTTTCCTTGCTCGCCGCGGCACAGCTCCAGCGCGATCCGCAAGGGCGCGGGCTGCTGACGATGGAGCAGGCTGCACGGCGCGGCTGGCGCGATCTGGCCGCCCAGCAAGCCATGCTGGCCCTCGCGCTCAGGGCGGGTGACGATGCGGAAGCTGCAGCACGGCTGGCGGCGCTATTGGCACTTGGCGCTAACGAAGATGAACTGGCAGCTTTGGCCACGGACGCCCTCGCCCGCCGAGGCGTGCGCCAGGCGTTTGCGGAGATCCTGGCCTCCACCCCCCGCTGGCAGAGCGCCGTGATCGTCAGATTGGCGCGCCTGATACCTGCACCAGCATTCGCCGACACGCTCGCGCGCGCAGGCGCGGCAGGTGCCCGGTTCGATTGCATGCGGCTGCGGCGCAGCTTGCCCGCAAGCGAGGGTCAGATCATGCCGCGCGCGTGCCAGTGATCCTCGCCTGCGGCCCTGCTTTCGTCGGCCCGCATCAGGCTGGTGATGGCACGGTCCTGCGACAGGAAGACTTCGCCGTGCAGATCATCGAGGAAGTGGGATTTGTGCAACCGGTCCATCACCGGCCCCTTCACTTCTGACAGGTGCAGGCTGATCCCGGCATCGCACAGCCGATGGTTGATCGCCTCAAGGCTTTCGAGCCCCGATGCGTCGATCGCATTCACCGCCGAACACATCAGCACCACGTGGCGCAGTTCGGGCTTTTCCACCACGCGTTCGAGCACATATTCCTCCAGCCAGCGCGCGTTGAGATAACTCAGGCTTTCATCGATCCGGATCGAAAGGATATGCGGCCAGGTGATGACCTTGTGCCGGTCGACATTGCGGAAATGTTCGGTGTCAGGCACGCGCCCGACAATTGCGGCATGCGGGCGCGAAGCCTTCCACAGATAGAGCAGCAGGCCAGTCGCGACACCCGCGATGACGCCCGTCTCCACGCCCATTGCCAGCGTCACCGATATGGTCGCAGCATGGGCGCTGAAGTCGCTTTTGGAATAGCGCCACAATTGCACCGGCGTGCGCAAATCGACCAGGCTCAACACCGCAACGATGATCGTTGCCGCCAGCGTTGCCACAGGCAGCGAAAACAGCAGCGGGGTCAGGAAGACAGAGGCCAGCGCAATGCCAACGGCCGTATAGGCGCCCGCCGCCGGGGTCTGCGCGCCAGCGTCAAAATTGACCACCGAACGGGCAAAGCCGCCGGTTACCGGATAGCCGCCGGAGAAGGCCGAGGCGATATTGGCCGCGCCCAGCCCGATCAGTTCCTGGTCGGGCGCAATGCGCTGCCTCCGCTTGGCCGCAAGGGTTTGTGCAACGGAAACGGACTCGACGAAGCCGATGATCGAGATCAGCAGTGCTGGCACCCACAGCTGGCTCCACAGGTCCAGATCGACGCCGGGAACTGCCAGTGGCGGCAAACCGCTGGGGATCGCGCCGACAATGGCCACCCCGCGCTGCTCCAGATTGCCCCAGATGACCGCCAGTATCGTCGCAAACACGGCCAAGACAGGCCCTGCCTTGGCCAGCAGGTCGGCCATGCGCGGCCCCAGCCCTGCGCGCATCAGCAGCGGGCGGGCACCCTTGCGCACCCAGAACAGGAAGGCGATGCTCAACCCGCCGATCGCCAGAGTGGGCGCGTTCCACCCCATGATGTTCGAAGCCAGCGTGCGGGCAAGCTCGGGCAGATTGTCACCGCCTCCCTTGATGCCCAGGATGTGGCGCAGCTGGCTGGTCGCGATCAAAATGCCGCTGGCGGTAATGAAGCCGGATATGACCGGGTGCGACAGCAAATTGGCGAGAAAGCCCAACCGCAGTAAGCCCAGCAGCGCCAGCATCAGGCCCGAGAGCATCGCCAGCGCCATTGCCGCCTCAAGATATTCTGCGCTGCCCTGTGCCGCCACGCTGCCCGCTGCGGACGCTGTCATCAGCGAGATCACCGCCACCGGCCCCACGGCCAGCGTGCGGCTGGTGCCGAGCAGCGCATAGGCGACCAGCGGCAGGATCGAGGCGTAGAGCCCCACCACCGGCGGCAGCCCCGCCAGCAAGGCGTAGGCCAGGCTTTGCGGGATCAGCATGATGGTGACGATTACCGCCGCCATCATGTCGCTGCCCAGCATGGCGCGATCATACTGCTTGCCCCACTCGAGGATGGGGAGATACCGCGCCAGCCCGCTCACCGCATTTTTCCCTTGCTTCACGCGGCCATAAATCGGCGCTGATTGAAGTCGGTGAACTGGCGCTGCATCCACATGCCCGCCAGCATCGCAGCGACCAGCACGAATGGCTGCCAGTCACCCAGCGCCATGCCCGCGATCGCGGGCCCGGGGCAATATCCGGCAAGTCCCCATCCGGCACCGAATATGGCGCCGCCAATCAGCAATTGACGGTCTATCGTTTGGTTTTCCGGGATGTAGAACTGGGCACCAAGTACCGGGCGCTGCATCCTGCGGGTAAACCAGTATGCGATCGACGAAGGGATGATCGCGCCAATCATGACAAAGGCAAGTGCCGGGTCCCACGCACCGAAAATGTCGAGAAAGGCCAGCACGCGCGCCGGGTTGACCATGTCGGAAAGCGCCAGCCCGGCTCCGAAAACCAAGCCGGTCAACAGGGCAATGACAATCTGTTTCATGGCCTCAACCTCCAACCATCATTCGCGCGGTGCCAACCACCAGGAAGCCGACCAGCATGAAGCTGGCGGTTGCGGCAATCGAGCGCGGGGAAAGCCGCGACACGCCGCACACGCCGTGTCCGCTGGTGCAGCCATTGCCCATGCGGGTGCCGAAACCAACCAGAAGGCCAGCCACGATCAGCAGCGGGATGGAAGTCGTCACGCCGATGTCAGGCGTGCGCACCCAGTTGCTGACCAGCACGGCGCCGATTGGCAGCCCGGCAACGAAGGCCAGCGCCTGCGCGCGCGGGATGCCGGTATCGGCTATGCCAACTGCGCGCGCGACCATGCCGCTGATCCCGGCGATGCGGCCCGAGAATACCAGCAGCAGTGCGGCAGCGAGCCCGATGAGCAGGCCTCCTGCCAGCGCTACCAGCGGATCGAGCGGTGCAATATCTGTCATGGCTGCAATCCTTTCCTTACAAAGTGTTTAGCGGAAGCTTGAGGTAACGGGTACCGTTGCTTTCGGGCTCGGGCAGGTGCCCAGCGCGCATGTTGATCTGGATCGAAGGCAGGATCAGCTGCGGCATACCCAGCGTGCCGTCGCGTGCCTCGCGCATGGCGACGAAGGCCTCCTCGTCAACACCCTCGTGCACATGCACATTGCCACTGCGCTGCGCACCGATGGTCGTCTCCCAGGCAAAGGTATGGCGGTTCGGTGCCTTGTAGTCGTGACACAGGAATACGCGGGCCTCATCCGGCAGCGCCAGCAGGCGGTGGATTGAACGATAGAGCGTGCGCGCATCGCCGCCGGGAAAGTCAGCCCGGGCGGTGCCATAATCAGGCATGAACATGGTGTCGCCGACGAACACCGCGTCACCGATGACATAGGCGAGGTCCGCCGGGGTATGGCCCGGCACGTGCAGCGCGATGATCGCGATCTCGCCCAGTTCGAGGCGATCGCCATCCTTCAGCAGGATATCGAACTGCGAGCCGTCGCGGGCGAATTCCGATCCCTCGTTGAAGACCTTGCCGAATACTTGCTGCACGGTCAGGATTTCGTGTCCGATCACGATCTTCCCGCCGAGCTTTTCCTGCAGATAGGGCGCGGCCGAAAGGTGATCGGCATGGGCATGCGTTTCGAGCAGATAGGCCGCGCTGAGGCCGTTTTCGCGCACATATTCGATGATGGCATCGGCCGAAGGCGTGCTGGTGCGGCCCGAAGGCTGGTCGAAATCGAGTACCGAATCGACAATCGCCGCCTGTCGGGTCGCCGGGTCATGCACCACATAGCTGGCGGTAAAGGTGGGCTCGTGAAAGAAGCTCTGCACTATTGGCGCACGGGCTGGCGCTGCGATCACTGCTTCGACCTCGCCGATGGCAGTTTGAAGATGGGTGTCGGTTGGCATATCTGTCGCTCCTCAGTCTTTGGTGTCATTCCGCAGCATTCGGCATCGGCTGGCGCGTATCAGGCTCGCAAAAGATTACGTGTAGCGTGCCAAGAAGGCGCTCCGCACGCGGATCTTCGATGCGATAGAACACCATCTGTGCCTGTTTGCGGAACGCCACCAGGCCCTGCGCCCGAAGCTTTGCCAGATGCTGCGACAGTGCCGACTGGCTGAGGCCGACCCGCTCGACCAGCTCGCCAACGGGCAGCTCGCCCGCCTCAAGAAGGTGGCACAGGATCAGCAGTCTCGGCTCGCTCGACAGCATCGCCAGGAAATCGGCTGCCCTGCCGGCATTGGCGCGCATGGCGCTCAGTTCAAAGGGCTGCGGAACAGTCATGCGCTCAATATATTAGATATTTCTACTTTATCAAGTACTAATATATTCCGGCGCCCTTTTCCAGGTGGGAAGCGGACAATTGGGCGGCCCGCTTGTGCAAGCCCCGTGGCGAAGCTATTGGCGCAGTACTGAGCCAAGTCGCATCTCAACCAAAGCCCAAGGCAGAACGTGAACACCAATCCGCTCGACATCTATGGCGCCTGGATTGCCGAAACTCCGGACAACTGGCCGCAGGACGCGAGGGACTGGGCGCATCGCGAATTCGTCGACACCGTAGCCGTGATGGTGCCCGGCGCGATCGAGCCGGTGGCCGAGAAACTGTTCGGTGTGGTTGCACCATGGGGTGAGGGGCCGTGCACAGTGTTCGGCAGGCCAGGCAAACTGGCCGCACCCTGGGCCGCGCTGGTCAACGGCACCATCGCCCATGCGCTTGACTTCGATGACAATTTCGATCCGCCCAAGGCGCACCCCACCACTGTGCTGCTGCCCGCAATCATGGCGATTGCCGAGCAACAAAGGCTTTCGGGCGCGGCCTGCATCGATGCCTATATTGTCGGCCTGCAGATCCTTGGGCGCATCGGGCAGGGCCTCAATCCCACGCATCGCAATCGCGGCTGGCACGCGACTGCGACGGTCGGGGTTATGGGCGCTACGGCGGCAGTTTCGCGGCTGCTGAAACTCGACGCCGGGGCTTGCGCGCGGGCACTGTCGATCGCGACCAGCATGTCGTCTGGCTTCATGAGCCAGTTCGGCTCGGAGATGAAGCCGGTGCACGCCGGGCTCGCCGCCAAGGGCGGAATAATGGCGGCCACCATGGCGCAGGCGGGGATCACCGCCGGGCGCGATACGCTGGACGGGCGCACTGGCATGAACCGGCTGATGGTGGGGCCCGATTACGAACATCTGCGCGATACCATCACCCATATCGAACACGGGCAGAACCTGCGGTTCGAACTGGAAAATGTCGGTGAGCCGCTGCTGATCACCGAGCACAAGTTTCGCGTGAAGCGCTTCCCCACCTGCGGCGCGATCCACCGCGCGATGGATGGCGTTCTCGAACTGATGACTGAACATGGCTTTAGCGCGGGCGATGTAACCGCCGTCGACCTCCACATGCCGCGCGTCCATTTCAATAACGTGTTCTACACCGATCCGCAGGAACCGCTCGAAGCCAAGTTCTCGGCCGAATATGCAGTCGGCTGCGTGCTGGCGCGGGGCGATTGCACTTTGGCAGATTTCACCCCCGAGCGGGTCATGGGGGATGACGTGCGCGGCCTGTTCCCGCTCATCCACCGTCATCCGGTCGACAAGCTGGAAGGCGAATTCCCGACCGAGGTACACATCACCCTGAAAGACGGGCGGCAACTGAAATCGGTGCACGAATGGCCCAAAGGGAGCAAGGCCGCACCATTCAGCTGGGCGGAATACTGGTCCAAGTTCGATGCCTGCTGTGATGGCGTGATCGATGCAGAGACTCGCGCGGGCCTGCGCGAAACGCTCGAGAGCTTCCCGTCCCTCGACGATGCCGGTGCGCTGATGCGCCATGCCGGCCTGGCTTTCGCGCAGCAGCCATGATCCACCTGGAATATAGGAAGCGATAGAGATGCAGGCAGGCGAACAGGCAACCCCCGAAGGTTACAAGCCAGCAGTGCTGGTGATGGCCGCCAGCCGCCGCGGCGTGGAAGATCCGGTGGCAAAATTGCAGGGCAAGGCGCACAAATGCCTGGTCGAGCTTGACGGCCAGGTGATGCTCGAGCGCGTGCTCGAAGCGCTGGTCGACAGCGGCTGTTTCGACAAGATCCATGTCTCGCTCGACAGCCCCGACGTCCTGCTGGCGACCCCGCGGATGCGCGGCTGGGTGGAGGAAGGCCGGGCGATTTTCGTCCAGGCCAGCGGCAATCTGGCTGACAGTGTGCTGGCCGCAGTGAAAGAGATCGACAATCCGCTGCCGCTGGTGATCACCACGGGCGACAATGCGCTGCATACGCCCGAACTGGTACGCGATTTTGTCGAGGGATTTCTGGCTTGCGATGAAGATGTGGCGCTGGGCTTGTCGAGCGAGGAAGTGGTGCTGCGCGAATTCGCCAATTCGGGCCTTGCCTTCCACCAGCTGAAGGATGGCGGATCATCTTCGTGCAATCTCTACGGCCTGCGCAACCGGCGCGCGCTCACTGCGGTCAAGGTGTTCGAAGGCGGCGGCCAGTTCGGCAAGCGTCACTGGCGCATCCTCAAGGCTTTCGGGCTGTGGCCCTTCGTGCTCTACAAGCTCAAGCTCACCACCATGCGCGGCCTGGTGGATGCAATCGGGCGCCGATTGGGCGTCAGCATTGCACCGGTGATGCTCGACTATCCCTACGGGCCGATCGATGTCGATCACAAGCACAGCTTCGACATTACCGAGGCAGCGCTGATCCGCCGGCGTGAGGCAGCGCAGGGCTAGATTCTATAACCGCTGATCCGATGCATCGAGCGGCAGCGCGGACTTGACATCGTAAAGCACCGCGCCCGGCTTGCCCAGCGCGCGGATGCTTTCAGCCCCCATGGCGACGATGTCATCATGCGCCACGGCCAGAATGATCCCGTCGTATTTGCCGGCTTCTAGTGTGCTCACCGGACGGATGCCATATTCGTGCGCGCATTCGTCCGCATCCACCCAGCTGTCATAGACATCCACCGCAATGTCGAATTCATTCAGATGGGTGACGATGCTGGCGACCTTGGTGTTGCGGTGATCCGGGCAGTTTTCCTTGAACGCAAAGCCCAGCACCAGCACGCGCAGTTCATCCTTCAACAGACCCTTGCGGCCCATCAGGCGGACGAACTGGTTCACCACATATTTGCCCACCCGGTCATTGATCCGGCGCCCGGCCAGGATCACTTCGGGATGGTGGCCGATCTCCTCGGCCTTGTGGGTAAGGTAATAGGGGTCAACGCCGATACAGTGCCCGCCAACCAGGCCGGGGCGCACGGGCATGAAGTTCCACTTCGTCCCCGCCGCCTCAAGCACTTCGGTGGTATCGATCCCCAGCGAATTGCAGATCATCGCCAGTTCATTGGCCAATGCGATGTTGAGATCGCGCTGGGTATTCTCCATCACCTTTGCCGCCTCTGCCACACGGATCGAGCTGGCGCGATGCGTGCCTGCGGTCACTACTGTGCGATATAGCGCATCGACGAAATCAGCCGCTTCCGGCGTAGAGCCACTGGTGATCTTCTGGATATCTGGGAGCTTGCGCAGCTTGTCGCCGGGATTGATTCGTTCGGGGCTGTAGCCGCAATAGAAATCCCGATTGTAAGATAGCCCTGACACCTCCTCCAGGATCGGCACGCAGAATTCATCCGTGCACCCGGGATAGACGGTGCTTTCGTAGATCACCACGTCGCCGCGCGTCAGCACCTTACCGATCGCGCGGGTAGCACTTTCGAGCGGGCCCAGATCGGGATGATTGTGGCTGTCGAGCGGAGTGGGGACGGTGACGATGAATATATTGCAGCCTGCCGCGTCGGCCCAGTCCAGGGTAAATTCCAGCTGACTGGCCGCAGCCAGTTCCTCTGCCGTAGCTTCCTTGGTTTCGTCATATCCCGCCTTGAGGTTGGCGACTCGCTGCGGCCGGACATCAATGCCCACGGTGGGGAAACGCTGGCCGAAATTGACCGCCACCGGCAAGCCGACATAACCGAGGCCGACCACGCAAATGCGGGCATCCTCAAGCTTGAGCGGGAATTTTTGCGACTCGATCTGGCTCATGGGGGGCTTAACGCTCGGTCGTCTGAAGCGGCCAGTAGCCCGACAGGATCCGTTCGCCGCCCTCGCCGCGCTCGACTTCGGCGATCACGCGCTTGCCGATCCCTGAAAGATTGCCTTCATGCATCCGGTAGCTGAACAGCGGCTCGGCAATGTGGCGCCCGCGCCAGCCATTGGCGACGATGCGCTTCCACTTGTGGTGCTTGGTGCCCTTGCGGATCGTCTCGTCATAGGGCCCGGCTTCCAGCACCGGTGCGGCCAGGCACATGGCCGGTTCGGGAATGAAGGAATAGCGTTCGAGCAGCGCCGGATCGAACGCTGCCGACTTGCCCCGGTCAAGCGCCTCCCCGGTGGCGGAAATCAGCATGCAATCGGTATAGATGATCGCGATGCTGGGATCTTCGGCGCGCGCCGCTTCGAGTTCGGCGATCGTGCGTTCTACATATCCGGGCGACAGCAGATCGTCCGAATCGTGGATCACGAAATAGCGGCCGCGCACATATTCGAGCGCGCGGTTGAGCGCGCCCAGCTTGCCGACATTTTCTTCCAGCGCGATGAGCCGCGTGCTGATAAGATTGTCAGCCTTGTCCAGCGCCTCGCGGATCGCCTCAAGCGAATTGTCCGTGCTCGCATCATCGACCACGATCAGCTCGATCGGGGCATAGGTTTGCGCCGCGATGCTGGCGATCGCCTCGCCAACGAATGCGCCATAGTTATAGTTGGGGATGACCACGCTGAGCAGGCCTTCAGGGGTGACGTCGGTCAATGGTTGTTCCAATTGTACGGTTCGTGTGTCTGGTGGGGGTGCTTCTGCGCGGCTGGCTTTAGCCCGATTGGCCGGATAATGCCAAGGATTGCGTACGGGGAAAAAGATTGGCTGGCGAAGAGTCCAGCTTTTCCATCTGCCCGTCGCAGATCCGCGCCACCAGCGCACGATCACGCTCAGGGATGGAGGCGCGCTTTTCCGCGCTGTCAGACTTGAACTGCTGCTGGTTGTTATCGTCCTTGGAGTGGAACTGGAACTGTTCGAGCATCAGCGCCAATTCCTCCTCCGCAGGCTTGAAATCGAGCCCGCGCGCCAGGATGTGGGCGAAGTTTTCCGGCTTGATATCGCGATAGTTGAGCAGTCCCACCCGCTCACCCATCTGCGCGGCAAAGCCCAGATAGCGGGCAAAGCAATGGGCAAGATACTCGACCTCGTCCATCTCCGCTGTTGCGCGCCAATCGAGCCCCGAAAGAAAACCGGCTTGCGGCCGCCCCTTGGCCCACACCACCGCCGAGGTTTCCTTGAGCACCGAGGCGATCACCTCCACCGGCTCACGATAGAGGAACAGCGCCGGCATCTGCGGAAACGCGGCCAGCGCGAAATCCATATACAGCGTATTCCACGAGATGAATTTGATGAAGGCGCGTTCTTCCTGCGGGAACCGGCAGCGGGTCATCGCCAGCACCAGGTTGCGGAACGCCTTGAGGTTTTCAGGGCTGGCCTCTGCCTCCTGCGACCAGTCGCGGGTGATGGTAGCCCAGAAGCCCCGCTGTAGCGGCGCGCCCTGGTTGATCACCAGATGCCGCGGGCTGCGCGCCAGCGCCTTGCCCGTAAGCGTCGAGCCGCAGCGCGAGATATGGAACATGAAACCGCTCGGCTCGATCGGATCGGCAAGGATGCGGTCATCCTGCAGGATCGCGAAATCGGTGACGAAGGATTCGCCGATTTTGCCCTGTTCCGCCAGCGTGCTGATGGTGAAGATATGCTGCCATTCGCGATAGGGATAATCGCCAATATCGGCCCACAGCACCTTGCCGGAGCCGCCGATGTCTGTCTCGGGGTCGATCGCGACCGGGATCATCCCGGGCGTGGAATGGATCCTGGCAATCGCCTCCTCCGCGCCGAGGTGGCGGCTCCCGATATCGGGGATCAGGCCTGAAACCACTTCATGGTCTGGCAGGGCATAGAGCGCCGTCAAAGTGACTCCATAGCATGCATGGCTGGGCCCGTATCCGCACGGACGCGCGGCTCCTAAGGCTGCTGGCCACGCGCTGTCAACCGCCCCCTTCAGTCAGGTTGAAACGGAATATTCGCAGCTGCGGCTTGGCAAGCCATGGCAAAATGGGCACAGCGGCACTTCAATTGCACGGTGAAATTCGCACACTGGCGAGACAGGCCCAAGGGAACATCCAAGGCGACATGAACATCATTTCCTCCATCCTCAGTCCCGACGCGCTTGACGATTCCGGCGGCATGGCAGTGGCCAACCCGGCAACGGGCGAAGAATTGGCCAGGGTGCGGACCTATACCGCGCAGGAAGTGGACGGGATGATCCACGCGGCCGAAGCTGCACGGCGCGATTGGGCCGCCGAAACCGCGAAATTCCGTGCCGACAAGCTGCGCGACTGGTTCAACCTCATCATTGCCCACCGCGAGCAGCTGGCCGAAATCTGCACGCTCGAATGCGGCAAACCATTGGCCGAAGCGCGGGCAGAACTCGATTACGCGGCAAGCTTTGTCGAATGGTTCGCGGAAGAGGCGCGCCGCGCCTATGGCGAGACGATTCCCAGCTTCGCAGCAGGCAAGGAAATCCTCGTGCGCAAGGAACCCGTGGGCACCTGCGCCGCGATCACCCCGTGGAACTTCCCGCTGGCGATGATTACGCGCAAATCGGCCCCGGCGCTGGCAGCGGGCTGTGCGATGGTGATGAAGCCTTCCGAGGCAACTCCGCTTTCGGCCCTCGCGCTGGAGGCGCTGGCGGTGAAAGCGGGCATTCCTGCGGCGATTCTGCGGATCGTGCCTAGCGCAGACCCGGCAGAGACTGGCAGGCTGTTCTGCACCCATCCGGTGATCCGCAAGATCAGCTTCACCGGCTCTACCGCAGTGGGCAAGCTGCTGCTCGAACAGGCGGGCAGCACGGTCAAGAAAGCATGCATGGAGCTGGGCGGTAACGCCCCTTTCATCGTGTTCGAGGATGCCGATATCGATGCGGCGGTCGATGGCGCGATGATCGCGAAGTTTCGCAATGCCGGGCAGGCCTGCATCGGCGCCAACCGGCTGCTGGTGCAGCAGGGTGTGCATGATCGCTTCGTCGGCGCGCTGGCTGAACGTGCGGCTGCGCTGAAGGTGGGCAACGGGATGGACCCCGAAAGCCAGATCGGCCCGCTGATCAATGACCGCGCGCTGGAAAAGGTCGAGCGGCTGACCGATGCTGCGCTGGGCGATGGCGCAACGCGGGTGTGCGGCGGGGGGCGGCACAATGCCGGGGCGCAGTTCTATACCCCCACCGTGCTGACCGGCGTCAGGCAAGACATGGGAATCGCGCAGCAGGAGATTTTCGGCCCGGTCGCATCAATCATCCCCTTTGCCGACGAGGCCGAGGCGATCCGCATCGCCAATGACACCCGCTCAGGCCTGGCGAGCTATTGCTATACTGGCGATCTTGCCCGCGCCTGGCGAGTCATGGGTGCGCTCGAATATGGCATGGTCGCGATCAATGAGGGGCTGCTGGGCACCGAAGTCGCGCCGTTTGGCGGGATCAAGGAATCGGGCATCGGCCGCGAAGGCTCGCGCCACGGCATGGACGAGTATCTCGAGCTCAAATACGTGCTGATGGGCGGTTTGCGCGGCTAACTGCAGATTTGTGCGGCGGTAGATCGCATTTGGCATTTTGCCCTGCGCGGGGTAAACCGTTTCCATGAAGACGACCCCCTGGCATGCCCGCCTCGCGCTGACCCTCGCCCTGCTCCTGCCGCTATATTTTGCAGTGGCTGCACTAGGCACCAAATTCAGCCTGTGGGATTGGAAAACGGGCCTGCTGACGCTGACCATGAGTGCGGGACCGATCGTGCTTGGTGCAGTTGCACTGTTCGCGCTGATCTCGCTGGTCGTCACGCTGTGGCGCAAGCCGCGAACCGGCTGGAAACTGGCGTTGCTCGCCCTGCTGGTACCGGTCGCAATTGTTGGAATGCTGGGCTATATCCGCAGCGAGGCGGCACAGATCCCGCCGATCCACGATATTGCGACAGACCTGTCTGATCCGCCGCGCTTCTCGGACGAAGTGCTGGCCGCGCGGCAGGCAGCAAGCGCCAATCCGCTCAATGATTACCAGGTTCCGCTTGGCGAGCTGGAACCCTGGCGCGGGCGTGCAGCCGAACTGGCGAAGCTTTCCCATGCCGAAATCATCGCGCAGTCCTATCCTGATCTGGCACCGCTTCCGCTTGGTGCCGCCAGCCCGGCTGAAGGCGTGGAAGCGGTCGCCGCAGCAATGCGCGAGATCGGGCTGTCAGATGTCTCCACCGATCCGGCGACTGGCCATGTCGAAGGCGTGGCAGAAACCTTCTGGTTCGGCTTCAAGGATGATGTCGTGGCGCGGGTGGGCGATGACCGGATCGACTTCCGCTCTGTATCCCGGGTTGGCCTGAGCGATCTGGGGGCCAATGCCGCGCGCATAGCCGAACTGCGCAGCAAGGTGCAGCAGCGGCTCGATCGCTGATCGCAGCCGGAACGGATATCGCAACCACTCGCTCCGCAATTCGGGTTCAGACCGGATCGTACGGCACATATCGAAATGGCGGGTTCTGACCCTTGTATTGACCGATCGTTCCAAACCAACTATACGGCGCCAATGCCCTGGGAAAAGCGCTTCGATGTGGATGAGACACTCACCCGGGTGATGCATGCCTTCTGGACGCATGGCTACGAGGCAACATCGATGCAGAGCCTGGTGGATGCAACGGGCGTCAACCGCGCGAGCCTCTATGCAACCTATGGCGACAAGCACGATCTGTTTCTGGCCGCTCTGCGGAAATACGACAGGGAAGTCAGGGGCCGGCTGCTGGAAGAACTCGGCGCGAGTGAACCGCCGGCACGGGCCATTTCAGCGGTTTTCGACAAATTCATCGGCCAGGTGCGATTGCCACAGGGCAATTGGGGGTGCTTCCTGATCAATTCCGCACTGGAGCTGGCTCCGCACGAGCCTGAGATCGCCGCCATCGTCAACGATGCGCAAGATGATATCGAGGCATTTTTCCTCGCCATGATCCGCAAGGGCCAGCAGACGGGTGCCTTCAGCGCCAGCCTCGATGCCGCCGACCTCGCGCGGGAAGCCCTTGTCACTCTTTTGGGCCTGGTGGTCATGATCCGCAGCAGGCCAGAGGAAGGCTATCTTCTTGCGGTTCGTGACAGCTTCTTGAAACGCCTCGCCTGACGCCGCCATTTTTTTACCCAATATGGAACGATCATTCCAACGACATCCCTCCCCCCACCGAAAGGAAATGATGATGAGTAAAGTATTCAGGACCAGCCTGCCGCTGCGCACCGCGGAAGATACAGACCCGGCTGTCAGCGCCCCGCTCAAGGAGACGCAGGCCAAGATGGGCATGGTGCCCAATATGTACGGGGCAATGGTCAATCTGCCCGCGCTGCTCGACACCTACAGCCATGCTTATGGGAAGTTTCGCGCCGAATCCGGCTTCTCACCGGTCGAGCAGGAAGTCGTCTTCCTCGCCATCAGCCGGGCCAATGGGTGCCATTACTGCATGGCGGCCCACAGCTTCGTGGGCGACATGATGACCAAGGTTCCGGCCGAAGTGACCGATGCCATCCGCGACGGCCGGCCGGTTGCCGATGCAAAACTGGAAGCGCTGCGTGCCTTTGCCCATGTGATGACCGAGAGCCGCGGCAATCCCACGCCAGAGCAGGCCCAGGCCTTTCTTGATGCCGGTTTCGAAGAAACACATATCCTCGGCATCATCCTTGCCCTGAGCGCCAAGGTTATCTCGAACTATTCGAACCACATCTTCCACACCGAAGTCGATCCGGCCTTCGCCAGCCGGGCATGGACGCCGTCCGAGTAAAAGTGACCCCGGCTTCAGCCGTGATCGTCCGACCGGTGTTGGAAAACCCGCCGGGCGATCACGGTGCGCTGGATCACTGTCAGAATACAAGCCGCTGAATATATCCACGCAATGAGGGCAAACGCCGCCGGCCAAAGGCACATGGCCAAGAATGCCGCGATCGTTTCGGTCCCTTCGGCAAGGCCTGTATTGTAGAAGAAGCTCTTCTTGCCATGGGCGTCGGTTTCAATGCCCCGCTTGGCTGCGAGCGTGGCGAAGGCAAGGAAGCTGACGCCGGTTAGGGTAAAGCTGGCAATCAGCACCGCAGCCGGCAGGGCATTTGCTGGCGTGGCCAGGGCGAAGCCCAGCGGCACCGCTACATAAAACACGAAATCGCCGACGATATCGAGATACCCACCGAAGTCGGTCAGGCGGGTGGCACGCGCGACCGCTCCGTCAAGCCCGTCAAGCAACCGGTTGGCAAGCACAAGTGCAAGCCCGGCAATGAAGTATCCGTGCGCAATCGCGCCGCCCGCTGCCAGGCCCAGCGCAATGCCGGACAGTGTCAGCATATTGGCGCTGAGCCCTGCACGAGCAAGCCGCCGCCCCAAGGCATTGAGCGGCGGATCGATCAGCGGGCGCAAGCGGGCATCCAGCACCGGAAAGCTCCCTATACCCAGGTGACCAGGCCGATCACGGCCCCGGTCATCATCGAAGCCATATTGCCCGCAATCCAGCTCTTCATGCCCAGGCCGGCAACTTCCGCCCGCCGCTCTGGCGCAAGGGTGGAAATGGTCGATACGATCAAACCGACACTGGCCAGATTGGCGACCCCGCACAAGGCATAGGTCACGATCAGCAGACTGCGCGCATCGAGCGTGCCGGGTTCGAGCGCGGCGAGATCGAGGAAGGCGACATATTCGTTGAGCACCGCCTTGGTTCCCATCAGCGCACCTGCACTTCCCGCCTGGCCCCAGGGAATCCCAATTGCCCACATGAAGGGGGCGAAGATCCAGCCGAACAGGCCGCGCAGGGTCAGCGGCTCGCCCGATCCGGTCGGCACCAGCACCAGCATCTGGTCGACCAGATTGACCAGCGCGAACACCACGATGATCACCCCGATCACCGCCAGCATCAGCTGGACCCCCTCCATCGTCCCGCGCACCGCGGCGTCCATGCTGCTTTCATATTTCAGATCGGGTTCGATGGATTCGCTTTCCTCTTCGCCTTGTTCAGCCGGTGGCACCATCAGCCGCGCCAGCAGCACCGCCGCCGGAAGCGAAATCAGCGAAGCAACGATCATGTGCCCCACGGCATTGGGCACCGTCTTGGACAGCGTGGTGGCATATAGCACCAGGATCGCACCCGAAATTGTCGCCATGATCAGCACCATGATCATGAACAGGTCAGACCGGCTCATCCGGCCAAACCATGCGCGCAGCACCAGCGGGCTTTCGACCACGCCCAGGAAGATCGTCGCCCCGCCGCCCAATCCGACCACGCCGCTGACGCCAAGGGTCCGCTGGAGTGCCCATGACAGCCCGCGCACCGCCGCGCGCAGGATACCCCAGTGCCACAGCAACGCCGAAAGCGCGGAAAAGACGATCACGAGCGGCAGGATCTGGAAAGCAATGACAAGCGGCGGGGTCGCGCCTTCCTTCAATTCGAAGGGCAGCGGCGCCCCGCCGATATAACCGAACATATAGCTGGATCCGACCAGGGTCGCCGCCTCGATAGCGGACACCGCCCGATTGGCCAGGCCCACCACTTCCCAAACAAAGGGAACACGCGTGACGACCAGCGCGATCGCGATTTGCAGCACCAGCGCACCCGCAATCCAGCGCCAGCCGGGCCGGGCGGCGCGGTTCTCTGAAATCAGCCAGGCCAGCACCACCAGAGCGGCGAGCCCGATCAGCCCCTGCAGATTATGCATCGCCGCCATTGCGCGGTTACTCCTGCCCTAGAATTTCAACGCCGCACCGAACTGGAACTGGCGCGGCGGCCCGGCATTGCGCTGCACAAAGGGTGCCCCGCCGCCGAACTGCACCTGATTGGACGTTGTCGCCGCATTGGCAAAGCCCGATTCATTATTAGTGTTGAAAAGGTTGAACACATCCGCACTCAATTCCAGCCCGGCAAGCCCCGGAACGGCATAGCGTAACCCTATATCGACCGTGGCCGACCACGGAAGCCGCCCGGAATTCCGGCTTTCCCCCGGATAGCGATCCGAATTGCCGACGAAGTTCTCGCCGAAGCTCGCACCATCGCCGTTGAGGTCCTGGGTTCCGAAGATGCGCGCATCGGGCACCAGATTGACCGGCTGGCCTGACTGGAACAGCCCCGCGACGCTCATCGTCAGACCATCGAGCGGATAGAGGAATCCAACCGCCGAGATGACGTGCCGCCGATCGTTCGCCGATGGCCCCCATTCGGTGCTGAAATCATTGCCGTTGGCAGCGCGGAAATTGATGTCATCGGTGTCGTTCTTGAGGCTCGAGAGCGTGTAGGCGAGCCGGAAGGCATAGAAATCCCCACCACGCGCCTTGTTCGCCTGAAGGATCAGCGCCTTGTATTCGGCCTCGCCCTCGGTTTCCGAAACGGTAATCTGCCGCGCCCCGCCCGCCACCGGCGCGACCGGACGCGAGGCATCGGCATCGGCCTGGCTGCGCACCAGGCCGAGCGATTGCGCCAGCGCGAACCGCGCGGCGTTGTCAGGTTGGCCTTGCAGCAGCGCAATGTTCGCCGCCGTCAGATTGGCGAGGTTGGGAGTGAAGGGTGAAGGTGCATTGAGATCACGCAGCCGCACGAGATTGTGTGAGCGGCTGTAGATAAGGTCGGCCGAAAGCGTGATCGTGTCGGTTGCCTGATACTGGTAGCTACCGCTCAATTGCACGCTGTAGGGGCTGTCATAGCCGTCAGGGCTGAGGATACGCGCTTCGTTGATGGTCGCCGTGTCGCGCAGGTTCTGCACCTCATCGGGCGAAGGGCATTCGGCCACTGTCGCACAGGCAGGCGAGACAGTTAGGTTGCCGTCAAAAGTCGCCGCAGAAAGATCGGCATCGGCGCGGATGATCCCCAGCGATTGCAACTGGCCCAGCTGCGCGAGGAAGCCGGGCGAGGTGGTGTTGCGCTGCAACGCGTCCGAAATCACCGAATAGCTAAGCTTGCCATAGAACAGGCCCGCGCCGAAGCGCAGGCTCGATCGGGCATCGGGGCGATAGTTGAGCGAAAAGCGCGGGGCGAAATTGTCATAATCGCCGCCGGTTCCGCCCTTTGCAGTGAGGCTGTCATAATCCCAGCGCACGCCCAGCGTGGCGGTAAGCTGCGAGGAAAGCTGCCATTCGTCCTCAAGATAGAAGGCCAGCTGCGTCTGCGCGGTGCCGAAACTTTGCGGGCGTAGTTCGACCGAATAATTGGCCACCGCGGGATTCAGCGCAAGCACGTCCTGCGCGGTAAGGCCAAGGCCCGCGCCGCTGCCTGCAAGCGTCGCCAATTGCTGCGCAGTCAGATCGACGGTGAAATTGCCATCGGGATTGCCCCCGCCCAGCAGCGCAAAATCGGAACGGATCACATCTGCCCCGACAGTCAGCTTGTGGCTATCCAGCTTGCGCTGCAAGCGGTGCGTGGTCTGCCAGGTTTCTTCCAGATCGTCGAACACGAAACCGGGGTGCCCCACTACGCCGACCGTCAGGCCGGATGGGTCGCGAACCGTCACTTGCGGCCCGGGCCCGGCCACAGGCTCGCCATAGTCCCAGCGGAAGCGGCTATATTGCACCGCCCCATCATAACTCCACTCGTCACCCGCATAGCTGGCGGTAGCCGCAACCAGGGTTGAAAAGCGGTCCTGATCGGAACCCGCCGAAGGGAAGCTTGCGTTGCCGCCGCCCAGGGCGCCGCCGGGCCGCTCGATCGTCACCCGCCCGATATTGGCGCGCAGGCCCAGCGTCCAGTCGTCCGTCAGCCTGTGGTCGAGCCTTACCGAGCCGAGGTAGAATTCATTGTTGCCGGTGACGGTGTCGACCACGCCCAGCGCCGGGGCATCGACCACCTGCAGATTGCGGTCGCGGGTATATTCGAAATTGGCGTAGAAGAAGGTCTTGTCACGCGCGATCGGGCCGCCAAGGCTGGCGCCTGCCTGATAGCGTTCGAAGCTTTCGCCAACCGGATTTCCCGACAGGTCGCGGCGCGGGAACGGCGAATTGGCATCGAGCGGTTGCCCAGGGCGAACCAGCGCATAAACCTCGCCATGATACTCATTGCTGCCCGATGGCGACGTGTAGTTGACCACGCCATTGGCGGTGCGCCCGTACTCGACCGAATAGGAATTGGCGAGCACTGTCACCTCGCGGGTGAAGCCCAGCGGCACGGGGAACTTGATCCCGCCGAGGAAATTCTCGTTATTGTCGAGCCCGTCGAGCAGGTAATTGGTGTCGAGCCCGTTCGACCCGTTGATCGAGATTGATGGAGCCTCGGGGAAGAAGCCGGTCGACGGCACGACATTGGGCAGGCGGATCAGCGCGCCGATCACATCGCGCCCTTCGATCGGCAGCGCGGCCAGTTCCCGGGCGTCGAGCGAGGCAGACACCTCGGCATTGACGGTGTTGATCCCGGTGACCGCTGGCCTGCCAGTGACCACAATGCCGCCGGTTCCGCTGGGGATCAGGCGCAAGGTCACGCTGCTGGTGAAATTGGCGCGCAGGTTGACGCTGGCCTGCTGATCGGACTGATACCGCCCCCCCTGTGCAACCGACACCTGCCAGGTTCCTGCAGTGGTCAGGCCTTCGAGCCTGACAAACCCGCGTTCGTCGCTACGCAGTGCGCGCGAGAAGCCGATTTGCGCGTTCTCTACCTTGACCTCGACATTCGCTGCCGGCTCACCGGTATCGGCATCGACAAGCGCAATCTGGATACCGGCCTGCTGGGCATAGGCAGGCGAAGAAACTGCAACCAGGGCAAGTGCGGTGGCTGCCAGCGTCTGACGAGAAAGAAACAAGCGTATACTCCAAGGTTTGGCTCTGATGGGGAAATTTCGGCTATTTTCGCAATCTGTCGTAATGAGATCGAAATTCTTACACTGCGGCCCAAAAATTTCCCGAGCGACCGATTGTAACCATATCTGCGGGCATGGCGAACCCCGTTAACAGAGGTTGTTCGATGATTTCAGCCATTCGCCTGATATTGGGCGCGTTCGCCGCATTACTGCTGCCAACGGGCATCGCAGCTGCCGAGAGTCCGCGTTCGCTTCAGCGGGAATTCCCCAAACTGGATCTGACCAGATCGGCGGTTGACCTGAGCGAAATCCGTTCTGGAGGCGTGCCGCGAGACGGCATTCCGGCAATCCTCAAACCGCAATTCGTCGATTCCGGCCAGATCGAAAATCTGGGTGAGGATGAGCCTGTCATCTTCCTGTCGGGGAGCTGCGGTGCATTCGCATTCCCCTATCGCATCCTGATCTGGCACGAAATTGTCCACCATGATCACTGCGGACAACCGGTGGCGGTGACTTATTGCCCACTTTGCAACACTTCGATGGTGTTTGACCGCAGGATCGACGGTTCTACCCTGACCTTTGGCACCACAGGCAGGCTGCGGCATTCCGACCTGGTGATGTACGATCATCAGACCGAGACTTTGTGGCAGCAGTTCACTGGCGAAGCGATCGTGGGGCGCCATACCGGCAAGACACTGGCAGCCATTCCCGCGCGCATCGAAGCCTGGAGATTGTTCCGCGAGGAATTTCCCGATGGGAAAGTCCTTGTCCCTTCCACCGGCCGCCACCAACCCTATGGCCGCAACCCCTATGCGAGGTATGACAGAGCTCCGGAACCATTTTTATATGCCGGAAAAATGCCCCATGGCATTGAACCGATGGCGCGCGTGGTTCGCGTCGGCTCGCGGGCATGGGCACTGGATTTCGTGCAGAAGCACTCTCCCGTGATGACCGATGATGGCTTGAGGATAGAGTGGCTGAAGGGCCAGAATTCAACATTGGATCGTTCCAGAATTTCCAGCGGTCGGGACATCGGCAATGTCCGCGTTACACGCGGCGGCATCCATGTCGCTTACAGTGTCGACTTCGCCTTTGCCTTTCACGCTTTCTACCCGGAAGGTGAGCTGACCAAGTGATTGGCCGCAAGGCAGCCATTATCGCAGCCTTGTTAGTGGCGCTGCTCGCTTCAAGGCCGGCGCTCGCCGATACACCTGCCGCTTTTACTGACGAGGGTTTCGCGGCAGCGCAGGCACAGGGCAGAACGATCGTTATCGAAACTTTTGCGCAATGGTGCCTTCCCTGCCGGTTGCAGGAGCCAATCCTGGAACGGATACGCAAGCGCAAGCCATTTGAATCCATATTGATTCTACGTATCGGCGAGGAGACGCCGCCGGAAACCTGGAAACGTTTCCGCCTCAGTGGGTATGGAACGCTGCTGATCTACAAGGGCAATCGCGAAGTCGCCCGAGGCAACCCCACCGACGAACCGGCAATTGCAGCGCTGTTGCGCCAGGGTGTTTAGGATCAGGGCCCATCAAGCGCATGACCGCGCCTAACAAATAGGCTGATCGTGTAACCCGGCTGCGCTTGGCCGCGAATATCTCATTGGGGCGCCCGACTGGAGAGCTACCATGAAAATTGCCACAATTGTCGACCGTAAGGGCCGCCAATTCAATACAGTCAGCCAATCTGCCTTGCTGGTTGAAGCGATCAAGATCATGCACCGATTGTCGATCGGATCGGTCGGCGTCACCGGAGATACGCCTGGCGATGTGCTGGGGATCGTTTCACAGCGCGAGTTGATGGCGGCGATTGCGGAACGCGGAATTTCCGGGCTGAATTTGCCGGTGCTGATCTTCATGCGCAAACCGATCCTCTCGTGCAGTTGCGAAGATAATGCATCTGACGTGATGCAGATGATGACGCGTGAGCGCAGCCGCCATGCGCTTGTCCGCAAGGGCAACGCAATGGTTGTCGGTATCGTGTCGCTCGGCGATCTGGTGGCGGCTCTGCTGGAAGAGGCCAAGCTGGAGGCAGGCGTTTTGCGCGACATGGCCCGATCACGCATCATGGCCCTGTCGGCATAAGGCGTGGGGGCGCTATCGGCCATCGGGCGTGCAATCGCGAAGTTCCTCAGCAAGCCCTCGCGAGCGCCCTATGCCAATGCGCCAAGCGACGAAGCGGCTTTGGCCAGGATCATCAAGCCAGGTGATGTCTTGCTGGTTGACGGGCGGCAGCGGATCAGCTCGGCGATTAAATACCTGACCCAATCGACCTGGTCACACGCAGCGCTGTGCATTGCCGCAGCAGACACCAGAACCGGCGCCTTGCCCCAGTTCGTCGAAGCTGACGCTGTCGTTGGCGTTCGCCAGATTTCGAGCGATGCGTTTGCCGGCCTGCATATCCGAATCTGTCGGCCGATAGGGCTGACCGATGCCGATGTCGCTGGCATCATTGCATTCGCGACGAGCCGTATCGGCGATGAATACGATCTGGCAAATGTTATCGACCTGGCGCGTTATCTGTTCCCGACCCCGCCGGTTCCGGCAGCCTGGCGGCGGCGCATGATTGCGCTGGGCAGCGGCGAACCTACGAAAGCGATCTGCTCGACCTTGATCGCCATGGCCTTTCAGTCGGTCCATTATCCGATCCTGCCGGAAATAACCCAGGAACTGATCGACGATCCCGATTGCAAGGGGTGCCTGCGCGATATTCTGCACATCAGGCATCACAGCCTGTTCACACCGCGCGATTTCGATGTCTCGCCATATTTCAAGATCATCAAGCCATCGCTGGAACAGGGTTTCGATCCTTACCGTTTGCGCTGGAGTGCGGACACAGCTCCACCGGCGATCGCCAATGCCTGACCTGGCAACCCCGATTGCCCCGATCAGCCAGCCCCGCCATCCGATCGCGCGCCGCCGCGCATGTGATCGAGTGACAGCCGGTCTTCATCGAGAAATGCCAGCAAGACGAGCGATGCCGCAGCCATGCCGAGCGAGGGAAAGAACAGGATCTGGCTGCTGGCCCGATCGAGCAACCACATGCCGAACGGATCGAGCAGATATTTCCAGATCGACAAGGCTCCGGTGACCAGCACCACCGCCTGCGCGGCATAAGAGTATCGACGCCATAGCCCGGCAATCACCAACGCTCCGACTACCAGCAAGATCGCGCCCCAGCCCAGCTGGATTGCATGCGCAGACCCCAGGCCGGAATAGTATTTGTCGCTGACATGCGCGCCCACATCCGGCTTCATCACCCTGACGAGCCCCCAGACTACCAGCAACAGCCCGGTCGAAATGCGCAGGAACAGTAGGCTATAGGCTTTCATTTCTCTCTCCCCCTCGCCGGTCGCCAAAAAAACAGCGCGCGGCTTATCCATCAATATACATCACATTGCGCCAAAAAGTTACATCGTGCCTTGCCGATATGACTATCTTCGGCGCCAGGAATGATAGCGTGCGACCAGCCTGAGCAAGCCTTCGGGCGCATGTTTCTTCTTCCATTCCCCGGCCGCATACTTGTTGGCTTCCGCCATGGTCGGATAGGTGTGTATCGTGCCCAGTATCTTGTTCAAGCCCAGCCCGTGCTTCATCGCCAGGACATATTCGGCAAGCAGTTCTCCGGCGTGTTCGCCAACGATGGTCACGCCCAAAATCCGGTCCTTGCCCGGCGGGGTCAGCACCTTGACGAATCCCGTAGTGGCGCTTTCAGCGATGGCGCGATCAAGTTCGTGCAGCGGGTAAACCGTCACTTCGTGGTCGATGCCCTTTTCCTGTGCTTCAAGCTCGTTGAGGCCCACGCGCGCGACTTCGGGATCGACAAAGGTAACCCAGGGGATCACCCGGTAATCGGCCTTGAAACGCTTGAATTGGCCGAACAGCGCATTGACGCTGGCAAACCATGCCTGGTGCGAAGCGGTGTGGGTGAACTGATAGGGGCCGGCGACGTCCCCCGCAGCATAGATATTGGGGAAAACGGTGGCGAGGTATTCGTCCGTCACCACGGTCTTCCCGGTCTCGATACCCAGTTCCTCCAGCCCATAGCCTGACAGCCGCGCCTTGCGCCCGATCGCAACTATCAGCGCATCATAGGGCAGAGCCTGCTCACCCTCGTCGTTCCTGGCGATCAGCACGCGCGTGCCGCCATGCGTTTCGGCCCGCAAGGCCTGGTGACCGGTCAGGACCGTCACTCCGGAAGCTTCCAGCGCGGCCTGGGCCAGTTCGGAAACCTCGCGGTCCTCGCGGGTCAGCAAGCGATCCGCCATCTCTACCTGGGTCACTTCAGCGCCGAGCCGCGCCAGTGCCTGGCTGAGCTCCGACCCAATCGGCCCGCCGCCGAGTAGGACAATGCGCCCAGGTATTTCATCAAGCTGGGCGAATTCTTCCCACAAGGTGTCGCTGGTGAGATAGCCGGATTCGGCAAGGCCGGGCAGGTCTGGCACCAGCGGTTCCGCGCCTGCAGCGATGACGATCGAGCGGGTAGTGAGGCGCTGTACGGTGCCGTCGTCGCACGCGATCTCGACCGTCCATGGATCGATGATCCTGGCATAACCCTTTACGACATCGACCCCCAGGCCGGTGTAACGTTCGACGCTGTCATGCGGCTCGATCTCGGCGATGACATCGTGGATGCGCTGCATCACCTGCCGGAAGCTGAAGCGCGGTTCGGCGCTTTCCAGTCCGTAACGATCGCCATGCCGCATCTGTTCGGCAACCTTGGCGGACTTGATCAGCGCTTTGGACGGAACGCAGCCGTAATTGAGGCAGTCTCCGCCCATCTTCCCGGCTTCGACCAGCGTGACCTTCGCCTTGACGGTGGCGGCGATATAGGCCGAGACGAGCCCGGCCGCACCGGCGCCGATCACCACCAGATTGCGGTCAAAATGCCGTGGCTTCTTCCAGCCTGAATAAACCCGGCGGCGCTTGATCAGGCTCATGATCCATTTGCCGAGCCACGGCAGCAGACCCAGCGCGGCGAACGAAGCGAGCAGGCCAGGCGATGCAATGTCGGACAGGTTTTCGATCCCGGCCAGCTGTGTCCCCGCATTGACGTATACGATCGTGCCCAGCAACATACCGACCTCGCTGACCCAGAAATATGTCCAGACCCTGATGGGTGTCAGACCCATCAGCAGATTGACCGCGAAAAAGGGAAATACCGGCACCAGTCTGAGCGAGAAGAGGTAGAATGCACCATCGCGCTCCACCCCCTCGTTGATCCGCTTCAATCGTTCTCCGAAGCGCGCCTGCACCGCGTCATGGAACAGGTAGCGCGATGCGAGAAACGCCAGTGTAGCCCCGATCGTCGAAGCGAAGGAGACGAGGATCGTCCCGGTGACTATTCCGAAAATAGCACCGGCGGCCAAGGTCATGATAGCAGCACCGGGAAATGACATCGCGGTGAGCGCGACATAGATCGCAAAAAACGCCGCCAGCACCAGCACAGGATTGGCGCGATAGAAGCCGTCAATTGTCGATTGCTGCGCCTTGAGCGTCTCGATCGTGAGATACTGCCCCAGGTCAAACTGCACCCATGCCGCGATGACGGCTAGGAAAAGGACAATCAGGGCAAGGCGTTTGTACATTTGCTTTCCAGTCGATTGGTGTTTGCGACCTGTTTGTCGTTCCTGCTTCGCATATCTTACGGTTTGGAGCGATCAACAGGTTCCGCCAGGCATTTGGCCGCGCGTCTGATCTGCGGCAGCTGGCGCTCGAACTGACGGCATGGCCGACATATCAGCAAGTGCATCCGCAGCCTGATGCGCTCGCCAAGCGTAAGCTTGCGGTCCTGCGCTTGCGAAACCAGCCCGGTCGCATGCTGACAATTCATTTCGACGCGGCTCCTTCTCCAAACCAATGCGTTTCAAGACATGCCCTGAGCGCGAGCCGGGCGCGGTGCAGAATGACATGAACGTTGGACACCGAAAGTCCCAGTTCAAGGCAGATTTCGGGGGTTTCCAGGTCAATAACCTCTCGCATCAAAAACACCCGCCCCTGCTGCGCGGGAAGCCGGTTGAGGCAGGCATAGAACACCTCGAGAAACTGGCGCGAATTGAGATCGGCCTCGGGATCTTCCCACTGCGCCGGCCGGGCGGCATCATGCCACATGCCGCGCCGGTCGAACATATCGGGCAGTGGGCCATCGTCAGCCGCCATCGCCATCTGACGGGAGCTGACCCGGCGCCGTTGACGTGCGCGCAGCAAATCGGCGATCTTGTGCTTGAGGATGGCGATGATCCAGGTCTTGAGCGCCGCCTCGCCCCTGAAACTCGCCGCGCTGCGAAGCGCGCCGGCAAGAGCTTCCTGCACTACGTCTTCGGCCTCTGAGTCGTCGCCCAACTGCTGCCGGGCAAACGCCAGCATATCCGCGCGAACCCGGAAAAGGAATTCGGGAGACGTGCCTTCTGCCATGCTGGACAGGCCCTGATCTTCAGCCATGTGCTTGATTGGTCCTGATCCTGGTTCGTTCGGCGCTGGCATCAGTCCCCAATCGTGTAACACTCAACAAATCTCCGGTCCAGCCAGCCCTCCAGAAGCCATTCGGATGGCGGTTTGCCACTGTCGGTCAAAACGATGATGAGGGCCAGGAGGAACGACACGCCGGAAACAATAGGTTCCGTTGCGGTTCTGGATGTCGTTTCTCACGGTCATGTTCCCTGCTACACATGCAACAGCCAACCGTCAAAAATCCTTTTATTTTCATGGCTTTCGAGCACTCTCAGTCACTTGAGAGGCCATGGTGCCCAGAAGAGGACTCGAACCTCCACGCCCTTGCGAGCGCCGCCACCTGAAGACGGTGCGTCTACCAATTCCGCCATCTGGGCACACAGTGCGTCCGGTCATCGTAAGCCGGGCCGCAGGTAGGGGCGGGCCAATAGCGATTGCAGGCGTCATCTGTCAACGCAAGAAAGCACAATCTTGCTTAGGAACGCTTGCAGTGCGCTGCGCGTTACGGCAAGGCGCGCTCCATTGTGCATACCGGCTCGGCAGGACGGATAGATCATGGCCAACACCGCCCCCCTGAAGGACAAGCTCGTCACCATATTCGGTGGCAGCGGTTTCCTGGGAAATTATGTGGCGCAGGCGCTGCTAAGTTGCGGCGCAAGACTGCGCATTGCAAGCCGCCATCCCGAAAGAGCTTTTGCGCTGAAGCCGCTGGCCAATCTTGGCCAGGTGCAGTTCCAGCGCTGCGACATCACCGATGGACGCAGCCTTGAAGCCGCGCTTGCCGGTAGCGAGGCGGTGGTCAATCTGGTCGGTGCCTTTGACGGCGACCTGCGCCAGCTTATGGGCAAGGCGCCCGGCCGGATGGCGAAATTGGCCAAGACCGCCGGAGCAAGGGCATTCGTACACGTCAGCGCCATCGGCGCCGATGCGGATTCCCCGATCGCCTATGCCAGTGCAAAGGCTTTGGGTGAGCGCGAAGTGGCGGAAGGGTTCCCCAACGCGACGATCATCAGGCCTTCGGTGATTTTCGGCAAGGACGATAATTTCGTGAACATGTTCGCGGGGCTGATCCAGTGGATGCCGGTGCTGCCGGTTTTTGGCCCCGATGCGGTGTTCCAGCCGGTTTATGTCGATGATGTGGCCAAAGCGATCGCAGCGGCTATCGGCGATCCTGGCAAGCATGGCGGCAAGACATATGAATTGGGGGGGCCTGAGAAGCTGACCATGCTCGAAATCAATCGCAGGATTGCCGCCGCGCAGGGGCGCAAACGCCATTTTATCCCCATGCCGGATGCTGCATCGGCAGGTTTCGCCGCCATGCCGCTGACGCCCCTGAGCCGCGCGCAATGGGGTTTGCTGAAGCAGGGGAACAGTGTTTCGGGCCAATATCCCGGATTTGCGGCGCTAGGAATCCAGCCGCGCCCGCTAGGGCTGTTTCTCGACAAGTGGATGCTGCGCTATCGCAGGCATGGCCGGTTCAGCACGGGGCAAGCCGCCGCGGGCTGAAGCGGTTCAGTTGTCGTCCGCTTCCGGCGCCGTGCCGGTTTCGGTGCCTAGCAGGTTTGCCCGCTCCACCTGCAGGACCGCCCCGTCGCTGCCGATGATACGCACCCTTGTGCCAATCCCCATGTCCGGCCCGCGCGCGATCCATTCGCTATCGCCATATTTGATGCGGCCCGATCCACCATCGAGCGCCTGGGTAACGATCGCGGTCTCCCCCACCAGGCGCGAGCCGCGCCGGTTGAGCAGGGGATCCGAACTTTCGATCGGCGAATCGCGCAGCATTCGCCGCGCGCTGAAAGCCGCGATCAGCGACAGGAATACAAAGATGACAATCTGCGAAGGAAAGCCGAGACCAAGGCCCAGAGTGAGCACACCGGTGATGACCGCAGCAACGGCGAGCCAGATCAGGTAAACCCCCGGCACCAGCATTTCCAGTGCGGCAAGGATCAGCCCAATGGCAATCCAAATCCAATGCGCATCAAAGCCTTCGAGGCCGTCCATCAACTATCCCCTGTGCGAGGCACGCTGGTACGCGGCTTTCCCGGTGTAAGTTGCGTGCCTGAGCGAGAGCCCATCGCGGTTGTGACGTCGCCTTCGGCTGGCTGGATTGCACTGCGCACCAGCTCGCCGATCCCGCCCAGCGATCCAATCAACTGGGTCGCCTCTACCGGGAACAGAATGGTCTTGGCGTTGGGGCTTTCAGCGAATTTGGCCACCGCCTTGGTGTATTCCTGTGCGATGAAATAGTTGATCGCCTGATTGCCCGAAGCGGCAATCGCATCCGATACCATCTGCGTTGCGCGCGCTTCCGCCTCGGCCGCGCGCTCGCGTGCTTCGGCATCGCGGAACTGCGCTTCGCGCTTGCCTTCAGCCTCGAGGATGGCAGATTGTTTTCGCCCCTCGGCGCGCAGGATAGAGCTGGTCTTGTCACCTTCAGCCTCGAGAATTTCCGCGCGCTTCAGCCGCTCTGCCTTCATCTGCCGCGCCATGGCTTCGGAGATATCGTGCGGCGGGCGGATATCCTTGATCTCGACGCGGGTGATCTTCACGCCCCAGGGCGAAGTTGCATGATCGACCACGGCCAACAAGCGGGCGTTGATCTCATCCCGCTTCGAAAGCGTCTCGTCCAGATCCATGCTGCCCATCACTGTGCGCAGATTGGTGGTCGTGAGCGCCATGATCGCCTGATAGAGGCTGGAAACTTCATAGGCTGCCTTGCCCGCATCAAGTACCTGGAAGAACACCACCGCATCCACGCCGACCATGGCGTTGTCGGCGGTGATGATTTCCTGCCCCGGAATGTCGAGCACCTGCTCCATCATGTTTACCTTCTGGCCAACGCGGTCGACGAAAGGGATGATGATGTGCAAGCCCGGTTCGGCAGGCATGGTGAATTTTCCGAGCCGTTCTATCGTGTAGACATAGCCCTGCCTCACGACCCGCACCGCCATCAGCAAGAACACGATCAGCAAGAACACAAGCGCGGCGAGGGCAATATATTCCATCAATGCTACTCCAGAAACCGGGGTCGAGTGGCAGAGTAACGTCCATCCACTCGTGGGCCAAGCAAAAGCGGATCGATAACAGTGACCGTTCCGCTTATTTGCATGCTTGCGCGCGGTGAGCGACCGATCCCGGCGTCACAGTGCCTTGCCGTAAAGCGCCAGCAGATCGGTCCAGGCCTTTTCCGCCGCTGCCTGGGCATAAACCGGGCTGTCAGGCACGGTCCAGCCATGGTCGCCATCGAACACCTCGACCTGCGCAGGACGACCGGCAGCCTTGAACGCCTCGGCCAGCACAGTCTTTTCCTCGGGCGCCTTGTCATCGTCGTTCTGCCCGATGGCGACGAGGAAGCTCGCCTGCGTCTGGCCGATCAGCGCGTGCGGGCTCAGCGGATCGCCCTCGCGAACCAGCCCGCCGCCGTGGAAACTTGCCGCCGCGCGGACCCGCGATGGCACCGCCGCCGCGGTCCAGAAGGTGAAGGGCCCGCCCATGCAATAACCCTGTGTGCCCACGCCGCGCGCGATATCGACCGCTGCCTGCGTGTCGAGCCAGCCGATTGCCGCAACGGCATCGCGCATGATCGCCTCTGCGTCCAGATGCCCGCGCATCTCGCGCGCCATGGGCCAACCGTCATTGCCGGCGAAATCGGCGAAGTCCTTCCATATCTCGCCCTTGGCGTCGCGGTAATAGGGATTGGCGACGAGGACCGCATAGCCTGCGCCCGCCAGCCGCCGCGCCATAATACGCTTGGCCTCGCGAATGCCGGCGATATCAGGCCACAGCAGCACGGCGGGATGCGCTCCGGATGCGGGGTGGACGAAGAAGCCGTCCATCGTCCCGTCGGGCGTACCGAAGGAGACCGTGCTTTCGGTGAGCAGCGCCGAATTACCGTTGTCGGCCAACCCATCGCCAGGGTTGCAGGCGGCCAGCACCGCGATCCCGCCCAGCGTGCCGAACTGGCGGCGGCTAAGCCCTTCCTTCGCCCAGCGGGTTATCATTGCTTCATCACACATCGTCTGCTCCTTCGATTGGCCTGATCCTGCCCTGACTAGCTTATTTGCACAATGGACAGTTGCGCAACTTCGCGGCAGTCTGCTTCGCGGACGAGAACGGAAGGTGGACCAAGCGCCAGTTCTTTGGGGAGAGATAGCGCAATGAAAGCGAACGGTTTTATCGTAGCAGCCTTGAGCGCTGCCAGCCTGCTGCTCGCCGGATGCAGCGATAGCGGCCGGATCGGTTCGGAAGAGCTGCTCAATGCCGATGCCGATAGTGCCAACTGGATCACCTATGGGCGCACTTACTCGGAGCAACGCTTTTCCCCGCTTGACCAGATCAATACCGGCAATGTCGACCAGCTGGGCCTGGCCTGGTTCGCTGATATGGACACCGCGCGGGGGCAGGAAGCCACCCCGCTTGTGATTGATGGCAAACTCTACCTCACCACCGCCTGGAGCAAGGTGAAAGCCTTCGATGGCGCCAGCGGCAAGCTGTTATGGGAATATGACCCGCAAGTTCCCGGCGAAACCGCGGCCAAGGCCTGCTGTGACGTGGTCAATCGCGGGCTCGCGACCTGGGGCGACAGGCTGTTCCTCGGCACGCTGGACGGCCGGTTGATCGCGCTGGAACGCGGCAGCGGCAAGGTGATCTGGGAAAAGCAGACCACCGATCCAGAAAAATCCTACACCATTACCGGTGCACCGCGGGTGATCGACGGCAAGGTGCTGATCGGCAATGGTGGGGCCGAATTCGGTGTGCGCGGCTATATCGCTGCCTATGATGCAAAGGACGGCGATGAGCTGTGGCGCTTCTACACCGTGCCCGACGAGCCGAGTGACGACGATCCCGAATATCTCAAAGCTGCGGCCGAAACCTGGAGCGGCGAGTGGTGGAAGCTTGGCGGCGGCGGCACTGTGTGGGATGCGATGGCCTACGATCCCGATCTCGACCTGCTCTATATCGGCGTGGGCAACGGATCACCCTGGAACCGCGCATATCGCAGCCCCGGCGAAGACGGCACCGGCGATGGTGACAATCTCTACCTATCCTCGATCGTCGCGATCCGCCCGGATAGCGGCGAATATGTGTGGCATTACCAGACTACGCCGGGCGAGACCTGGGACTATACCGCCACCCAGCACATCATGCTGGCCGATCTGGAAATCGACGGAAAACCGCGCAAGGTGCTGATGCAGGCGCCGAAGAACGGATTTTTCTACGTCATCGACCGCGAAACCGGCAAGTTCATCAGCGGACAGCCCTATATCCCGCAAAGCTGGGCCCTGGGCATAGATGAGAACGGCAGGCCCATCGAAAATCCCGAAGCCCGCACCGAAAAAACCGGAAAGCCGGCCTTGGTCATGCCAGGGCCGCTAGGCGGACATAACTGGCATCCCATGGCCTATCACCCTGGCGAAGGCCTGGTCTACATCCCGGCGTTCGAAGCAGCCTCTATCTACGCCCCCCTCAAGGGCTGGAAGCCTGATCCCAAGCGCGGCTTCAATGTCGGTTATGACCTTGGCGCTGGCGATCTCCCGCCTGACCCGCAAATCCGCAAACAGGTATATGGCACTGTGCGGGGCAAGCTGCTGGCATGGGATCCGGTGGCCCAGAAGGCACGCTGGGAAGTGGAGCATGCCGGTCCGTGGAACGGCGGTGTGCTGGCAACCGGTGGCGGCCTGGTATTCCAGGGCAATTCCTCCAGCGAATTCAATGCCTATGATGCGGCAAACGGCACGAAACTGTGGAGCTTTCCCGCACAAACAGGCGTAGTTGCTCCGCCCGTCACCTACACTATCGCTGGCGAACAATATGTGGCGGTTCTGGCAGGCTGGGGCGGCGCTTATGCCATCACCGCCGATGGCGGTTTGATCGATGACGCCAAGCCGGTCCAGAACATCAGCCGACTGCTGGTTTTCAAACTCGGTGCCGCTGGCAAGCTGCCGCCCCAGCCGGAGTTGGCCAAACTGCCGCTCGATCCACCCCCGAGCCGGGCCAACGCTGAAACCATTGCGCTCGGCAAGCAGAAATACGCCCGCTATTGCGCGGTGTGCCATGCTCCTGCAGCGGTGGGATCAACCGTCCTGCCTGATCTGCGGCGATCGGGCACGCTGCAAAGCCGCGACACATTCCTTCAGGTCGTGCGCGGGGGCATGTTGCAGGACCGGGGCATGGTGAGCTTTGCCGAAAGCCTGACCGAACCGGAGGCAGACGCGATCCGCGCCTATATCATCGCCCGTGCCAATGAGGACAAGGCAGCGGGGCTTGACTGAGGGCAGCGCGCTGCCCGGCATCAGCCCCTGAATACCACGGTGCGTGTGCCATTGAGCAGGACGCGTTCCTCAAGGTGCAGCCGCACCGCTTCGGCCAGCACGCGCCGTTCGATATCGCGCCCCTTGCGCACCAGTTCCCCGGGCGTGTCGGCGTGGGTTATCGGCTCGACATCCTGGTGGATGATCGGGCCTTCATCAAGGTCATGCGTGACGTAATGCGCGGTGGCGCCGATCATCTTCACCCCGCGAGCATGCGCCTGGTGATAGGGCTTGGCGCCCTTGAAACCCGGCAGGAAACTGTGGTGGATATTGATGCAACGGCCCGAGAAGAACGCCGCCTGCTCGTCTGACAGGATCTGCATGTAACGGGCCAGCACCACCAGCTCGGCATCGCATTCTTCTGCGATGGCGCGAACCTGCGCCTCCTGCTCAGGCTTGGTTTCGCGCGCGACCGGCAAGTGGTGGAACGGCACGCCGCCAATATCGGTGTGGTGGATCGCTGTGCGCGGGTGGTTTGACACGATCGCCACCGGCTCCATCGGCAGCTCCCCGATGCGCCAGCGATAGAGCAGATCGGCGAGGCAATGGTCGAACTTGCTGACCATGATCATCACCCGGCGTGGCCGATCGCGCAACGAAAGTTTCCATTGCATCTCGAACTCGCCCGCCAGCGGGGCGATGCCTGCGCGGATTTCCTCGCGCGGTACGGCGCCCGGATCGAATTCGACGCGCATGAAGAAGCGGTCGCTCTCGCAATCGTTGAACTGCTGCGCTTCGAGCACATTGCCGCCGCGCTCGAACAGCAGCGAGCTTACCCGGGCGGTGATGCCGGGCCGGTCAGGGCACGACAGGGTCAGGACAAGCGGCCCAGCCATGTCAGCGCCGCGTCAACGCCTCTTCGCTTTCAGCCATCAGGGTCTGGATGATGTCTGCGACCGGCTCTTCTGCCTTGACCATGCCGACCGACTGGCCTGCCATCAGGCTGCCGCCTTCGACATCACCGTCAATCACTGCGCGGCGCAGCGCCCCTGCCCAGAAATGTTCGATCTGGAGCTGCGCTTCGCCCATGTCGACTTCCGCCCGGTCGAGCCTGCCCGCCACTTCGAACTGCTTGGCAGTGAATTCCTCCGTACCCTTGTTCCTGAGCGCGCGGACCGGGATTACCGGCAGCCGCGGATCGACCTGCACGCTGGCGATCGCATCGCGCGCGCTGGCGCGGAAAAAGGCCTTCTTGAAATCGGGGTGGGCAATGCTTTCCGTGGCGCAGGCAAAGCGCGTGCCCAGCTGCACGCCCGCCGCGCCCATCTCGAGATAGCCGGCGATCGCCTGGCCCTTGCCGATCCCGCCGGCAACAAAGATCAGATGCTCGTCCGCCAGCTCAGGCAGCATCTCCTGCGCCAGCACGCTGGTCGATACCGGGCCGATATGGCCACCGGCCTCCATCCCTTCGATCACCAGTGCATCAACGCCGGAACGCAGCAGCTTCTTCGCCAGCGCCAGCGTGGGGGCGAAGCAGATGACCTTCGCATCCTTGCCGCTTTCGCCCTTGATTGCTTCGACGCTGCCCTTGGGCGGGATGCCGCCAGCGAGCACCACATGCCCGACGCCGTGCCGCTTGCAGACATCGATCAGCTCGAACAGCTGCGGGTGCATCGTGATCAGGTTCACACCAAACGGCCTGGATGTCAGCTTCTTCGTCTCGGCGATTTCGGTGTCGAGCAGTTCGGGCGTCATCGCGCCGCACGCGATCACGCCGAAGCCGCCGGCATTGCTGATGGCCGAAACGAGGTTCCGCTCGGATACCCAGCTCATCGCGCCGCACAGAATCGCATAATCGCAGCCGAGGAAATCGGTGCCGCGCTGCATCAGGCGGCTGGTCTTGGGATAATTGCTCATGCGCCGCCGATTAGGGCCGAAGCCCGCGCGCGGCAAGCATGTCAGTCATTATAGAGGATTCTCACCTTGCCAGCCGCTTCGGCAGCGATGCGCCGCGCCGTGTCTGTATTGTCAGCCACGGCCAGGGCCACGCCCATGCGGCGATAGGGCCGCGTGGTCGGCTTGCCGAACAGGCGCAGGTCAACCGTGCCGCCCGTCACGCCCAGCGCATCTTCCACTCCGCTAAAGGCAAAATCCGCGCTCTCGCGATCCGCCAGGATGACCGCCGAAGCCGATGGCCGCGCGCGGATTTCGGCGGGAACCGGCAGGCCCATGATCGCCCGGGCATGCAGGTCGAACTCGGTCAGGTTCTGCGAGATCAGCGTCACCATTCCGGTGTCATGCGGTCGCGGGGAGAGTTCCGAGAAGATCACCTCCTCACCCCTGACAAAGAATTCGACGCCGAACAGGCCCCAGCCAAGGCCAGCGCCAGCGAGATTCTCGACCACTTTGCGCGCCATATCCTGCGCCTTGGCGATGGCCGCCTCGCTCATCGGGGTGGGTTGCCAGCTTTCCTGGTAGTCGCCGCGTTCCTGCCGGTGGCCTATCGGCGGGCAGAAGGTTACCCCGCCCGCATGCCGCACCGTAAGCAAGGTGATTTCATAGTCGAAATCGATGAACTGCTCGACGATCACCCGGCTGCGATCGCCGCGCATATTGGCCACGGCATAATCCCACGCCGCTTCGAGCCCGGCCGCACTGTCGACCTTGCTCTGCCCCTTGCCCGATGAGGACATGACCGGCTTGATGACGCAGGGAAAGCCGGTGCGCTGCGCCGCGGCCCGCACTTCCTCCAAATTTTCGGCATAGCGATACACAGAAGTCGCCAGGCCCAGCTCCTGCGCGGCCACATCGCGGATCCGGTCACGGTTCATGGTCAGCTGCGTGGCGCGGGCAGAGGGAACGATGTTGAAGCCTTCCGCTTCTAGTTCGCCCAGCACCTCT
The DNA here is from genome assembly GCF_054957755.1 of Altererythrobacter chaiwopuensis. NCBI lineage: Bacteria > Pseudomonadati > Pseudomonadota > Alphaproteobacteria > Sphingomonadales > Erythrobacteraceae > Altererythrobacter > Altererythrobacter chaiwopuensis. The sequence continues at coordinate 221,132 of NZ_JBTXJG010000001.1, forward strand.
GTGCGGATTGCCTCGATCTCCGGCACGATCAGGTCAGGCCGGTGTCTCTCCGCTACGGCGCGCAAGGCTGCACCATCGAGCATGGAGAACACTTCGCTTGCATCGGCCACCTGCATGGCGGGCGCATGGGCATAGTCATCGCAGGCGATGACATAGGCACCCAGGCGTTTGGCCGAGATGGTGAACTCGCGGCCCAGTTCGCCAGAGCCGAGCAGCAGGATTTTCTTGGTGAATGACATGGCACGGCTCTAGCCGCAGAACCTGGCCAAGCCAACGGTTGGGTTGGTTAGGTGCCGGTTAGCCGGGATCCCTTGCCGGAGTGGTCGTGGCGGATTTCGGCCCTGCGCCCGCCCATGGCCCGGGCCACCACCAGCGCACGCTCTGCATGCGCCATGACCGTATCGAGCGATCCCGCAAAGCTCGCAACTCCGGCAGAGGCCGTCAGCCGCATATCGCCGCCTTTCACTTCACCGGAAAGGCTCGCAAAAGTCGCCAGTGCATCCTGCGTAAGCGCCAAGGCATCAGGTGCCGCGCAATCAGGCATCAATACCGCAAAGCGGTCTCCATCGAGCCGGGCCAGAATGCGATCTTCGGGCAGGACATTGGCCAGAAAGCTGCCAAACGCCCACAGAACATCATCGGCAATCGCATGGCCGAAGCGCAGTTTGAATGCGGCAAATCGGTCAATCTCGAAGAGCGCGACGGCCCCGTTTGACCTGCGAGCCAGCAACTGTGCGAGCATCGCCTGGAATGCGCGAGCATTGGCAAGGCCGGTGGCAGCATCGGTCATGGCAGCCGCCGCCAGCTCGCCTTCCAGAGAACGGCGGCCTTCAACCGATCGCAAAAGACCCAGCGCGCCGACAATTCTGCCCTGCTCATCAGGGGCAGGGCGCAGGCTGAGCGCGTACCAGGCCTTTTCCGGCGAGCCGCTGGCCAGCGGAAATTCGAGCCGGTTGGCTGGCGTGCAACCGGCCAGCGATTCCTCGTGATAGGCGCGCACCGCTTCGGCGTGCCCGGGCGTGGTAAGATCCGCCAGATGAGGCTTGAACAGCATCTCAGACAGGCGCAGCCCCAAGGCCTCAATTCCGCGCGAAGCGTCCTCGATAAATCCTTCCACATCGGTTTTGATCAAGATGCTGCCGGCTGTTTCAGCCAGCATGTCCTGCAATATTTCCCCGTATCTTCCGGAGAAGGATTCCTTCATTGCCGAATGCCCCCGGCTTGCGCGACCAAACCCATCAACCCGCCGTCAGGCCCTGTGTATAACTTAACTAACCGGTTTACGAATTTATTGACAAGATTACCTGTTTTTCAAGTATTTCACCTGGCAATCGTTTAGTTTGTTAAGTTAACCTGACTAAAAAACGAATCAATTTATATCCTTGTTTACCATAATACATCCGGAGGTGAAGAAATCTGTTCGCATTGAAGAATAATGCACTGGCAGTCAGATTTCGATCAGGATGCGAACCATGCGGGCGTCCAGGCCCAGCGCCCTGGCTATCTGGTCACGGCTGGTATGCAGCAATTGGGAAACACCCACAGGATGATGCGCCGAAATCAGCTCTTCTGGATTCAGCCCCAGCACTTCTGCGATCGCGGGAATGCGGTCATCCACGGGGCGAGCCTTGCCCTTTTCCCACGCCCAAACGGTGGGTTTACTAACGCCCAGCTGGTCGGCGACCTGGGCCAGGGTTAGCCCCCGGGCCTTGCGGGTCTGCTCCAGCTTCTTGCCCAGTCCGGCGCCGAGCAAGGCGGTGTCCACAGGCGCAGCGGGCATTGGGGGAAGCGGCGCGCCCGCCCTGAGCTCGACCGCGCTGAGCGCGGCGGTGCCGATGGCGCGATTGAACTGGCATCCGAACAGGCTGCCGCTTGACCACACGACGCGAGCAACCACTGCTCCCTCATGGGGGAGATCGACTTCAATTTCCGCACCAGAGCCGAGTTCAAGCTCAGTCTCGATCAGCATGCCGGTTGCCGAGACATTGTGCACGGTGACATTGGCCCGTTCGCTCGTTGCAGTGCCGCCGCTTGTCTTAAGGTATAGATAGCGTCGGTCATGCAGCCGCGAATCAGGCCCGGCCGTGTCTTGAAACAGTTGCGCCTCGATCGGGATGGTTTGCTCTCCTTGCTAGACCCCAAGAGGTCGTCCGAGAGCATTAAGATTCGGTTATCGGCCACGCTCGGCGCGACGCGATGTGCTACCTTCGCGGCGGGTTGGCCAGCCAGGCGCAGGGGATCATCCGCTTAACCGGGGCTGCCACTAAGCAGCCTCATCCTTGGCATCAAGGCCATAGGCAGTGTGGAGCACGCGCACGGCCAGTTCGGTCTCGTCCTCGTCGATCAGCACCGAAACCTTGATCTCGGAGGTCGAGATCGCCTGGATATTGATCCCGCGATCGCTGAGTGCGCGGAACATGGTGCTGGCAACACCGGCATGGCTTTTCATCCCCACGCCCACCACGCTTACCTTGGCGATCTTGTTGTCGGTAATGATACGGTTGAACCCGATTTCCTCGCGCTTGTCCTCCAGCAGCGCCTGTGCGCGGGCAAGGTCGGCTTGAGGTACAGTGAAGGTCACGTCAGTCTCGCCTTTGTCGCGGCCGACATTCTGGATGATCATGTCGACATTGATCGAGGCAGCAGCCAGCGGCTCGAAAATATGCGCCACAGCGCCCGGCTTGTCAGGCACGCGGGTAAGAATCACCTTCGCTTCATTCTTGTCATGCGCGATACCGGTCACGAGTTGGCGTTCCATGTTGCCGTCCTCCACTAGCTGGCTCATTTCATCATCCGACACGATCAATGTACCGGGCAGGTCGTCTGCGGGGACCGCGTCATCGCCCAGGAAGCTTGAAAGCACCTGCACGCGAACGCCCGCTTTCATCGCCAGGCCGACCGAGCGGGTCTGAAGCACCTTGGCCCCGACCGAGGCCAGCTCGAGCATTTCCTCATAGGTCACGGCCTTGAGCTTTCGTGCCTTGGCCACGATCCGCGGATCGGTGGTGTAGACCCCATCGACATCGGTGTAGATATCGCAGCGATCGGCATGCACTGCCGCAGCAACCGCCACAGCAGAAGTGTCAGACCCTCCGCGCCCAAGCGTGGTGATCCGGCCGTCATCGCCGAGCCCCTGGAAGCCAGGGATGACGGCGATTTCGCCTGCCTCCATCGAAGCGATCAGCGCATCCGCCTCGATCGATTCTATCCGCGCCTTGGCATGCGCTTCGATGGTACGCACGGGCAATTGCCAGCCGAGCCAGCTGCGCGCCCTACAACCCATCGATTGCAGGGTCAGCGCCAGCAATCCGCTGGTCACCTGCTCGCCGCTGGCAACCACCACGTCATATTCCGCCGGATCATAGATCGCGTTGGCTTCGCGGCAAAAATTGACCAGCCGATCGGTTTCGCCCGCCATGGCCGAAACAACCACTGCCACCTGGTGCCCGGCGGCCTGCTGTTTGCGCACGATATTCGCCACGCGACGAATGCGCTCGGTCCCCGCCATCGAGGTGCCGCCGAATTTCATCACGATGCGTGCCAAGGCTTTTGCGCTCCAAGCTGGTTCGAATCTGTGCGCGCTGTTAGGGACGCACAATGACAAAGGCAAATGTCACAAATGTAACCATCCGCCCAGAGGAAGCAGCGCATTTTTCATCGCTGGCGCGCGAATGGTGGAATGCCAAGGGCCCGATGGCTTCGCTGCACCAGGTCAATCCGGTGCGCCTCGCTTTCCTGCGCGAAGCGATCGACCGCCACTGGGGCGGCGATATCCGCGCGCCCCGGCCGCTCGCCGGCAAGAGCGCGCTCGACGTGGGCTGCGGCGCCGGGCTGGTGTGCGAGCCGCTGGCCCGGCTCGGCGCGCAGGTGACCGGCGTCGATGCCTCAGCCGAGAATATCGGCGTCGCTAGCGCGCATGCCGCAGGTGCCGGGCTCGACATCCGCTATATGGCGGGCGAGCTCGCCAGCCTCGATCTCGGTACCTTCGATCTCGTCACCTCGTTCGAGGTGCTGGAGCATGTGGCTGACAAAGGCGCTTTCCTTGCAGCCGTTGGTGCAAGCCTCAAGCCTGACGGCCTGCTGGTCATGTCCACTCCCAACCGCACGGCGGCGAGCCGCCTGCTGCTGGTCGAGGCGGCAGAGCGCGTCGGCTATGTCCCGCGCGGCACGCATGACTGGAACGACTTCGTGACGCCAGAGGAACTCGCTGACCTGCTGGCCGAGGCTGGCCTGGCCATGGGGGAAGTGCGCGGAATTGCGTGGCGGCCGGGCAAGGGCCTCCACCTGTCCGATGACGTGTCACTAAATTTTATCTTCAGCGCCCGTCCCGCGCGCTGACTGCACCGCCGGGATCGTCGGCAAACACGCCCGAAACCCCTGCCCGGCCAAGCAGGCCAAGCAATGCAGCCTGGTCGCCTCTGCCCGCATCACCGCCGCTGCCACGCAGGCTGGCAGGCAGGAAGGCATTTTCGGGGCGGAGCGTCCAGGCGTGGAGTGCGAGCCCTGCCGCCTTCGCATCGGCGGGTAGCGAAGTGGGGGTGCCATCGGGCCCGAGAATCATGGCGATATGCGCCGCAACCACATCGGCATATCGGGCAATCTCCGCCAGCCCGGTCGGCGTGATCATTTCCGCATAGCGCATCGCGGGCTCATCGGCCGGGCCATCCTCGGGCTTCACCAGCTGCACCAGCTTGAAATCGCTGCGCTGGCCAAGCCGCCGCAAAGTCCCGACCTCAAAGCTCTGGATGAATACCGGATCCGCCGCTGTAATGCCGAGATTACGCAGTTCCTTGAGCAGCAGGTCGACCATGTCGATCCCCGCCTCCTGCAGCAGGAAGTTGGGATGCTTGAGCTCGGGATAGAGGCCGATCCTGCTTCCTTTGTCCGCCTCTTTCGCCCGTACCAGTTTTACGATCTCTTCCAGCGTCGGCACCTGATACAGCCCGTTGAAGCGCGCATTGGCCGGGCGAAAGGCGGGAATCCGCTCCTTCGCGCGCAGGGTGCGTAGCTCGGCAAGGGTAAAGTCCTCCACAAACCAGCCTGCAATGCGCTGCCCATCAACAGTCTTTTCACGGCGGCGATCCTCGAACTCTTCCCGGCTGGCAACATCGGTAGTGTCCGATAGCTCGTTCTCGTGGCGTGAAACCAGCACCAGGTCCCTGGTCACGACCAGATCGGGCTCGATATAGTCAGCCCCCTGATCGATCGCGCGTTCATAGGCGGCCAGCGTGTGCTCTGGCCGTTCTGCACTTGCGCCGCGATGGGCAATAATCAACATGTCATCACCCATTGCATGGGCCGCCGCCGGGAATGCGGCTGCCAGGCTCACTGCGGTTAACAGGCCGATAAAGCCACAATTTAACCTCACCTTAGCAATGATCCCTGTATTTTTGCGGGCTATGTTCAAGAAACTGCTCCTTGCGACCTTGATCGTGGTCATCGGCATGTGGGGTGCCGGCTATGATGTTGCGGGAATCAAGGATGATATCTGGAACGCCGCCAACAAGCAGGCGGGCGCCATGACCGGTCGCGCGCACATGGAAGGCAGCGACTGGGGCGACAGCGCCACTTAAAACGCCGCGTTCCATTCACTTTCCTTGAAGCCTACCAGAATGCCACCTGCGTGCTCGATCACCGGGCGTTTGATCATGCCTGGATATTGTGCGAGCAATGTGACGGCCTTGGCTGCGTCGATATCGGCCTTTTCTTCATCTGACAGCTTGCGAAAGGTCGTGCCGCGGCGATTGAGCACGACATCCACGCCCTTGGCCTCGATCCACTGCGCCAATTTGGCCGGATCGGCACCTTCCTTCTTGTAGTCATGAAATGCGTAGGCGATGCCCTTTGCATCAAGCCAGCTGCGGGCCTTCTTCACTGTGTCGCAATTGGGAATGCCGTAAAAATGGATCGTCACTTGGTGGTGTCCCTTGCTTCGAAGCGGTGGATACGCGGATTGTCGCAGCCGAACAGCGTGTAGCTGGCGTAATATTCATTGCGGCCATTATCCTGGGCCGCGCGGTGTTCTGCCACCTTGCCCCAGGCGCGGGCAGCCGCCTCGCTTTCCCATTCGGACAGGGCGATAACCTCGCCGTCCTCGGCAGTGAAGCTCTTGAAGCCGAGAAAGCCGGGCTGCACCGAGGCAAGCGCGAGCATGGCGTCAGCCTCGGCATCATATTCGGCCTGGTCCAGATCGGCACGTTTGCGATTGCGAAACACCACCAGATACATCAGCCGGTTCCCCTGAGATGGGCATCAGCGATCGCCACTGCCAGCGCATCGGCGGCGTCGGCCCCGGCAATTATCGCCCCCGGCAAAAGTATTTTGAGCATGGCCTGGACTTGCGCCTTCTCGGCCCCGCCGGTGCCGACAACGGCCTTCTTGACCAATCGCGCGGCATGCTCGCTGACGTGAAGGCTGGCCGCGCCGCAGGCAGCCAGCACTGCGCCGCGCGCCTGCGCCAGCTTGAGGGTCGATTGCGGGTTCTTGTTGGCGAAGACTTCTTCCGCCGCAGCCCGGTCGGGCGAATGGGCAGCGATCACCGCGGCGATCGCGCCATGCAGGTGATCGAGCCGCTGCGCCATCGGCGCCTTGGAATCCGTCTTGATCTCGCCGTTGGCGATATGGACGAGGCGCGATCCCTCGACCCGGATGACGCCCCAACCGGTGCAGCTGAGCGAGGGGTCGAGGCCAAGGATCAGCATATCGGAATCATATCCGGATGCCGATGCGCGGACCGAATTGCACCATGATGAAATAGAGCGCCACGGTCAGCGCGCAGCCTGCCGCGAGCGTGATCCAGAAGCTGAAACCCTGGCGCAGCATCAATGGCATCAGAAGAAACATCGGGAGGCTGGGCAGGACGAACCAGAAGGTTGCCTCGGCATGGGTGGCCATGTTTTCGGCATCCGGGCGCGCATGCCAAAGGAAGATCATGCCCAGGATCGAGACCAGTGGCAGCGAGGCAATCAGCGCCGCCATCGCGGGCAGCCGCCGGCCCACTTCGGCAATCGCCGCGATCATCGCACCGGCAAGCAGCGCCTTCGCGACGAAGCTCCACATCAGCCGATCTTCTCCATGATCTCGTCGCTGATCTCGTAATTGCCCCACACAGTCTGAACGTCATCATCGTCATCCAGCGCATCGACCAGCTTCAGCAATGTCGCCGCGCCCGATTCGTCCATCTCGACGGTGATATTGGGCTTCCACGCCAGCTTGACGTTTTCCGCTTCGCCAAGCACGGCTTCGAGCGCGCTGGCAACAGCGTGAAGGTCGTCGGCAGCGGTCCAGATGGTGTGGCCATCTTCGCTGCTTTCAACGTCGACTGCACCCGCTTCGATCGCGGCTTCCAGCAGTTTTTCCTCATCGCCTGCACTGGCCGGATATTCGATCAGGCCAAGCCGCTCGAAGCCGTGTTGCACCGAACCTTCAGTGCCCAGATTGCCGCCGTTCTTGGAAAAGCAGGTGCGCACATTGGTGGCCGTGCGGTTGCGGTTGTCGGTCAGTGCCTCGACAATGATCGCGCTGCCTCCCGGGCCATAGCCTTCATAGCGCACTTCCTCGTAATTATCTCCGTCATTGGCAGATGCCTTGTCGATCGCGCGCTGGATATTGTCCTTCGGCATCGATTGCGCCTTGGCCGCATTGATCGCAAGGCGCAGGCGCGGATTCATGTCCGGATCGGGCATGCCCATTTTCGCCGCGACTGTGATTTCGCGCGAAAGCTTGGAGAAGAGGTTTGAGCGCTTCTTGTCCTGCGCGCCCTTGCGATGCATGATGTTCTTGAATTTGGAATGGCCTGCCATGGGATGTCGTTTCGCAAATCTCGATTGGTGGGAACAGGGGGTCGCATTAGCCGCATGACGCGTAAAATCACAAGCCTTCCCGCGCATATCCATGCGCAAGCGGAATGGGCGAGCTATTTGGCCTTCGTTAAACTCCCGGCACTTCCCGAACAAACCGCTCCATTCGGATTCGGGAGTTTGAAAGCGGTTCTCCGCATGCTGGTGCTTGATCTGGGTATCATGCTGGTGCTGGTTTCTGTCGCCTTGCTGGCCCTGATGGTTGGCGTAAACCTGCCCCAAACGGCGTTGTCCGGCTTCGAGATCGATCTGCGACTGGCCCTTATGGTGGTTATCGCCGCGCCTCTTGCCGAAGAAATCCTGTTTCGTGGCTGGCTGTCGGGACGGCCCGGCCATCTGCTGGCATTTCTGGTTATGCTAAGCGGGGGAACAGCAGTCACTCTCTCCTTTGCTGCCCGTGACCAGGGACAATATCTGGCTGTGCTGGTGGCCACCGCATTGCTTGCCTTCCTGGCAATCCTGTTGCTACGGAACCGGCCTGCACTTGGCTGGTTCCGCGCCATCTTCCCGATCATCTTCTGGCTCAGCACTTTCGCCTTCGCTTCGATCCACCTCCTGAATTACGAAGAGGGCAGCCTCGCTATCCTGCTGCCACTCGTACTTCCGCAATTCGTGCTGGGCACGATCCTGGCCTATTTGCGGGTCCATTACGGGCTGTGGAGCTGCGTGTTGCTCCATGCCGCGCACAACGGGCTGATCCTGGGTGTTGTGGCGCTGGCGAGCGCTTTTGGCGGCTAGCCCGAGACGGGCATGCTCCGCTCAAGAAAGGCGATGACCGCAGCATTGAAGGCATCGTTCCTGTCGCCTGCCACCATATGGCCCGCGTCGCCCACATCCACGCTTTCGGCATGCGGCACCTTGGCGCGGAAAGCTGCGATGCTGGCATCAGACACCATATCGGACAGCTTGCCGCGCACGACCAGCACCGGCACATCCGGCCGTTCGCCCAGCCTCATGGTTGAACGCTGCAGGGGATCGTGGAACTTGCTCGGATCTTCAACTCCGAACATTACCGGATCCCAGTGCCAATAGAGCCGGCCATTGCCGCGCAGGCGCAGGTTCTTCATCAAACCGCTCGGATCTTCTGGCCGCGGGCGCTCAGGGTAATAGGCTGCCACCGCGTCTGCCGCCTCATCCAGTGAGGCAAATCCTGCGTGGTGCGCATTCATGAAGCCGACGATGCGCTCTACCCCTGCCGGTTCCATGTCGGTGACGATGTCGACCAGCACCAGCGCAGCGGGCGAGGCCCCTTCACCGATCGCATGAATGGAGGTGAGCCCGCCCATCGATGCGCCAACCAGCGCGTATGGCCCGTCATGCCCGTCGACAATGGCATGAATATCCTTAATCCGGTCATGGATCGAATAGGCCTGTGTCGGTGACCACTCGCTTTCGCCATGGCCACGGGCATCCAGATTGACCACACGGTATCCTGCCGCGACGAGCGCGCGCATGGCGCCTGCCCAGCTGTGCCGGGTCTGCCCGCCGCCATGCATCAGCAAAACAAGCGGCGCAACATCCGGCCCACCAACATCGCCGGCCAGCACTAGCCCATCCGAAGCGGTGAAGCGCGCGGGGCGAAATTCGAACGGGTCCTGATCGGCCATGAAAGCCCCTTGCAGCGGTCAACAGATGACCGCGCGTAAAACCCGCCGCCCGGTATCACAATTACCCAATTGCACAGCAAGCCGGTGCCCCGCCGCCATGCGGTTTCAGACGGCTAGATTCTGACCGCTGTTCCACTGGCCGAAACCATCAGCATCGAGCCGGTATCGCCGATCACTTCATAATCGAGATCGACGCCGACCACGGCATTGCCGCCGCGCGCGCCGCATTCGGCCTGCAGTTCCTGGATCGCCTGTTCGCGCGCCTCGGCCAGGATGCGCTCATAGCTACCCGAACGGCCGCCCACGATGTCGCGGATATTGGCGAAAAGATCGCGGAAGATATTGGCACCGACGATCACCTCGCCGGTGACGATGCCGAGATACTGCTGGATTGGCTGCCCTTCGATCGTGGGTGTGGTGGTGACGATAATCCCGCGTGCGTCTTTCCAGGGTCCTGCCATTGTCCTTCTCTCCTTAACCGAGGCCGAGCGCGGCCTTGTAGGTGTCGAGCACCATTTCCATTTCGGCCCGATCATCAGGCTTCATCTTCCGCAGGCGCACGATCTGGCGCATGATCTTGGCGTCATAACCTACCGCCTTGGCTTCGGCATAGACATCACGAATATCGTCGGCGATGCCCTTCTTTTCTTCCTCGAGGCGTTCAATGCGTTCAATCAAAAGGCGCAGGCGGTCATCGGTGGCTTCAGCCATCTGGTTCTGTCTCCATTGGAATGAGAATCGGTTGGACGAGCGATAGCCAGCGACCGGGGCGGCGTGAACCCGCCCCTGGATCAATCCACCTTATTTTTCGCTTACTGGTTCTTTTTCAGACTTGCTTCCATCGCAGCAAGCTGTTCGGCGGTCGCGGGGCTTTGCCTCGTCGCCTTCCACTCGTCTTGTCGCATGCCATGAACCAACTCTCGCGCCGCAGCCTTGTCACCTGCATATCCCGCATCACGGATCCAGTCTGCCAGGCAATTGCGGCAAAAGCCCGCTAGCCCCATCAGTTCGATGTTCTGCGCGTCGTGGCGATGGCGCAGATGCCGGACCAGCCGACGGAAGGCAGCGGCGGCCACCGCATCGTCCAGCTGATCAAGCGCATCGCCAGAGGTAATGGGCGCATTCGTATCCATGGTTACTATTCCTTGTCTTGCAATATAGCTGTGCCATAGCAGTTTGCCATGTCCAAGCCCTCACTCAACCGGCTCGATCCGCGTAACCGCAAGGTCAAGATTCTCGCCACTATCGGCCCAGCCAGTCGTTCGCCCGAGATGCTGCGCCGCCTGCTCAAGGCCGGGGCCGACGCCTTTCGCGTCAATATGAGCCACGGCGAGCACACGGTGCACGGCGAGGCGATCCGGGCGATCCGGGCGCTGGAAAAGGAATTCAGCCGCCCGATCGCGATCCTGGCTGACCTGCAGGGGCCCAAGTTGCGCGTGGGCACGTTCAAGGAGGGGCAAGCGGTGATCCGCCATTCGGGCCACTTCACGCTCGACCGCAATCCCGAGCCGGGCGATGAAACGCGGGTCTGCCTGCCCCATCCCGAACTGTTCGGAATTCTGGAAAAGGGCCAGCGGCTGCTGATCAATGACGGCAAGATCCGGCTGAAGGTGATCAAGGCGAGCGCAGACGAGATCCTTTGTTCGGCTGAAGTCGGCGGCGTGATATCCGACCGCAAAGGCGTGAATGTGCCCGATGCCGAAGTGCCGATCCCGGCACTGACCGAAAAGGACCGCCGCGATCTTGCTTTCGCTATCGAGCAAGGCGTTGACTGGGTGGGCCTGAGCTTCGTGCAACGCCCTGAAGATCTGGCCGAAGCGCGCAAGCTGATCGGCGGCAAGGCCGCGCTCTGCGCCAAGATCGAAAAGCCGATGGCGGTTCGGCGGCTGACCGAGATCATCGAGCAATCGGACGGCATCATGGTGGCGCGCGGCGATCTGGGCGTCGAGCTGGAGCCCTATGAGGTTCCGCCGCTTCAGAAACGCATCGTCAACGCCGCGCGCACGGCAGGCAAGCCGGTGATCGTCGCGACGCAGATGCTCGAATCGATGATCGAAAGCCCCACGCCAACACGCGCCGAAGTGTCCGATGTCGCCAATGCGGTCTATGACGGCGCCGATGCGGTGATGCTCAGCGCCGAAACGGCAGCGGGCGAATGGCCGGAAGAGGCGGTGTCGATCATGGACAAGATCGCGGTGCAGGTCGAGCGCGACGAAGGTTACAAGGCGCGAGTCCGGTTCCTTGCGACACCCCCCGATGCAACCACATCTGACGCGCTGGCACACGCCTGCATGACCATCGCTGACACCGTTGCAATCAGCGCGATCAATGTTTTCACATCCTCCGGCTCGACCGCGCGGCGTGTGGCGCGCGAGCGGCCCGGCGTACCGATGCTGGTGCTCACCCCTTCACAGCGCACCGCCCGGCGCATGGCGCTCTTGTGGGGCGCGCACGCGGTGATGACCAAGGATATCGGCAGCTTCGAAGAGATGATTGCGAAGGGCAAGCGGATGGCCCTGCGCCATGGATTTGGTACGGCCGGCAGCAAGCTGATCGCGCTGGCGGGTGTGCCGTTCGGGACGCCGGGGAGCACGAACCTGCTGCATGTCGTGACCCTGGCGGGTGACGAGCTGGAGAAGCATGGGGGGTAGAGCCCGGGCCGCCTTCGCCGAGCCGGAACAAACTTTAAGCATGGGCGTTGATTTCCGAGTGCGTTTGCTCACTCAAAGTTTGGAAAGGAATCGTCTAGTGCGGGGTATCCTGGGACTCATTGTAACCATCGTGGTGATCGTACTGGTGCTCAGATTTATGGGCGTGCTTTAGCCCCTTTCACCCCCGATAGACCGCTTCTGTTTGCCGGCGGCATATCGTCGCCCATTACGGACGCTCGCAGACTGGGTAATCTTTGTAGCATGAAGAAGTTATTTGCCGAGGGCCTTGCCGAGGCTGAGAGGGAGGGTGTTGTAAAAAGAGTCACTCATATCCGGCCCGCGGTCCATGCCCGTAAGCGCCTGGCGCAGCGGCAAGAACAACGGTTTGCCCTTGCAAGCGTCAAGCCGCGAGCTGGTTGAGATGTTCCAACGTCGGCCCGTAAAGCGGTTCTTCGAACACGATCCCGGCGCGCTGATCCTCGATCCACACAACTTCGGCGGGCTGGTAGCCAAGGCCGGGTAGTTTGACTGCAACCAGTTCCCCGGGGCGGATCGACCATGAACGTGCATCCACCATGCAGCCCCCCACGCTGATATCCAGCACCGGCAACTGAAGCTTCAAGCCCGAGCGATAGCGCACTTCGGCATTGTAACGCGCCGCAAAGCGTTCGTTCTGTCTGCGCTCTGTCTGCAAATCCATGCCTGTTCCCCAACGTGCTTGCCCATCAGTAACGCGGCAGGCTTGCCAGTCCCGTTACGAGCATGGCGGATTTCTGGTGGAGGAAACTGGTTAATTCGCGGTTACGCAGTTTGCCGCAGGGTTCAATCAGCTGTGGGCGGCCCTTTCCAGCCGCGCCCGCGCCTCTGCCTCGCCGATCAAAGGCAGCAGCTCGGCCATATCCGGCCCGTGGTCCATGCCCGTAAGCGCCTGGCGCAGCGGCAGGAACAGCGGCTTTCCCTTGCGGCCGGTCTTGTCCTTCAACGCGGCTGTGAGTGTGTGCCAGGGGTCATCGCTCCATTCGAGCGTTTGCGCCGCCTCAGCCATATAGGCGCGGTCTTCAGCGCCGAATTCGATCCGGTCGATCGGCCCGGTGACCAGCCGCCACCATTCACCAGCCTCGGCCACTGTCGCCAAATTGGGCCGGATCGCGTGCCAACCTGCCTCATCCATCCCTGCAGGCAGGCGGTCCTTTACCTCGACGAAATCGAGTTGGTGGATGATCGCCTTGTTGATCCGCTCAAGCTCGGCATCGTCAAATCGGGCCGGCGCGCGCCCGAAAGTCGCCAGGTCGAAGCTTTCGATCAGCGCCGCCCGGTCGGCAATCGGCTCCACGGCAAGCGAAGTTCCCAGCCGCGCAAGCAGTGCAATCAGCGCTTCAGGCTCAATGCCTTTCTCGCGGAACGCATCGCAGCCAAGCGATCCGAGGCGCTTCGACAATTTGCCTTCCTTGCCCATCAACAACGCCTCATGCGCGAATGCGGGATGCGGGCCTGCTGCATCGGATGCTGCAACAAAACCTGCAGCATGAAGTGCGGTAAACATCTGAACTTGAACAGCAGTGTTGGAAACATGGTCTTCGCCGCGCAGCACGTGCGTGATGCCCATTTCGATATCGTCGACCGCGCTTGGAAGCATATAGAGCCAAGATCCGTCGGCCCTTCTAATCACAGGATCGGAGAGTGTGGACGGATCGAATTTCTGCGGCCCACGAATTCCATCTTCCCATGCGATCGGCTCTGCATGGTCGAGCAGGAAGCGCCAGTGCGGAAGAATGCCCTCGGCTTCTTTCGCCGCTCGCTCCGCATCGGTCAATTTGAGCGCCGCGCGATCGTATATCGGCGGCAGGCCCCGCCCCAGAAGAACCTTGCGCCTGAGCTCCAGCTCCTGCGCGGTCTCATAGGCTGGATAGACCCGCCCGGCAGCCTTCAACGCTTCGAAGGCTGCCTCGTAATGCGCCAGCCGCAGCGACTGGCGTTCCTCACCGTCAGGTTCCAGCCCCAGCCAGGCGAGGTCAGCCCTGATTGCCTCGACATATTCCTCGCGCGATCTTTCGGCATCGGTATCGTCGATCCGCAGCAGGAAGCGCCCGCCGCTCTGCTTCGCCAGCATCCAGTTATGGAGCGCGGTGCGGATATTGCCGACGTGAAGGCGGCCCGTGGGCGAAGGGGCAAAACGCGTGGTGGTTGTCATGGCATTGGCCGTTAGCGCCAGTTGGCACAAAAGCGAAGCCCCGCCAGAGCACAAACTCCGGCGGGGCCAAGGTTGTTCAGCCCGGTATGGGCGCGGCGATTATTCGCTCGACTCGGCGGCGGCGGACGAAGCACCCATCGCCGCCTTCATCGCTTCTTCCGAAGGGATGGCGTCGGCTGCGGGCTCTGGCTCAGCCTGGGGCGCGGGCGCGCTGGCTGCAGCCAGTGCATCCTGTTGCTTCTTCCACTGCGCGCGGAGCGCCGCGTCACGGCTTGAAGCGATAACGCGCATGCGGTTCATGCCGGCGCCCGTCCCTGCGGGGATCAGACGGCCTACGATCACGTTTTCCTTCAGACCGATCAGCGAGTCCTTCTTCCCTTCGACCGCCGCCTGCGTCAGCACGCGGGTGGTTTCCTGGAACGAAGCGGCCGAAATGAAGCTGCGCGTCTGCAGCGATGCCTTAGTAATGCCGAGCAGGATCGGCTTGCCCTGGGCCGGAGCCTTGCCCTTGCCCAGCTTGGCATTCGCTTCGAACATTTCTTCAAGGTCGACCTGTTCGCCCGGCAGCAGCACGGTATCGCCGCCATCGGTGATCTCAACCTTTTGCAGCATCTGGCGAACGATCACCTCGATGTGCTTGTCGTTGATCTTCACGCCCTGCAACCGGTAGACTTCCTGAATCTCGTCGACGAGATATTCAGCCAGCGCTTCCACGCCGAGCACTTCCAGGATGTCGTGCGGATTGGGCGAGCCGGAAATCAGCGTATCGCCCTTCTTCACGAAATCGCCTTCCTGAACGTCGATCACCTTGGTCTTCGGAATCAGATACTCGACCCGATCTCCCTCTTCCGGAACAATCGCGATCTTGCGCTTGGCCTTGTATTCGCGGACAAATTCGATCTTGCCAGAGATCTTGGCAATCACCGAAACATCCTTTGGCATACGCGCTTCGAACAGCTCGGCAACGCGCGGCAGACCGCCAGTGATGTCGCGCGTCTTGGCAGCTTCGCGAGAAGCACGGGCAAGGATGTCGCCAGCCGCAACCGTCTGGCCATCCTGAACCGAAAGCGTAGCGCCTGGGGCCAGCATATAGCGCGCGGCCTCGGTTTCCTCGCCCTTCTTGCCACCTTCTTCGCCAAGCAAGGTCAGGCGGGGACGCAGGTCTTCCTTCCGCTTGCGACCGGTGGCGCGGTTTTCGGTGACGACCCGCTGGGCGATGCCAGTCGCTTCGTCAGTGCGTTCTTCCAGGGTCGTGCCTTCAACCAGATCCTGATAGCGCACCACACCTGACTGTTCGGTGATGATCGGCAGAGTGAACGGATCCCATTCAGCCAGGCGGTCACCTTCCTTAACATTCGCGCCATCCTGATGCATCAACACGGTTCCGTAAGGCACCTTGTGGATTTCACGCTCGCGGCCTTCCTTGTCGATCACCGCGATCTCGCCATTGCGGGCGAGCGAGAGGATACGCCCCTTTTTGTCCGTGATCGTCGGCATGTCGCGATACTCGACCCTGCCGTCCGAAATGGCTTCAAGGTGCGAAGTCTCGTTGATCTGCGCAGCACCGCCGATATGGAACGTCCGCATGGTCAGCTGAGTGCCCGGCTCGCCGATCGACTGCGCCGCGATCACGCCAACGGCTTCGCCGATGTTCACCGGTGTGCCGCGGGCAAGGTCGCGGCCATAGCAGGTCGCGCAAACGCCCTGGCCCGCTTCGCAGATCAGCGGGCTGCGGATCTTGGCCGACTGCACTTCCGCATCTTCGATCGCCTTGACCATGGGTTCGTCGAGCAGCGTACCCGCCTTGACGACCACTTCGCCGGTCTTGGCGTTGACGAGATCCTCGGCCACGGTACGGCCCAGGATGCGCTCGCCGAGCGAAGCGATGACCGAGCCGCCCTGCACGATTGCGCGCATTTCCAGCGCGTTCTCGGTCTTGCAGTCCTCTTCCACGATCACGCAGTCCTGCGATACGTCCACCAGGCGGCGGGTCAGGTAACCCGAATTCGCCGTCTTGAGCGCGGTATCGGCCAGGCCCTTGCGGGCGCCGTGGGTAGAGTTGAAGTATTCAAGGACGGTCAGGCCTTCCTTGAAGTTCGAGATGATCGGGGTTTCGATGATCTCGCCCGAAGGCTTGGCCATCAACCCGCGCATACCTGCAAGCTGCTTCATCTGCGCTGGCGAACCACGCGCACCGGAGTGGCTCATCATGTAGATCGAGTTGATCTGGGCTTCCTTGCCGTCGTCACCGATCGGCTGCGCCTTGATCTTCTCCATCATCGCATCGGCCACCTGATCGCCGCAACGGCTCCAGGCGTCGATCACCTTGTTGTATTTTTCCTGCTGGGTGATCAGGCCGTCCTGATATTGCTGCTCGTAATCGGTGACCAGCGCCTTGGTCTGATCGACCAGCGCCACCTTTTCGTGCGGGATGATCATGTCATCCTTGCCGAAGGAAATACCGGCGCGGAATGCATAGCGGAAACCCAGCACCATGATCGCGTCAGCGAACAGCACCGTGTCCTTCTGGCCGGTGTGGCGATAGACCTCGTCGATCACGTCGCCGATGTCCTTCTTGGTGAGAAGGCGGTTGACGATGTCGAAGGGAACCTTGTGGTTCTTGGGCAGGCATTCGCCGATCAGCATCCGGCCAGGCGTGGTGACAAAGCGTTTCATCTCCACCTTGCCGTCTTCATTGGCCTGCGGAACGCGGGCGATGATCCGCGTGTGCAGCGTAACAGACTTCACTTCCAGCGCCTGGTGCACTTCGGCCATGTCGGAGTAACGCGGCAGCTTCTCGATCCGGGTGCCGTCCTTCTCCTCGATATATTCGGGCGTCTTCTCCTGCCGTTCCATCGACAGGTAATAGAGGCCCAGCACCATGTCCTGCGAAGGCACGATGATCGGCTTGCCGTTGGCAGGCGAGAGGATGTTGTTGGTGCTCATCATCAGCACGCGCGCTTCCAGCTGCGCCTCAAGGCTCAGCGGGACGTGCACGGCCATCTGGTCACCGTCAAAGTCCGCGTTGAAGGCGGCGCAGACCAGCGGGTGCAGCTGGATTGCCTTGCCCTCGATCAGTACCGGCTCGAACGCCTGGATGCCAAGGCGGTGAAGCGTGGGCGCGCGGTTGAGCAGCACAGGATGTTCGCGGATCACCTCGTCGAGGATGTCCCAGACTTCCTTGCGTTCCTTCTCGACCCACTTCTTGGCCTGCTTCAGCGTCATCGACAGGCCCTTGGCATCGAGCCGGGCGTAGATGAACGGCTTGAACAGTTCGAGCGCCATCTTCTTGGGCAGGCCGCACTGGTGCAGCTTGAGTTCGGGGCCGGTCACGATGACCGAACGGCCCGAATAGTCGACGCGCTTGCCGAGCAGGTTCTGGCGGAAGCGGCCCTGCTTGCCCTTGAGCATGTCAGACAGTGACTTGAGCGGGCGCTTGTTGGCGCCGGTGATCACGCGGCCGCGGCGGCCGTTGTCGAACAGCGCATCGACGGCTTCCTGCAGCATGCGCTTTTCGTTGCGCACGATGATGTCAGGCGCGCGCAGCTCGATCAGGCGCTTCAAGCGGTTGTTGCGGTTGATCACGCGGCGATAGAGATCGTTGAGGTCCGAGGTCGCGAAGCGGCCACCGTCCAGCGGCACCAGCGGGCGCAGCTCGGGCGGAATGACCGGAATTACTTCCAGGATCATCCATTCGGGGCGGTTGCCCGATTCGATGAAGCTTTCGACAACCTTCAGCCGCTTGATGATCTTCTTGGGCTTGAGCGCGGACTTGGTGGTGGCGAGATCTTCCAGCAGATCTTCGCGCTCTTTTTCAAGATCGAGATCCATCAGCATGATCTTGACCGCTTCCGCGCCGATCCCGGCGCTGAAGGCGTCTTCGCCAAATTCGTCCTGATATTCAAGCAGCTCGTCTTCGGTCAGCAGCTGGAATTTTTCGAGCGGAGTCAGGCCCGGCTCGATCACCACATAATGCTCGAAATAGAGCACGCGTTCGAGCTGCTTGAGCTGCATGTCGAGCAGCAGGCCGATGCGCGAAGGCAGCGACTTGAGGAACCAGATATGCGCAACCGGCGCCGCCAGTTCGATGTGGCCCATGCGTTCGCGGCGGACCTTGGTCACGGTCACTTCCACGCCGCATTTTTCGCACACAACGCCCTTGTACTTCATGCGCTTGTACTTGCCGCACAGGCACTCGTAATCCTTCACCGGGCCGAAGATGCGCGCGCAGAACAGTCCGTCACGCTCGGGCTTGAACGTGCGGTAGTTGATGGTTTCCGGCTTCTTGATCTCGCCGAACGACCAGCTGCGGATGCGCTCGGGAGAGGCAATGCCGATCTGGATCTGGTCGAAGGTTTCCGGCTTGGCCAGGTGGTTGGTGAATTTGGTCAGTTCGTTCATTTTTCAAATCCCATACGGGTGAAATCTCGGGGCGGTTTGCGGTCGGGCCTTGCGGCCCGACGCGTTATTCCGCCGCCTCCGGCCATTCGTTCTCGCCGTCCTCATCTTCGCCAAGCGATTTGAGTTCGACATTGAGACCCAGGCTGCGCATTTCCTTGACGAGCACGTTGAAGCTTTCCGGAATGCCGGCCTCAAAGGTGTCATCGCCCTTGACGATCGCTTCGTAGACCTTGGTCCGGCCGACCACGTCGTCAGACTTCACCGTCAGCATTTCCTGCAAGGTGTAGGCCGCGCCGTATGCCTGCAGCGCCCAGACTTCCATTTCGCCGAAGCGCTGGCCACCGAATTGCGCCTTGCCGCCCAGCGGTTGCTGGGTGACGAGCGAATAGGGGCCGATCGAGCGGGCATGGATCTTGTCATCGACCAGGTGGTGGAGTTTGAGCATGTACATGCAGCCCACAGTCACCTTGCGGTCGAACGCATCGCCGGTACGGCCATCGAACAGCGTGACCTGGCCGGATGTCGGCAGGTTGGCCTTTTCAAGCATGGCCGAAACGTCAGCTTCGCGGGCGCCGTCGAACACCGGCGTACCCATGGGGACGCCAGTCACCAGATTACCAGCCAGTTCGAAGATCTCCTCGTCGCTGCGTCTGCGCACCTCGTCGGCATAAACATCGCCGTAAATCTCGACGAGCTTTTCGCGCACCACTTCGGGCGGGCGCCCTGCACTGGCATCGGGATTGGCCGCACGCCATTCCTCCAGCGCTGCGGCCACCTGCTGGCCAAGGCCGCGCGCGGCCATGCCCAGATGCGTTTCGAAGATCTGTCCAACGTTCATGCGCGAAGGCACGCCAAGCGGATTGAGCACCATGTCAACCGGGGTGCCGTCTTCCATGAACGGCATGTCCTCGATCGGCAGCACACGGCTGATGATGCCCTTGTTACCATGACGCCCAGCCATCTTGTCGCCGGTCTGCAGCTTGCGCTTGATGGCCACGAACACCTTGACCATCTTGAGCACGCCCGGAGCCAGTTCGTCGCCGCGCTCGAGTTTTTCCTTACGGTCCTCGAACTTGTCTTCGATGCCCTTCACGGCCTCGTCATACTGACTCTTGACCGCTTCAATCTGCGCCTGGCGATTGTCGTCAGCCACTGCAAACTTGAACCATTCGAAGCGTTCGATCGAATCGAGCAGTTCTTCGTCAATCACCGTACCCTTCTTGATGCCCTTGGGCGCTGCCGAGGCGGTCTGGCCGATCAGCATGTCGCGCAGGCGATTGTAGGTTGCACGGTTGAGGATAGCGCGTTCATCCTGGCTGTCCTTGCGCAGGCGCTCGATTTCCTCGTGCTGGATCGCGCGCGTACGGTCGTCGATCTCGATACCGTGGCGGTTGAATATCCGCACGTCGACGATGGTGCCCGAGGTGCCCGGCGGCAGACGGAGCGAAGTGTCGCGCACGTCACTGGCCTTTTCGCCGAAGATCGCGCGCAGCAGCTTTTCTTCGGGTGTCATCGGGCTTTCACCCTTGGGCGTGATCTTGCCGACCAGGATATCGCCCGGATGCACTTCAGCACCGATATAGACGATGCCCGCCTCATCGAGGTTGCGCAGCGCCTCCTCGCCAACATTGGGAATGTCGCGGGTGATATCTTCCGGGCCCAGCTTGGTGTCCCGGGCCATCACTTCGAATTCCTCGATATGGATCGAGGTGAACACGTCATCCTTGACGATACGCTCGGAGATCAGGATCGAGTCTTCATAATTGTAGCCGTTCCACGGCATGAAGGCGACGAGGCTGTTCTTGCCCAGCGCCAATTCGCCCAGATCGGTCGAAGGCCCGTCTGCAATGATGTCGCCAACTTCGAGCACGTCACCCACCTTCACCAGCGGACGCTGGTTGATGCAGGTTGACTGGTTGGAGCGCTGGAACTTCTGCAGCGAGTAAATGTCGACGCCCGACTGGCCGGGTTCGACATCGCCGATCGCACGGATCACGATGCGGGTGGCGTCGACCTGGTCAACGATACCGCCGCGCGTGGCGGTGATCGCCGCGCCCGAATCGCGCGCCACGGTTTCTTCCATGCCGGTGCCGACAAATGGTGCCTCGGCACGAACCAGCGGCACCGCCTGGCGCTGCATGTTCGAGCCCATCAGGGCGCGGTTGGCGTCATCGTTTTCCAGGAAGGGGATCAGCGATGCGGCGACCGACACCAGCTGCTTGGGCGAAACGTCCATCAGCGTGATCTGTTCGCGCGGCGCCATGAAGTAATCGCCGTTCTGGCGTGCAGAAACGAACTCTTCGGTGAAGCTGCCGTCTTCGTTCAGTTCAGCCGAAGCCTGGGCCACGGTGTGGCGCTGTTCTTCCATTGCCGAAAGGTAGATCACCTCGCTGGTGACCTTGCCATCGGCAATCTTGCGATACGGGGTTTCGATAAACCCGTACTTGTTGACGCGGCTGAAGCTTGCGAGCGAATTGATCAGGCCGATATTCGGGCCTTCCGGCGTTTCGATCGGGCAGATGCGGCCATAGTGCGTCGGATGAACGTCGCGCACTTCGAAACCGGCGCGTTCGCGGGTGAGGCCGCCCGGGCCAAGCGCCGAAACACGGCGCTTGTGGGTGACTTCCGAAAGCGGGTTGGTCTGGTCCATGAACTGCGAAAGCTGGCTGGAACCGAAGAACTCGCGCACTGCGGCAACCGCGGGCTTGGCGTTGATGAGATCGTTCGGCATGACGGTGCTGACGTCGACCGAGCTCATGCGTTCCTTGACCGCGCGTTCCATGCGCAGCAGGCCGACCCGGTACTGGTTTTCCAGCAATTCGCCAACCGAGCGGACGCGGCGGTTGCCAAGGTTGTCGATGTCATCGACTTCGCCCTTGCCGTCCTTGAGGCCAACCAGTTCCTTGACCACCGCCAGGATGTCTTCCTTGCGCAGCGTGGTGACAGTGTCTTCGGCATCGAGGCCAAGGCGCATGTTGAGCTTCACGCGGCCAACTGCGGAAAGATCATAGCGCTCAGCGTCGAAGAACAGGCCCTCGAACAGCGCCTCTGCAGTTTCCTTCGTCGGCGGTTCGCCCGGACGCATCACCTTGTAGATTGCCTCAAGGCCTTCGTCGCGGTTTTCGGCCTTGTCCGCCTTCAGCGTGTTGCGGATCCACGGGCCGGTGTTGATTTCATCGATGTCGAGCAGGTCGATCTGGTCGATCCCGGCAGCATCAAAGGCTTCGATGTGTTCAAGCGTAAGCTCGTCACCGGCTTCAATATAGATGCGGCCGGTCTTCTCATCGATCAGGTCGTTTGCAGCATAATGGCTGACGATTTCCTCAGTCGGGAGCAGCAGCTCCTTGAGGCCATCCTTTTCGGCCTTGTTCGCTGCGCGCGGGCTGATCTTCTGGCCGGCGGGGAACATTTCCTCGCCGGTCTTCGCGTCAACCAGCGCAAAAGCCGGCTTCTGCCCGCGCCACTGTTCGGCAACAAACGGAATGGTCCAGCCTTCGCCGGTCTTGCCCGATGCCCGCTTCCAGGTGATCGTGGCATAGAAGTGATGCAGGATCGCTTCGCTGTCGAGGCCCAGCGCATAAAGCAACGCTGTTACCGGCAGCTTGCGCTTGCGGTCGATACGGACGTTGACGATATCCTTGGCGTCGAATTCGAAATCAAGCCACGAACCGCGATAGGGGATCACCCGGGCGGCGAACAGCAGCTTGCCCGATGAATGGGTCTTGCCGCGATCGTGATCGAACAGCACACCCGGCGAACGGTGCATCTGGCTCACGATCACGCGTTCCGTGCCGTTGATGATGAAGGTGCCGTTGTCGGTCATGAGCGGCATATCGCCCATGTAGACATCCTGCTCCTTGATATCGAGCACGCTGCGGGTCTCGGTTTCCTGGTCGACTTCGAACACGATCAGTCGCAGCGTCACCTTCATCGGGGCGGCATAGGTAATGCCGCGCTGACGGCACTCGGTGGTGTCGTATTTGGGCTCTTCCAGCACGTAGTGGACGAAATCGAGCTCGGCGGTGCCAGCGAAATCACGGATCGGGAAAACGCTGCGCAGCGTTTTCTCAAGGCCGGAAACGTAATCGATTTCCTTGTTCGAACGCAGGAACTGTTCATAGCTCTCGCGCTGAACCTCGATCAGGTTCGGCATCTGAACAACTTCGTGGATGTCGCCGAAAATCTTGCGGATACGCTTCTTCGCAGTACCCGAAACCTTGGGGGTCTTCGCCTTGCTCGCCATGGAGAGGATCGCCTCTTTAATTGTTGCGCCGAACGCTGTTGCGCCAGCTGCCGTGAACTCGATCGGTCACGCGTAGGGTGATTCCTGATCCGGGACGCGAAAAGGCCGCAGCGATTGACGCGCCTTTTCTGGCGCGCTGCTGCAGCACTATGACCGCCCGCGAATATGGAACCCGCCGCTTCCATCCTTGAGACCAATCCCCGCGCATGAATCGGTCTTGCTCGAAGCGTGCGGTTGGCGGGCATATAGGAAAGGTCGCCAGCACTGTCAAACAATGCGGCTGCCCCAGCGGCACTTTCCGCTTCTCGATCAGGTACATATCGTTTTTCGATATTATCGATTGACAATAAGAGCGAATCACCTTATTGACTATCGATATTGGATATCAAGGAGATCGATAAATGACCCGTTTTGCCACTCAAACCTTCGCTGCCATCGCCGCCGTGCTGATCGTGGCCGCCAGCATGATCCAGCTCGTGACCGTCCCCCCGGCAGAGACTGTCACGCTCGTCGCCCCGATCCTCGCCTGATCCGGGCAGCAACACAAAGGAACGGACAATGGACACAATCAAACGCGACCCTCTCCTGCTGGCGGCCCAGATTCTGCTGTGGTTCTTCATCGGCGTGCTGGGCCTTGCTCTGGTCGCGGTAGCGATCGGAACCCCCGCCGCAGCCATATTCCAGGACCGCATCATAACCGAGGCGGCTGCCAAGGGCATCACCGCCGGGCCGGAGCTGGTGGGCGCCGTGCTCGTCATCCTCGTGGCCGTGGCAGCCTTCCTTGCGCTGGCGATCTATTTCCTCGTCCTGCTGCTGCGCATCGTGGGCAGCGTGAAGGACGGCGATCCGTTTGTTGCGATCAATGCCGAACGGCTGTCACGGATGGGCTGGATCGCGCTGGCAGGCCAGGTCGCGATGATCCCGGTCGGTGCGCTGCTGATGTGGATCGCGGAGATCACCAAGGACATCGAGAACGTCCATGTCGACAGCGACTTCGGCCTCAATCTCGAAGGCATACTGCTGGTGCTGATCCTGTTCATCCTCGCCCGCGTGTTCCGGCAAGGCGCTGCGATGCGCGAAGACCTGGAAGGGACCGTGTGATGGCAGCTGAAACCGCACCCGAAACCGTGGAAGGAACCCGTATCGTGGTCAAGCTTGATGACATACTGCACGACCGGCGCATGACGTTGACCGAGTTGGCAGAACGGGTGAACCTCACCCTCGCCAATCTCTCGATCCTCAAGACCGGCAAGGCGAGAGCGATACGCTTCTCCACACTGGAGGCGATCTGCCGCGAGCTGCATTGCCAGCCGGGCGACCTGCTCGCTTACCACAGCGATTGACCCGGCCACTGCGACTGACCCGGTTTCGCTTGACAGCCGCCCCAAATGCCTTAGAGGCCCGCCACCGAACGGCGGGCTTCTTTTTGCGCGCAGTTCATCCGTCCGAGACAGTTGGTGACCGGGATTGGCCGGTCTTAATTTCCAGCCTAGACGGGGACAGAGTTTTCTGGCCTGCGCCTGTGGCGCAGCGTCTCGCGCTTCGGCGCACCTCCTTCCCCATCGCAACGGACTCGCCCATGTTGCTTTTGCGACATGGACATACGTAGCCGGTCGCGCGGGGAGCCATCCCTGCGCGGTCAAATTGAAGGAGTATGGCATGGATCGTTCGCAAAAAGCCGATGCGGTCGCTGAGCTTAACTCGGTCTTCAACGAGGTCGGCGTGGTGGTTGTCACCCGCAACCTCGGCCTGTCGGTGGCCCAGTCCACCGATTTGCGCGCGAAGATGCGGGAAGCAGGTGCGTCCTACAAGGTTGCGAAGAACCGTCTCGCCAAGCTCGCCCTGAAGGACACCGATTACGCCGGGCTCGAGGAATTCCTCAACGGCCCGACCGCGCTGGCCTGGTCAACTGACCCGGTCGCAGCCGCCAAGGCTGCTGTCGAATTCGCCAAGTCGAACGACAAGCTGGAAATCGTCGGTGGTTCGATGGGTGCGCAGGTGCTCGATGAAGCAGGGGTCAAGGCGCTTGCCTCGATGCCGAGCCTCGACGAACTGCGCGGCAAGCTCGTGGGTCTCATCAACGCCCCGGCGACCAAAATCGCCCAGGTCGTCAATGCCCCGGCTGCCAAGCTGGCCCGTGTCTTTGGTGCTTACGGCGCCAAGGAAGCAGCATAAGGTTCATCGCACACAACGATTTTTCACGGGGCCAAAGGGAATAGCCCGGCGCCCCAGCCGATTTTTTGGAGTAATACATCATGGCCGATATTGCCAAACTTGTTGAAGAACTGTCGAAGCTGACCGTCCTTGAGGCGGCTGAACTTGCCAAGGCGCTGGAAGAAGAGTGGGGCGTTAGCGCCGCTGCTGCCGTTGCCGTGGCTGGCCCCGCCGCTGGCGGCGATGCACCGGCTGCTGAAGAGCAGACCGAATTCAACGTCATCCTGACCGGTGACGGTGGCAAGAAGATCCAGGTGATCAAGGAAGTTCGCGCCATCACCGGCCTGGGCCTCACTGAAGCCAAGACCCTGGTCGAAAGCGCTCCTGCTGCGGTCAAGGAAGGCGTCAACAAGGCCGAAGCCGAAGAGATCAAGGCCAAGATCGAAGCAGCTGGCGGCACCGTCGAGCTCAAGTAAGCTTCACAAGTTTTGCGGATGTCTTGAAGCATTCGCAGATGGGAGGGCGGTGCCGCAAGGTGCCGCCCTTTTCGCATGTCCGCGCAGAATGTGTGGCGCAGATGCCGCATGTTGCGCGCCTTGCCGCAATTCGGCTCACAAGGCACTTTCCCCTCCTGAAGCCCGCGCCTATCCGGTCCGGCTGTCTGCGCGAATCGGGCAGCGCGCGAACCATGAGCGACGCACATGCCCTGAAGCCCCTGCCGCTGAGCAGCGAAGGCTGGCGCGACGAAATCGGCGCCACGTTCCGGCTGGCCTGGCCGCTGGCGCTCGCCAATCTGCTGCAGATGCTGGTGCATGCGGTCGACGTCATCTTCGTCGCGCGGCTGGGCGAAGTGGAACTCGCCGCATCATCGCTCGGCATCGCGCTGTTCGGCCTGCTGATGTGGGCTTTCTCCGGCCTTACCGGGATCGTCGCCGCACTGATCGCAGAGGAACTGGGCCGCCGCCGCCACGCGGTTCGCGAGGTGCGCCGCTCGGTCCGCATGGCGCTGTGGCTGGCGCTCGCCTCGGGCCTGGTCGGCATGGCGCTGTGCTGGCACGGCGAAAAATTGCTGCTGGCCAGCGGGCAGGACGCGCACCTTGCGGCGCGGGCTGGCGATTTCCTGCGCATCATCATGTGGGCGATGGTGCCGATGATCTTCGCCAGCGTGCTGCGCAATTTCGTTTCCGCGCTTGGGCGCCCGGTCTTCGCCACCGCCATCACCGGGCTAGCGCTGGGCGCAAACATATTGGCCAATTACGCTTTCGTGTTCGGCAATCTGGGCGCACCGGCGCTGGGGCTGGAAGGTTCGGCCCTGGCCAGCGTGATCACCTCGCTGTTCGTGCTGGCGAGCTATCTTGTCGCGATCCGGGCGGACCGCCGCATGCGGCGCTACCATATCCTTGGCAACTGGTGGCGGCCGGAATGGGATCGGCTGCGCGATCTGATCGTGCTGGGCTCGCCCGTGATGGTGATCATCATCGCCGAGGCGGGGCTGTTCAGCGGCGCTGCCTTGCTGATGGGGCGGATCGGCGCATCCGAACTGGCCGGACATACGGTGGCACTACAGGTGGCAGCACTTGCATTCCAGGTGCCTTTCGGGGTGGGACAGGCAGTGACAATCCGGGTCGGCTATCACTTTGGTGCGGGCGATCGAAATGCAATCGGGCGCGCCGGCTGGGTTGGCATGGCAATGGGTGCGGGCTTCATGTGCTTCACCGCTGCGTTGATGGTCTTCGCGCCTGAACTGCTGCTGCGCATCTATGTTGACCCGGCGCTGCCAATGAATGCCGCCATGGTTGGCTTCGCCGTGCAATATATGGTGGTCGCCGCAGCATTCCAGCTGTTCGACGGCATACAGGCGGTTGCTGCGGGCGCATTGAGGGGGCTTCAGGATACCCGCATGCCCATGCTGATTGCGATCTTCAGCTATTGGGTGCCGGGCTATGGCGTGGCGATCTGGCTGGGCTTCTACACCGGCCTGCAGGGAACCGGCGTGTGGATCGGGCTGGCGACCGGCCTGGTTTTCGCCGCAGCGCTGCTCACCTGGCGCTGGCTGCTGCGCGAAAGGTTGGGCCTGACTTCAAGGCTGAGCTGAAGGCCCGCGCATAATCCGCGATCCCGAGAAAAATTCCATTGCCTCCTGTTGACTCGGGGTCGGCGCATCCCCAAATGCGGCGCGCTGGCACTCTCGAGGTGAGAGTGCCAATGCTGATATTCACTCAAGCAAGAAAGGTCATACCGATGGCATTTCGTCCGCTGCACGACCGCGTACTGGTCCGTCGCATCGAAGCCGAGGAAAAAACCTCCGGCGGCATTATCATCCCCGACAGCGCCAAGGAAAAGCCGAGCGAAGGCGAAATCGTCGCCGTCGGCGAAGGCACCCGTGACGACGATGGCGATCGCATCCCGCTCGACGTCAAGCCCGGAGACCGCATCCTGTTCGGAAAATGGTCGGGCACCGAGGTCAAGCTCGATGGTGAAGAGCTGCTGATCATGAAGGAAAGCGACATCATGGGGATCATTTCCTGATCCTTTGACCGCTTCAAATCCTCTCTAACACATCAATTCCAGGAGAAACAACAATGGCTGCCAAGGACGTAAAGTTCTCGCGTGACGCACGCGAACGCATCCTGAAGGGCGTTGATACGCTCGCAAACGCCGTGAAGGTCACGCTCGGCCCCAAGGGTCGCAACGTCGTGATCGACAAGAGCTTCGGCGCTCCGCGCATCACCAAGGACGGCGTTACCGTCGCCAAGGAAATCGAGCTCAAGGACAAGTTCGAAAACATGGGTGCGCAGATGCTGCGCGAAGTGGCTTCGAAGACCAATGACCTTGCCGGTGACGGCACCACCACCGCCACGGTGCTGGGCCAGGCCATCGTGCGCGAGGGCATGAAATCGGTTGCCGCGGGCATGAACCCGATGGACCTCAAGCGCGGCATCGACCTTGCGGTCGACAAGATCGTTGAGAACCTCAAGGGCCGTTCGAAGGAAGTATCCGGCTCGAACGAAATTGCGCAGGTTGGCATCATTTCGGCCAATGGCGATCGCGAAGTTGGCGAGAAGATCGCCGAAGCGATGGAAAAGGTCGGCAAGGAAGGCGTGATCACCGTCGAGGAGGCCAAGGGCCTCGAGTTTGAACTCGATGTTGTGGAAGGCATGCAGTTCGACCGTGGTTATCTGAGCCCCTACTTCATCACCAACCCGGAAAAGATGACGGTCGAGCTCGACAACCCCTATATCCTGATCCACGAAAAGAAGCTCTCGAACCTGCAGCCGATGCTGCCGGTGCTGGAAGCCGTGGTGCAGGCGGGACGTCCGCTGCTGATCATCGCCGAAGACATCGAAGGCGAAGCGCTGGCCACTCTGGTGGTCAACAAGCTGCGCGGCGGCCTCAAGGTTGCAGCGGTCAAGGCTCCCGGCTTCGGCGATCGCCGCAAGGCGATGCTGCAGGATATCTCGATCCTGACCAAGGGCGAGATGATCAGCGAAGACCTCGGCATCAAGCTCGAAAGCGTAACCCTGGGCATGCTGGGCGAAGCCAAGCGGATCACCATCGACAAGGACAACACCACCATCGTCGATGGTGCGGGCGATGCTGGCGAGATCAAGGCACGGGTCGAGCAGATCCGCGCGCAGATCGAAACCACCTCCAGCGATTACGACAAGGAAAAGCTGCAGGAACGCCTGGCCAAGCTGGCTGGCGGCGTTGCCGTAATCAAGGTTGGCGGCGCTTCGGAAGTTGAAGTGAAGGAACGCAAGGACCGCGTCGATGACGCTCTCCATGCGACCCGCGCTGCGGTGGAAGAAGGCATTGTTCCTGGCGGCGGTACTGCGCTGCTCTATGCCACCAAGGCGCTGGAAGGCGTCAAGGGCGCAAACGATGACCAGACCCGCGGTATCGACATCGTACGTCAGGCAATCCTGGCTCCGATCCGCCAGATCGCTGAAAACGCCGGCCATGACGGCGCAGTGGTGTCAGGCAATCTGCTGCGCGAGAATGACGAAACCCAGGGTTTCAACGCGGCAACTGACACCTATGAAAACCTGGTGGCAGCCGGGGTGATCGATCCGACCAAGGTCGTTCGCATCGCTCTGCAGGATGCAGCTTCGGTTGCCGGCCTGCTGATCACCACGGAAGCGGCGATCGCGGAGTTCCCCGAAGATAAATCCGCCGGTGGCGGCGGCATGCCCGATATGGGCGGCATGGGCGGAATGGGCGGAATGGGCTTCTAAGCCGCTGCGCCATAAAATGCCAAAAAGAGAGGCCCGGCTGGAGCGATCCGGCCGGGCCTTTCCTTTTGTTAGCAGTGGCCCGGTTCAGCCGCCCTTGCGGCTTGCCACTGCTGCTGCGGCAAGCTCCTCAGGCCAGGTTACCTGGGTTTGCGTCTGCGGGTTGAACTCATCGCCGGGATGAATCGCGCCTTCAGCTGCGGTGATTTCCTCCCTCGTCAGGAATTCGCTCGGTTCCAGAGCGAACACATCAAGCCCGCGCGTGATCTCGGTCGCGTAGATCCGGCCCTTGTACCAATAGGCTGACCAATAGCCCCCCACGACCATCTGCTCCTTGTCGACCGGCCCGCGGTCGAAATAGGCGATTTCCTTGATGTTGGCCGGATCAGTGAAGTCGATCACCGAGATGCCGCCCTGATACCAGGCCTGGACGAAGATATCGCGCCCCGGGACGGGGATGATCGAGCCGTTATGCGCAACGCAGTTTTCCTTGTCGGTCTGCGGCGCGGGCAGCTTGTAGGTGCCGCGATAGACCAGCTTGCCATCTTCGATGCCGTAAAAGGCATTGGCGCCCCAGCTTAGCGGATCGCCCGCCTGGCAACGCGGACGGCCACCGCCGCCCCATTCATCGGTGAACAGGACCGTGGTGCCGTCATTGTTGAAGGTGGCCGAATGCCAGTAGGCGAAGCCCTTGTCGGTCACATCGTCGATCCGCTTGGGAGCCAGCGGGTCGGAAATGTCGAGAATGATGCCATTGCCCGAACACGCACCTGCGGCCAGCTTCATTGCGGGAAAAACCGTGATGTCGTGGCACTGGTTGGTGACGCTGGTCTCCTGCGTGCCTTCGCCGTGATCGCCGCCGCGCCACAGGCCGGCGATCTTGCCATCGCGGGCGAAAACGCGCGGGCTGTCGACAATCCGTGCGGCAGCTGGGTTGGCAACGGGAATTTCGATCACATCGATGCTGAACAGCGCGGTTTCATCGCCAGCCGTGTTGTAACACCCTTCGAGTTCCTCAGCGTCGCGAACAGAGGAAGTCCCGGAATTATAGACCACGATCCGCTTGCTGTCGCTGCTGACCACCGAATGCGTGTGACTGCCGCGGCAGGTCTGCACCTGGCCGACCTGGTAGGGGCGGGTAATGTCCGAAATATCGAAGATGCGCAGCCCGCGGAAACGCGTGCCATCGACCCGACCTTCGGTGCCCTTGAGCCCGCAATCGACCCGGCCACGCTGTTCCTCGACGCTCATCACCAGCAGTTTGCCGACGATCGAGACGTCACCCTGCCCGCCCGGACAGACGATCGAGCTCACCAATTGCGGCACCCCGTCCTGGCCCAGGCGATAGGCATTGAAACCATGATAATTGCCCGTCACCAGCAGGTCGCCGGCAAAGGCCATGTCGGTATTGGCGAAATCGAGCAGCGAGCCGCGCTCGCCGAATTGCGGCTTGTCCTCTTCCGCCTCGGGATCGCGCGGATCGGCAGGCGGGGCGCCTTCGGCTGCCTGCTCCTTGGCAGGCATCACGTGGCCGGCATGCGGATCGGCTGCATCGGTTTTCGCTTCGTCCTTCTTCGGCTTGAGCGGCTGCAGCCCTGCCGGATTGGCCGGGTCAAAGAAGCCGACCGGCTTTGGCAGGGCAACAACATGGCGAAGATTGCTGATCGCCTCACCCGCATCGTGGAAGCCTGCTGCCAGCGTGGCGCGCGGATCGGTTGAAAGACCGGCCAGTAACCCGTTCATCCGGTCGATCTCGGTAGTCTGGTCATTGACCACATCATTGGTGAACTGGAACATCACCGGATCATAGGCAGTGCCGGGGGCCTCCAGCAGGTCATCGACCATGTCGAGTGCGCCGCGATGGTGCACGATCATCAACTGCAGAAACAGCCGGTCGAAACCGGTACCGCTGGATGCAGCCAGCTCCGCCATCTGCGCCGGGCTCGCCATCCCCATCATCTTGTGCTGGGAGTGGTCCATACCGGCCATTTCCAGCGGTTCGCCCCGCGCCTCGAGCCACTCGCGCATGAATTTCATCTCATCGGCCTGGCTGGCGTTGATCCGTCCCGCCAGCGCGACGATGTCCGGGTTGTTGGTGCGCCTTTCAACCAGCTGCGCCATGTCGACTGCCTGCTGGTGGTGCACGATCATGCCCTGCATGAACATCACATCGCCCGGCGCAAAGCTGGTGTTCGCCAACCTGATCGCTTGTGCCGCGTCGATAACCTTGGGCACCTCGCCCGGTGCGCCGGGCAATACAATCGGCACCTCCTGCGCGATCGCAGCAGTGGAAGTTCCGGCAAGCAGCCCGGCAGCCAGAAGCGCGACCCCGCGCCGCCGAACGAAGGAGGTAGTTGAAATCATGTCCTGTCCCATCACGTCAAAAGATGGCGTGCAGTCCTGCCAAGTCGGGATTCAAGGTCAAGCGCAATTCTCCGCTATGCTGCAAAACCGCTATAATGATCGACGAACGACCCGAACGGGCGAGCCTGCCTGACCCAATCACTTGAAAAAGCGAGCCTCGAAGCCTGATCCATCCGCCGCTGCACCAATTCCGACGTATGACGGGAACTTTTCATCGCAGCTTGCAGGATTTGGGGTTGAACTGGGGATTCGCAGGGCGTTAATCCCTCCCTAACCACATTCGGGTTAGGGGCATGTGCATGATCAAGCCATTCGCAACGATATTGACGGGAGTGCTGGCGGGGATCGGCCTGGCGGCGGCGCCGGCCTCTGCGCAGAGCAGCGACCTCGAAGCGCAATTCGACCGGACCTTCGGGACCGAGCTGCGCGCACCGCAAACCTTCGATGCGATTTACGAGACTTCTTTCGAGCGGCGCATTGCGCAGCTAGCGGATGGAAGCAAGGGGCGGATCGGAGTTGCCGCGCTTGACCTCGCCACTGGCGAAGAGATTGGCGTGCTGGACAATCAATTGTTCCCCATGGCGTCAACCAGCAAGATTGCTGTGGCGGCAACCTTCCTGGAAATGGTCGAGCAGGGGAAATACTCCCTGACCAGCGAATTTCCGCTGATGATGCCGCTCAGGTCTGCCAGATTTTCCTCTCCTGTCGCGCCGGTGCGGGCGGGGGAGTATATGCCCGCCCACCAACTTATCGAAATCATGATCAGCCGCTCGAGCAATCCGGCCACCGATGCCTTGCTGGCGGTGGTTGGCGGTCCGTCCAAGGTCAATGACTGGGTGAGACGTCAGGGCATAAAGGACTTCAGCATCAACCGCGACATCGCGACCCTGGTGCGCGACGATGGCGAGTTTGATCCGGCCTCACATATCGACAAGCGCGATGCAGCTACGCCGCGTGCCATGCTGGAGCTGCTCAAGGGGCTTTATCAGGGAAAGTTTCTTTCGGCAGAGAGCCGTGCCGTGCTGCTCGATGCAATGTCCAAGACCCGCACCGGCAAACGCCGCATCCCCGCACTGATGCCAATGGGTGTGACGGTGAGCCATAAAACCGGATCGCTCAACAATACCTCCAGCGATATCGGCATTATCGAAGGACCGAATGGCCGCGCCATTGCGGTTGCGATCTATGTCACCGGACAGGGCTCACGGCTGGCGCGCGAAGAGCGCATAGCGGCCATTGCCCGCGAGCTCTATGATGGCTTCGCTTCACGTGCAGGCAAGCGTGGGCCCGTCTGGACGAACGCCGAACACACCGGCGGCTAGGATCAGGGGGCGGCAGGCCACCAAATCACAACAGTCTGCCCGCCCTCACGTAGGCAAACGAAAAGGGCGGCACCTTCCGGTACCGCCCTTCCGCAAATCGAAAAATCGATTCTGCCGATAAATTACTCGGCAACTTCTTCCGCTTCAGCAGCAGCTTCTTCGGCAGCGCCTTCAACGGCGTCAGTTGCTTCAGCAGCAGCGTCAGCAGCCGAATCAGCAGCTTCAGCGGCCGCATCAGCAGCGGCGTCAGCATTTGCTTCGGCGTCAGCAGCCATCGCGTCAGCGGTTTCGCCAGCTTCGTCAGCGGTTTCCGAGCAAGCAGCGAGGCCCAGAGCAGAAACTGCAACAGCGGCAGCAAGAACGATTTTACGCATAAGTTCAATTCCTTGATCAGCGAGTGATTCTGCGCGGCAAATTAACATTGGCCCCGCACAAAGCGGGCCGCTGGGCTCGCTTCAAGCGCGCTAAATAATGGCGACTTTGTGGCAGTGCAAGTGAATTCGATTGTATCTGCCATTTTTCGGCCTCATTTCAACCCGCCCCCTAACCGCCTTATCCGGCGCTAACAGACATGCGCACATCGCTTGCAAAGCGGCTTACCAGCGCCGCTGCGCACTGCTAGCAAGCTCACATGGCCGAACATAAGCACCTCTATCTCGTCGACGGGTCTTCATATATTTTCCGGGCCTATCATCGGCTCCCGCCGCTAACCGATCCGCAAGGCACACCTGTGGGCGCGGTTTACGGCTATACCACCATGCTGTGGAAGCTCGCCGAGGATCTGGACAAGGCCGAAGGGCCCACGCACCTCGCGGTAATCCTCGACAAGGATTCAAAGAGTTTCCGCAACGAGATTTACCCTGAATACAAGGCGAACCGGCCGCCTGCCCCCGAAGATCTGGTGCCGCAATTTCCGCTGATTCGCGACGCAACCCGCGCTTTCAGCCTGCCCTGCATCGAGGAATCGGGGCTTGAGGCTGACGATCTGATCGCATCCTATGCCCGCGCTGCACAGGCGCGCGGGTGGGACGTTACCATCGTTTCTTCCGACAAGGACTTGATGCAACTGATCGGCGAGAAAGATGGTGCGCGGATCGACATGCTCGATACGATGAAGAGCCAGCGCATCTACATCGAAGAGGTGGAAGAAAAGTTCGGCGTGAGGCCCGAGCTGGTCGGCGATGTGCTCGCGCTGATGGGCGACAGCGTCGACAATATCCCTGGCATCTTCGGGATCGGGCCAAAGACCGCGAGCAAATTGATCGCCGAACATGGCTCGCTGACGGCGGCACTGGATTCAGCAAGCGAAATGAAGGCGTCCAAGCTCAAGGAACGGCTGATCGAACACCGCGCCAATGCCGAGCTCAGCCGGGTGCTGGTCGAACTCAGGCAGGACTGTGATCTTCCCCAGCCGCTCGAGGAATTCGAACTCGACGGTGTTCCGCCCGAACCACTCGCCGCTTTCCTTGAAAAACATGGCTTCACCTCGCTGCTGAGGCGGCTCGGCAATGGCGCGGGCAGCCCTTCGCGCGCGACCGATCTCAACCCGCCCAAACAGGAAACCGGTGGCGATGCCGGCAGTATCGCAGGCAATCGCCAGCCACTGCCTGAAATGCCAGCCATTGATCGCAGCCTGTATGAAACCGTTCAAAACGTGGAGCGGCTGCAAGCCTGGATCGAACGCGCCACTGCCGCGCGGCTGGTGGCGGTGGACACCGAAACCAGCAGCCTCGATGCCATGCAGGCCGATCTGGTGGGCGTCAGCCTGGCACTGGGGCCCAATGATGCCTGCTACATCCCGCTTGCACACGGCGGCAGCGATATGTTTGCCGAAAAACCGGATCAGGTGGATCGCGATGCCGCGATCACCGCACTCAAGCCGCTGCTGGAAGACGAGGCCGTGCTGAAGATCGGGCAGAACATCAAATACGATATCAATGTGCTCGCCCGCTACGGCATCCAGGTCAGCCCGGTGGATGACACCATGGTCCTGAGCTTTGCACTCGATGCAGGCCGATCCGAGAACGGGATGGGCGGCCACGGGATGGACGAACTTTCACAGCGCCATCTGGGCCACACTCCGATCGCCTTCAAGGATGTGTGCGGCACCGGGAAGAAGCAGATCCCGTTTGGCGAAGTGCCGCTGGACAAGGCAACCGAATATGCCGCCGAGGATGCGGACGTGACCTGGCGGCTGCACCAGTTGCTAAAGCCGCGCCTTGCCGAAGAGGGCGCAACGCGGGTTTACGAACGGGTCGACCGTCCGCTGATCCCGGTGGTGGCGCAAATGGAGCGGCACGGGATCAGGGTTGACCGCGCGCGGCTGGCCAGGCTGTCAGAGGAATTCGCCAAGGAGACCGCGCGGCTGGAGAAGCAGATCCACCAGCTAGCAGGCGAGGAATTCACCGTTGGCAGCCCCAAGCAGCTGGGCGACATCCTGTTCGACAAGCTGGGTTACAAGGGCGGCAGGAAGGGCAAGAGCGGCCAGTATTCGACCGACGTATCGGTGCTGGAAAAACTAGCGGCAGAGGGCGCGGAAATCGCCAGGCAGGTGCTCGAGTGGCGCCATATGACCAAGCTCAAGTCAACCTATACCGACGCCCTGCAGGAAGCGATCAATCCCGAAACCGGGCGGGTGCACACCAGTTACAGCCTGGTCGGCGCACAGACCGGGCGGCTTTCCTCGACCGATCCCAATCTGCAGAACATCCCGGTGCGCACCGCAATCGGGCGACAGATTCGCGAAGCATTTGTGCCCGAAGAGGGCAACGTGTTGCTGGCAGCAGATTATTCGCAGATCGAACTGCGGCTGGCGGCGCATATGGCCGATGTGCCAACCCTGAAGGAAGCCTTCGCCAATGGTGAGGATATCCATGCCCGAACCGCGCGCGAGATGTTCGGCGAGGTGACGCGCGATACGCGCGCGCGCGCAAAAACCATCAACTTCGCGATCCTGTATGGAATCTCGCGCTGGGGCCTGGCGGGAAGGCTGGAAGTCGAGCCCGACGAAGCGCAGGCCATGATCGATACCTATTTTCAGCGTTTTCCCGGCATCCAGGCCTATATCCATTCCACGCTCGAAACAGTGCGTGAGCGCGGATATTCGCAGACCCTGTTTGGCCGAAAAACCTGGTTTCCGCGGATCAATTCAAAGAACCAGGCCGAGCGGCAAGGCAGCGAACGCGCGGCGATCAACGCACCGCTCCAGGGCACTAGCGCCGATATCATCAAGCGGGCGATGGCGCGGATGATGCCCGCTCTCGCAGATGCCGGGCTGGGGCATGTCCGCATGCTGCTGCAGGTGCATGACGAGCTGGTATTCGAACTGCCCGAAGCCGACGTAGCGGCCGCCTCGCCAGTGATCGAACGGGTTATGGCGGAAGCGGCCAGCCCTTCGGTCAAGCTCGACGTTCCGCTTGGCATCGACATCGGAACAGGCCTGAGCTGGGACGCCGCGCATTAGCGCCGCGACTGCGCCGCCAGCCTTCGCCTTGAAAGCCAAGCGCTTCCCGCATAGGTGAGGCGTGATGCTTGAACAATTCAATCCAGACAACTGGCGGATCGCCTGGGACCAGGTGATGGTCACGGCGATCTCGGTACTCGTGGCCGTAGCAATCGCCTATGCTCTTTACCGGCTCGTCTTCTCGGTGGTCGCGCGCCTGACCCGGTTTTCGGAAACCAAGGTTGACGAAATGGTGGTGGAGCGCGTCCGCCGCCCGGTCAAATGGGCATTCATCGCGATCGGCGTGACCGTTGTCGCCCAGGCAGATCCGCAGCTGCAAGGGATCTGGGAGCCGATCGCGCGCTTCGTCCGCCCCGCGCTGCTCGGCTGGATTGTCTTTACGCTGGTCAAGGCCTTTACTGCCGCGCTCGAATACCGGCTGGAGATTTCCGAAGATCCGGTGGCCATGCGCAGCCGCCGCACCCGCATCGCGATCCTTTCGCGCACCGCCACATTCGGCATCATATTTATCACGGTCGGCCTGATGTTGATGGGCATACCCGGCGTGCGCGATATCGGCACCACGCTGCTGGCCTCGGCCGGGCTTGCCGCACTGGCAGTGGGCGCAGCAGCGCAGCCCGCGCTCAAATCGCTGATAGCAGGCCTGCAAATGGCCCTGACAGAGCCTTTGCGGATCGGCGATCTCGTCAAGGTTGATGGCCAGGTCGGACGGGTCGAGGAAATCCGCATGAGTTTCATCACGGTGCGGACCTGGGACGAGCGCGTTCTGCTGGTGCCGACCAGTCGATTTATCGATGAGAGCTTTGAGAATTGGTCGCGCAAGAGCGAAAGGCTGACCGGGCCGGTAATGCTGCATCTCGATCCGATCACCGATGTCGAACCGATCCGCACCGAATTCGAGCGCTTCGTCAAGGCGCATGAATTGTTCGACGGCCGCAACATGGCGCTCTTGATGACTGAAGCCTATCCCGAGAGCATCGAGCTGCGGCTGTCCGTCAGTGCGCAGACGATCGGCGATCTGTGGCAGCTCCGCTGCGACCTGCGCGAACACATGCTCAAGTGGCTGCGCGAGAACCAGCCCGAGGCGCTGATCCGTCACCGGCTCGAGCTGCCTGGCGGCCATAGCAAGGCGGGCGAAGCCGCCGCCCCTGGCGGCTGACGCCACCGGGCTGGCGCGGCTAGTCGCCGCTATTCGATCCCGGTTTCCTCCGGCCCGCCATGCTTGCGATCGCGGACCGGCTCCAACATGCCTTCGTGGATGAAGCCGATCGGGTGGATTTCAGCTGCTCGTTTCTTCAATTCGCCGCGCATGTTGCGATATTCCTCTTCCATCTGCTCGGTCACCGTCGCGCGCGAATCCTTCAGCGCTTCGGCAAAGTCCTGTGCCGCAACTTCGCTCACCTCGTCGCCAACCCGGCGCATCGCGCTCATTCCAGCGCGCCGGACGACGTCCTCCAGATCAGCCCCGGTGAAGCGCTCTGTCTTGGCTGCGATATCGTCCAGGTCGACATCGCTCGCCAGCGGCATGGCCTTGGTGTGGATTTCAAGGATGTGCTTACGGCCTCCCTTGTCGGGCGTGCCGACATAAACCAGCTCGTCAAACCGGCCCGGCCGCAGCAGCGCCGGATCGACCAGCGCGGGCCGGTTGGTCGCGCCGATCACCACCACCGATTGCAATTCCTCCAGCCCGTCCATTTCCGCCAGGATGGTGTTGACCACGCGCCCGGTCACCTGCGGCTCGCCCTGCCCGCTGCCGCGCGCAGGCACCAGGCTGTCGATCTCGTCAATGAAGATCACGCAAGGCGCCACCGACCGCGCGCGTTGGAACATGCGCGCGATCTGCTGCTCGCTTTCGCCATACCATTTGCTGAGCAGATCAGAGCTCTTCATCGAGATGAAGTTGGCTTCAGCCTCTTTCGCTACCGCTTTGGCCAGCAAGGTCTTGCCGGTGCCAGGCGGGCCAAAGAGCAGGAAGCCCTTGGCCGGGCGAATGCCCAGCCGCGTGAAGGCATCCCGGTTCTTGAGCGGCAGCTCGATACCTTCCTTGAGCTTGTCGATCGCGTCTTGCACCCCGCCGATGTCGCTCCAGGAGACATTGGGCATCTGCACCATGACTTCGCGCATCGCGGATGGCTGGATGCGCTTGAGTGCCGAAAGGAAATCGTCGCGCTCGACGCACAGATCCTCAAGCACTTCAGGCGGAATGGTACGCTCATCAAGGTCGAGCCTGGGCATGATCCGGCGCACCGCATCGATCGCGGCTTCGCGCGCCAGCGCAGCGATATCCGCACCGACGAAACCATGCGTGACCCGCGCCAGCTCCTTGAGATCAACCTTTTCACCCAGCGGCATTCCGCGAGTGTGGATGCTGAGGATCTCGCGCCGGCCCATTTCGTCGGGCACGCCCAACACGATTTCACGGTCGAACCGGCCCGGTCGCCGCAGCGCCTCGTCGATCGCATCGGGCCGGTTGGTGGCAGCAATCACGACCAGGTTGGCGCGGGATTGCAGCCCGTCCATCAGTGTCAGTAGCTGCGCCACCAGCCGCTTTTCCGCTTCGCCCGTCACCTGGGTGCGCTTGGGCGCGATCGAATCGATTTCGTCAATGAAGATGATCGAAGGTGCGGAACGCGCCGCTTCCTCGAACACTTCGCGAAGCCGCTTTTCGCTTTCGCCATAGGCCGAACCCATGATCTCAGGCCCGTTGATGGTAAAGAATTCGGCATCGCTTTCATTGGCGACAGCCTGCGCCAAACGGGTCTTGCCAGTCCCCGGCGGGCCGTGCAGCAGCACGCCCTTGGGCGGATCAACGCCCAGCCGGGTAAACAATTCGGGATAACGCAGCGGCAGTTCCACCATCTCGCGCAATTGCTGGATGGTATCCCCCATGCCGCCGACATCGTCATAATTGACAACCGCGCGCCCATCGCGCGGCTCCTCGAATTCGGCGCGCAGTTCAACCTCGGTGTTCTCGTCGATATGCACGATGCCTTTGGGCGCGGTCGACACCACCGAAAGGCGGATTTGCGTCAATGCATATGCGGGCGCACGCAGCAGCTGGCGCACATCGGGGGGCATATTCTGCACCGGTTGCTGGCCGGTGGTCGCAACCAGGTCACCCGCCAGGACCGGGCGGCGGAAGAAGTTGCGCTTCAACGCCTGGCCCGGCCCCTGCAGCCGCATTTCGCGCTGCGCCGGGGCGAAAACCACGCGGGTCGCCGGGCGTGACTGGGCCACTGCAATGGTCACATGCTCGCCCGAGCCAACCTGGGCATTGCCGCGCTGCAAGCCGTCAAGCCGCACCACGTCCAGCGCTTCGTCTTCGTCATAAGCTGCCATGGCAATCGCCGGTGTGCTACGCTTGCCGGTAATCTCGATCACATCGCCCTCGGTGATGCCAAGCGCCTGAAAGGCCGATCGCGGCATGCGCGCGATGCCCTGCCCCGATTCCTCTTGCCGCGCAGCTGCAACCTGAAGGCGCACGGTCGCAGCTTCCTTGCTGACCTTTTTCGAAGGGGCATCGGCATCAGCCATGGGAAATCTCTCCGTCCGCAGCGGGGAATAGTAGAAGAATGTAAGCTAGGAAGCCTGAACCCGATGTGCAAACTTTGTTCGCTGCGCGGCCGCCCGATCAGCCCCGCAGCACCTGGTCGGGCGGGCCAAAAGAAAAAGGCCCGACCATGACGGCCGGGCCTGAAAGTCTTTGGGAGAGGATGCCTGAAAGGCAGGCTCTAAGTGCGGCGGAATGCGTTTTTGTGCAAGTGCGAAAAGAACATTGTCTGTTGCGTGAAATGCAACCTGTGGTTTGTGTTCCTAATTAAGCTTCTGAAATTTCATTAAAAATCTATCTGTCTTCCCGCGGATGGCTTCGTCGAACACATTGAGCGAGTGATCATCTTCGCTGCGCTGCAACATATCCGATTGCGCCACCAGCTCGAATCCGGCCCTGGTCATGGCCGAGACAACCGTATCCGGCGCGATCCGATGCAATGCCTGAGTCACTTCGCGCGGCGAACCAGTTGGCCCCACGTGGTCTGCAACGATCACATGGCCGCCCGGCTTCAGCGCGGCGAACCAGTTGGCCAGCACCATTTCCTCGTCCAGCCGCGGAAACTCGAACCGTTCGGATTCCCAATAGAGGTCATGGAAGGTGAGATGCGTGAAGATCATGTCAACGCTGCCAGGCGCGAGCAGCATCGATCTGGGGTGGACCGGCATGACACGGATATTGCTATGCGCGGCCAATCGCCGTTCCCACTCCGCCGGATCATGGAAGCGGACCGGATTGATCGCATAGACGACCCCTCGTTTGCCCACCATATCGGCAATCATGGCCGAGTAATAGCCGCCGCCGGCCATGAAATCGGCCACGGATGCGCCAGGCTCAATGCCAGCGAAGCGCAAGATTTCCACCGGCCTGCGGCCTGCGTCAAGCTCTCGATCGGCGTCCGTCCGGCTCGTTGCCGACACGGCATCTTGCGCCTCGTCGGCGAGCAGCGGTGCGGCCTGCACCAAAGCCAGACCGGCAACAGCAGCATATAGCGATTTGCGCAGCATCTCTTCCCCCTATTCAAACTCACAACATCGTTGCCCTTGCTTCGTCCTTGGCGAGAACCTGCACAATCCGTGCTCGACCAACCCCCGGAGATATTCGACCGGCGATGGAGAGCATTGGCGCGCCTGCTCAAGTCAGCGGATGACAGTCACCCGGTGACACGCTATGCGGCGCGCATCTCTCCCTGCCTCCACGAGGAGCCGATGCAGAAACAATTTCCAGATGCCGCCGCCGCCCTTGAGGGTTTGCTGCATGATAACATGATGATCGCAGCGGGAGGCTTCGGCCTGTGCGGCATTCCCGAACGACTGCTTGACGCGATCCGAGACAGCGGGGTCAAAGGCCTCACCTTTGCCAGCAACAATGCCGGGATCGACAATGAAGGGATCGGCAAGCTGCTGCGCACGCGCCAGGTGAAGAAGATGATCAGTTCCTATGTCGGGGAGAACAAGGAGTTCGAGCGGCAATTCCTCTCCGGCGAGCTCGAAGTTGAATTCTGCCCGCAAGGCACGCTGGCAGAGCGCATGCGCGCAGGCGGTGCGGGCATTCCCGGCTTCTACACCAAAACCGGCGTCGGCACCCAGGTGGCCGAGGGCAAGGAACATAAGGAATTCCCCAATCGCGACGGGGTGATGGAAACCTATATTCTCGAGCACGGCATTTTTGCCGATCTCGCGATCGTCAAGGCGTGGAAGGCAGACGAAACGGGGAACCTGATGTTCCGCAAGACCGCGCGCAACTTCAACCAGCCCGCTGCAACCTGCGGCAAGGTATGCGTGGCCGAAGTGGAAGAGATCGTACCCGCCGGCAGCCTCGATCCCGATTGCATCCATTTGCCCGGCGTGTTCGTGAACCGCATGATCCTGGGTGCGCCTTACGACAAGAAGATCGAGTTCCGCACGGTTCGCGAGAGGGAGACGGCGTGATGCGCGCCTTGACATTGACGCTTGGCCTGCTTCTGGCTGGCTGCGCGAGCGCGCAAGGCGAGCCGATGGCGGTTTCACCTCCACCTCCGGCTCAAACCAGTGAAGCCGCAACGCCGCCAGCGCCGCTGCAATATCTCTATGGCTCTGCCGAAGCCGCAATCGCGGTGCGTGCAACCTACACCCGCATCGCCGACTTTGCGGCCTTGCGTATCACGCAGCGGCCACAGGACAGTGTTATCCTGACGGCCGAAGCCAGCATGGATGCCCCGCGCTTCGAGCCCTGCGGTGACAAGCCCTATGCCGCTATCTTCGATGCCGATGAGACGCTGATCTGGAACCTCGGTTCGATGCGCTGGATTGCGCAGCGGGGTATCTCGTTCGATCCCAAAATCTGGGACCAGTGGGAAAAGACCGGCGCGGGCAAGGCCGCGGCGATGCCCGGCAGTGTCGAGCTGGTGAACGCCCTGCGCGGCGCAGGCATCACCGTCATCGCCAACACCAACCGCAGCGCCGCCAATGCCAAAGGCAGCGAGGATACGCTGCGCGCTGCCGGGCTGGGCGAGTTCAGGCATGGGGAGACATTGTTCCTGCGCGGCGACGATGCTGGCGGATCGAGCAAGGATCTGCGCCGCGCCACTATCGCGTCGAGATATTGCGTTATCATCATGGCCGGCGACCAGCTCGGAGATTTCAGCCAACAGTTCAACGAGCG
This sequence comes from Altererythrobacter chaiwopuensis, assembly GCF_054957755.1. Lineage (NCBI taxonomy): Bacteria > Pseudomonadati > Pseudomonadota > Alphaproteobacteria > Sphingomonadales > Erythrobacteraceae > Altererythrobacter > Altererythrobacter chaiwopuensis. Next base: position 263,812 of record NZ_JBTXJG010000001.1, read on the forward strand.
CAGCCTGCCCGCCGCCAGCCGCATGAAACTGGCGACCGGCCCTGCAGCGAGCGCGCTGTGGGACAATGGCTGGTTCCTGTTCCCGAATCCCGTCTATGGCCCATGGGAAAGCCTGAGCTGGGACGACACCTTCACCACTGGCAGCGAATGGGAGCCGAATTGATGGCCGAGGCAACCAGCGGCTGGACCCGCGACCAGATGGCCGCCCGTGCGGCACGCGAACTCGAGGACGGATATTACGTCAATCTCGGCATCGGCATCCCCACGCTGGTCGCCAACCACATCCCCGAAGGGATGCTGGTGACGCTGCAGAGCGAGAACGGCATGCTGGGTATCGGGCCCTTCCCCTATGACGACGAGGTCGATGCCGACCTGATCAATGCCGGCAAGCAGACCATCAGCGAATTGCCGCATTCGGCCTATTTCGACAGCGCCACCAGCTTCGGGATGATCCGCGGCGGACATATCGACCTGACGGTTCTGGGCGCGATGGAAGTGGCCGAGAATGGCGACATCGCCAACTGGATGATCCCGGGCAAGATGATCAAGGGCATGGGCGGCGCGATGGACCTCGTCGCCGGGGTCAAGAAGATCATCGTGGTGATGGACCAAACCAGCAAGGATGGCAGCCCCAAGTTCATCCCATCCTGTACACTGCCGCTGACGGGCACCAATGTGGTTGACATGGTGATCACCAATCTCGCCGTATTCAGGCGCAAGGACCATTCCAGCCCGTTCCAGCTGATCGAGCTGGCGCCCGGCATTACTGCAGACGAAGTGGCCGCAAGCACCACCGCCAGATACGAAGTGGCGCTTTAGAGACCCTGATGACGGAATTTGGTGCGACTCGCGTGCACGTGCAATAAAAGCGCATGGGTTTGCACGCCGCCTTTCGTGCCCGTTTTCTCGACGTCCTCGCGTCAATCTACATCTATAACGAACATCGCGGCTACACCTCGCTCGACCGGGTGCTGGAGGCGGTGCGTGCACGCTGCCCCGAAGACACCGGCTTCATCGGCGCAGTCGAAAAGCACCGCGCGGACGAAGAAAAGCATTATCGCATGTTCCGCCGCTGGTTCGAACTGCAGGGCCGAATGCCGCTCAAGGTCGATCGCACCTGCGGGCATATCGACCATTTCATCGAAAGCGTGTTCGGCTGCACGATCGAGGATCTGGACACTGACGGCGTGGTGACCGACACTGACGCGTTCGAGAAATTGTGCCGGGTGATCATGATCACCGAACAGCGGGGCATGAGTCAGGTCGAAATCCTGCTCAGGAACCGGCACGTCCTGTCAGACCGGGGAATGACCAGCATTTTCAAGGTGGTCGAGCGTGACGAACCCAGCCATTGGATGCCCTATGAAGCCTGGCTACGGGCCAATGGTCGCCGCCCGCGGCCGCGCTGGCGCGAGTTATGGACCGATTTCTGGATTCACAAATCGCTGATGCTGGCGAAATTACCCTCCGTCTTCCTCAATCGGCATTCACCGCGCCTCGCTGCCTGGCCGGACGAGAATCCGGCGGCTTACGCCATGTGAGAGCTTGACCTTGCTCGCCCGCTGCCGCAGCAGCGCGGTCATGTGGCTGAATGAACCCCGCAATCCCCACGTCCCACTGGCCGGGCTCAAGGTTGTCGAGCTTGCCCGGGTTCTGGCCGGTCCCTGGGTCGGGCAGATCCTTGCTGATCTTGGCGCCGATGTAATCAAGGTCGAAAGCCCTGACGGCGACGGCACGCGGCAATGGGGCCCGCCCTGGGTCGAACGCGCCGGGCCTGGCGGCGAAGCGCTGCGCGAGGCGGCCTATTACCACGCCTGCAACCGGGGCAAACGCGGGATCGTGGCGGATTTCGGAAACCCGCAGGATCTGGACCGGGTCAAGCACCTGATCGCCGATGCCGATGTCGTGGTGGAGAATTTCAAGACCGGTTCGCTGGCGAAGTTCGGGCTCGACTATTCGGCGCTGGCCCGCGCCAACCCCGGCCTCGTCTATTGTTCGATCACCGGCTTCGGTCAGACCGGGCCGCGTGCGCACGAAGCGGGGTACGATTTCGTGATCCAGGCCATGAGCGGCTTCATGGCACTGACCGGCGAGCCTGACGGCGCGCCGATGAAGATGGGCATTTCGATCTCCGATCTCGTCTGCGGCCTCTATGCAGTGATCGGCATCCAGGCGGCGCTGACCATGCGCGAGCGAACCGGAACAGGCCAGCATGTCGACATGGCACTGCTCGATTGTTCGGTCGCACTGCTCGCGAGCCAGGCGCTGCATTACCTGACGACCGGCACCAATCCGCCGCGCATGGGCAATGAACATGCGCAGGTCAGCGCCTATGGCGTTTTCCCGACGCTGGACGATCCGATCATCCTTGCCCCCGCCAATGACGGGCTGTTTCGCAAACTGCTGCACGTGCTCGGGCGCGACGATCTGCTAGGTGACGCGCGCTTCGCCAGCAACGAGGCTCGAATCGCCAACCGGGGCGCACTCGATGCCATGATCGCAGCGGAAACTGGCCAGCACACACGCCAATGGCTGCTCGAACAGTGCCACGCGCACGGCATCCCGGCCGGGCCGATCCACACCATCGATCAGGTCTTTGCCGATCCGCAGGTGGTCGCCCGCGGCTTGCAGATCGAACTCGATGGACTGCCAGGCGTGCGCAGCCCGTTCACCTTCTCCGGTGCAGAGCTGGCGCTTGACCGGCCCTCGCCCAGGCTGGGCGAGGACCAGGGCGATCTGGATTAGGCCAGCGCAGCCTTGAGATCATCGACCAGATCGGTGCGTTCCCAGGGGAAATAATCGCCATCGGGCTTGCGGCCGAAATGGCCATAGGCCGCGCTCTTGCGATAGATCGGCTTGTTGAGGCCCAGGTGCGTGCGGATCGCGCGCGGTGTAAGGCCGCCAAGCTTCGCGATCGACTTGATCGCCGCCTCAAGCCGGTCGTCACCCACTGTCCCCGTGCCATGCGTATCGACATAGAGCGACAGCGGCTGCGACACGCCGATGGCATAGGCGATCTGGATCGTGCAGCGCGTGGCCAGACCCGCCGCGACCACATTTTTCGCCAGATAGCGCGTGATATAGGCGGCAGAGCGATCAACCTTGGTCGGATCCTTGCCGCTGAACGCGCCGCCGCCATGCGGCGCTGCGCCGCCATAGGTATCGACGATGATCTTGCGGCCGGTCAGCCCTGCATCGCCATCCGGCCCGCCGATCACAAAGCTGCCGGTGGGATTGATGTGCCACATGGTCTCGTCGGTCAGGAAGCCTTCGGGCAGGATTTCGGCCACGACGCGCTTCACATAGGCTTTGAGTTCGGCCTCTTTCTCGCCCTGGTCATAGCCCTCTGCATGCTGGGTGCTCACCACCAGAGCGGTGCAGGCGACCGGCTTGCCATCCTTGTAGCGCAACGTAACCTGGCTCTTTGCGTCGGGTTCCAGGAAGGGCGCCGCACCGGAATGGCGGTCAGCGGCAAGTCGCTGCAGGATCTTGTGGCTGTAGTCCAGCGTCGCGGGCATCAGATCAGGCGTTTCGTCGCAGGCGAAGCCGAACATGATACCCTGGTCGCCCGCGCCTTCATCCTTGTTCGACCCATCCTTGCCGGCATCAACCCCTTGCGCGATATGCGCGGACTGGCCGTGCAAGTGGTTCTCGAAGGTCAGCGACTTCCAGTGGAAGCCTTTCTGTTCATAGCCGATCTCGCGCACAGTGCTGCGGACAGCCTGTTCGATCTCTTCCTTGGCGCCGGGAGCCCATCCGCCATTGACCGCCCACTCTTCATTGTTCTCGTCATACATCGGCGCGCACCGGATTTCGCCCGACAGGATGACGCGCTGGGTCGTCGTCATGGTTTCGCAAGCGACGCGGGCTTCAGGGTCCTTCGCCAGCATCAAGTCAACGACGGCATCCGAAATCTGATCGGAAACCTTGTCTGGATGCCCTTCGGAAACGCTTTCGGAAGTGAACAGGTATTCGCTGCGCATGCTACCTCGATATAAAGAGTTCTTTATGTGTAAAACCGGCTCCTAGACGCGGCGGCGGCGCATGGCAACCAGAGATGCTGCCAATAACAGCATGGCCCACCCGATCGGCAGGAAATTCCCCAGCTTTGCGAACAGGGTTGCAGCGTGCGGCGCGGGAATCATCCCATCAAGCCTTCCGGCAACTCCGCTTTCCACATGCTGGCGCACCACGCCGTTGGCATCAATCACCGCGCTGATCCCTGTGGTGGTGGAGCGCAGCACCGGCAAACCCTCTTCGATCGCACGCATTCTTGCCTGCGCAAGATGCTGCGGCGGCCCCCAGCTTCCGAACCAGCCATCATTCGAGGGATTGAAGATATAGTCTGGCCGGTTCGTGCGGTCGACCACCTGGCCGGAGAACACGATTTCATAGCATATCTGGATTCCGGCATCCCCGAACTTGCCAAGGTCGATAGTTTGCGGGCCCGGCCCCGGCAGATAGTCGATAGATCCCGGCACCAACCGCGACAGGCCCAGCGGCTCCAGAATCGGACGCATCGGCAGATATTCGCCGTAAGGCACCAGATGCGCCTTGGCGTAATTGGCGAAAATACGCCCCTCGCCATCGATCGCGCTCACGGAATTGCGCGCGCTAACGGCCCGGACAATGCCGCCCGCCTGACCCATATCGAGATGGGCCAGGCCGGTGAGCAGCACCGACTTTTCGCCGATCAGCGCCCCGATCCTTTGACGCGCAAAACCGGGATCGGCGCCGGCGGTGCGCGCGCTGTAGTAACGCTGCGGATAGCCATCCTCGAGATAGTCAGGGATCGCCGCTTCGGGCCACAGTACCAGCCGTTCCTGCTCGTTGCCTGGCATGGTCAGTTGCGCGGTGCGGATGAACTGTTCTTCGAACCTGGTCGGATCCTCACGCTCTTCCTGCGGGATCAGCGGCTGGATAAGGGCATAGCGGATCGTCCCTTCGGCATTGGAAATGCCTCCAAGCGGAACATTCATCGCGGCCACCAATGCAGCCGCAAGCACCGCTTGCCCAAGAATGCTGCTGCGCTCGACCGTAAAAATCGCCAACCCCGCGATCAATATCGCCAGGCCGGAAAGCGCATAGGTGCCCAGCCACGGCAGCAGCAGCGCGATGCCCGGGCTGTCAAAATCACCCAGCAGCATCAATCCCAGCGGCGGCCAGGGATATCCGGTGAAGACCCAGCTGCGCAGCCATTCGGTGGCGATCCAGACCGCGGCGAAAAGCGCCGAAAATGGCAGGATTGCTGCATTGCGCCCTGCCAGATGCGCTGCGAGCGCCGCCAGAGCCGGATAGATAGCGAGATAGAGGCACACCAGCGGCACCGCGAACCAGCCGAGGATTGGCGGCATTTCCACCTGAAATGTAAAGGCGGTCGCGATCCAGCTATTCGCGACGGTCAGATGCGACAGGCCAAACAGCCATCCCAGCAGCGCAGCCGATTTCCAGCTTGGGGCTTTGCGGAGTAACGCGATGAACAGCGCCAGCGCGAACAAGCCAATCGGCCATAGGCCCAGCGGCGGGTATCCCGTCGCTCCAACTGCGCCGAACAGGGCCGCGGCCCAGCGCGGATGCGCCAATAACCATTGCCACAGCCTGACGACTTTATCGCTCATGCTGCGACCTGGCTTCCTGGTTGCGCTGGTTCGGCCCCCGGCGGGTTAACCGACGGCTTGCACGCCGTCATCGCTATTGTCGCTAATCTTGCGGCGGCGGCGCGGCTTGGGTGCTTCTTCGCCATCCTTCCGCGCCGAAATTGCGGGCGGCAGCACGGCAGCGTCGATTTCGCCGGACTGTTTGCTTGCTTCTTCGCGCGGCTTGCGGCGCGGGCGGCGCGGCTTGCGCGCTTCATCCGAATCTCCGCCGCTCCCAAACGATCGGTCATCCCTGTCGCGCTCTGTCTCACGCCTGCCTTCAGATGCCTCTGGCGCATCGTCATCGCGGTGATCTTGCTGCGGCTTGCGATGGCGGCGGCGATCCTCACCCTCATCCTCATCGTCATCATCGTAGTTCGACTGGGAGCGTTCATCCTGCCGCTTGGTCCGACCATCGTCCTGGCGGGCCTTGTTGTCGGCGATCACACGGAAATAGTGGTCCGCAAACTGCAGATAGTATTCCATCTGCACCCGGTCACCATTGTGCTGCGCGTCCTGGGCCAGCTTCTTGTACTTGTCGAGCAGCTGCGGAGCGTTGCCCCTTGCGCGGCTGTCAATCCGGTTGGCGTTATTGCCGCCACCGCTCTGATTGCGGCTGCCGCGACCGCGGCGACGATTAATGCGATTATTGTTCAAGGAATGTCATCCTCATTGGAGTTGCCGCGCCGCCAGTTTCCGGCACCGGGCCATCTCACCCCTTTGCTTGAGCTTCGCCACAGGGCGGAGCAGTCCTATCCACATGATCTGGCGAGCGTTGCTGCGCTGCCTGGAAAACTGAAAATGCGGAGCTTTGCTTGTGGTTTGCACGCTGGCGAACCGGAAGCTGATTCGGAACTAGACTCCGAAATGCACTTTGCCAAGTGTTTATCTCAATACCAGGGCGCGCGGGTGGCCGCCAAGGTCATGGCGCAATGCAACACAAAACCCTGCTTCTTGCGAGAGTTGCGTAATATTATCCGCCTGAGTGGAACCGATTTCGAGCACAGCGCCACCTGAATCTGTCAACAACTGGCGCAATTGCGGGATGATGAGGCGGTAATCATCAAGCCCGTCAGGGCCCGCGAACAGCGCCGAGGAGGGCTCGAAATCGCGCACATCGGGTTCAAGCGCGGCATCCTGTTCGACATAGGGCGGGTTGGCGATGATGAGCTCGAATTTTCCCAGATCCGCGGCCCAGCCAGCTGTGTGCCAGTCGCGGTGCAAAATCTGCGCCCGCTCCGCCACGCCCAGCATTGCCGCATTTGCCGCGGCGACAGCTACCGCGCCCAGCGAGAAATCGATGCCCACCCCCTTGAGGCCGGGCCGCTCCGCCAGCAAAGTCAGCAGCAAAGCGCCGGAACCGATACCCAGATCGAGCACGCGGCCTTCCTGCGGCGCTGCCTCGAGCGCGGCTTCGACCACGGTTTCACTGTCGCCGCGCGGGATAAGGACGTCGGGGGTGACCGTGAAGGTGCGCCCGAAAAACTCCGCATGTCCCAGGATATAGGCCACAGGTTCATGCCGCGCGCGCCGCCCTGCCAGCGCGGCAAACTCCGGCGGCGCGGGCGCATCCATATGCCGCAAAAGCATATCGGAACGCGAAACCCCCAGCGCATGCGCCATCAGCAGTTCGCCGTCGAGCCGCGCGGTGTCGCTGGTGCCGGAGAGCTGCCGTGTCGCGGCGCGGATGGCTTGGGCGACTGTCACTGTCACCCTGTGATCTCCTGCGTAGGCAGGAGTCCAGTACACTCCGACCGAGCGCCAAAGGCTCTGGGTTCCTGCTTTCGCAGGAACTCACCCACTATATCTACACCCATCACCCATCCATCGCCGCCAGCCGCTTGGCCTCGTCCTCGGCAGTCAGCGCGCCGATGATCTCCCCAAGTCCGGGTCCAGCCAGCACTTCCTCAAGCTTGTGCAGCGTCAGGCCGATGCGGTGATCGGTCACGCGCCCTTGCGGGAAATTATAGGTGCGGATGCGTTCGGAACGGTCGCCCGAGCCGACCATGGCCTTGCGCGCCTCGGCCTCGGCCCCCTGCGCCTCGTCACGCATTTTTTCATAGAGCCGCGCGCGCAGCACCTGCATCGCCTTGGCGCGGTTCTTGTGCTGGCTGCGCTCATCCTGGCAGATCACCACGAGCCCGCTGGGCAGATGGGTGATGCGCACCGCGCTATCGGTGGTGTTGACGTGCTGCCCGCCCGCGCCCGAAGCGCGGTAGATGTCGATCTTCAGGTCCTTGTCCTCGATCTGGACATCGACCTCGTCCGGCTCGGGCAGCACCGCCACGGTCGCCGCCGAGGTGTGGATGCGCCCGCCGCTTTCGGTCACCGGCACGCGCTGGACGCGGTGGACCCCGCCTTCGAACTTCAGCTTGGCGAACACGCCCTGTCCGCGCACATTGGCGACCACTTCCTTGAAGCCGCCGACTTCGCTGGCGTTCATGCTGACCGGCTCAACCTTCCAGCCCTGCTCCGTGGCATAGCGTTCGTACATGCGGTAAAGGTCGCCCGCGAACAGCGCGGCTTCATCGCCGCCGGTGCCGGCGCGAATTTCCAGCATCGCCGGGCGCATGTCGGCGCTGTCACGCGGCAGCATGGCGATGGCGAGCTGCCGTTCGGCCTCAGGCAGCTTCTGGCGGATTTCCGCCAGTTCCGCCTCTGCCATTTGTTTCATCTCAGGGTCGGCGAGCATCTCTTCGAGGCCCGCGATCTCATTGCGCATTTCCCGCACTTCGCGCGCGGCCTTGGCCACCGGCTCGAGCTCGGCATAGTCGCGGCTCGCCTGGACGAATGCCTCGCCCTCGAGCGTGCCCGAGGCCATGCGCGCCTCAAGCTCGGCGAAGCGATGGGTGATCTGGTCAAGGCGGGCGGCGGGTATGGTCACTGGTTACTCACTACATTCGTCATCCCGGCCCTGAGCCGGGATCCCGCTTCTTGATGACCCGCCGCGAGAAGGAAGCGGGACCCCGGATCAAGTCCGGGGTGACGAAGGAGGCTAGTGCTCTTTGAAACCGATAATTTCTGCAGGCTTTAACTGGATATACTGCCCGTAGTGTATCTGATTCTGCGAAGTAGCGAACCGATCCGCAAAGCTTGTTCGAATACGTTCTAATATGTCGGATGGGTTTTGTTCATTTTGTCCCATACCAACTTTGAATGGGCGGAAGTGAACGCTGATATACTCGCTCCCCACAGCCACCGTCTCTTGCAAGACGATAAGCGAGCAAGGTTCGTCGCGCATAGCCTTGTCAAATCTCTTCTTCTTCGAACCCCTGTCATAGACTTCGACGGAAACACCATGGCTACGAAGTGCTGTCGAGATCATTTGCGTCAGCCCGAAATCGTCAGCTGTTTCGTCGACTAAGGCTACTTCAAGACGTTCGCCGCCACTACCTTCACAAAGCATCGCCAGCCGCTCGATACCCGCAGCCCAGCCGACCGCAGGAGTGGGCGGCCCGCCGAGGCTTTCCATCAGCCCGTCATAACGCCCGCCGCCCAGGATGGTGCTCTGGCTGCCAAGCTTGCCCGCCGCCTCGCTGCCCTCATCAGGCACGAACTCGAACGCCGTATGGCGGTAATAGTCGAGCCCGCGCACCAGGCTTTCGGCGCGGGTCCACTTCACTCCCGCCGCATCGAGCCCGCTCGTCACCGCTTCAAAGAAGGCACGCGCTTCGTCTGACAGGAAGGCGTCGATCTTCGGCGCGCCTGCCAAAAACCCGCGGTCGCGCGGGTCTTTGGAATCGAGAATGCGCAGCGGGTTCTTCTCGAGCCGCTCCTGCGAATCTTCGGACAATTCGCCCCGAACCGCCCTGAAATACTCCACCAGCGCGGCCCGCCAGGCCTCGCGGCTTTCCGCATCGCCCAGCGTGTTAAGGTGCAGCGTCACACCCTCGATCCCGAGCTCACGGATCACCTGATCGGCCATGGCGAGCAGTTCGACATCGGCCTGCGGCTCCGCTGCGCCGATAATCTCGGCATCGATCTGGTGAAACTGGCGATAGCGGCCCTTCTGCGGGCGCTCATAACGGAACAGCGGGCCGTGTGTCGCCACCTTGAGCGGCGCATGCTGCTGCCATCCATTGGTCAGGTAAGCGCGCGCGATCCCGGCGGTGAATTCGGGCCGCAGGGTGAGCGATTCCCCGCCGCGATCCTCAAACGAATACATTTCCTTCGATACGACATCGGTCGTCTCGCCAATGGCGCGGCTGAACACTTCGGTCTTCTCGAACACCGGCATTTCCACCCGGCGGAAGCGATAGAGCCGCCGCACGCGCTCGAAGGTTTCGACCACGAAGGCGAAAGCCTCGGCATCGGCGCCGAAAATATCCTGTGTGCCGCGAATGGCGCCTGGCGTTCTGGCGGAAGTGTTCTTGCTCATCAATTCCTCGTTTCGGTGGGCGCTTAGAGCGATTTCGAGTGAAATGGAACATTTCACGGCTTGGGAGCCGTAGGCGTGCACAGCACAAATCGCGGCGAGACAGGTTTGACGCTTTCGGCGGAACGGGGAAAGCCGCTCGTCGATCAAGCGCTTGCCTCCCTGGCAGGGAGTCGGCAAAGGCCGCGCCCATGAAAAAAGTAACAATTGCGGTCGCCCTCCTTTCCACTGTTGCATTCGCCGGACCGGCACAGTCGCACGCCGCGGAGCGCTCTGCCCCGGTTGCCACGCCGCTTGCCGATGCCACGCCGATGCCGGCCGACACGCCCTGGCCCGGCGGCACGATCACGCTCGATATCGATGCCAGCGATACTTCGCGCGGGGTCTATTCGGTCACCCAGACATTTCCCGTTGCTCCGGGCACAAGCAGGCTGACGCTGCTCTATCCCGAATGGCTGCCGGGCAATCACGCCGCGCGCGGGCCGATCAATCTCGTCAGCAACATCCGCTTTTACGCCAATGACAAGCCGCTCGATTGGAAGCGCAACCCGCTCGACGTCTACCAGTTCGATATCGCGCTGCCGAAAGGGACCAGCGAGGTTACCGCGCGTTTCGTCCACACCTCGCCGGTTACGGGCCGCGAGGGCCGCATCACCATGACGCAGGAAATGCTCAATCTGCAGTGGGAGAAGATGAGTTTCTACCCGGCGGGGCATTACACGCGCCGGATCGCAGTGAAGCCGAGCGTGACCGTGCCCGAGGGATGGAGCACCTTCACAGCGCTCGACGGCAAGGCGCAGCAGGGGAGCCGCGTGAGCTGGGCCGTGACCGATTACGAAACGCTGGTCGATTCGCCGATCTTCGCCGGCAAATATGCGCAGCAATGGGAAATCGGCGAAAACGTACGCCTTGGTGCGGTGGGTGATGCGCCCAAATACCTTGCCCTGGCGCCAGAAAACCTCGCCCGTTTCGAAAAGCTGGTCGACGAGGCCGATGTGCTGTTCGGCACGCGCCAGTTCGACCATTACGACTTTCTGCTGGCGATGACCGACCGGATGGGCGGGATCGGGCTGGAGCACCACCGCTCTTCCGAAAACCAGTATGAGCCGACCGCGCTGATCGACTGGGAAGCGATGGACTGGGATCACAATGTCGTGAGCCACGAGCTGGTGCACAGCTGGAACGGCAAATTCCGCCGCCCGGCGGGCCTGTGGACGCCCGATTTCCGCACGCCGATGCAGAACAGCCTGCTGTGGCTCTATGAAGGGCAAACGCAGTTCTGGGGCTGGGTGCTGGCGGCCCGGTCCGGCCTGCAACGCAAGGACACGATCCTGGGCACGATTGCGCTGGCCGCAGCCAATTATTCCGAAGGTCAGCCGGGCCGCGAATGGCGATCGGTCCAGGACACCACCAATGATCCGATCATCAACTCGCGCCGCCCGCTGCCCTATTCCTCGCTCTCGCGTAGTGAGGATTACTATGTCGAAGGAGCATTGACCTGGCTCGAGGCGGACCAGATCATCCGCCAAGGGACCGGCGGCAAGGCCGGCCTCGATGATTTTGCCAGCGCCTTTTTCGGCAAGACCGACGGCGATTGGGGCGTGCTGACCTACGACTTCGAAGAGATCGTCAGCACGCTGAATGAGGTCTATCCCTATGACTGGGCCAGCTTCCTCGACACGCGCCTGCGCCAGCCGAACCAGCCCGCACCGCTGCGCGGGATCGAAATGGCCGGTTACCGCCTGGTATGGAAGGAAGAACCGAACAGCTACAGCGCCGGGCGGATGAAGGGCAGCAAATATCTCGACCTGTTCTATTCGCTCGGCATCAACCTTGATTCGCAGGGCAAGGTGATCTCGACGCTGTGGGATGGCCCCGCCTTCCGCGCGGGCATCGTCAACGGCTCAATCGTGGTCGCGGTCAATGGCGCGGCCTTTTCGCCTGATGTGATCAAGGAAGCGGTGACCGCGGCCAAGGGCAATAGCGCGCCGCTCGAGCTATTGGTCCGCCGGGGCGACAATTTCGCCACCGTCGCGCTCGATTACCACGGCGGGCTGCGTTATCCTTGGCTCGAGCCAGCCATGGCTGGTGAAGCAGGGCTTGACCGTCTGCTCGCAGCGCGGACGAAATAACGCGCGGTCAGATCATTGATATTGCAGCGCAGCAATGCCGCCAGTAAGGGAGCTGCCATGCAAATCGACAAGATCCCCACCGGTAGCAATCCGCCTGAAGAGCTCAACGTCATCATCGAGGTGCCGACTGGCGGCGAACCGGTGAAGTATGAATTCGACAAGGAATCGGGCGCGCTGTTCGTTGACCGTATCCTGCACACGCCGATGCGCTATCCCGCGAATTACGGCTTCGTGCCGCACACACTCAGCCCCGATGGTGATCCGCTTGACGCGCTGGTGATCGCGCGCAGCCCGTTCATCCCCGGCTGCGTGGTGCGCGCCCGCCCGATCGGCGTGCTCAACCTTGAAGACGAGCATGGCGGCGACGAGAAGCTGATCTGCGTGCCGGTCGACACGACCTTTCCCTATTATTCGGATGTCGGCGAGACCAAGCATCTGCCTTCGATCATCTTCCAGCAGATTGAGCACTTCTTCACCCACTACAAGGATCTGGAAGCCGAAAAATGGGTCCGCGTGGGCAGCTGGGGCGATGCCGAAGAGGCGCGCCGGATCGTGGTCGAGGCGATCGAGCGTTACAAGGGCTGAGCGCTATTCAACCGGGCGGTCGGGATCGAGCAGGTCCTCGGACTGCTTTCCTTTGGCTTGCCTTTCCTTCTTCACCATATCGGTAATCTCGCTTTCAGGCCGCACGTCCTGGTCGAGCCTGGCCGCGGGTGCGGCGCGTTCCGCGGATGGCTTCTCTTCCGGCGCAGGTGCGGATCGCCCGATCGGCAATGCTTCGCTGCGCGCATCGACCCGCAACCGGTAGATCGGCTCTGGCAAGGCGAAGCCGGCCTGCTCCAGCGCATCCTTGACCGCTGCAATCGCCTGGCTGCGCGACTTGTACCAATCGGCTTTCTCCTGGTCGATCCAGGCGAGGAACCGGATCTCGATATTCGAATCCCCGACACGTTCGATCCGCGCCTGTGGTTCGGGATCACCCAGCAGAAAGGGCATCCCCGAAAGCGTATCGATGCCCACCTGCATCGCCACGCGCGGATCGTCATCGGCATCCACCCCCAGCACGAAATCGAACCGGCGCTGCGGATTGCGCGTGTAATTGAGGATCACCGCCTTGAAGACCTGCGCATTGGGGATGCGCAAATGATTGCCGTCGAGCGTCATCAGGATGGTGGCGCGGCTCGTCAGGCGGATCACCCGCCCTTCCAGTTGATCGATCACCACCCAGTCATTGGCGCGGAACGGCTGGCGGATGCTGAGCATCAGCGAGGCGACATAATTCTCGACCGTGTCGCGCATGGAAAAGCCCAGCGCGATGCCGATCACCCCCGCGCCGCCCAGCACAGCGCCCATCAATGCCCCTGCGCCCAGCATATCCAGCGCGATCAGCATCCCGCCGACCACGAACAAAAAGCGGATCGCGCTGCGCACCAGTTCGGAAAGGAAGGGGTTGGGCGTGATGCGTGCCCAAACCCCCTTGAGGCCGGCAATGAGATAGCCAAGCCCGCCGATCAGGACCGCCGTGATCAAGGCCACCAGAATCAACGGCAGCGCCTTCAGGAAATTTCTGCCAAGATCCGAGGTCTGGCCAATTACCGAGAGGTTTTCCTCGACCGAAAGATCGCGCTGCAGCCGGTTCTCGACCGTGACCACGCCTGAAACGCGGCCTGCGATATTGCCCGCCCGCCCGATTGCAGCGGGATCGGCAACCTTGCCCGAAAGCGTGACCACCCCCTCATTCACTTGCACCGCAACGTCGGAATAGGCGGGCAGTTCGGCGAAAATTCCGCTGATCCGTTCTGCGATACGCGCATCCTCGCCCGCATCGCGCGTGGCCTCGATAATCTGCTCTGGCGGTTCAGCTTGGGGAGACGGCGCGGTTACCGAGGGAACAATCGCCAGTGCAGGCCCGCTGACAAGTAACAGCAGCAGCGCAGCGATCGGGCTGAATATTCTACGCATAGGTTGGCACTCCCACGGCCAGCCTATCGCGGATCGGCGCGAAAGCGAAGGAAGGATCAGAGAAGCGCCGAGATACCCTTGAACAGACCGGTAAGGACAAAGGGCAATCCAACCGCCAGGCCCCACAGCGCAACAACGTCACGCCGAAAAGCCTGTGAATAGGATGTATCTCCAGCCTGCTCGTCGCTCAAATCGCTCCAGCGCCGTTCGAACCAGCGGCAAGCCGGAATGATACCGGCCACCAGCACGACAAGGGCAAGATAGGGAATGATCGAATGCGAGCCGGCCTTGAGCGCTTGCACCGTAACGAAAATCTGGAGCCCGGTATAAACCAGCAGCGAATAGGCGATATGGTCGCTCATTGACTTGCGCCAGTCGCGCGTGCGGCCCGTCACTTGCGAGCCATGCGCCCCGTCATGCGAGTATGCATCGTTCATCGAGGTCCCCCCTCAATTCCTTACCGACTCGGGAATATCACAGAGAGAACCCGTTTGCGCAAGAGCGCTAACCATTGCGCCGTAACAACTGCCATGCATAAATCCTGCCAGATTGGCGATGACAGGGGTTTTCTGGGCCGCACACACTGCTAAGGCTGGCGCAATGGACGACCCGACCACTCTTGCCGACGCACCAGCCGAATGCGGCAATGCCGAAGCCATGGCCAATGGCGGACTCGAAGTCATCTCGATCGCCAAGAGCTATGACAAGCGCGCGGTGCTGACCGACATATCGCTGCATGTCGCCAAGGGCGAAGTGCTGGGCCTGCTCGGCCCCAATGGCGCGGGCAAGACGACCTGCTTCTATTCGATCATGGGCCTGGTGCGGCCGGATTCGGGCCGCATCCTGATGGACGGCGAGGATGTGACGCACCTGCCGATGTATCGTCGCGCGATCCTGGGCCTGGGCTATCTGCCGCAGGAAACCAGCATTTTTCGCGGCCTGACGGTGGAACAGAACATCATGTGCGTGCTCGAAATGGTTGAGCCCGATGCCGAAACTCGCAATGCTGAGCTGGAGCGGCTGCTTGACGATTTCGGCCTTACGCGGCTGCGCGAAAGCCCGGCCATGGCGCTTTCGGGGGGCGAACGGCGGCGCTGCGAGATTGCGCGGGCACTGGCGGCGAAGCCTTCGATCATGCTGCTCGATGAACCTTTCGCGGGGATCGATCCGCTGTCGATCAGCGATATCCGCGATCTGGTGAAGGACCTGAAGGAACGCGGCATCGGCGTGCTGATCACCGATCACAACGTGCGCGAAACGCTCGATATCGTCGATCGCGCCTGCATCATCTATGGCGGGCAGGTGCTGTTTTCCGGCTCGCCGCAGGATCTGGTGGCTGACGAAAACGTGCGGCGGCTGTATCTTGGAGAGGGCTTCACGCTCTAGGGGCCAGACTGATGGCGCTCGGACCTCGCCTCGATCTCCGCCAATCGCAATCGCTGGTGATGACGCCGCAGTTGCAGCAGGCGATCAAGCTGCTGGCGCTGTCCAATCTCGAAATCGAGGCCTTCATCGGCGAAGCGCTCGAATCCAATCCGCTGCTCGATGCGGGCGAGGTTTCGCGCGATGACGAGGGCGCCGGTGAACCTGCCGGGGGCGCCGGCGAGGAACCAACGGCAGATTTCTCGATCGGCGATGACAGCGCGCTCGACATCGATCCTGCGGCGCTTGATCGCGACTTCGACACCGGCGATGCCGACTGGGGCGCCGCCTTATCCCGTTCGGCCGATCCCCAACTGCCGGGGATCGAGGAAACCAGCAGCGCCGATGCGAGCCTGGCCGATCATCTGCACGAACAGGTCGGCGCGCTATGCCGGGATGCGCGGCAGGAATTCATCGCGCGGCACATCATCGGCCTGCTCGACGAGGCGGGTTATCTCCGCTTCGACCTGCGCGAGATCGCCGCCGATCTGGGCGTCAGCCTTGCCGAGGCAGAGCAGGCGCTGGCGATCGTCCAGCAGCTTGACCCCAGCGGGGTTGGCGCGCGCTCGCTCAGCGAATGCCTCGCGATCCAGGCGCGCGAGGCCGATCGCTATGATCCCTGCATGGCGCGGCTGATCGACAATCTTGAGCTGGTCGCGCGCGGCGAACTTGCCCGTATCAAGCGCATGTGCGGGGTGGATGACGAGGATTTCGCAGACATGCTGGCCGAACTGCGCAGCTATGACCCGAAGCCCGGCCTCGCCTTCGGCGGCACCCGCACGCAAGCGGTGGTGCCCGACATATTGATCGGCGCATCGCGCGATGGCGGCTGGGACATCAGGATAAACGAGGACACCCTGCCCCGCCTGATCGTCAACCGCGGCTATTACCTCGAGCTGCGCCAGGGCGGCGCCGACAAGGCAACGCGCCGCTGGCTCAAGGAGAAGCTGGCCGATGCCAACTGGCTGATCAAGGCGCTCGACCAGCGGCAGAAGACCATCCTCAAGACTGCGGCCGAGATCGTGAAGCGGCAGGAGGGTTTCTTCCGCCGCGGCGTGTCCGAACTGCGCCCGCTGACCCTGCGCGAAGTGGCCGAGGCGATCGAAATGCACGAAAGCACGGTCAGCCGCGTCACCAGCAACAAGTTCCTGCACTGCGAACGCGGCACGTTCGAGCTCAAGTATTTCTTCTCCAGCGGGGTCGGTTCAAGCGATGGCGAAGGCGCCAGCTCGGAAGCGGTCAAGGCGCGGATCAAGGCGCTGATCGATGCCGAGGATCCGCGCAAGATACTCTCCGATGACACGCTGGTAACGATGCTCAAGGCCGAAGGGCTCGATCTCGCGCGGCGCACCGTGGCCAAATATCGCGAGGCTATGGGGATCGGCTCAAGCGTCCAGCGGCGGCGCGCGAAGAAGCTGGCCGCAGGGGGGTGAATGGAGAATTAGGGTGGGGGAATTAGGTATGCGTTCGCCGGAACTCCTGTCCCCCGAATTTGCTATCCCCCGGAATTCGGGATTCGCAGAACTACGCTGAATTCGTTTATTGAATAAGAAAACGATCTTTTTGGGGGCTACGTGACTGAAGAATACGACGAGCAAAAATGGTTCTTCGACCGTAGAACGGACAAGACCATCATCGGCAGCGCGTTCAGCGATAAACTGAAGGGCCAGAAGCTGCGGATCGCTTCACATATTGTTGAAGGCGAACCCGGACTGAAGTTTGCCGAGGTGAATGGCGAAGTTATCCTTCGCCAAACTCCAGAGGGACGGTATGAAATTAAAGCTACCTTCTTCGTCGATAACAGGAAGATTAAAACGCTGACAATCCAAAGGTTCAGTAGCAAGTCTGGACCATTGGAAAAACAGTATTTCTCATTTGTAGGCGCAGAGATCGATACCTTGCTACAATTCGTGGCGGGTATCAAAACGATGAGTTTCGACGGGGATGGCAAAGTTCATCTTGCCGATGAGGTATTACGCGAAATTGTCCTCGATGAAGGGCAGGCGCGGCAACTTTTTGCAAAAAACCCCGAAGTCTTTCTGGAACTCGCACAGAGTGAAGAAGTCACCCGCGATGTTGTCGCGTTGGGATATCGTCGGAAGCAACTGGCCCACTTTGAGAAACTACTTTCTGATGCTGATTTCTTCGAGGATGAAAAGCAACGGCTGAAATGTCGGCCAGAAGACGTCTGGCAAAAATTCTTCGAAGCGAACACGTGGATTTTCGGATATGGCCTCGCCTACCAATTCCTTTCCGCACTTGACGATAAAAAGCTGGAACAAATTGTGCAAGGTTACGACGTAACCGGCCCCGGCAAGCGTTCCGATGGGTTAATGAAAACCCATGGCCTGATAGGTTCGCTTTGCTTCGTCGAGATCAAACGGCACGACACCGATCTTCTGGCCAAAAGCGAATATAGGTCTGGCGTATGGGCGCCATCCGTCGAGCTAACCTCTGGCACCGCGCAGGTTCAAGGGACGGTTCAGGCTGCGATCGAAAAAATTTGGCAACGGATGTCACCAACGAGCAAGGGTGGCGATCCTACCGGCGAAGACCTGTTCAATTTCGAGCCTCGATCCTTTTTAGTGATCGGTTCGCTCAATGAGTTCCATTCTGCTCGTGGGGTGAACGAATCAAAGTTCCGCTCGTTCGAACTGTACCGGCGAAACACGTCGCGGCCTGAAATCATCACCTTTGATGAACTGCTTGAACGCGCTCGGTTTATTGTCGGACATAGCCCCACCGAACTCTCTCCTAACGCACGAAACGATGACGACATTCCGTTCTAAAATTCCGCAGACAGGGAGTTCGCCGGCCCAGGTACTTTATTGCGCTAACATCAAATCCAGCATTGCCGCAGCACGGTTTGCTCCCGAAACTTCGTCGCTTCGTTCTTTGAATACGCCGTTCAACCTGAGTGTCACATAGCCATGGATCATGGACCATAGCGAAATCGCCAGAGTATGTGGATCGCGCCCACTTTGGCGGGGTAGATTTGCCAACTCATTCACAAATGAATCGTAAAGCGCGTCCATGCAGGCGCTAAGTGCGTCATCGTCCCAATCGACAAGATCTTGGCGCCACATCAGCAGATAGCGATTGGGATGGCGCAGGCCAAATTCCAGAAGCGCTTCCATATAGGCTCGCGCGCGATCCGCAGATTCAGCCTCCGATAGCTTCCTGCGGACATCAGCGTCGAGCATCTGAAACAGGCGAGTAGCCAGCTCCGTGAGCAAAGCTGTGCGATCATCGAAATGATTCGCGGGCGCCGCATGAGAAACCTGCGCTCGGCGCGCGACCGCACGGATGGTCACGGCATCAGGCCCAGCTTCATCCAACAGGTTAAATGCCTGCAATATCAGCGACTCTTTGAGTGATCCGTGGTGGTATCCGCTTTTCTTATCCTGGTTCATTATCCGATATTGACAGCGACAACTTTGCTTGTAAATTGACAGCGACAACATAAGAGCCCTCGGGTCGTTCGCATATAAAACCTACCTAAAGAACTCCGGAGACGAATTCCGGGGGCAGTATAGCCAATTCAGTTTGGCAAGTGCACCCACGCCTCGATCCCCTCCCCTCCAGGGAGAAAAGGGTCAGGCTCTGTCTCCCGGTGCGAAACAATGGCTTGCCCCGGCACGGGTCGCAGGTGACGGCAGGAGGGGCGGGTCGCAAATGCCCCTCCACCATCGCGCGGCCAAAGCCTTGGATGGTCCCCCTCCCCGTGCCGGGGAAGTACACTTGCGCTTCCGCCCTGTTTTCCTACGCGGGCGTGCATCGCTATCCCTTGCGCCATGACCATCGCCATGCCCCATCATCACCGCCCATCCTTGCCCGATCGCGCGCCGCTATGCCCCCTGTCCGCGCCATCATGCGCGCGCACCGCGACGGCGGCGGAATTTCTTTTCTATAAGTGTGTTCCATGCGTTCCAACCGTGCCCTGCGTGCGGCGAACCGAGTGGCACCACGGCAACCCCGCGCGTTCACCATGCCCTGTGGATAAGTGTGACTCAAAAGACTCACAATTGCCCACGACCCGCGGCTTTCCAGCGGTTTACGCTAAATTAACCTTTTCCGTTCAGACCTTGTGTGGTTAATTCAAGGCAACCCTTCCTGACGGGAGGTTACTGGCCAGGCTCTAGGGCAAAGGGGGGAACCACCCATGCGCGTGCTGTTGATTGAGGACGAACCGACAACCGCCAAGGCGATCGAGCTGATGCTCACGACCGAAGGCTTCAATGTCTATTCGACCGACCTGGGCGAAGAAGGCCTGGATCTGGGCAAACTGTATGATTACGACATCATCCTGCTCGATCTGAACCTGCCCGATATGCACGGCTATGACGTGCTCAAGAAGCTGCGCGTGGCCAAGGTGCAAACGCCGGTGCTGATCCTTTCGGGCATTTCCGAAATGGACAGCAAGATCCGCAGCTTCGGCTTTGGCGCTGACGATTACGTGACCAAGCCGTTCCACCGCGAGGAGCTGGTCGCCCGCATCCACGCCGTGGTGCGCCGTTCGAAGGGCCACAGCCAGTCGGTCATCCGCACCGGCAAGCTGGCGGTGAACCTCGATGCCAAGACCGTGGAAGTCGATGGCGCGCGGGTGCACCTGACCGGCAAGGAATATGCCATGCTGGAGCTGCTTTCGCTGCGCAAGGGCACCACGCTGACGAAGGAAATGTTCCTCAACCACCTTTATGGCGGGATGGACGAGCCCGAACTCAAGATCATCGACGTGTTCATCTGCAAGCTGCGCAAGAAATTGAGCCATGCCTGCGGCGGTGACAATTACATCGAGACCGTGTGGGGCCGCGGCTATGTGCTGCGCGACCCGGACGAGCAGGCCGAAGCCGCCTAAGGGCTCGATCCGGCAAGATCAGCGGGAAATCGCCTCGTAGCGCTTGCTACGGGGCGATTTTTGTTTAGTCCGCCCACCGTCATGAGTGCATTCAAGCAAGGCGATCCTACAACCCTTGGTAGGCTCTACGGCCGCAGCCAGGGCAAGCCGCTGCGCGCGCGCCAGCAAGGCCTGGTCGACAATCTGCTGCCGCAGATCGCGGTGCCAGCCGAAGGCCCGGTGACTTCGGAACGTTTGTTCGGCGACTCGCGCCCCTTGCACTTCGAAATCGGCTTCGGCGGCGGCGAACACCTGGCCTATCGCGCCGATCTGCTCCCCGATCACGGGTTCATCGGCGCGGAACCTTTCGTCAACGGCGTGGCGCAGGCGCTGACCCATATCGAGGAACGGCGGCTCGCCAATGTGCGGCTGCAAATGGGCGATGCGCTGGAGGTGCTGGCGCGCGTGCCCGACGGTGCGCTGGCCATGATCTACCTGCTCCATCCCGATCCCTGGCCCAAGGCCAAACATGCCAAGCGGCGGATGATGAATGACGGGCCGGTGCAGATGTTTGCGCGCAAGCTCAAGCCTGGCGGCGAGTTTCGCTTCGGCACCGATCATCCGGTGTATCTGCGCCATGCACTGATGGTGATGCAGCGCCACACCGGCAGCTTCGAATGGTTGGTCGAAGGGCGGTCAAGCTGGGAAAACCGTCCCTCCGGCTGGCCCGAGACGCGCTATGAAACCAAGGCCCGCACCGTCTATGGCCACGAGGTCTGGTACTTCAGATACCGGCGCCGCTGACGCAGAGGGGCGGAACTTGGCGGTTCCGTTCACGCTGCTATGGTCAGCCGTGCTTGCCCTTTTCCCAGCCGTGATCCGCCAGAACTTCACCGGCAAATGACGCCGCACCAGCCTCCAGCGAAGTGCCCATGCTGTCATTCCAGCGATTGAGGAAGCCGAACAGGGCGACCACGCCCAGTATTTCGACGATCTCCTCGTCATTCCAGTGAGCGCGCAGGTTCTGGGCAATTTCCGGCGTTACGGCATTGGGAATGCTGGCTGCACTGACAGCAAAATCGAACGCCGCGCGTTCGGCATCGCTGAACAGGGGGCTGGTCTGATATTCCCAGATCGCCTCCAGCCTTTCGGCAGATGCGCCATAACGCTTGGCCGCAAGCGCTGTGTGCGCCTGGCAATAGCGGCATCCGCTGGCCAGGCTCGCGAGCATGCCGATAAAGCGCTTCTGCTCCGAGGTTACCCTGCCCTCATTGGCCATGACCGCCTTGTTGAGATTGATGAATGCCTCCGCGATCTTGGGGCGCCGCTGCATTGTCAGAACGCTGTTGGGGGTAAATCCGAGGGTTTCATCGAAGAAGGCAGCAAGTTCCTGCACCTCTGGCGATGATCCTTTTTCAAGCGGCGCGACAAGCAACATGCGCAAAATCTCCATTCAAATATACGCTGCGATCAGGAGACTGTAGCAATTATAATTGCAAATTCAACTATTGTCAGTGTCGTCCTCAAAGATTTCCTGTGCGACAATGGCGGAATCGATGCGGTCCAGGAATTCGATCAGTAGTGCGAATTCGCCGGCCGAGAAAAGCGAACGACATTCTTCGCCCGAGTGCTGCATACGCGGCACGATCGCCTGGCAGTAAGCGTCCCCTGCGGGAGTCAGCTCGATCGTCTGGCTGCGGTTATCCTTTTCGTTCGGTCGGCGTCTGACGCAATCAAGTTTGACCAACCGCGCCACTGCCCGGCTGATTGTTGCGCGATCCATTCCCGTGAGGTTCGCAAGTTCCGACGGGGTGCATGAGCCAGTTATGCCCAGCATGCCCAGAACGCGCCATTCGCGCGCAGACATCCCGGTGTGCCGCACGTATCGATCGGTTGTCGCGTTGCGGATACGCAGGGAAAGCCTGGCAAGGCGATAGGGCAGATGAAGCTCAAGATCGACAGTCATGCCCCACCGTCCCATCATCTGATTGTAGTTGCAAGCAGTTACCGCTCATGATAGTTGTATATGCAACTAAATTAGAGTGATCGATCATCAGTGGGGAGGTTCATGATGCAAATTCGGACAAAAGTGTTGCTCGCACTTGGCACTAGCGTTTGGGCGATGCCCGTGGCGGCACAGGAAAGCGAGGGCGCGCAAACCGGTAATACAGTCCCCGAAATTCTCGTCACCGCCCAGAAGCGTGAGGAAACGCTTTCAAGCGTTCCGATCGCGGTAACCGCCGTCAGCGGGGAAGCCTTGAGCGAAAGGGGTGCCTATGACACCTCGGCGATCGCGTCGCTCTCTCCCAACGTAAACTTCGCCAATGAAACCAGCCGCGATGCCGTTTTCATTACCATCCGCGGCATTTCGGGAACCGACAACCGCAATGAAGCCGATCCGACCACGGCATTCCACATTGACGGTGCCTATGTCCCCCGCCTTTCTGGCGCCAACGCATACTTCTACGATCTTGACCGCGTAGAGGTTTTGCGCGGCCCGCAAGGCACGCTTTACGGCCGCAACAGCACGTCTGGTGCCGTGAACGTGGTCAGCGCCAAGCCAACCGGCGAGCTCGGCGGCCATGTCGAGATGCTCTATGGCAATTTCGACCGGTTCCTGGTCACGGGTGCTGTGAACCTGCCGATCGCCGATGATCGTCTGGCCCTTCGCGCAGCCTTCATCTCTGAGGACAGGGAGGGGTTTCGCGACAATACGCCAGCGCTGCAGAAGGGCGACGACATAGATGATTTTGCCGCTCGCGTGCATCTGTCGGCCAAGCCGACAGATGCGCTTGACCTGCTTTTCACCTATGAAGTCTACACCCGCGAGGGTGTCGGCGGTGTCCAGGGTTTGCTGCCGTTCAGCGGCAATCCGCGCCCCGATCAGGTCGTCACGGATCGCCGGAAATTCCCGCTCGACACGCAGGGTTTCCGCAACAATGACACCGAATCCTTCCGCGCCCAGGCGAATTTTGACCTTGGTGTGGCAACAGCCACCTATCAATTCGCCTGGCGCCGCGAAGAGCGCGAATCCTTCAACGACCTTGACGGCACGGCCATTTCGGATTCGACGCTTGGCGAAGTGTTCAAGTCCGGCGCCAAGACGCACGAATTGCGGCTGACGTCGAACGGAGACAAAGCATTCGACTGGATGATCGGGGGCTTCATCCTCGACGAAACCATCAACAGCGTATTCAACATCCAGATTCCAACCGCGATCGGCGCGTTCAGCAGGCTTGATTTCGATTTCGTCGACCGCGACCAATCGAACGAATCCTGGGCGGTGTTCGGGCAGGCCAATTTGGCATTGTCGGATCAGCTCGATCTGACGCTGGGCGCGCGCTATACGCGTGACGACAAGGACAAACCTGACAGCGCGCAAATCATTCGCCGGCTCGATGCGAACGGGCCACCGCCGCTGCAAACCATCGTGCAGAACCAGAGCGCAGACTGGGACAAGGTCACCTGGCGGGCAGCACTCGATTACACGCTAAGTGATGACACCTTGCTCTATGCCAGCGTCAGCACCGGCTACAAGGCCGGCGGGTTCAACCGCGGGGCGAGCCAGGCGATCTACAATCCCGAAACAGTCACCGCCTATGAAGTGGGCGCCAAAACCAATGCTTTTGACGATCGGCTGCGGCTGGGCGTTGCAGCCTTCTATTACGATTACAGGAATCTCCAGCTGGCTCAGGTCGAGACCGCTGCAAACAATGTGATCGAGAACATCACCCGCAATGCAACTTCGGCCACAATCTGGGGCCTGGAAGCAGAGGGCGAGGCACGTTTCGGACAGAGCACGAAGATCGACTTCGCCTTGGGTTATCTCAACGCCGAGTTCGATTCCTTTCCCAATGTGCTTGACGATCTGACCGGCGCGATCGAAGACCTGTCCGGCAATCGGCTGGTCAACGCACCCCGCCTTTCCGGAACCATCGGGCTGGAGCCCCATGAATTCGATCTTGGCGGCGGAACGCTGACACCGCGTGTCCAGGTGCATTATGAAAGCTCGGCATTCCTGCGCATCCAGAACCAGCCACACGACCGCCGTGGCAGCTACACGCGCAGCGATGCCCGGTTGCGCTACGAACAGGCAAATTCACGCTGGTTCGCTGAGGCCTATGTCGAGAATATCGAGAACCACAATGTCGTGTCATCGGTCTCCGCTGGGACGCTCATCATTGGCGTGGGCCCCAGCTTCAAGGGTGTGTTTCTTGCCCCGCGCACATATGGCATGCGGATCGGCGCCAAGTTCTAGGGTGTGATACTCAGCCCGCGGCGGCGAAGGTGAAATCGACCATGATCTCGCTGGAAATATCCTCCAGCGAGGTCTGGACTTCCTCGGGCGAGACGCCCTTGGGCAAGGTCACACGCACCTGAGCGCGGAACAGGTGCTCGCCGCCCCAGGCGCCGGTTTCCTCGCCGCTCGACAGGCTCTCTATATTGGCGCCCAGCCCGGCCAGCACCGCGGTGACCTGGCGGATGATGCCGGGCCGATCCTGGCCGATCAGCTCGAACAGCAGCGAAGCCTGCGGCGGCGCAGGCTCCTCGCCCGCCGGATTGATCACCACGCTGAGGCCATCAGCATCGATTGCCTGGACCTGTCGTTCCAGCGCGGCGACATTTTCAGCCGGCAGTTCGACCAGTACCGAGCCGACATAGAGCCCGCCCAGCCGGCTCAGATGCCCTTCCTTCCAGTTGCCGCCAGCCGCCAGCACCGCTTCGGACAGGGCAGAGGTCAGGCCAGGGCGATCGCTGCCGGTAACCGAGAGGACGATACGGGCCGTCTCGCTCATCCTGCTTCAGCCCACCACGCCAGCCGCCGCCAGCACGGCCAGCGTCAGCACTTCAGGCGCGATCGCGGTCATCGGCGCGATCTGGACCGGCTTTTCCATCCCGATCAGCATCGGGCCGATAGTGGCATTGCCCGCCAGCTCGCGCAGCAACTTGGCCGATAGATTGGCCGATTGCAGCCCCGGCATGACCAGCACATTCGCCGGGCCAGACAGGCGGCTGAAGGGATAGAGCTGCATCACCTTGGGGTTGAGCGCGGCATCTGGCGCCATTTCGCCCTCATATTCGAAGCCCGGCTCCTCAGCGTCGAGGATCGCCACCGCATCGCGGATATTGCCCAGCCATTGGCCCGAGGGATTGCCAAAGGTCGAATAGCTGAGGAAGGCCACCCGCGGTTCGTGCCCCATGCGCCGGGCCACCGCCGCCGTCTCGCGCGCGATCTGTGCCAGCATCTCGGCGGTCGGCCGCTCGTTGATGGTGGTGTCCGCAAGGAAGGTGGTGTGGTTCTTGCCCACCATCATGTGAATACCGAACGGCACCGAACCCGGCTTGGGATCGAGCACCCGATTCACCTCGCGCGCGGTCTGCGAGAATGTACGGGTCAGGCCGGTGATCATCGCATCGCCATGGCCCAGCGCCACCAGCAAGGCAGAGAAGACATTGCGTTCCTGGTTGACCATGCGGCGCACGTCGCGCTCGGTATAGCCCTTGCGCTGAAGCCGCTTGTAGAGATAGTCGACCATCTCCGGCACATATGACGAATCCGCCGAGTTCTGGATCTCGAAGCTGCCAGGATCCGACACGCCGAGAATATGCAGCCGGTCAACCACCTGCTTTGTCCGCCCGACCAGAATCGGCGTGCCATAGCCAAAATCGCGATACTGGATTGCCGCACGCAGCACGACGTCTTCCTCGGCTTCGGCGAACACCATCCGCTTGGGATTGGCCTTGCACACCTCGTACACGCTGGTCAGCGCGGCGGTGGTAGGATTGAGCCGCGCCTTCAACGACAGGCGATAGGCATCGAAATCCTCGATCGGAGCCAGCGCGACGCCAGAATCCATCGCCGCCTTGGCCACGGCCGAGGAAACCACCTCGATCAGCCGCGGATCGAACGGCGCGGGGATAATGTAATCCGTGCCGAACTTCTGGTTGATACCATAGGCGGCGGCCACTTCGTCTGGCACACGCTGGCGCGCCAGATCGGCAATCGCGTGCGCCGCTGCAACCTTCATTTCCTCGTTGATTGTGGTTGCCTGCACATCAAGCGCACCACGAAAGATGAAGGGGAAGCCAAGCACATTGTTGACCTGGTTAGGGAAATCGCTGCGCCCGGTGGCGATGATCGCATCGGGCCGCACGGCCTTGGCTTCATCGGGCATGATCTCGGGCGTGGGATTGGCCATGGCGAAAATGATCGGCTTGTCCGCCATCTTCTTGATCCATTCGGGCTTGAGCGCGCCGGCCGCGCTGAGGCCAAGGAAGATATCCGCGCCATCCAGCGCTTCCTCGAGGCTGCGCGCCTCGGTCGGCACGGCATGCGCGCTCTTCCATTGATCGACTCCCTCGCGGCCCGGATAGATCGGGCCTTGCCGGTCGCACACGATCACGTTTTCATGCGGGACGCCGACCGACTTGATGAGCGCGGTGCAGGCCAGCGCCGAGGCGCCTGCCCCGTTCACCACCATGCGGCAGTCCTTCAGATCGCGCCCGGTCAGCAGCGCGGCATTGATCAGGCCGGCGGTTGCAATGATCGCGGTGCCATGCTGGTCATCATGCATCACCGGGATCTTCATCCGCTCGC
The DNA here is from genome assembly GCF_054957755.1 of Altererythrobacter chaiwopuensis. Lineage (NCBI taxonomy): Bacteria > Pseudomonadati > Pseudomonadota > Alphaproteobacteria > Sphingomonadales > Erythrobacteraceae > Altererythrobacter > Altererythrobacter chaiwopuensis. Next base: position 290,774 of record NZ_JBTXJG010000001.1, read on the forward strand.
GCAATGCCTGTTCGATGATGAAGCATTCGGGTGCGGCAATATCTTCCAGATTGATCCCGCCGAAAGTCGGCTCCATCAGCGCGACCGCCTCGATGAACTTGTCCGGATCCTCCGTATCGAGCTCGATATCGATCGAATCCACATCGGCGAAACGCTTGAACAGCACCGCCTTGCCTTCCATCACCGGCTTGGCGGCGAGCGCACCGAGGTTGCCCATGCCCAGGATGGCCGTGCCGTTGGTGATTACTGCCACGAGGTTCGAACGGGCCGTGTATCTGGCAGCCATCGAGGGATCGGCTGCGATCGCTTCGACCGGTGCGGCGACGCCGGGCGAATAGGCCAGGCTGAGGTCGCGCTGCGTCGCCATCGGCTTGGAGGCGATGATCTCGATCTTACCGGGGCGGATCGTCTCGTGATAGAACAGCGCCTCGCGCGTCGTGAATGTGGTTTTGATCTCGTCGGCCAAGGCGTTCCTCCTGTCTGCCGCTTCCCCTAAACGAGCCTCTGCAAGAGCGATAGGGGGAAAGCTGTGTCGGGATTCAGAAAGCTATGCCCGGCCGCAAGACGAACTGGAACAGCAGTAACAGGCTCAGCCAACCGGTCAAAAGCCATGTCGCTGCGACGCCGGTAGGTTGCTTGATTGCCTCGATGCGTGATGCGCGCGCAAGAAAGACGCTCAGCCACAGGAAACCAAAAACGCCAAGGATCATCGGTGCAATGAGCAGGTTGCCAAGCCCGGATGGCCAGCGAAATGGTGACGCGAGCAACGTTCCAAGAACAATCTGCGCCATGAGCCCCAAAAGCAGCTTCCCGCGCGACAGCCGGTCAGAACCTATAACGGTCGCAAGACGCGGCGCGACCGCCGCCGCCATAGCCGGAATCAGTAACATTGCAGCCACGGCAAGGCCGACCTGCAGAGCAACGGGAATGCCTAGATAATTCATTGAATCGCCAAAATCGGTTTGTGGCGCGAAGACCCCGCTTGGCACTTGCAAGGTCGACTGGATGATGCCGTGAAAGGCAAGCCAGCTTGCCAGTAATCGGGACCATGCCGAAGTGAACCAGCCGCTTGCAACCGCAATCACAAAGCATGCCCCCATGATGAAGATAGCGATAGCGCCGCTGGCTTGCAGCAGGTCCGCAATCGGATTGTCACCGTTCCAGGTATGGTTGTTGTGATACAATACAGGATCGAGGTCTGGCACTAGCGCCTTTGGAAAAACGAGAAACAACTCCTGAACAAAGAAAGTGAGGTTGTAGGCGAGCGCGTAGGCAAGAGCCGAAGCCACGATGACCGCCCAACCCGGCGAGGTTTCGCCAAAGCTCGCAGTATCGGCCTGCCCTGCTATGCCTTGGCGTTTCTCCCAAATCAAAGCGAGTGGAGCAACGAGCAGGATAAGAGCTATCGCAACCCAAGTGACTATGCTTGCAACCGGCATCAAGGCATCCTCATGTGTATTATTGATACAACACACTAAACCACTTTGGCTGAGGATTGTCTAGTCGAAACCATTTCGACCCGTCAGCCATATGCCTATGAAGCTTGAACGATGTCTCGTGGCGATTCTCCCAAACCCACTCCGATGATGGAGCAATATCTTGCGCTCAAGCGCGAGTCCGGCGGGTCGCTGCTGTTCTATCGGATGGGAGATTTCTTCGAGCTGTTTTTCGATGATGCTCGCGAAGCTGCGGGCATTCTAGACATCGCACTAACCAGTCGCGGCGAACATGGCGGTGAGCCTGTGCCGATGTGCGGCGTGCCGGTGCACTCGGCGGAAGGTTACCTCGCTCGCCTGATCAAGGCGGGTTGCCGGGTGGCAATCGCGGAACAGGTCGAAACACCCGAAGAAGCCAAGGCACGCGCCAAGCAGGAAGGCCGCCCGGTCAGCAAGACATTGGTAAAGCGTGACATTGTGCGCTTCGTTACAGCTGGCACGCTGACCGAAGAGGCGCTGCTTGAACCGCGGCGCGCCAATCTGCTGGTCGCGCTGGCCGAAGTTCGCGGCACTATCGGGATTGCCAGCTGCGACATCTCAACCGGCGAGATGGTGCTGGAGGAATGCGCGCCCGGTGCCCTCGACGCAGCGCTTTCGCGGCTGGATTTCAGCGAATGCGTGGTGCCCGAAGGCTGGGAATACGGGCCACAGGGTGCGACCGGGCGGGCCCGCTCCGAATTCGCCAGCGATGGCGGCGAACAGATCCTTCAGCGTATACATCGTGTGGCAACGCTTGACGGGTTCGGCACCTTTTCGCGCGCCATGCTGGCCGCGGCGGGCGGCCTCATCGCCTATCTCGAACATGTCGGTCGCGGTTCGCTGCCGCTGCTCCTGCCGCCGCGTGTGCGCGAGGCGGGCGCGGTCATGGCGATGGATGAGGCGACGCGCACCAGCCTTGAGATACTCGCCAGCCAATCGGGCACCCGCGAAGGCAGCCTGATCGCGGCGATCGACCGCTGCGTTACCGGAGCGGGCGCGCGCCTGCTGGCAGAGGATCTTTCCGCACCGCTGCTGGATCGTGCTGCGATCGAGCGCCGGCTGGTGCTGGTGCATTGGCTGCATGACGATCCGCTTAGCCGCGCCGAGCTGCGCGAAGCGATGCGCAATCTGCCCGATCTGGGCCGCGCCCTGGGGCGGATCGTCGCCGCGCGTGGCAGTCCGCGCGATCTGGGCCAGATCCGCGACGGTTTGGTCGACGCGCGGCGCGTCCAGCAATTTCTTGCCGCCCGGCCCGATACGCCCGCATTGCTGGCTGACTTGCTGCCCCGGCTGGGCGGGCACGGCGCACTGACCGATCTGCTCGAGCGCGCGCTGGTACACTCGCCCCCCACCGAGCGTTCGAATGGCGGCTTCATCGCCGAGGGTTATGATGCCGCGCTTGACGAACTGCGCGCCATTTCGGGCAACGCGCGCCGCGCCATCGCCGCGATGGAAGCGCGCTACCGCGAGCAGACCGGCATCGCCTCGCTCAAGATCAGGCACAATGGCGTGCTCGGCTATTTCATCGAGGTGCCGAGCAAGCATGCCGATGCGCTGATGGCGCCGGACAGCGGCTTCACCCACCGCCAGACCATGGCAGGCGCAGTGCGCTTCAACTCGGTGGCGCTGCATGAAGAGGCGAGCCGCATCGCCGAAGCGGGCGGGCACGCGCTGGCTGCCGAAGAGGCGCATTTCGAGGAACTGGTTGGCGAAATCAGCGCTGCCGCACCGCGCATCGCGGCCACCGCAGCTGCGCTGGCGCGGATCGATGTCAGCGCCGGCCAGGCCGAACGCGCTGCCGAGGGCGGCTGGTGCCGCCCCGAGATCGACGATGACCCCGTGCTGGAGATCACTGGCGGCCGGCATCCGGTGGTCGAGGCCGCGCTGGCGAAATCGGGCGAGCGCTTCGTCGCCAATGATTGTTATCTGAATGTCGGCAAAGGCGAGCAGCACCGGCCCGCATCACGCTTGTGGCTGATCGGCGGACCAAACATGGGCGGCAAATCGACCTTCCTCAGGCAGAACGCGCTGATCGTATTGCTCGCGCAGGCGGGCGGCTTCGTGCCTGCCGAAAGCGCGCGGATCGGATTGGTCGACCGGCTGTTCAGCCGGGTCGGCGCGTCCGACAACCTCGCGCGCGGGCGCTCCACCTTCATGGTCGAAATGGTCGAGACCGCCGCCATCCTGAGCCAGGCGAGCGCGCGCAGTTTCGTGATTCTCGACGAGGTCGGCCGCGGCACTTCCACCTATGACGGGCTGGCGCTGGCATGGGCCGTGGTCGAGGCGGTGCATTCGCAGATCGAGTGCCGCTGCCTGTTCGCCACCCATTACCACGAACTCGCCCGGCTGGCGGAAAGCTGCGAGGCGCTGTCGCTCCATCATGTCCGCGCGCGGGAATACAAGGGCGAACTGGTGCTGCTGCACGAACTTTCCGAGGGGCCGGCAGATCGCAGCTATGGCCTGGCGGTGGCGCGGCTGGCGGGAGTGCCAGGGCCGGTTGTGACGCGCGCCAAGCAAGTGCTCGACAAGCTGGAGAAGAACCGGGCCGAGTCAGGCGGGCTGGCCGCAGGGCTGGGCGATTTGCCGCTGTTCGCATCGGTTAAGGAAGAAGCGGAGGAACAGGCTGACTCGCTTGCCGAACGCTTGCGGGCGATCGATCTCGATGCGCTGTCCCCGCGCGAAGCGCTTGAATTGCTGTATGAACTTACCGCCGAAGCAAGGGCTACGGAAAGTTAACGGAGGGACGACTACACTCGCTCACCATGGCAAAGGGGTTATTCGCAAGTCCCAAAAAGGCGTTGTTGTTCGCTGGCATGACGGTGTTCACCGTGGTGATGCTGGTGGGAACCAAGGATGATAAAGGCGCCCTTACGCTGGCGACTTCGGGCGTTGATCAGACCGATGCAAGGCTTGCTACACAGCGCGAACTCGAGAAGATTGAACGCCAACGCCGGGATTCCGGCTGGGAAGGGAGCGACATGTCGGCCTTTGCGGCCGATGAGGAGCTGATCGACACCACTGAGGGTTTCGATCCGACGCCCGAAGACGTAATACCCTACGAGCCAGAGACCAATCTCGGCGCGAGTGACGCACAGGTTGTAAGGGTTGAAGACGGTGACGGATCAGGAGAGCAGTTCTAACCACTTCGACAAAGAGCGTACCGATATGGCGGAAGATCGCACGGTCATGGCGGCCGAGCGGACCTTTGCCGGCTGGATGCGCACCGCCTTTGCCGCGATCGGCATCGGCCTTGCCTTCCATGTGATGTTCGGCGAGCTCGAACCGCCCTGGCTTGCGCGCGCGATCGCGACCGGCTTCATCCTGCTTGGCGCAATCATTGCCTTCACCGCGGAACGGCGCGCGCGAAGGACGCTGGGCCGGCTCACTTCGCATCAGGCTGATCCGCCCGAGATTCCCAGCCTCAGCTGGATGGGCTGGAGCGTGACTGCCGGGGCATTTTTGCTGGCGGTCGCGTTGTGGCTCCTGCGCAACGGCTGATCGCGCAATCCTCAGCGGGTCGGGACCGGTGCCTCGCCCGTATAGTCGTAGAAACCCCGGCCGGTCTTGCGGCCAAGCCAGCCCGCTTCGACATATTTCACCAGCAGCGGCGCCGGGCGATACTTGCTGTCGCCGGTGGTGGCATAGAGCACCTTGATGATCTCGAAGCAGGTGTCGAGCCCGACAAAATCGGCCAGCTCGAGCGGCCCCATCGGGTGGTTGAGGCCCAGGCGGCAACCCTTGTCGATATCCTCGATATTCGCGGTCGACTGGCCAAGCACGAAGATCGCCTCGTTGATCATGGGCAGGAGGATACGGTTGACGACGAAGCCCGGTTCGTCCTGGCTCAGCACCACCTGCTTGCCCAGCCCTTCGGCGAAGGCGGTGATCGCATCGGTCGTAGCCTGCGCGGTGGCAAGGCCGGGGATCACTTCGATAAGGCCCATCACCGGAACCGGGTTGAAGAAGTGCAGGCCGATGAAGCGACCCGGATCGGGAGAATAATTCGCCATTCGCGTGATCGGGATCGAACTGGTGTTCGATGCCATCACGGCATCGCCGCGCAGCACCTTGCCTGCCGCCTCGAAGATTGCCTGCTTGATCTCTTCACGCTCGGTCGCTGCCTCGATGATCAGATCGGCATCGGCCATCGGCTGGTAATCGCTTACTGCGGTTATCCGGCCCAGCAGCGCCTCGGCATCGGCGATTTCCATCTTGCCGCGCCCGACCAGCTTGCCCAGCGCCTTGTCGATATTGGCCTTGCCGGCCTCTGCACGGGCGAGATCCACATCGGCCAGCAGCACCTGCATGCCATGCTGGGCAATTGTCTGGGCAATGCCCGTCCCCATCTGCCCGGCACCAATCACCGCCACTGTCCGCATATCATCGATCCCTTCGCAACTGCAGCAAAGGGCGCCTGTTAGCGAGGGATGGCCAGCTTGGCTAGCGGTTAGCGCCCGGCACCCATTTTACGTCATCTGCGCCGTTGCCATTGCACACGCGCGCCAGCACGAAGAGATAGTCTGATAGCCGGTTGATATAGGCGAGCGCTGCCGGATTGACCGGTTCTGCCGCGGCCAGCGCCACCACGGCGCGCTCTGCCGCGCGGGTCGAAGCGCGCGCCACATGGGTGCGCGCCGCCGCTTCGCTGCCACCGGGGAGCACGAAGCTCGTCAAAGGCTGAAGATTTTCATTGAGCCCGTCGATCGCCCGTTCGAGCCATAGGGCCTGGCCCGGAACCACGCGCAGGACCATTTCCGAGGGCGCGAAATCGCCATCCGCCGCAGGTGTGGCAAGATCGGCACCGAGATCGAACAGATCGTTCTGGATGCGGAACAGGGCATCGGCATGTGCGCCCTTGCCCAGCGCGGCGGCCGCAAGCCCGATCGCGCTATTGGCCTCATCGACCTTGCCGATCGCCGCGATCCTGAGCGACGCCTTGGCCACGCGCGAACCATCGACCAGCCCGGTCGAGCCGTCATCACCGGTGCGGGTGTAGATCTTGTTGAGCTTGACCACGGGCCGCGCGCAAATCGCGCCTACTGGCCGATGGCAAGGATGATCGCGACCACCGCCACGGCCAGCGCTTGATACTTGATGCGGGCGAACATTGCCCGGTTCTGCATCAGCTGCATTTCCTTGACGGTTTCGCCTTCACCCGATTCAAGATCGATCTTGGTCGTCTGCAGGAAAGCCACGATCCCGCGGACCAGCGAGAACACCACCAGTCCCATCAGGACTACGAGCGCAATGATAAGAAGAACTGTCATGCGCTCCATTTAGGCCTTCGAGAGCGAGATACCAGCAGGAAAACACTGCAACCGCAGTTGCGCTGCAAGCAACACCCCGTCTTCACCCGCCTTGCGCCGATCGGCAAGCGAAGTGCTGCCCCTGCGTTTTGCCAGCTTCTTCCCGCTCTCGTCGAGCAGCAATGCGTGGTGGTGCCAGCGCGGCACGGGCAGATCGAGCAGCGCCTGCAGCAAGCGGTGGATATGCGTCGCATCGAACAGGTCTGCCCCGCGCGTCACCAGCGTTACTCCGTCCGCCGCATCGTCAAGCGTGACCGCGAGATGATAGCTGGCGGGCTCATCCTTGCGCACCAGCACCACATCGCCGAACTGGCCCGGATCGGCCGGGATCACCCCCGCGATCTCGTCGTCCCATTCAAGCGGCCCCGCCAGCGCCAGCGCCTTCTCCATATCGAGCCGCAGGGCGGCTGGCTGCGATGGATCGGGCGCGCTTCGTTTGCAGGTGCCGGGATATACCGGACCGTCAGGCCCGATGCGCGGGCTGGCCGCCGCAACCTGCTGGCGGGTGCAGGTGCAGCGATAGAGCAGGCCCATATCGAGCAGGCGCTGCGCTGCCGCCTGATAGCTTTCCAGCCTGCCCGATTGCGCGGGCACTTCCTGCCACTCAAGCCCCAGCCAGGCGAGATCGCGCCGAAATTCCTCTGCCAGTTCGGGCCGGCTGCGCGCGCCGTCGATATCCTCGATCCGCAGCAGGAAACGCCCACCGGCATTCTTCGCCAGATCATGCGCGATAATTGCGCTATAAGCATGCCCCAGATGCAGCATGCCGTTGGGGCTGGGCGCGAATCTGGTGACGATCATGCTTGACTCGAATTTCCGGTAAACTGCTGCATGGGTCAAACCATGCTTGTGGAAACACATTTTGTCACGGGGTTGACGCTTTCATCGGCAAGTGATTCTGTGAGATCAATCAGGGAGGACACATGACCGTGTGGCGTCAAAGTGTTTAAGGCCGAACTGATCGACCAGGCGGCGCGATACCGCAGCCCGGGCGGGGATCCAACGCGGAACCTTTCGTCCTGCCCCGCGCTCGTGCTCAACGCCGATTACACTCCGCTGTCCTATTACCCGCTCAGCCTGTGGCCGTGGCAGACCGCGATCAAGGCGGTGTTCCTCGACCGGGTGGATATCGTTGCCAGCTATGAGCGCGAAGTGCATTCGCCCAGCCTCGACATGAAGATCCCCAGCGTGATCGCGCTGCGGCAATATGTGCGGCAAAGCGAATTTCCCGCCTTCACGCGCTTCAACCTGTTCCTGCGCGACAGTTTCCAGTGCCAGTATTGCGGCGCGCATGACCACTTGACCTTCGACCATGTGATCCCGCGCCGGATAGGCGGCAAAACCACATGGGAAAACATCGTCACCGCCTGCGCGCCGTGTAATGCCAGGAAGGGCGGGCGCACGCCGAAACAGGCACAGATGCACTTGCACGAAAGGCCGATCCGCCCGACCAGCTGGCAATTGCAGCAGCGCGGGCGGCTGTTCCCGCCCAACCACTTGCACGAAACCTGGCTCGACTATCTCTATTGGGACATCGAGCTGGAAGAGTGAGGAGTTCCATCCTCGTCACTGCCGCCCATTGCCTGAACATCTCGTACTCGTCATTGCGAGGAGCGCAGCGACAAAGCAATCCACGGCCTAACCGTTGAGATCGAGGAATAGATCGCGGCGCCCTTGTAGTTGATCATGAAATTGACGGCAGGTTGAAAGTTCGGGCGTCTGGCCATGGATTGCTTCCCCCGGTTCAAGACCGGGGTCGCAATGACGAATCAGGTTACGACGCTGCGCAGGTTGAACTCCGCCCGCTGCCACTCGCCGGTTGAGATCACCTCGGCCAGATGCCGCGCGGCTTCAGCCATGTCCGCGAAACGCAAGTATGCAGGTGCGAAGCCCAGCCGCAGAATGTCGGGATCGCGGAAATCGCCGATCACGCCCCTTGCGATGAGGGCTTGGCAGATAGCATAAGCCTCAGGATGGCGGAACGAGAGCTGGCTGCCGCGCTGCGCACCATCAAGCGAGCTGACGAGTTCGAGATCGAGGCCCCATTCGCGCAAGGCTTCGAGGAAGAACTCGGACAGCGCCTGCGATTTGGCATAAAGCCGGTCGACCCCGATTTCGGCGATCAGATCGACCCCCACTTCTAGCGCCGCCAACCCCAGTATCGGCGATGTGCCGCATTGCAGCCGGTCGATGCCGGGCGCGGGCGCATAATCGTCGCTGAAGGCAAAGGGCGCTGCGTGCCCGAACCAGCCGGTCAGCGGTTGGTTGAACGCTGCATGATGGCGCTCGGCAACGAAGGCATAGGCAGGCGCACCCGGCCCGCCGTTCAGATATTTGTACCCGCAACCGACCGCGAAATCGGCCCCGCACGCATTGAGTTCGACCGGCAGCGCGCCGCCCGAATGCGACAGGTCCCACAGCACCAGCGCGCCTGCCTCATGCGCCGCGCGGGTCAGCGCCGCCATGTCGAACACTTCGCCGCTCTTGTAATGGACATGGGTCAAGAGCAGCAGCGCGACGTCGTCGCCCAATGCTTCGGCGATTTGCCCACGATCGGCCAGCCGCCGCTGCGCCAGCCCCTGCCGCTCAAGCCCCGCGATCATGTAGAGATCGGTGGGGAAGTTGCCGGGTTCGCTCAGGATCACCTTGCGTCCGGGACGCATGTCGAGCGCGGCGGCGATCAGCTTGAACAGGTTGACGCTGGTGCTGTCAGCGGCAACGACTTCATGCGCCTCCGCCCCAATCAAGGGCGCAATCTTGCCCCCCACGCGCCGCGCAGCGCCGATCCAGTCCGCATCGTTCCAGCTGCGGATCAGCCCTTCGCCCCATTCGCTGCGGATTACCTGCTCGAGCCGCGCGGGCGTCGCGCTGGGCAACGCACCCAGCGAATTGCCGTCAAGATAGATCACGCCTTCGGGCAGGGTGAAGCGCGTGCGATATTCGCCGAGCGGATCGGCGGCGTCGAGTTCCTTTGCCTTTTCAAGCATCGGGCAGCTCGCGCAAAATAGCCCGCACCGGCGACGCATCGCCGCCGACGATCGGCAGCGGCAGGGCGATCAATTCATAGCGGCCTTCCGGCACATCGTCGAGCACCAGCCCTTCGAGCACGCGCATATCCGCCTTGAGCACGGCCTTGTGCGCATCCATTGACTTGGAATCCTGCGGGTCGAGCGAGGGACCATCCATGCCTACGAGAATCACTCCCGCAGCAGCCAGTGCGTGAATCGTCGCGGGCGCAATGGCTGTGTGCTGGGCGTCCCATGTCTCGTGCGGGAAGCGCTCATAGGTGCGGAACACAACGCGGCGCACACCGTCCAGCTTGGGCAGGTGCTCCGGTTCGACCAGCCGCCCGCAGCCTCGCGCATCGACCACCAGGCATTCACCGATATAGGCATCCAGTTCGACCGAGGCGATGTCGGGCGAGGCGGCATCGTAATGCAGCGGGGCATCGGCATGCGCGCCTGAATGGGTCGACATGGTGAGCGCCGAGACATTGACCGGAGAGCCCTCCCCGATCTGCCAGGTGGCCGACTGCCCGAATGCGGTATCTCCGGGCCACACCGGCAGGCCGGGCCGCAACCTCTGAGAAATGTCCCAAATGCGGCGGGCGGAATTCCAGCTGCTCATATCGCGGTTCGCACGCTCAGCAGTTCGGGGAAGAAGGCCTGCTTCAGCACCCCGGCGAGGTAGGGCACGCCCGGCGTCCCGCCCGTTCCGCGCTTGAAGCCGATGATGCGCTCGACGGTCTTGAGGTGCCCGAAGCGCCAGCGCTGGAAATGATATTCGAGGTCGACCAGCTTCTCAGCCAGCTCGTAGAGATCCCAGTGCTCTTGCGGATTTCGGTAAATCTCGGCCCAGGCGGCTTCGACGCTGATTGAGTGCCCGTAGGGTGCCGTTATGTCCCGCTCCAGCACGGCCTTGTCGATCGCGAATCCGCGCCGTGAGAGCAATCTCACCGCCTCGTCATAAAGGCTTGGCGTTTCAGACTCTTGCCTCAATATTGCGGCGGCTTCGGGCAGCTTGTCATGCAGCGCGATCATGTCGGGATTGCGCCCGCCCAGCATGAATTCCATCATCCGGTATTGCCACGATTGAAACCCGCTCGACGAGCCCAGGTGCGGCCGAATGGTGGAATAGTCATGCGGGGTCATGGTGCTGAGCACGTCCCAGCTCTGGATCAGCTGGCCCTGCGCGCGCGCCACACGCGCCAACATCTTGAAAGCCGGGCGCAAATTATCCGCTGCTATGTGTTCGCGCGCCTCGCTCAGCTCGTGCAGGCAGAGCTTGAGCCACAGCTCGCTGGCCTGGTGAACAATGATGAACAGCATCTCGTCATGCGCGCCCGATGCGGGATGCTGCGCACCAAGGATGCGATCGAGATCGAGATAGCTGGAATAGGTTACGTCCTGCGTCATGCAAAATGCCTAGCGCGGGACGTTCACAAATGAAACTACCCCTCGATCACCCGTGTCGCTGGATGGTGTTTGTCGAGATGCTTCCTGATGATCCTGAGGTTTCGGGTGTTCGATCGGAACACAAGGTCAGCCGCATCGCCCACCAGCGGTACAAAGCCCAGCGCCGCGTCGAAGGCCACATTCGCCCCCATGCGCCAGAGCTTCCACTTGGGCACGCCGAGGTTGCGCGCTTCCCACACCAGATAGGCACCCATCGCCGCAGTCACGACATCACCCAGCACCGGGATCAGGCCGACAATCGCATCGAGCCCGACGGGGAAGTTTATTCCCGGGATACGGAAGCTGCGCTCAAGCAAGAACTCCAGCGCTTCCACCCGCTGGCGAACCGATTGCGGATCGCTGCCGACAGGCAGGTTGAGGCCGACTGGCCGCGGGCGTTGCTGATCAGGCACGTTTTTCTCCTGTTCCCGCTAATTAGGCGGGAGAGACAGCGGGAACAAGGGATGCATGCCCCATTCATTCGCCTCGAAACCAAATACGTCGCCTCGAACGAGCGACCATCGTATCGGCGCGCCTAGCGGGATGAACACCTCTCTACCGATCAGGACACGGTGCGCCTGGACCAGCAGTTGCGTTTGCGCGGAAGGATCGGTCAGCGCAATCGACTGCGCAACCAGTTCATCCGCTTCGGGCGAACACAACCCCAGCCGGAGACTGCAATTGAACTGGTCAAGATACCAGCGCGGCGAGTAATACCTCGCAAGCCGATCGCGCAGTTCCAGATCCGCACTTTCACCTGGGCGAACCTGTACTGCGGTCACTCCGACAAGGCCGAAGTCCCCCGACAACTGGGCAAACAAGGCATCGCTTCCCGGTCCGGCAGGCAAGGCGATCCGGACCACTGCCTGCTTGCCCTGCGCGCTTTCCCAAGCTGCAACGCGTTGGCGCGCCAAAGCGCGCCGCTGCTGCAGCGAAAGGTTTTCCCACCGGAGCTGCTGTGGGCCGCTCTCGCCAAGCGAGCCCAGCGGTACGATCCATGTCGCGGCCTGCCAGCCGCCAATATTGAGCGGTTGCATCAGCCCGTCGCGATCAATCGCCATCGACAGGGCCTCACGGCGCGACGGATCGCCCAGGAAACCATCGTCGTTCCTGACAACCAGGCCAAAAAGGCCGTGCGCGCCGTCAACCCGGATCGTCCCGCGCGTGAGCGGCCCGGTGTCGGCCAGCGGAAAGCTGGCAATCTGGCCGTTGAGCACCAGATCGGCCTCGCCGGCAGAGAATGCTTCGACTGCATCGGGTGCCGCCATGGCGCGCACTATGAGCGGGCGCGCGGATTCATCCCACTGCGCGCGCGCGGGCAGCCCCCGGCGTTGCGGCGGCAGGGCCACAAGCCTGATTCCGCCGCTAGCGTCATCCGGGCTCGCCTCCATCGGGCCAGCTCCCATTCCGCCGCGCATGATCCCCAGCTCAGGTTGGGCCAGCAAGCGAAGAAAATCGGGCATCGGGCTTGAGAGCCGCATCTCGATCACGCGGCCCGTCATCGCCCGCACATCTTCAACCTTTTGCAAGTCCAAGCCGAGCGAGCTGCCCCTGAGGCTGCGCAATGCAGCGCGCAGCGATTGACGCACTTGGTTGGCACTGATCGTTTCGCCGTCAGGCCATTCCGAATTGCGCAGGCGGAAGATATAGCTGCGTCCGTCATCGGTGATGATCCAGCGTTCGGCCAGCGCAGGGACAATCTGCCCGCTGGCATCAAGTGCGACCAGCCCCTCAGCGGTCGCCGCGCGCAAATGCTGGCCGGCTGGCGAGAGCCGCACACCGGTATCCGAAAGTTCGCCCGATTCCCCGATTATGGCCACCTGAACCGGGCCTTCCGGCCCGCTGGGGCCACAGGCAGCCAGAAGAAAGACAGATATGGCGAACAAGAATCGCATCACCAAGCCGGTTAGCAGCAAAGGACGCACGGGTCAGCGATGAATAGCACCGCACGGTACCCTTAGCTGAATTCGCGCTGGTCGGCGGCTGTTGGACGGATAATGGCTGGCCGAAGCCGACCGGCGGCCTCAGATCAAGCGCTCAGCCGTTCGACTTCTTCGTCAAAGGCCACACCGAACCGCGGTTGCTGCACCCACACAACAGTGCCGACCACACTGCCAACTTCAGGCAAGTCGATCGACACCCGCGTACCGCTGGCAACCTGAACCGGACCCTCGCCCATCAAGCCGCGCTGGGAAAGATTACGCACCTTGATCCGATGCTGCGCAGGGTCCCGCCCCACGCGTGCTTCCGCCAAAAGGAAGACGCCCTCGCGTTCGACACTGCGCCTTTGGACACCGCTCATGTTTCGGTTTGCCCCCGCATTCTCGGTTAACCATTCACACACCGGATTGCCGGCGCAATCGTGCCTTATATCTGGTGTTTGCTAAAGAAAGGCTAACCGCGATTCAAGGCGCAGTCCGGCGCAATACAGGTCAATCGTCGCGCGAAATCTTCTCGCGCCGTTCATGCGCTTCCTGCGCTTCAACTGTCATGGTTGCCACCGGGCGCGCGATCAGGCGCTTGAGCCCGATTGGATCGCCAGTCACTTCGCAATAGCCGTATTCACCCTGATCGATCCGGCGCAGCGCCGCGTCGATCTTCGAGATGAGCTTGCGCTGCCGGTCACGCGTGCGCAATTCGATGCCCCAATCGGTCTCGCTTGAAGCGCGGTCATTGAGATCAGGCTCGCGGATCGGGCCATCCTGCAGCGACTGCAAGGTTTGATCCGCCGCGTGATAGATTGAGCGCTTCCATTCGAGCAGCAGCGTGCGAAAATAGCTCTGCTGCCTTTCGTTCATGTAGGGCTCGTCCTCACTTGGTGTGTAGTCCGGTCCCAGAATACGCTTCGCCTTTTCGAGAATGTCGATTTCTTCAGATGCCGCAGTGGCCATGTAGTCCTCTCAACCAAGTCATCCCGTGCCTGACTGTTCCATGTCCTGCTACCCCGCATTTACGGTGGCGAGGGGGTGACCCTCTGCGCGGCCCTATAGGCGCGGCCCATGGCACGCACAAGCCGTTTCGATTTGCCCCCCAATAAAGACTGAGGATTAACCTGCGGCAAACATGCAGCAGTCTGCGGGAAGGACAAAAAGTTCCGCTTCGCGTTAACGAATTGTTGACCATGTTCAGGCGAATTCTCCCCAAGCGGATCGGCAGGGGAGCGGATCTGCTCAAACAATGGGGGACCGAACGATGGATCTCAAGGGTATCGACGCTAGATCAGCCAGCACGCTGAACACTGCCGAAGCAAACCGCATTATCGCGCAATGCCTCGCTGCCGCTTCGCAAGGCGAGATCACCGCCTACTTCGACCTGGGTGTTGCTTATTCGACCGGCAGCCACGGCATGGAATGCGATCTGATAGAAGCGCACAAGTGGTTCAACCTCGCGGCCTCCAAGGGCCATGAAGAAGCTTCCTGGTGCCGCGCTGACATCTCCGAAGAGATGACAGCGCGTGAGATTGCCGAAGCACAGCGCCAGGCCCGCGAATGGCTGGCGAACGAGCGCCGCAAAGCCGCCTGATCAAGCTTTCCTGAAGGGCGTACGCTGGACAAGATAATTCTGGTCGAGCGCCACGCCCTGGCGTTCGCGCGCGAGGAAATCGGCCACGGCGGCGCGAAATCCGGGATCGGCGAGCCAATGCGCAGACCAGGTCTTGACCGGTTCGTATCCGCGCGAAAGCTTGTGCCCGCCCTGTGCCCCGGCTTCGACCCGCTTTAATCCGCGTTCGATCGCAATTTCGATCGCCTGATAGTAACACAGCTCGAAGTGCAGGAAGCGCTTGTCCAGGCTGCACCCCCAATAGCGACCGTATAAAGCGTCCTTGCCGAGGAAATTGAGCGCGCCCGCAATCGGCAATCCGTCCATATAGGCCAGGATCAGGACAATCCGGTCTGCCATCCGTTCGCCAATCAGTGTGAACGCCTCACGCGTGAGATAGGGCGAGCCCCATTTGCGCGCACCGGTATCCTGATAGAAACCCCAGAATGCATCCCAATGATCGGGCCGGATGTCATCGCCCGACAATCGTTCGATCCTGACCCCTTCCTGCGCGGCGGCGCGTTCCTTGCGCAGCGCGCGGCGTTTGCGCGAAGCAAGCTCACCAAGAAAATCGTCGAAACTCGCATAGCCGCGATTTTCCCAGTGGAACTGGATATCGCTGCGCATCAACCAGCCAGCCTGTTCGAAGAGATGGCGTTGGTCCGGCTCAATGAAGGTCGCATGGGCCGAGGAAAACCCATTCTGCAGGCACACGGTTTCTGCCGCTTTCAGCAGGTGAGGCGCAAGGCTTTCATCGCGCAGCAGCAGCCGCGGTCCATTGGCAGGGGTGAATGGCGCGGCGATTTGCAGCTTGGGATAGTAACGCCCACCGGCTCGTTGCAGCGCATCAGCCCAGGCATGGTCGAACACATATTCGCCCTGGCTGTGCCCCTTGACGTAGCTAGGCAGGGCGCCAAGCAGCCGCTCTTCAGCATCCATCACCACGATCGGTACCGGATCCCAGCCCGTGCCTTCTCCCACGCTGCCGGAATCTTCCAGCGCGGAGAGGAATTCATGGCTCATGAAGTGATTGCGATCACCGCCAAGCGCGTTCCACTGATCGGCGGGAAGCGAGCCCACCGACGGCGCGAGCCGCACCGTCAATTCGCCAGGGGGATCGCCTTCGCTCATGCCAGCCCCGCCCCTTCGCTGATCGGCGCATCGGCATGCTCGAGCGCGCGAGCACGCGTTTCAGGCGAATTGACCGTCCAGGTGAGGATGGGGAGCCCCCCGGCGCGCAGCCCCCTGACCCAGGGATTGGGCAGTGCGGCGATATGATAGGCGAGGAAATCGGGTTTCGCGAACCACAGGGCCAGCCGCCGCTGCCACAGCTTCTGCGTCTGCCCATGCTCGTCTTCGCGCATCACCAGACCGACGCAAGTTTCCGGCGAGTTTCGCCGGAACCAGCGCGCCACGCGCGGATCGAAGCTCATTACGGCATGGTTCCCGGAATATGCCTCAAGCGCTTGTTTCACGATCGCGCAGCTTCGCTCTACGTGATAGCCGCGCTTAGACTTGATCTCGATCAGCAGCGGAACCCGGCCCCCGATCAGCGCCAACAGATCCTTCAGCGAAGCAATGTGCTCATTGCTTTCGAGATAGCGATAAGCGCTCAGTTCGTCGGCGGCCCTGCTGCCGAAATCGCCCTGCAAACCAGTCAGCCGCTTCAGCTCCCAATCGTGAAACACCATCGGGTGATCGTCGGCGCTGCGCTGGGTATCGCATTCGATCCCCATGCCGCGCTCGATCGCCAGCCGCGCGCCTTGCAGCGAATTCTCGGGCACGCCAACTCCATGCAGCCCGCGGTGGGCATATTCCCACTCGGTGAGCCAGGCGGGAGCCTGCCGATTACTCACCTTTGAGCGCGACCACCGCATCTACTTCGACCGCGGCGCCAAGCGGCAACACCGGCACGCCCACCGCAGCCCGCGCATGCTTGCCGGCATCGCCGAACACCTCGGCCATCAGGTCAGAAGCGCCATTGGCTACTTTTGGCTGATCGGTAAAATCGCCGGTTGAGTTTACGAAAGCGCCCAGCTTGACCACGCGCGCCACCCTATCGAGCGAGCCGAGTTCGGCCTTGAGCTGGGCCAGGATCATCAAGCCGCAAGCCCGCGCGGCCGCCATACCATCTTCCAGGCTTACATCCTCACCCAGCCGCCCGGTCACAAGTTTGCCGCCCACAAATGGCAATTGCCCCGAGACATGGGCAAACCCGCCCTGCACCACCACCGGCACATAGCTGGCGACCGGCGCCGCTGCCTGGGGCAAGGTGATCCCTAATTCCTGCAGGCGTGCTTCGATAGTCATCGTGGATCCCTTTCCAGTTCTTCGAGTAGCCAGGGCAATGCTTCTGCCCAATTGTCTATTCGCGCGTGCGCATGGCCTTGTTTGTGGGCACAATCGATATGCTCCGAGATCATCGGCTCTCCGCACAGATGCAACCGGCTCACCCCTGGTACAATTTCCGCAGCGGACTGGTGGTGCTGCGGTAGATCGTCGATGAAGATCGCCCTGCTTGGCGCGAGCTCCTCGAGAATTGCCTGCAAGGCAGGCCCCTTGGGGCCCTGGTTGGTGAACACCCTGGCGTGGATCCCGCAATCGGCAAGCTGGCGCGTGCGCCGCTCCTGCCGCTCATCATTGAGATTGGTCAGGATCACCACATCGGCATCTTCGGCAAGGCGATTGATCCCCGTTACCGCACCTTCGATCGGCAGCTGACGGTGCATCTCGGTATCGAAAAATCCGCCGAGAAAGCGCCAGATGTCCTTTTGCTCAAGCGGCTGGCCATTATCGGCCCAACGCATGGCGGTGTTGAAATTGTTGCCCTTGAGCTCGAAGTGCACGCCCTGGCTTTCTTCGAGCCATTCCTTGAAATGTGCGACCATGTGCAACAGCACTTCATCGCAGTCGCTTATCACAAGCGGGCGGCTCATCGGGATAGCTCCTTGCCGGCAATGACCAGCTCTTCAGGTGTTACGGCCAACGCTTCCGCACAGCGCATCAGATCGGGTTCGTGATTCGCCAGAAATTCGAGCACTGACATATGCAGCGCCGATTCGCCCAGCCTCGCGCGCAGGCCATCGGGATCAAGCCCGGTCAGGGCCAGAAACCGCTCGGCGCGATCTTCGCCCTGCAGAATCCAGCCGAGCGCAGCCAGCGCAAGAGTGGCCGCATCGGGGGATTGGGCGGGATTGTGAATTGTGGCGCGCATGTCGTTAATCTAGTTAGGCAGAAATGACGGGAGTGCCAGAGGGCAGTGGCAAAGAGAATACTGGTTGTCGAGGATAACGACCTTAATCGGAAATTGTTCTGCGACGTATTGAAGGCCAATGGCTTCGAGGTGGCGCCGGTGGGCGACGGGGCGACTGCACTCGATACGGCGCGACAGCTTTCGCCGGACTTGATCATCATGGACATCCAGTTGCCCGAGGTTTCCGGCTTGGATTTGATCGAAGAGGCCAAGCGCGATTTGCATCTGCGCTCGATCCCCATCCTGGCCGTAACGGCCTATGCCGCGAAGGGTGACGAAGAGAGGATCCGCGCGGCCGGCGCATCGGGATATCTCGCCAAGCCGATTTCCATATTGCCGTTCATGAATGCCGTGAAGGAGCTGTTGCCCGATTGAACAGCCGGTGCAACAAACCCGTCACAAAGCCGGCAACGCTTGACAATTGGTGCCAAGAGCCGCTTTTCCGCCGCAATCGCGTGGCACGCGCCGCGTACAGATATTGAAAGAAGGTATTGCCCCCGATGGACCGCGCCGAAGTCGACACCAGGATCCGCTCATTGATCGAACCCTTCAACAAGAAGGGCGTCGAAATCACCGAAGCGACGACCTTTGCGAGCGATCTTGAGTTCGACAGCCTTACAGTGATGGATTTCGTCGCTGAAATTGAAGACGAATTCGACATCATCATCAGCATGAACCAACAGGCCGAGATCGAGAATTTCGGGCAATTGGTGGATGCGGTGACCAAGCTGCAAGACCAGTAAGAAGGCCGCGACGATGAGC
Source organism: Altererythrobacter chaiwopuensis (assembly GCF_054957755.1). Classification (NCBI taxonomy): domain Bacteria; kingdom Pseudomonadati; phylum Pseudomonadota; class Alphaproteobacteria; order Sphingomonadales; family Erythrobacteraceae; genus Altererythrobacter; species Altererythrobacter chaiwopuensis. The sequence goes on from NZ_JBTXJG010000001.1 coordinate 309,564, forward strand.
GAACAGACCGGCCAGGCAGGCGATCTCTTTTCCAAATTCGACGATCTCATCGCCATGCGCGAGGGGCTGCTCGCCAGCGGGGTGGAAGATCCGTTCAACCTCGTGATGGAGAAAGTGCTCTCGCCAACAAGGGCGATCTGCAATGGGCGCGACACCATCCTGCTCGGCACCTACAATTACATGGGCATGACGTTCGATGAGGATGTTATCGAGGCCGGCAAGCAAGCGCTCGACCAGTTCGGTTCAGGCACCACCGGCAGCCGCGTGCTCAACGGTACGTACCAGGGCCACAAGGAGTGCGAGGAAGCGCTCAAGGAATTTTACGCCATGGACCATGCCATGGTTTTCTCGACCGGGTATCAGGCCAACCTCGGGATCATCTCGACCATCGCGGGCAAGGGCGATTACATCGTGCTCGACATCGATAGCCATGCCTCGATCTGGGATGGCTGCGCATTGGGCAATGCCGAAGTGGTGCCGTTCAAGCACAACGATATCGAAGCGATGGAGAAGCGCCTGCGCCGCATTCCCGAGGGAGCGGGCAAGCTGGTGGTGCTCGAAGGCGTCTATTCGATGCTGGGAGACGTTGCGCCGCTCAAGGAAATGGTCCGCATTGCCAAGCAATACGGCGCCATGGTGCTGGTCGACGAGGCGCATTCGATGGGCTTCATCGGCGAGCACGGCCGCGGCGTGGCCGAAGCGCAGGGCGTGATCGACGATGTCGATTTCATCATCGGCACCTTTTCCAAGAGCGTCGGCACGGTCGGCGGATTCTGCGTTTCGAACCATCCCAAGTTCGAGATCATGCGCCTGGTGTGCCGCCCCTATGTCTTCACCGCATCGCTGCCGCCCAGCGTGGTGGCGACCGCGGAAACCAGCATCCGCAAGCTGATGCATGGTTCGAACAAGCGGGCGCATCTGTGGGAGAATTCGAAGCGGCTTCACGGCGGGTTGAAGGCGCTGGGCTTCCAGCTTGGCACCGAAGAGCCGCAGAGCGCGATCGTGGCGGTAATCATGCCCGATCTGGAAAGGGGCGCCGCCATGTGGGAGGCGCTGCTCAAGGAAGGGCTCTACGTCAATCTGGCGCGTCCGCCGGCGACCCCTGCCAATATGACACTGCTGCGCTGTTCGCTGTGTGCCGAACACAGCCATGAGGAAGTCGACACGATTCTCGGCATGTTCGAACGCGCAGGCAAGGCCGTGGGGATTATCTGATCCGCCTGGTCAGGTGCGGGTTGCCCGCCGCTGTCTGATCAGATCTGGTCGAGGCTGGTCACCTGCGCGCACGCGTCTGAGGGATCATCCTCGCCATTGCCATTGCTCAACTGTGTCAGCAGCACGAAACCGCCGATAACCAGCACCACGAACACGGTGGTGACGGTGCCGAGAAATTTGTCGATCAAGGCCTTGATCGGCGCGCCGAACAGGCGGAACAGCACGCCCACCACCATAAAGATCGCCCCCCGCCCGGCAATCGCCGCCAGGGTAAAGGAGACCAGGTTCATTTCGATGAAGCCGGCAGTGATCGTCAGCAGCTTGAACGGCACCGGCGTGGTTCCCGCCACCACAATCACTTCCCAATCATATTCGCGCAGGTAGCAGGCGGCGGGCAGGAAGCTTTCGGTAAGGCCAAGCGCGCCGAGCAGCCAGGCGCCAACGGCTTCGTAGAGGAAGTATCCAATGGCATAGCCAAACAGCCCGCCCAACACCGATGCCACGGTGCAGATCAGCGCAAAACGGATCGCCTTCTTCGGCTCCGCCAGACACATCAGGCCGAGCAAGGGATGCGGCGGAATCGGGAAGAAGCTCGATTCGACGAAGGCGAAGAAGGCCAGCCACCACTCCGCTTTGGGATGCGCAGCCTTGGCCATGGTCCAGTCGTAGAGGCCGCGCAGCGGTTTCATGATCATGAAGAGTGCATTCCCATGGACGTTTCAGGCCCTTCGGCTTTCCGCGGCGATTACGGCAGGCAGCAAACCCGCGCAACCGATTTGAGAAATAACCTATTTGGCACTTTTACATTGACATTGTCACGCTAATTGGTTAGAGAAACGGAACATCGCGATAGTGTGATTCGAACGGCAGGCGGCACCACGGGCAACCGGGGTGGCCGCCTTCGCTTTATTCCGGCCATGCTCGCGAACCAGGAGACCCGCTCATGACAAAACGGCGCGCCAGCCGCACCAAGATCAAGCCGAGCCAGAAATCCGGCGAAAAGTCCGGCCTCAACCGCCACTGGCGGGGCTTGTTCCTCGATTGCCTGGCGGAGACATCCAATGTTTCCGAAGCGGCGCGTAAGGCCGGGATCAACCCCAGCCGCGCCTACAAGGTGCGGCGCGCCGAAAAGGAATTCGCCCAGTATTGGCTCGAGGCGCTCTGGGAAGGGTACGAGCATCTTGAACTGGAAGTGCTCCGGCGCCTGCGTGAAGGCGATCTGCAAACGCCCGATGGCGGCAAATACGATTTTGCCAACGCCATCCGGCTGCTCTCATCGCATCGAGAGAATGTTGTGCAAGCCAAAGCGCAACACGGCAATGTCAGCCCGTCAGAGGTGCGCGCATCGATCGACCGAAAGGTCGAGGAGATTCGTCGGCGCGTCATGCAACAACAGGCCGCACGAGCCGGGAATGACGGCTGACCGCTATGACTGGCTGGCCGATTCCAGCCCCGAACTGAGAGAAGAGCTGGTTCAATGGCTAAGCGCAAGCGAACGTGAAGAGTTCATTTATGACTGGCGCTTCTGGGCACGCACTTCCCAGCTTGCCCCTGCGGGCGACTGGCGGGTGTGGCTCATCCTGGCGGGCCGCGGCTTCGGCAAGACCCGCACGGGCGCGGAATGGGTCCGCTGCGTTGCTGAGGGCAACCCGGACGCGCACATTGCGCTGGTTGCCGCATCCTTGAGCGAAGCCAGGGCGGTAATGGTCGAAGGCGAAAGCGGAATACTCGCCTGTTCTCCGCCCGGCAGAATGCCGGTGTTCGAACCTTCGCTCAGGCGCCTTCGCTTTGCCGGCGGGGCGCAGGCGACGCTTTATTCGGCAAGCGAACCCGAAAGCCTGCGCGGGCCGCAACACAGCCACGCCTGGTGTGATGAAATCGGCAAGTGGCCACGATCCCACGACCGTGCGACGCGGTGCTGGGACAATCTCCTGCTCGGCCTGCGGTTGGGCGGGGAGCAAAAGGTAGCCGTCACCACCACACCGCGCAATGTGCCGCTGCTCACTCGCCTGCTCGCAGGCGAGGCGAACTCCGCCACAAAAGTAACGCGCGGTACAACCTGGGAGAATGCCGCCCACCTGCCCGCCCGCTTCATCGCGGCGATGGAGCAGGAATTCGGCGGAAGCCAGCTTGCCCGGCAAGAACTGGCTGGTGAATTGCTGACGGATATGGAAGGCGCGCTGTGGAGCCGCAGCCTGATCGAAGGCCTGCGCGAACCGCAACCCGCATCACAGGCGGTGCGCGTGGTGGTTGGGGTGGATCCCCCGACCTCCTCGTCCGGGGATGCCTGCGGCATCATCGTGGCAGCGCGATGCGCCGATGGCACCGCCAGGGTGTTGGCCGACTGCTCGGTCGAGAAGGCCAGCCCCGAGCGCTGGGCCAGGGCGGTGGCCGAAGCCGCCAACGCCTGGGCCGCCGAGCGGGTTGTCGCAGAAGCCAACCAAGGCGGCGAAATGGTCGCCAGCGTGCTGCGCGCTGCGGACATTCGCATGCCGCTGCGGCTGGTGCGTGCCAGCCGCGGCAAGGCCGCCCGCGCCGAACCGGTCGCCGCGCTCTACGAAGCGGGCCGCGTCAGGCATGTCGGTGTGTTTCCGCAGCTTGAAGACCAGCTCTGCGGATTCATGGCGGGCGGCGAATATGCCGGGCCGGGCCGCAGCCCCGACCGTGCCGATGCGCTCGTCTGGACGCTGACCGAACTGATGCTCGGGCCGCACCGCGCGCCGCGTGTGCTGCAAGTCTGATTCAACGAAAGGGACCATATGTCATTCCTCGAAACGATTGCCTCTGCCTTCAAGGGCGGGGGTGGCAGCCGCATGCCGCTCAAACCCGGATTTGTCTCCCCATGGGCCGTTGCCTTTGGCAGTGGAGGCGTTTCCGGTTCGCTTGACTATGGCGAAGCGATCAAGCGCGGCTTCGTGTCCAACCCGATCGCCCAGCGCGCTGTGCGCATCGTTGCCGAAGGTGTTGGCCAGGTGCCCTTGCTGCCTTCGGACGTAGGACTGATGCGGCTCGTTACCGCAACCAGCGCAGGCCAATCGCTGATCGAAACCCTTGCCGCGCAGCTGATCCTGCATGGCAATGGCTATGTCCAGATCATCAAGGATGGAGCAGGCAAACCGGTCGAGCTGTTCGCGCTGCGCCCCGAGCGGGTCAGGCTGGTCCCCGGCCTCGACGGATGGCCGCGCGCCTATGAATACCGCATCGGCGGGAAATGCGTCTCGATGCCCCTTGAAGACGAAGAAGGCTGGCCGGACCTGATCCACATCAAGGCCATGCACCCGGCCGATGACCACTACGGCGCAGGGGCCTTGCGCGCCGCAGAACAACCGATCGCGATCCACAACGCCGCTTCGGCGTGGAACCGCGCCTTGCTCGAAAACGCCGCGCGCCCCTCTGGCGCACTGGTTTACGATGCGGCTGATGGATCGGGACTGACAACCGAACAGTTTGACCGGCTCAAGGCCGAGCTAACCCAGGCATTCGCCGGGCACGGCAATGCCGGGCGCCCGATGCTGCTCGATGGTGGGCTGAAATGGCAATCGATGGCGCTATCCCCCGCCGACATGGACTTTGCCCAGCTCAAGAGCGCGGCGGCGCGCGACATCGCGCTGGCTTTCGGCGTGCCGCCGATGTTGCTCGGGCTACCGGGCGACAACACCTATGCCAATTACCGCGAAGCCAATAGGGCGCTGTGGCGGCTCACCCTGCTGCCGTTGGCGGCCAAGCTGCTTTCCGCCCTGCAGGAAGGGCTTGAACCCTGGTTCCCCGACGCCCGGCTCGCGGTCGATCTGGACCAGATTCCGGCGCTGTCGGAAGATCGCGAGCGGCTGTGGAAACAGGTCGCCGAGGCAAACTTCCTGAGCAATGAGGAAAAACGCGCCATGCTTGGACTGGAACCTGCCGGAGCGGACGCATGACGCGCGAGGATTTGCTGGCCCGCCTGATGGTCCAGGCCGCCAATGAAGGCAGTGACTTGGTGACCTTGCGCTCAATAGTAGAGGAAACCACCGAGCTTGCCGCTGACCGTGTGCTGGCACGGCTTGGCCTGTCGGATGCGGATGCGCAAGAGGACCTTGACGAACTGCGCGAACTGCTTGGCGCATGGCGCGATGCCAAGGCGAGTGCGTGGAAGGCGCTGGTCGACTGGTCCGTGCGCGGCATCCTGGCGCTGTTGCTGATCGGGATTGCGGTTCGGCTGGGCGTGACGGAATTGCTGCGATGAGCGGCCCGCTGCGCTTTGCCGGCTATGCGGCGCTTTTCAATGTGCCGGACGGTGCGCGTGACACGATCAGGCGCGGCGCCTTCGTTCGCACCCTAGGTTCCCGGTCTGCCCCCGTACCGCTGCTGTGGCAGCACAATCCCGATCAGCAGATCGGCGTTGTCGAGACCATGGCCGAGGACGGGCGCGGCCTGCGCGTGATCGCCCGGCTCGACAATCCCGATGGCCGCGCCGCTCAGGCGCTGCGCCAGCGCGCGGTCGACGGGCTCAGCTTCGGTTATCGCGCGCGCGGCTATCAGCGGGACGAAAGCGGGCGGACATTGACTGAAATCGAGCTGTTCGAGGTCAGCCTCGTCACCCATCCGCTCCAGCAAAAGGCAAGAGTTCATCTCGTAGCCTGAGAATCACTCACACCGGAACCCTAGCAGCGGCCGCCCTTTGGGCGGCCTTTTTCTTGCCCAACAGAAAGGTTGAATGCCCCATGGAAAACACGCCCACGCACTCCGTCGACCAGCTCGAAGAAAGCTTCGATATTGTCACCCGCCAGGATCAGGTCGAAGAACAGGTCGCAACCCTGCGATCCGATGTCGATGAAGTGAAAGCCCGGCTCGACAGGGTTTCGCGCGCCGCCGCACGCCCCGCTATCGAAGCCGCCAGCTCTGCATCGAGCGAAGTCAAAGGGTTCGTCGATGGCTATCTTCGCACCGGCCGCGAAAGCGAGATCAAGTCGATCAGCGGGACGGCCCCGGCCAATGGCGGCTATGCCGTGCCCGACGAGGTCGATGCCCGCATCGTCAGCGAACTGGCCGAGATCAGTCCGATCCGTGCCATCGCCCAGGTCGTGCAGACCGGCAGCTCGGGCTATCGCAAGCTGGTTGCCACCGGCGGCACTGCATCAGGCTGGGTCAGCGAAACTGCATCCCGTCCTGAAACCGGCACGCCCGCATTTGTCGAAATCGCCCCACCCACCGGCGAACTTTACGCCAATCCGGCAGCAAGCCAGTCCATGCTGGACGATGCCGGCTTCGACATCGAAAGCTGGCTGTCGCGCGAGATCGCAATGGAATTTGCCCGCGCCGAAGGTGCCGCCTTCGTCAATGGCACCGGCAGCAACCAGCCTGCCGGTTTCCTGACCGCGCCGACGTCAATTGCCGAGGACGCCGTGCGCGCCTTCGGCACGATCCAGTATATCGGATCGGGCAGCGCAACGGGCTTTGGCACCGCACCAGATTCCAGGCTGGTCGACCTGATCCACACTATGAAATCGGGCCACCGGCAGGGCGCCAGCTTCGTGATGAATTCCGCCACCCTGGCCGAAGTCCGCAAGCTCAAGACCGCCGACGGCGCGTTCCTGTGGCAGCCGGGCATGGTCGAAGGCCAGCCGGACCGTTTGCTGGGCTATCCGGTGGTCGAGGCAGAGGATATGCCCGATATTGCAGCCGGCGCCTTCCCGATCGCGTTCGGCAATTTCCGCCACGGCTATCTGATTGCCGAATCCGGCGCGACGCAGATCCTGCGCGACCCCTATACCAACAAACCCTTCGTCCACTTCTATGCCACCAAGCGGATCGGCGGACAGGTGCTCGACAGCGCGGCAATCAAGCTGCTCAAGATCGAGGCCTGATAACGCCTCCGGCCGGGCAAAGGTTTCCCCTTCCTTCCCGGCTGGCCCCCTGCGCCCGCACCGCCGCTGCTCAGCGACAGCAATGTCCGGCAGGTGCGGGCGCCCCTGGCATCACGAAAATGCATGATGAACGGAGAAAAAGATGAAGCGGGCAATCCTCCAACCTGCCGATGTGACCGGCGCGGCCCTGGATGACCTCAAGCAGTGGCTCGGCATCTCCCGCAATGTCGAGGACGGACAATTGGCCGGCTTGCTCCATGCCAGTCTTGATCTGTGCGAGGGTTTTACCGGCCAGATGCCGCTCGAATCGGTCTGCGAAGAGGTTCACGCTTTTGCGGCACGCTGGCTTTGCCTCACCACTGCGCCAGTGCGCGCAATCACTGCGGTCAACTCCAGGGCAGTCGACGGAACGCAGGTGCCGATCGATCCCGCCGCGTATGAAATCGATATATCAGCAGAGGGGGTCGGCAGGATTCGTCTGCTCCAGCCGGTTTCAAGCAGCACAATTGCTGTGACATTTGTGGCTGGAATCGCAGCTGAGTGGAGCGCGCTGCCCGATGCGCTCAAACATGGCATCATCCGGCTTGCCGCGCATCACTATCTTACCCGCGATGCGGCAGGCCGCGAGGGGCCCCCGGCCAGCGTTGCCGCCCTGTGGCGACCCTGGAAACGCCTGAGGCTTCGATGATTGCAACCGATGCTGCGGCGCAAATATCCGCGGCCGTTCAGCGGCTTGAACGCCTTGCAGCGCGGCTTGCCGCAGCAAGGGCAAGCCTTGTGGGCAGTGAGGCGCAATCGAACCATGGCCATTGGTACCTGCCCGAGCTGCTGTGGCCGACAATTCTGAAAGACCGAAAGTGATGGAAAATCTGCTGAGAGCCGCCCTTCTCGAGTGGCTCCGCACCGATCCGGCCCTCTCATCGCTTAATGCAGTGGAAGAAGAAAGTCCGCTGTCGTCAAGCGTGCCGTGGCTGGGCATTGCCGCTTCCGCTTCGACCGACTGGAGCACGAAGGATGCGACGGGACGCGAAATCCGCGTGGCGCTCGAATTGGCGACGCAGGGTGATGATCCGCTCGCCGATGCCGGCCTCGTTTCAGCAGTCGAGCAGCGCATCGAAAGCCTGCCGCAACTGCAGGGCAGCTTTGCCGTGATCAGCGCGCGATTTCTGCGCGCCAGAAGCGAACGCAGACCAAACAACCGGCGGGCAGTCCTGCTCGAATACCGGTTCCGCATCCTTGCCAACTAACGGAGTAACACGCGATGACCGCTCAGAAGGGTTCTGCCTTCCTGCTCAAGATCGGGGACGGCGCGCAGCCCCCCGTATATGACACTGTTGCCGGCCTTCGGACCACGCAGCTATCGATCAATGGCGACACGGTGGTCGTGACGCACAAGCAATCCGGCGGCTGGCGCGATCTGCTTTCCGGTGCGGGCACCCGATCGGTATCAGTCAGCGCGGCCGGTATTTTCCTGGGTAGCGCCGCTGAAAACGCCGTCCGCAGCCATGCTCTGGCCGGAACCGTCGAGGACTATGAGCTCTCGTTCGAAGACGGGAGCAAATTGCAAGGCCGCTTCCTGGTCCAGCGGCTGGATTACGCCGGGGATTTCAACGGTGAACGCAATTACACGCTCCAGCTGGAAAGCTCGGGCCCGATTGTTGCGGCATGATCCAACCGGCAAACCCGCTGCGTGGCGAAGCCAGCATCGAACTGGGCGGCAAGTGCTTCGTGCTCCGGCCCAGCTTCGAAGCTCTTGTTGCCGCCGAGGAAGAGCTCGGCTCGCTTTTCGCAATTATTGATCGGGCAGCGCAAGGCTCTCTCAAGATTTCCGAGATTGCGGGCCTGGTTTGGCATTGCCTGCCGCCGCAAGATCGGCCGCAGCGCGCGGCAATCGGCGAAGCGGTGCTCAACCTGGGCATGGTCGAAGCTGCCAAGCCGCTTCGCGCGATCTTCACCCAGGTGCTCAAGGGCCGCCAGTGAGTGACCGGTTGGCCGGCGCTCTGCCGCGTTGGATCGCTTTGGCCTCTCAGCATCTCGGCTGGACCCCGGATGTGATCTGGCAGGCCACGCCAGACGAACTGCTGATGGCGCTGAGCCATCCCGATGCCGACAGCAAACACCCGCTTACCCGCAGTGAATTTGAACATCTGATCGAAAGCGAGCGCAATGGAAGAGAAGATTGAAGAGCTGGTAATCGACGTGCGCGCAACCACGGATGGTTTCGCAAGCGACCTGGCCAAAATGCGCTCGTCGCTGGACACAACTCTGGTCGATGGCTTCGATCGCGCCGGAAATTTGCTTGAGCGCGGGCTGCTGAGCGCCATCCGCAGGGGCAGCCTGGGATTCGAAGATCTCAAGCAGGCGGCGTTCCGGGCGCTAGACCAGATCGCCGCGCAGGCGATCCAGACCGGGCTGGGTTCGATCTTCGGTGCGGGCAGCGGCGGCGGAATTGGCGGGCTGCTTGGTAGCGCGCTGGGCGGCCTGTTCGGCTTGCCGGGGCGTGCAACCGGCGGGCCGGTTTCGCCCGGGCGTGGGTACCTGGTTGGCGAACGCGGCCCGGAACTGTTCCTGCCGACAAGCGCAGGCCGTGTCGAACCCTTGCCCTCAGGCCAATCGCCTGTGCGTGACGTGAAGGTTGCCATCCAGCTTGGCGCTCCTGCCGGAACATCTGCACCCACTGCGCTGCAGCGATCCTCACGCCAACTCGCGAGCGCCGTGCGCCGTGCGTTGCAGGAAGTCTGAGAAGGAATAAGGGCTATGGCATTCTGGCTAGCGCGCAGCCGCCGCGAACAGCAAAGCTCGTTCATCCAGAGATTCGATCCACGTTTCTGGACGATCGATTTTCCGCGCCCGGCGATGGCTTCGGTCATTACCACCGGGCCTGACAGCATGCGCGTCGATTGCGAGTTCCATCACGAGGGAGAATTGGCCGGCCTTATCTGGGAGAGCGTCGATAAACTCGACCACCCCCTTCTCGCCTATGAAGCCAGCCTGGACTATTCGCGCACCACACTGTCTTTCAGGTGGCAGTCGACGGGCTTGATCCCGCTCGATCAGGCCAACGGTCCGACATTGACGATCGAAGGGCGCGACCAGGCGGGCAATGCCGCAACCTGGTTCGTGCGCCTGTGGAATTATGCCATTGGCACGCCGACCGATGCGCAAATCAGCCTGCCATTCTCGAATCTGGGCGGGGGTTGGTTCCTGCCGGGCGATCCGGTGAATGCAGCCGCGATAGACCGCATGTTCATCTCGCTCGTCCCGCCCGGCTATATCGCGTCCAGCGCCAATCTGCTTGCCCAGCGCGCCAATGGTCACGTGCTCGTTAGCGAGATCAATTGCGATGGTCACAATGCGATGCTTGAGATCGGCGACGTATTTCTGCCCGAACATGGCGAAGGGCTCGCCACTGCCTATGACGATGCTTTCAACCAAACCCCCGCACGCCTGGTGCGCAACATGTTCGGGCTCGGCTACCGCGAGGAGGTGATCCATTACGTGGGAATGAGCCACTTTCCCCGCCTCAATGGCGCAGGATCAGCTTCACTCAAAGTCGCTCAACCCGCCGCGCTTTGCACGCCAGCAGCCCAGTGGCATCAAAGCTACTTCGCAACTTGTCGCGAGTTCGGCTTTGACACGATCACTTCGCTGTCATTCGAGCTGTTCGATGAATATTGCCCCGACGACTGGAAACAGCGCACCCATGACGGCGCACCGGCGCAAACCGGGTGGGTCCCGCCTTCGACACTGCTATCGCCTGCCTCGGGCGCCGCGATGGCCTGGTTGCAGCAAGCCGCAGCCGAGTTCACAGCGCTCCAGCAGGCAGCGCTCCAGCCTGCCAAATTCCAGATCGGCGAGCCTTGGTGGTGGGTCATGGCCGACGGACGGCCATGCATTTACGATGCCGCCGCCACAACCGCCTTTGGTGGTACGCCGCCGATCATTACCGACATGCGCGCGCCGCTCGGCACGGCACAGCAAGCGCTGCTCGATCAAGCTGGCGTACTGCTCGCCCAAGCCACTGCCGATCTGGCCCAGGCCGTGCAAACCGCCGCATCGGACACGGCGGAAATCCGGCTGCTCATCTTCACACCCACGATACTCGATCCGCAGATGCCCGATATGCGCCGCGCCAATTTGCCGGGCGGCTGGGCCTACCCCGTGTATGACCGGTTGCAGCTTGAAGATTATGACTGGTTGACCGGCGGCGCCGATGCCCTGCGCAAGGCAGCCTATGCCGAAATAGACGAGCGACTGGGCTATCCGATCACCAAGCAGGATTATCTCGCCGGGTTCGTGCTCGACCCGGCAGATGCTGAGCTGATGTGGCCACGGATCGATCGAGGCCTCGATCAGGCCAGAGCGCGTGGGATTGCGCGCCGCTTTGTCTGGGCGCTGCCGCAAATTGCCCGAGACGGCTACACCCGACTTGCTCCACCAGCAGAGGAAACCATGCAAGCATTCGACAATGTGCTCTATCCCTTCGAGCTTGGGCGGGCTGCCAGCGTCAGCCCCGAATTTTCCACCTCGGTACTGGTCACCGCATCAGGGCATGAACGGCGCAACACACTGTGGTCTGATGCCCGGCTCCATTTCGACGTCGGACCCGGGATTCGGTCAGAAAAGGAACTTTCACAGCTTATTGCCTTTTTCCGCGCACGGCGCGGTGCAGCGCGCGCCTTCCTGATCAGCGATCCGTTCGATTTCAGCAGCAACGGTATGACCGACAGCGCCACGGCCAATGACCAATTACTCGGCACGGGCGACGGCAGCATATCGCAGTTTCAACTGGTGAAGCGTTATGGCGAAAGCGACCCGCAAGTCCGCCCCATCACCCGCCCTCAAAGCAGCACAATACGGGTAAGCGTTGATGGTGCCGAAGTGTTCAATTGGTCGCTTCTGGAAGGCGGGAAGATCGAGTTCGATTTACCGCCAGCTAGCGGCGCGGAGGTGCGTGCTGGCTTCCTGTTCGACATTCCCGTTCGTTTTGCCGAGGATCGAATCGATGTTTCGGGCTTCAATTTCCTGGCGGGGGAAGCCCCCAGCATCCCGCTGGTTGAAGTGCGCGAGGCCATCTGATGCCTGTTTTCTTCAAGCAAGAGCTTGAGCCTGTCACAACATTCTGGCGCATTTATCGCAGCGACGGTGTGACGCTTGGCTTCACAAGCCACGACCGCGACCTGTTCTTCGCGGGACTGATGCACCGTGCTGCTCCAGGCATGGTCCCATCTGCCATCCGCCGCACCCGTGACCTGTCACCGGACAGTGCCGAAGTGAGTGGCGCGATCTCGCATGATTCGATCAGCCAATTCGACCTTGAAGCCGGGCTGTTCGACGAAGCGACCATCGAGATCGGCGCGGTGAATTGGGAGAGCCTGGCCTTCGACGTGATCTTCGCCGGTAATCTTGGCCGCATGGAAGAAGGACGCAGCGCCTTTACTGCCGAACTCAAGTCAGCAAAAGCACTTCTCGAACGCGATCTTGTCCCGCGCACCAGCCCTACATGTCGTGCGGGTTTCTGCGACAAGAGTTGCGGCCTTTCCGCTGCTCGCTTCACGCAGCTAAAATCAACCAGCAGCATCGATATTGACGCGAACCGTGTGCAAATAAACGGCATCACCCCATCGAAGTTTCTCGATGGACAGCTCCGCTTTCGAACCGGCCCGCAAACCGGCCTGGTATTCTGCATCATTGCTGTCGACGCATCTGGGTTCTTGCTCGATCGGCCGCTGGCAACCGGCACCGCGCAGCAACTTCCGGTCGAGCTCCGAGAAGGCTGCGATCATCGCTTCGAAACTTGCAGCAATCGCTTTTCCAACAGCGTCAATTTTCGCGGTGAACCTTTCCTGCCCGGCAACGACCTGCTGGCACGATACCCCAAACCGCAATGACAAGGGCGGGCGGGCGTGTCGCCGAAGCGGCTGCGGCCATGATCGGCACTCGTTTTCGCCTTCACGGCAGGCATCCGTGCCACGGCCTCGACTGCGTCGGCCTGGTTGTCTGCGCACTTGCGGCAAGCGGACACCCGATCAAATTGCCAATGGGCTACCGCTTGCGCAACAATTCGATCGAAAGCCAGCTGGCAGCTGCCGCGGCGGGTGACATGGTGGAAGTTTCAGGCGGCTTGCTGCCCGGCGACGTCGTGATGGCAATCCCCGGGCCCACGCAGCATCACCTGCTGATCGCCGAAACCCCGCGCTCCTTTGTCCACGCCGATGCCGGGATTGGCAGAGTGGTCAGAACCTTCTCGCCACTGCCCTGGCCGGTTGCGAGACGCTGGCGGATCAAGCCCGACATCTGAGGATTTCCAGTCATGGCAACTATATTGCTTACCGCTGTCGGCACCTTTGCCGGCGGCCCGCTCGGTGGGGCGATAGGAGCGCTTGCCGGGCGCCAGATCGATGCCGCGATCGCAGGCAACCCTGCCCGCGCCGGGCCGCGCCTGAAAGAGCTCTCCGTGACGACTTCCAGCTATGGTCAGCCGGTCGCCCGCCACTTCGGCCGTGTGCGGGCTTCAGGAACGGTGATCTGGGCCACAGAGCTCGTCGAAACAAGCGAGACCAGCGGCGGCGGAAAGGGCAAGCCAAAGTCGACCAGCTTCAGCTACTCGATTTCCTTCGCAGTGGCATTGTCGAGCAGGCCGATACAATCGGTTGGCAGGATCTGGGCTGATGGCAATCTGCTGCGCGGCAGCGCAGGCGACCTGAAAGCGGGAGGTCTGCTGAGAATTTACAATGGGTATCGCGACCAACTGCCCGACCCGCTGATTTCGGCTGCACTGGGATTAGAGGCACCGGCGTTTCGCGGCCTTGCCTATGTTGTCTTTGAAAATCTGGCGCTCGGCGATTTCGGAAACCGCATTCCGGCGCTGACATTCGAAATCTTCGCCGATGAGCAAGGGCCAATCGCCCTATCGGACATTGCGCCAGATACGATTGCGGTCGGCACATTGGGTGAGCTTCCGGAATTGCTTGGCTTTTCCGATGAAGGGGGAGATCTCGCAGGGACGCTAAGCATCGTCGATCAGGTTTTCGATATTGCGAGCGTTGCCGATGGAAAGGGCCTCTCGCTGAAGCGGGTGTCCGCTGATCAAGTCCAGATTATCGAATTGCCAGAGGAGATTACGGTCCGGGAAACGCGAACGTCAACTGCCAGCCAGGGACGCGAACGGACGCGCGCTACCGGCATCACCGGGGCCCCTACTGCACTCAGGTATTATGATCCGGCTCGTGATTATCAGATCGGAATTCAACGGGCGCTTGGCGACCCGCGAAAAGGCCTGGAGCGCGCCGTCGAATTCCCTGGCACACTGGCAGCACAGGACGCACGGTCTCTAAGCTTGAAGATGGCGCAGGATGCTCGCTGGCGCAGAGAGCAGCTGACCTGGCGCATCGCTGAGCTGAACCCTGAGCTGATACCGGGAAAAATCGTCAGGTTGCCGGGGCAGCCCGGTCATTGGGTGATCGCGAGCTGGGAATGGCTAAACAGCGGCGTCGAGTTGGCGCTGGAACGCATTGTACCGGCCAGTCCCACCAGCTTGCAGGCCGATCCGGGCACACCGATGCTCCCGATAGACATACCTTGGGCGTCAAGCTGGCTATGGACCTTCGAATTGCCACAGGACGGAACGGGCGCGGGTGCGAACGGGGCATACTTTGCGGCGCTTTCCGCAGAAAACGCGGGTTGGCCAGGGGCCTCGCTTTATCTTGATCAAGCAGGTGCGTTATTGCCGCTCGTGGGAACAAGCCGGAATCGCAGTGTAGCCGGAACGCTGGCTTTGCCGCTTGCTGCGTCAAAATCGCAAATCCTTGAGCAGCGTTCGATTATCGAGGTCGAGCTGATTGCAGGCGATCTGGGCTTTGCGTCCAGCACCGCCGCCGGATTGGCAGCTGGCGCAAACAGGCTCCTGATAGGAGCTGAAGTTGTCCAGTTCCTGGAGGCCGAACAACTGACCGAGACACGCTGGAAGCTTTCCGGCCTGCTTCGCGGTCGCGGCGGAACCGAGCACCATGCCCTTGCGGGACATCCGGCCGCACGCGAAGTCGTGCTGCTGGATGATACGCTCATACAGCTCGACGCAGGCCTGATTGCAGGTACTGCCGCGCAAGTTACAGCGATCGGCCTTGGAGACGATCAGCCCGTAGTCAGCCGATTGCAGCCAAGCGGCATCTCTCTCAATCCGCCCGCTCCGGTCCATGCGCGCATGACGTTGCAAGCGAATGGCGACTGGCACTTGCGCTGGGCCAGGCGTGGGCGCGGCCAATGGCGCTGGCCTGATTTGGTTGACACGCCGCTGGTTGAAGAGAGCGAGCTATACCAGATCGGGCTCGGCCCAGTGGAAACGCCGCTCGTTGACTGGACTGTCACCACAGCCGAGCTGCTGATCGACATTGCGACGATCACCCAACTCGCCGCCATCCATGGCACCGAAGCGCTGTGGGTTCGACAAATCGGGACCTACGGCAAATCTCCAGCAACATTCATCGCCAGTATTATTTGACCTTTAGTGGAACACGCAATGACCCAACCAAGCATCTTCAACAGCACTACACCCCGCTTCTCATTACCGTTACTATTCGCGGGCCAGGCTCAAAAAGAGTTTTTCGTCAATGAAGCACATGTACTGATCGATGTCCTGATGCACATGTCAGTAATGGGGCTGGCTTCAACTCCGCCGTCGACGCCAGCCGAGGGGGAGTGCTGGCTGGTCGATGCAACGCCCGTTGGAGAGTGGGCGGGGCACATTGATTCCATTGCCTTCTTTGCGGCCGGCGCCTGGAGTTTTCTCAATCCCGTTCCAGGCATGCGGGTATTCAACATCAGCCGCGGGCAATATCACCTGTTCGACGGTACGTGGAATGCTTCTGTTGCGGTCGCAATTCCGACCGGCGGTGCAACCGTGGATACTGAGGCGCGCCAAGCGATCGAAGGCCTCCTTTCAGCGCTACAGTCGCAAGGGATTTTGCCAAGTAGTTGAGGGAACCAAACCTGATATCGGGACGTTCCAACCCTAGCGGGATTATATAGGCGCTGGATCACATGATCTCGCCCTTTGAAGCTTTAATGCAACAGTTCCAAACTAATGTCTGCTTGCCTCCGCCCCGCCAAGAGGTTAGAAGAAACTACGACTTTTAGTTTGTACGTGAGAAAGGGAATTTAACTATGCGCAGACTTGTCATGGGACTGGCGATGGCGTCGACGGCGCTTGCCACGCCTGCACTTGCCCGCGATGGCCAATGGTATGTTGGCGTTGATGGCGGCGTGATGCTCGTTGAAGACACGAAAGCAAAATCGACTGACAATGCAGCGGTTAATATCGCGCATGACGAAGGTTTCGACGTCGGTGGCGTGGTTGGCTATGATTTTGGCGGTTTCCGGCTTGAGTCCGAAGCCAGCTACCGTGAAGCGGACCTCGATACGATCAGCAATAGCTCAGAGCAGTTCGAAGGTCAGGGCAAGGGCAATTTCCTGAGCTTCATGCTCAATGGTTTGCTCGACTTTGGGCCTGATGACGGACTTCAGGGTTTTGTCGGCGGGGGTGTTGGCGTTGCGCGCTCGGATCTCACGGGAACGATCGACTCCAACGGTCCGGATCTTTACAATGACTCGGACACGGGCCTCGCTTGGCAGGTTCTGGCTGGCATTCGTGCGCCGTTGAGCGGGAACTGGGATGTTGGCCTGAAGTATCGTTACTTCAACGCTCCCGACGTGAACATTGTCGATGTGACTGGCAGTGCGCTCGAAACCAATATTACCACGCACTCTATACTGGGTTCGTTGATTTACAATTTCGGCGCGGAAGCACCACCTCCTCCTCCGCCTCCGCCGCCACCTCCTCCGCCTCCTCCGCCGCCGCCTCCCCCGCCGCCGCCGCCGCCTCCCCCGGCTCCGGTATGCAACACGGGCCCGTACATCGTCTTCTTTAACTGGGACGAATCGGACATCACGCCGGAAGCCGCGACGGTGCTCGATAACGCTGTTACCGCTTATGCCGATTGCGGCACGGCAAGTGTGATGCTGGCAGGACACACTGACCGTTCGGGTACGGTGACCTACAACATGGGGCTGGCAGGACGTCGCAATGCTTCGGTCCGCGAATACTTGGGCGGGCGCGGCATTCCTGACAACCGTATTGCCAGCGAAGCCTTTGGCGAATCGCAGCCTCGCGTTCCGACCGAAGATGGTGTGCGCGAACTTCAGAACCGTCGGGTTGAAATAACCTACGGCCCCGGTTCGGGCATGTAAGCTTCGGCTCTCGTCAGAAAGCTGAAAACTCTGAAAGGGGCCGGAGCAATCCGGCCCCTTTTACGTTATAGGCAAGGCATGGGAGTAATAAGGGAAGTGACATGCGAAGAAGTATTTCTACATTTGCAATCGTCGTCATCAGCCTGACTGCCGGATGTGGAGTACCCAGCAACAGCGGAGAATCGACTGAAGCTGGGGCGAAAAGACAGGTCCTCGCAGAGGGAACATTCATGGACCGAGATGGAGCGGAATTGGGAACTGTTCATTTCATCCAGGATAAAGGTGCGGCAATCATTGATTTTTCAATCGCGGGGTTGCGGTCAGGTGAGCATGCAATCCACCTTCATACCAACGGTCTTTGCGAAGCGCCTGAGTTCGTGTCAGCAGGTGGTCACCTCAATCCATCAGGCGCAACACATGGAAGCCTGAGCGAAGGTGGAAAACATCTGGGCGATCTGCCCAACATCGAAATCCCTGGCACGGGCTCACTTGCCCAGCAAATCGTGATCGATGGCGACTTGGCCTCGATCCAGTCCGCAATATTCGACGAAGACGGAACTTCAGTCATGATTCACGCCGACCGGGACGACTATATGACCGATCCGGCCGGGAATGCCGGTCCACGCATTGCTTGTGCCGTTCTCAACCCCGCAAGCTAGCTTCTGGGCCATTCTCGCGAATCTGAATTGGACTCAGGACTCATCGAGCGCCTGGCCGGGCCCTTATGAGTCCTTCCTTGCCTAAATCCCTGTTTCCCCAGCAGCCCTGGCTCGCGAAAGTAATGTCGCACTTGCACGAGGGACCAGCCTGATAGCTCCGGTAACCAGGGCAACGCCGATTGGCATGATCCACAGGGTGGAGATTACGCCCTTGGAAAGGTCCTCGTTGTTGATTGATGAAACATAGCCGGCGAGATAGGGCCCCAAGGCCAGGCCAACCAAGGTAGTGGCCAGAAAAAAGGTCGCCGTTGCGACGCCGCGCATCCGCGGCAAGACAAGCGACTGGCTCGTCGCCGCTGCGGCCCCGAGCGCAGAGGCGGTTAGGAATTGAGCAAAGAACGCCAGGATGAAGAAAAGTGTCAGGTTGTCAGTGGTGAACAGCCAGTATGCCACCGGCACCGGACTCACCAGGCCAAACATCACCACGTACAAGCGCCCGGCCGGATCGCGCTCAAACAGCCAATCGGCTACACGCCCGCCTAGCGTGACCCCGAGAAATCCCGCTACTGCGCTCGGTCCACCGATCCAGAACCCCAGGCTCCCCTTGTCAATATCAAAGACGCGTTCTGCATAAGGTGCAGTCCAATACGCACTCGCATAAGCCATAAATGCGACCGTGCCGTATCCAAGAATCGTGCACATGAATGCCGCAGACCCCCAGGTCAGCCGGAAAGTCGGCAAGTCGCGGCTGCGCAGCGAACTCGCCCAGCAGAATACCGCATAGTATCCGATCGCCAGCAGGGTCCACTGATCGGTGATCGGCGCGTAGATCAATCCCTCACCCGAATCGAGCAACTCAGTAAGCAGTTTCGCAAAGCCGAATGAAATTGCCAGAACGGCGACATTAAGCGCCAATGCACCTCCGCCTCGCCGTGCGGCACCCAGAATCGTGAAGGGCGGGATTACAGTCAGAAGCTCCGTCACAAAACCACGAAACGGCGCCGGGTCCGATGGAGTTTTTATGCCATCGATGGCTCCGCGGATCGGCTCCCTGAGCGTCAATACCCAAAGCGCCAAGAGCAGGCCCGGCAGACCTACCGCAATGAATGCTGCTTGCCATCCGGCGAGATTGAGCGGCCCTCCATCGGGAAAGGCTTCATTCCATCGCTCCACGATCAAGCCGCCGATAAGGAGCGAGATGCCTCCACCGATATAAAGCCCCGAACTATAGATCGCGAGCGCGGTGGCGCGAAGTCGCGCAGGGAACCAATCCGAGATCAGTGAATAGGCCGAAGGGCTGGCAGTTGCTTCGCCAACCCCTACCCCCACCCTGGCCACAGTCAGTGTAGCTGTATCGCGCGCGAAACCGGAAAAAGCTGTCATTGATGACCAAAGCGTAAGGCCGATGGCCATAAGCCGAACACGTTTCCAGCTGTCCGCCAGCTTCCCTAGCGGGATGCCGAACAGGGCATAAAAAATGGCAAAAGCGGTGCCGTATAGAAAGCCGAGATAAGCGTCATCAACGCCCAGGTCTGCCTTGATGTCATTGGCCAATATGGAGAGAATCTGTCGGTCGATGAAGTTCAATACGTAGACGAGAACCAGAACCCCTAGCGCGTACCAGCTATAGGCAGGCACCCCTTGGGCTTCGATCTCGGCGGACTCGTGCCGAGCGGCCTGTTCCGACATGCAATTCTCCTGAAAGCGGCGGCCAGTCAAGCCGCATAGCGGGTGCTATCGTGAACGCCCGCTTGGGCAAACCCCTTTTTTCGCAGTCGACAAGAATCGCACAATCCACATGCCGTTCCCGCTTCCGTGGGATCATAACACGACCAACTCCAGACCGGATCCAACCCCAACCTGGAACATTCTGACGCAATGTCCGCTTTGGTCATGTATTGAAGCGGAGCGTGAATCTGGAAAGCTTGGCCCTCTACTCCGGCCCTGGTGCCCAACCGCGCCGTTTCCGCGAAGCTGGAAATGAACTCCGGACGACAATCAGGATAACCCGAATAGTCGAGAGCATTGACGCCAATGTAGATATCGCGCGCATTGGCCGCCTCTGCTGCGGCAACAGTCAGTGAAAGAAATACGAGGTTGCGGGCCGGAACGTAGGTCACCGGAATCGATGCCTCAACTCCAGTCTTGGGGACATCGATATCCGCTGTCAGCGCCGACCCGCCAAAAGCGCGCAGGTCGAGCTCCAGTTCGATATGACGTTCTACCCCCAGCTTCTCGGCGATCCGCTTCGCCGCTTCCAGCTCGCGCCGATGGCGTTGACCATAGTCGATCGACAGCGCGTGGAGCGGATGCCCGCGTTCCTTCGCAATTGCTGCGGTAACCATGGAATCAAGCCCGCCGGAAAGCAGGACCAAAGCCGGCCCGGCCTCAAAATGCCTACTATCAGTCATCGATCCGGATTAGCGTTTGGCTCAACGGATGCAAACCCAAAGTCCCTGGCGGAAGGGTGAGGTTCAGCCCGATGACTACTCGCAGCTGCCGGTTCGCCGTGCCTCGGCCACCAAATGGAAGGGAAGGCCGCCCGCGATACCCTGGCTCTCTATCTGAGCCAATGTGGCCGTTTCGCGCCTGACGCTTGTTCGGCCGTAGCCGTTTCCGCGACAGGTATACTGCACCGTCGTCAGTCCCGGCGCATCATCCACCACAAAACGGCTGCAATTGCGTTCCTGGTGCTGGAGCTGGATCAATTCCTCGCCTGAGCGAAGGCAAATCTTGCGTGCGGGCGAACCGTCACGAAAGCGAACGGTCCACTCGCCCTTCTGCAGGCTGTCAAACACGACCGGATGCTTTGGCTGTGCCTGCCCATGGGCAACAGCAGCCCCCGTGGCCAAAGCCACCCCGGCAATCACAGTCAACCATTTACGAGCGTTCAACATTCCAAAGTCCAAGCCATTTTTTCCGCGTGTATTGACCCCCATGCTAGCTAACTAGCGATAAACCGGTCCTGAACAGCGGCGAACCGAATTAGTGGCGAAGAACGAACTCACGCGAACAAAAAGCGCAGTCCACCACGATTTCACCTGCATCGTTGCGCATTTCATCGCGCTCGGAATGCGGGAATCGGGCAATGACACTTTCGAAATGCGCCACAGTGCAGCGGCAGCCCTTGGATAGGCGCGCGCCGGGCTCTGCCCTGATCTCGCCTTCCTCGTGGAACAACCTCCACGCGATAGCCTCCATCGACAACGCAGGATCGACCAGTTCGGCATGGCTGAGGGTTCCCGCCAATATTGCGACGTGCTCCCAGTCAGGATGATCCGGTTGCGCGTTCAGCCGCTCGCGCCCTTCCTCTCCTGCGGGCAAATGCTGAAGCAGTAATCCACCTGCTACACATCCGCTTTCTGTTGCCCGCGCCCCCACCTTGAGCAAAGTCGGAACTTGTTCCGACTGATAGAAATAACGCTCACACGCGGCAGCCAAGGACGCCCCCTCCAGCGGCACAATCCCCTGGTATCGCTGACCTTTGCCAGTCTCGAAGGTAACGGCAAGCGCTCCCTGCCCGAACAGCGCCGCAAGCGACGTATTCGCGCCCAGCCCCTTGAGCGCGGCCGAGTCAAAATCGGCATAGCCGCGCAACTCGCCATCGCGACAGTCGCAAACGAGCAAGCGCACCGGCCCCTGCTGCGTTTGCGCCTGCATCGTCAGCTGTGCACCTTCCTCTTTCAGCAGGCTTCCCATCAGAGCCGCAATCACCAGAGCTTCCGCCAGTAGGTGCTTGACCGGTGCAGGGTAATCATGCGCGCTGAGGATTTCATCGAGCACACGATCCAGCCTCACTGCGCGTCCGCGCGCATCGCGAGACGGCAGACTGAAGCCAAGAATCTGGTCTGCAAAGGTTTCAGGCAAGTCTTTCATGCGGGCAATATGGGCCATGGGCAGCAGAAGATAAGAGCCCGGCGTGCCAAAGGTTCAGAGTTGACCAAAGCACCAGCGCAGCACCGCCTTTTGCGCGTGGATGCGGTTTTCCGCTTCGTCGAACACAACCGATTGCGGGCCTTCGAACACGCTTTCAGTTACTTCATCCCCGACATGCGCCGGCAAGCAATGCAGGAAGATTGCATCAGGTTTTGCCCTGCCCATCAACGCATCATTGACCTGATAGGGCGCCATTGCGGCGAGCTTTTCCTCAGCATGTGCCTGCCCCATCGAAATCCAGGTGTCGGTCGCAATGACATCCGCGCCCTGCGCCGCAGCGGCTGCATCCTGAGTAAGCGTGACAATCGATCCGCTTGCCCGCGCCATGTCCACAAATTCCGGTTCCGGCTCATAACCCTTCGGGGTGGCCACTCTTACGTTGAACTTCATCAATGCAGCCGCTTCAAGGATCGAATGCAGCACATTGTTGCCATCGCCGAACCATGCGACCTCTAGCCCAGGCAGAGGCTTGCCGTGCTCGATCACTGTCAGCAGGTCTGCCACGATCTGGCATGGATGCGACCGATCGGTGAGGCCGTTGATCACCGGTACACTGGCATGCTGCGCCATTTCCTCGATCTTGGCATGGTCGTCAGTTCGCAGCATGATCGCATCAACCATTCGGCTGAGCACGCGCGCAGTATCGGCTATGGTCTCGCCGCGACCGAGCTGGCTCGACGCCGCATCTAGGACCAGCGTGCCGCCGCCAAGCTGGCGCATGGCGATATCGAAGCTCACCCTTGTCCGGGTCGAACTCTTTTCAAACACCATCCCCAGCACCCGCCCCGAGAGCGGATGATCGGTATCGGGTTCACCTTTCGGCAAAGCCTTGCGAGCTGACTTGCGGTCGATCGCGTCGTTCAGCATCGCAGCGATTGCGTCTCCACCCGCATCGCGGAGATTGAGGAAGTGACGCGGCTGCGACATCACGCATCCGGCGAATAGCTCGCCGTCCCAGCCGAAAGCCTTTCAAAAAATTCGTCAATTTCGGCGTCGCCGATTACCAGCGGCGGCAGCACCCGCAGCGTGTTGTCGCCGGCAGCTACGGTCAGCAATTGGTGATTGTCGCGCAGGTGGACAAAGAACGGCCTGCTTTCGGCCTTCATCTTGATCCCCAGCATCAAACCCCTGCCGCGCACGAGTTCGAACAATTCGGGATAATTGCCGATGAACTGCTCAAGCCGGCTGCGCAGGCGTTCGCCCTTCTCGCGCACCGATGCGAGAAACTCATCATTGGCGACAGCTTCCATCACCGCACTTCCAGCAGCCATCGCCAGCGGATTACCGCCGTAAGTCGAGCCATGCGTGCCAAACACCATGCCGCGCGCCGCCTTTTCCGTCGCCAGGCATGCGCCAAGGGGAAAGCCGCCACCGATTCCCTTGGCCGTCGCCAGGATATCGGGCTCGATCCCGTATTTTTCATAGGCGTAGAGCGTACCGGTCCGCGCGACCCCGCATTGCACTTCATCGAGCACCAGCATCAGATCGTGCTGGTCAGCCAGTTCGCGCAGGCCCTTCATGAAGCTGTCAGATGCCGGGCGAATACCGCCTTCACCCTGGATCGGCTCTACCAGGAACCCAGCCGTATGCGGGCCCATCAATGCCTTGGCCGATTCCAGATCATCGAACTCGGCGTATTTGAAGCCCGCAAGCAGCGGGGAGAAGCCGTGGTGCATCTTTTCCTGATTGGATGCACTGATTGTGGCCATGGTGCGCCCGTGAAAGGCGTTCTTGAATGTGATCAGTTCAAACCGGGTCTCATCACCATCATGCTGGTGATAGGCGCGCGCGGTCTTGATCGCGGTTTCAACTGCTTCAGCACCCGAATTGGTGAAAAAGACCGTGTCGGCAAAGGTGTTGTCAACCAGCGTCTGCGCCAGTTTCTCGCCTTGCGGGCTGCCGTAAAGGTTCGAAACATGCATCAGGGTTTCAGCCTGTTGCTGGATCGCCTTGATCAGGCCCTGATGCGAATGTCCGAGCAGGTTTACCGCGATACCGCTGGCGAAATCGAGATATCGCGTGCCGTTTTCATCAATCAGATGACAGTGCTCGCCGCGCACCGGGCGCACACCGCAGCGGGGATAGACAGGCATCAGGGGAGAGATCGACATGGGTGGAACCTCAGGCAATTTTCGAATCGGACAAATGAGAAATGGCGGCCCCAAGGACCGCCATTCCGCGTCGTTTAAATGCTGGCAGACGGTCGGTCAATTGACCGCGCCAAGCAGGTGATCAACCCTGGACGGGGGCGAGGTTGACCGCCGAGTGCTTCCCTCGCCGGTCGACTTCGAGATCGAACTCGTAACGTTCGCCCTCATTCAAACCCTGAAGCCCCGAACGTTCGACAGCACTGATGTGCACGAAAGTATCGGGCTGGCCATCGTCGCGCACCAGGAAACCGAAGCCCTTCATCGAATTGAAGAACTTCACGGTACCAGTGGCCCTTTCGCCGGTCAGCTCACGCTGCGGCGCCGCAGGGCGCTTTTCTACCGCGATCACATCGCCGACAACCTGCAGATCCTGGGCGGAAACCTTGCCGCCACGGTCCACCAGGTTGAATTCAAGCTCCTGGCCTTCGGCAAGACTCTCTAGCCCCGCACGCTCAACCGCGCTGATATGGACGAAGATATCTTCGCCGCCGCTGTCCTGCTGGATGAAGCCGAAGCCCTTCTGGCCATTGAAGAACTTGACCGTTCCCTTGCCAGTGCCGACGACCTGTGCAGGCATGCGATTGAAACCGCCGCCTCCGGCTCCGCCGCCTCCGCCAGGTCCGCGGCCACCGCCTCCGGGGCCGCGCCCGCCGCCACCGCCGAAGCGATCACCGCCACCGGGGCTGCGATCTTCACCAAATCCACGGCCACCACCACCGAATCGATCCTGCTGCCCAAAATTGTCGCGTGGGGGGAAATTATCGCCGCCACCGAAGGGATCGAAGCCGTCTTCGCCGAATCCGTCGCGCTTGTCCCGGCCCCGGCGGCGCCCTCTATCGTAACCCATAACTTAATTCGTACCTTGTCTCTCCGCCCGAACAAACTCACATCGATACCGTGGACGGAAGACGGTATCGTTGCTCGGCAGGCATCGCGACATAAATGCCGCAACCCCTACCTGAATGCATGTAACATAGCGCACAAAGCCCTGCGAGGCGAATAATTTAACATCGCCTCCCTTATTGCCGCAAAAATGTGACATTTTCGCATTCTGTTCGCTGCTGCAAATGCTTGCGCCGGAGCTTGCAATTGGGTGATGAGTCAGGCGAATCGCACCAACCCTGTGCGCAAATACGGAGACAATGCGATGAGCGAGTTTCGCGAACTTTCGCCAACCATGATGGTCAGCCCGCAAATCAGGCCGGCCGATATAGCAGCAGCGGCCCAGGCGGGCGTGACGCTGGTGATCAACAACCGGCCAGACGGGGAGGCGCCCTACGAGCCGCAAGGCCCGGAAATCGAAGCCGCCGCCCGTGCCGCTGGCATGGATTACATTGCCATCCCGATCGGCCATTCGGGCTTCAGCGAACCGCAAGTAGAGGCAATGGAGCAAGCGCTGGCCGGGGCCAACAAGGTGCTGGGCTATTGCCGCAGCGGGACACGATCGACGCTGCTGTGGTCATTGGCGCAGGCGCGAAGCGGCGTTGATCCCGATGAAATCGCCGCTGCAGCGCGAAACGCCGGTTATGACGTGTCGCCGGTCCGCCCGGTTATGGACATGTTCGCCGCGCAGGCCCGGGGCTAGCTACGGGCAGTCCCCAAGGCCTATTTGCGATAGTCGAGGGGAGGCGCACGATCTCCCAATAGTGAGCGATACTGGAAATCCGGGCCGCGCGACTGGTCGAACTCGGCCTTGGCTTCCGCACGCAATTCATCATTGGTGAACAGCTCGGCCGCCATCAGTGCCATCGCCTTGGCGGCGACCTGCGTTCCCTTGACACCAATCGAATGGCCGCTTGCCGCCACCGCCTGCCAGCTATGCGCGCTGGTGCCGGGCACCCATGTCGCAGTGCGCACGCCCACAGTCGGCGTGGCCCATGAAACATCCCCCACATCGGTTGAACCGTACCCCAGGCTCTTTTCGTATGGCTGGACTTCAGCCGCGCTTTCAAGCGGCTTGGCTGCATCTCCCAGCGATTGCTGGATCTCCGCCGCCCATGCGCGTTCTTCGTCCGTATAATCGACCCCGCCCACCTGGCGCAGCTTGGCGTCCATCACCCTCGCCAGCGTTTCGTTGACCAGCAACGGATTGTTGCCATGGATGATTTCCCAATCGACCTTGGTACCGGTGCCCAGCGCCGCGCCGCGTGCCGCGTCTTCCAGCCTTGCCCAGATTTCCTCGACACCCTCGGGATCGGGATGACGCACGTAATAGAATACTTCGGCGAAATCGGGCACGACATTGGGCGCATTGCCGCCTGCTGTGATCACGTAATGCATCCGTGCCTGCTGCGGCATGTGCTCGTGCATCATATTGGCCATCGTGTTCATCGCCTCGACCCCGTCAAGCGCCGAGCGGCCGCGCTCGGGCGCGCCTGCGGCATGGGCCGAAATACCGTGAAAACGGAATTTGGCCGAACGATTGGCCAGGCTGGTTTGCGCGGCGGCGCTGTTTTCATCATCGGCGTGCCAATGGATCGCAATATCGACATCGTCGAACAGCCCGGCCCGGGTCATGTAGACCTTGCCCGATCCGCCTTCTTCCGCGGGGGTGCCATACAGCCGGATGCGGCCCGGCGTGCCGGTAGCCTCGAGCCAGTTCTTGACCGCAATCGCAGCAGTCAGCGATCCCGCGCCAAACAGATTGTGGCCGCAGGCATGACCAGCCCCCTTTCCATCAACCGGATCGCGCGCTGCCGAGGCCGACTGGTTTATACCGGGCAGCGCATCCATTTCCGCCAGGATCGCAATCACCGGACCTCCCTTACCCCATTCCGCTACAAAGGCGGTCGGGATTTCGGCAATGCCTGCGCGGATGGTGAATCCTTCTGCGGCAAGCTCTTCCATCATCAAACCGCTTGAGCGCTGTTCAAGATAGCCAAGCTCGGCCCAATCCCACAGCTGCCGGGCAACCCGCTCGGTTCGCTCTTGTTGCGCTGCAACTTGCGCAACGGGATCTGCTTCCTGTGCGGCGAGCGGCGCAGCGGCCAATGCCGTGACGGCAAGCAGTCTGGAAATTGATTTCATCGGAATTCCCCTTCTACATCGCAGCTTGCCGCAAAGTTCGCGCCGTGCCAATTGGCAAGATGATGAATTTACCGCCTGAAATTCTCCAGTTCCTTGGCTCGCTGGTCGCCATCCTCGCGCTGGCCTGGATTGCCTATGCGCTGGGGCTTGGCGGCATGCCCAAGCTGACCGATGCGGATGCGGCGCACAAAGCTGCGGGCGAAGTGGCGGACGGTTTCCAGCCACGCGAGACTTGCGTCGATCGCGATGGCAAGGCCGCGATCCTGCGCGATACTGCTGGCCGGATCCTGCTGCTGAAGCCGCACGGAAACAAGTTTGCGGGGCGAATCCTGGGGCCGACGGCGCGCGCATGGCAGACAGATGGAATGCTGGTGGTTGACAGCGGCGAGCGCCGCTATGGCAAAGTTTCGTTGGACATCGCTGACCCTGGCGCTTGGGCTGACGCTGTAAATGCATTAGGATCGCGCGATCATGCCTGATTTCTCGCCTACCGATTATGCCGTGCCCGGATTTGTTGCGCTGGTGCTGATCGAGATGATCTGGGCTTGGCGCAGGCGCCCCGACGCCTATGAGCCGCGCGATACGCTTACCAGCCTGGCCTTTGGCCTCGGCAGCACGGTTGCCGGCCTGCTGACCGGCGGGGCATTCTTCGCGCTGTTCCTGGCCGTGTGGGAATTTCGCCTGGTCGATTTCGGCCCCGAATGGTGGAGCGTGTGGTGGGCCTGGCCACTGTGCTTCGTGCTCGACGATCTCAAGTACTACTGGGTCCACCGCGCCGGGCACCGCATTCGCTGGATGTGGGCGGCGCATGTAAACCACCATTCGAGCCAGCATTACAACCTTTCGACCGCGCTTCGGCAAAGCTGGACCGGCGCCTTGACCTTCGGCTTCGCCTTCGCCCTGCCGCTGGTGCTGATCGGTTTCCACCCCGTGATGATCGCCATTTGCGCGGGGTTCAACCTGATCTACCAGTTCTGGATCCATACCGAGGCGATCCGCCGGATGCCGCGCTGGTTCGAAGCGGTGATGAACACGCCCAGCCACCACCGCGTGCATCATGCCACCAACCCGCGCTATCTTGACCGCAATTATGCCGGCGTGTTCATCGTGTGGGACAAGATGTTCGGCACCTTCGAGCCCGAAGATGACCGGGAGCCGATCCGCTATGGCATCATCAGGCAATTGGGCAGTTTCAACCTGCTGTGGGCCGTGTTCCACGAATGGATCGGCATGGTGCAGGATATCTGGCGCGCGCCGTGGCAGCACAAATTGTCATATCTGCTGCGCGAACCGGGCTGGAGCCATGACGGCAGCCGCGACACATCCGACACAATCCGCGCGCGTTGGCTGGCGCGGCAGGAAGGCGCAGCGGCTATCCAAAATCCAGTGGCCGATCAAAACCCGATTGCGGGACAGGGCGAGCCTGCCTAACACTCTTTCCAAAGAGCGATTTCGAGCGCAGTGGAATCACTGCGCGACTTGGAAATCGCGGTAAAACAAACGATTAGAGCGGGCAGTCTGACGCAGTCAGAGCGAAATCCGCTCTAGAGGAGAGAGCATGGACACGTTCGATTATATCGTGATCGGTGGCGGCAGCGCGGGCAGCGCGGTTACCGGGCGGCTGGCCGAGGATGGCAGCAAGACGGTGTGCCTGCTTGAGGCAGGCGGGCGCAACAACAACATACTGGTCAAGACGCCAGGCTTCATGCCCTTCCTGCTCAAGAACGCCAATTACCGCTTTGAGACCGTGCCGCAGAAAGGGCTCAATGGCCGGATCGGCTACCAGCCGCGCGGCAAGGGATTGGGCGGTTCGAGCGCGATCAATGCCATGGTCTATATTCGCGGCGGCAAGTGGGATTATGACAATTGGGCCGCGATGGGTTGCAGCGGCTGGGCCTATGACGACGTGCTGCCCTATTTCAAACGCAGCGAAGGCAACATCAGGGGCGGCAGCGATTATCACGGCGCCGATGGCCCGCTGTCGGTTGCCGACCAGAAATGGCCCAATCCCACCAGCACCGCCTTTGTCGACAGCGCGGCGCAGCTGCAATTGCCGCGCAATGCGGATTTCAACGGCGAGAAGCAGGAAGGCTTCGGGCTTTACCAGGTGACGCAGAAGGGCGGTGAGCGCTGGTCAGCCGCGCGCGCCTATGTCGAGCCGCTGCGGGGCAAGCCCAATCTCGATATCCGCACCGGCACGCTGGTCGAAAAGCTGGTGATCGAGCAAGGCCGGGTCACCGGTGTCGCAATCAGGCGCGGCAGCAAACGCGAAGTGGTGAAGGCGCGGCATGGGGTTATCCTGTCTGCCGGCGCGTTCAACAGCCCACAGATCCTGATGCTCTCGGGCATCGGCCCGGCCGAGCATCTCAGACAGCACGGGATCGACGTCGCGCTCGATAAACCGGCGGTCGGTAGCGATCTGCAGGACCATATCGATTACGTCTCGGGCTGGGCGACTGAATCGACCGACCCGATCGGCAATTCGCTGGCGGGTACCTGGCGGATGATCAAGGCGATCATCGAGCATCGCCGCCACCGCACCGGGATCATGACCACCTGTTATGCCGAAAGCGGCGGCTTCTGGAAGGTGATGCCTGATGCCCCCGCACCCGATGTGCAGTGGCATTTCGTTCCCGCCGTGCTGGAAGATCATGGCCGCGAGAAAGTGAACGGGCATGGCTTCTCGCTCCATGCTTGCGTGCTGCGCCCCGAAAGCCGGGGCACGGTGCGCCTGAATACAGCCAGCGCCGCCGATGCGCCGCGGATCGATCCCAATTTCCTTGATGATGAGCGTGATATGGCGGTGATGCGCGCAGGCGTGCGGCTGTCGCACAGGATCGTCAGTGCCCCGCCACTGGCCGATTATCACCCGGTCGACCGGCATCCGATCAATATCGACAATGATGCCGAACTCGACGAGCTGATCCGGGGCCGCGCCGACACTGTCTATCACCCCGTCGGCACCTGCCGCATGGGCGCGGACGAGGGGAGCGTGGTCGACACGCAGCTCAAGGCGCGCGGGATCGAGGGGCTGTGGATTGCCGACGCATCGATCATGCCGAAGATCGTGAGCGGCAATACCAATGCGCCGAGCATCATGATCGGCGAGCGCTGCGCCGATTTCGTGAAAGACGCACCAGCATGATGCTCTGATCCCCGTTGCCCACCCTTCCGGGCGCGAAACCGGTGCCCACTTTCGCTGAAGGGTGCGCGGCATCATGATCGGCGAGCGCTGCGCCGATTTCGTGAAAGACGAAACGAGGTAGCGCTTATACATAAGAAAGGGGCGGACCTTTCGGCCCGCCCCCTTGCATTGTTCGCTCTAATGTCCGGTCAGAAGGTCTGGCGGGCAGTGATGCCGAAAGTCCGCGGCTGGCCAATGTTGTAGCCAAGTCGCGCCCGTCCGCCGCGTTCGCGATCGAACGAGAGCAAGGCGTTCTCGTCAAACAGATTGTTGACGTAAGCCGTCAATGACAGGCCCCTGTCAAACTCCAACCCGGCGCTGATATTGACCAGCTGATAATCGGGCAGCAGCAGATCGACAGTGGTCGATGCATCCGCCGGAGCGCCTCCAAACGGCAGGCCGTGCACGAAAGTGCGCGGGTTGTTTTCCTGGTCCGCAGGCTGTGTGAAACGAGAGCCGACGTGCTGGAACGAGGCGGCGACGAAGGCGATTGTGCCGCTTGCCAGATCCCATTCGTAGCTGCCGCTGGCGGTCAGCTGGAACTCGGGCACGGAAGGCAGGCGGTTGCCCTCGCGAATGCCAGTAGCCGTGGCCAGCGGTTCGGGCAGGGTGGTGTCGAATTCGGATTCGATCACACTACCTGACAGGTTGAAATTCAGGCCTTGCACTGGGTTTACCCCAAGCTCGAACTCCAGCCCGAGAGTATGGGCTTCCTCGACGTTGAAGACAATCCGTGACGAACAACTTCCGGCATCGAGTGTGACCTGCAGATTGCTGATATCATTATAGAAACCAGCCGCATTGAAGGTAAA
Source organism: Altererythrobacter chaiwopuensis (assembly GCF_054957755.1). Classification (NCBI taxonomy): domain Bacteria; kingdom Pseudomonadati; phylum Pseudomonadota; class Alphaproteobacteria; order Sphingomonadales; family Erythrobacteraceae; genus Altererythrobacter; species Altererythrobacter chaiwopuensis. The sequence goes on from NZ_JBTXJG010000001.1 coordinate 340,635, forward strand.
GCCGCTCCCTTGCGTCTTGACCCCCACTTCGTAGTTCCACAGCTTCTCGTCGTCGTAATCCTGGAAGCCGCCAAACAGCGCCAGATCCTCTGCATTGCACAGAGGGGTGTTGAGCGGATCGTTAACCCCGCCAAGGCGGAAGCCGCGCGAAACCTGGGCATTCACCGTGACATTCGGATTCAGTTCGTAGCTGACCAGGAAACGCGGCGTGAAACCATCGGAAGAGGTTTCGTCCACCACCCCGCTGTCACCATTGGCGAACAGGCCGCCGGATGTAATCGTGCGGGTCTCTTCGAAATCGTAATAGCGCCCGCCAACGGTGACCGTGAGAGCATCGCTCACGGCCAGGCTAGTCTCGCCGAAGATCGCAAGCTGTTCGATATCGTAGGGTAGATCGGAATTGAACGGTGAATCGGCCGGGAAGCCGTTGGCCACCGCGGCTGAGGTTCCCGCGCCCAGCACCTGATCCGTAAAGGCATCATAACCCGGTGTTGGCAGGCGCTGGTTATAGTCGCGCTTGGTATCGGAATAGAACGCCCCGATCAGCCATTGCAGAGGCCCGCTGGTGTTCGACGCAAGCCGCGCTTCCTGGGTGAAGGTTTCCAGCTTGGTGGTGTCGATCAGGTTTGACGGCAGCAATACCGCTTCATCGGGAAAGCCAAGGTCAACCGAGACCGAACCGGTCAGCGCGCTGGCATCGCGGCTCACCACGATATTGCGATCGATGTAGCTCGATACCGAGGTCAGCGTGACGCCGCCGATATCGAAATTCATCGTCAGGTCCGCGATGATCGTTTCATCCTCGAACCCTTCGCGCAGGAGCAGATATTGCTCGCGCTCACCCAGCTGCACCGGAGGGCGGGTGGTGGTGAACGGGTTGGCGAACAGGCTGTAGAATTCCTGCCGGTTGAAGCCGTCCGCACTTACCTTTTGATAGACGATTCGCGGCGTAATCGAGATGCCGTCGCTTGGCTCCAGCGTCAGCGCGATACGCCCACCGTAACGCTCGCCATCATTGACGTCTTCCCCGCCTGCCGGGCCGAGTGCATCAACGAAGCCGGCATATTTGGTGTAGTATCCAACCGCACGAACCGCCGCCATATCGCTTAGCGGCACGTTCACCGCGCCCTTGAGATGCCCGCCTACGTCGCCACCATCGATCAGGTTGAGGTTGGCTTCAACCGCACCTTCCGTGACGCCCAGCTTGGGCTGGTTGGTGATGTAGCGGATGGTGCCGCCAACCGAACCGGAGCCGAACAGCGTGCCTTGCGGGCCGCGCAGGGTTTCCACCCGGTTGAGATCGAACAGATCGAGATCGGGCGTAAACAGCGAGAGCGAAATCACCGATTCGTCAAGATAGACGCCAACCTGTTCCTTCACCCCAGGCTGATCGCGCACGACCTGGCCGGCGGATACGCCGCGCACGGAAACCTGGCTCTGCCCCGGGCCGAGGTTCTGCACCGACAGACCAGCCACATTGCGCGACAGGTCTTCCAGTGTCACTGCGCCCGAACGCTGAATGTCCTCAGCCGTCTGCGCGTTGATCGAGAAAGGCACATCCTGAATTGTTGAATCGCGCTTGGTAGCCGTGACGATGATAACGTTGCCGGTTTCGGCCTCTTCGCTTCCGGCGTCCTGGGCCATTGCCGGACTTGCGACGAGGCCAGTGGCACAACCTGCGAGCAATATGGCACGAAGGGTAGTCAATTTCTGCATGGGGTCTCTCCACTAAAATCGGGCGTTGCATCCCGAAACGCGCGGAAATTGATTCGAATTGCGTGCCGACACAATAGCGCGCTTCATACCGACGCTATCTGGCCACAGCCATGTGATATTTCTGCCACTTAAGTGGCTGACAAAAAAAGGGGCCGGAGCGGCTGGCTCCGGCCCTTCCAAGTTGGTTTGTTCGCAGGAGGAACAAGGTGAGGCGGGGGAGGAGGGAGAGGTGAGAGAGAGGTTCCTCACCCCGCCAAACTGGTTGATCAATTATAGGCGCGCTCTCCGTGCTCGCCGATGTCGAGGCCGTCATGTTCGGTCTCTGGCGTAACCCGCAGGCCGATAACTGCCTTGACGATGATGGCGGCGATCGCCGAGCCGATTCCGGCCCACAGTATTGCCACGACCACGGCCTTGATCTGGATCCAGACCTGCGCGCTCATGACATATTCCGCTGCATCGCCCGGTCCGCCGAGAGCCGGGGAATAGACGATCCCCGTGCCGATGGCGCCAACGATCCCGGCGATGCCGTGGATGCCGAACACGTCGAGCGCATCATCATAACCCAGCTTCGGCTTGAGCTTGGCAACCGCGTAATAGGCGATTGCCGAAGCCACCAGGCCCAGCACAATCGCACCAAGCGGTCCGCTATTGCCGGCAGCCGGGGTCACCGCGACCAGGCCGGCAATGATGCCCGAGGCAAAGCCGAGCGCCGAAGCCTTGTGACCGGCCAGCTTTTCCATCAACATCCAGCCCAGCGCACCTGCGGCGGTGGCCACGAAGGTGTTGATCATGGCCAGCCCGGCAATGCCGTCAGCTTCAAGTTCGGAACCTGCGTTGAATCCGAACCAGCCCACCCACAGCAAACCGGCACCAACCAGCGTCAGCGTGAGGCTGTGCGGCGGCATGGGTTCAGTTGGGTAGCCCTTGCGCTTGCCGAGGAACATGGCGAGCACCAGCGCCGAGACACCGGCATTGATGTGCACCACGGTGCCGCCGGCAAAATCGAGCGCGCCCCATTCGAAGATCAGGCCACCGCCCGCCCACACCATATGCGCGATCGGGAAATAGACGATGGTGAGCCAGATGGCCGTGAACAGCATCGCGGCGGAGAACTTGATGCGCTCTACCGTGGCGCCCAGCACCAGCGCCGCGGTAATGGCGGCAAAGGTCATCTGGAAGCTGACGAAAACATACTCGCTGATCACTTCGTCAGAAAAGGTCGCAGCCGTGCTGTCAGGCGTGACACTCGAGAGGAAATAGCTGCCACCGCTGATGAAGGCGCCCAGCATTCCCTCGGGAGCGGCGGGCCCGAACGAGAGCGAATAGCCCCAGCCAACCCAGATCAGCATGGCCAGGCAGGCCGCCCCGCCGACCTGCGTCATGGTGCTGAGCATGTTCTTCTGCCGGGTCAGGCCGCCATAGAACAGCGCCAGCCCGGGCAGGATCATCAGCAGGACGAGGATGGTCGCGGTCATCATCCAGGCATTATTGCCGGGATTGGCGACAGCGGCGGCTGCTTCGACAGCCTCGGCCGGAACGGCTTCGGCCACCGTCTCTGCCACCGCCTCGGCGGCTTCCTGCGCGAAGGCAGCACTTGCGGCAAACATCGAAGCGCCAAGCGCCCCTGTGCCGGTAACGAATTTGCGGATCATTGGTGAACCCCTTGTCATTATAGCGCCGTGTCGCCGGTCTCGCCGGTGCGGATCCGGGTGGCGGAAGCGAGATCGAGGACGAAAATCTTGCCGTCACCGATGGCATCGGTGTTGGCGGCTTGCTGGATCGTCTCGACGACCTGCGCGGCAATCTCGTCGCTGGCTGCGATTTCCAGTTTCACCTTGGGCAGCATATTGGTGGAATATTCCGCCCCGCGGTAGATTTCGGTCTGGCCCTTCTGGCGGCCAAATCCCTTGACTTCGGACACGGTCATGCCCGCGATCCCGATATTGCCCAGCGCGTCGCGGACTTCATCGAGCTTGAATGGTTTGATTACGGCGATGATGAACTTCATCTCTGCCCCCTTCTGCGCACCGGGCCCATCCCGGCTCGAAGAGAACAGCAAAAGCCGTGCCATTTTATGCAAGCTGCTGATAAATTATGATTTACGGCGTAACGAGGCCTGCCTGTAAATAAGGCAAAAGCCGATATAATGCCTATTTATTAATCTCACGCCTAGATTTTAGGCATAGCGCAGCCGCGCCCAGACCGGCAGATGATCCGATGCCTGCGCCGCCAGCGCGCTGTGATGGACGCCGCTATCGATATAGTCCCAGTGGGGCGTCGCCACGATCCGGTCGAGCGGGGCAACCGGTCGCCGCGCGGGATAGCTTGGCCCTGGAGTGATCTGCTGCCAGCCCACGCCAAAGGCCTGCATGGCGCCGGTCAGGCGCCCCCACTGGTTGAAATCGCCCATGATAACCGTCGGCATCGCAAGCCTGGTCGCGCATTGTTTCAGCATGGCGTGGATCTGGTCCCTGCGCCTGAGGCCTGAAAGATCGAGATGCGCGCCAAGAATCCTGAGGCTCCGCCCTTCGACGACAAGTTCCCCCAGCGCGGCTCCGCGCGGTTCGAGTGTGGGCAGGTCAAGCGGTTCGGCCAGCGTGCAGTCGATCTCGCGCCGCACCAGCAGGGCATTGCCATGCCAGCCCAGGCTTCGCGGCCGCTCAGCGACTGCCAGTGGCCGCCAATGCGTGTCATCAAGCAGCGCGCGCGGAAGAACCGATGCGCGCTGGCCAAAGCGGCGGTCAGCCTCTTGCAAGGCAATGATATCGGCGTCCATCTCGCGCAGCACAGCGATGATCCGATCGGGGTCGCGATTCCCGTCAAGGCCCACTGCCTTGTGGATGTTGTAGCTGGCGAAAGTCAGCTCCACCTGGCGGCGCTCAGCCCGGTCCTGCTTGCGGCTCGCCAGCAATGTAGCGATCGGTGGGGCGCGCAGGCAAACCGTCGATGCTCCGGTCGCGCGAACCAGCCTTGGCAACCCATTTGTCCGGGTCCTGCTGCGCATGATATTTGACCAGCGTTGCACGCTCATGCTCCAGTTGCATAACCGGCACACCCCAGCCGCAGCTGGTCTGCACGCTCTCGACATCGATCACGAAGATCTGGCGCGTGCCGGGCAGCAGCGTGAAATGCGCCGCCAGATCGCCCCATTCATCGTCCTGCGGCAAGACCGCCCGCCCGCGGCCATAGATGCGCAGGATCAGCGCGGGCTGCTGGAAATTGCAGAACATGATCGTGATGCGGCCATCGGCGGCGAGGTGGGCATGGGTCTCGTTGCCCGAACCGCCAAGATCGAGCCAGGCAACCTGTGTCGGTGAGAGCACGCGGAAGGCATCATAGCCCTTGGGGCTCAGGTTGATGCGCGCGCCCTCGGCAGCCGTGGCGACGAAGAACACCGGCTGTTTGCCGATCATCTCGACATGCTTGTCGTTCAGGGCGTCAAAGAAGTCAGCCATCAGAGGAAATCCCGCAGGGTTGCCATGAAGCGGTCAAACTGGTCGTGGTGGAGCCAATGCCCCGCCTGCTCGAACTCGATCACTTCGGCATTGTTGAAATGCTTGATCCGCCCGTCCCTGGCCGGGTTCGAGGCCCAGCTGTCTGCGCCATAGAGCAGCAGTGTGGGGCAGGTGATTGCGCCCCAGACCTGGTGCAGGAACTCGTCGGCAATATCTTCCACACCCCAGACATTCAGATGCGGGTCAAACTTCCAGCTGAAGGTGCCATCCTCGTTGCGGTTGACGCCGTGGATGGTGAGATGCCGCGCCTGCTCTTCGGTGAGATAGCTGTTTTCCTCGATCATGCGCGCGAAGGCATCTTCGATCGACTTGTATTTGCGCGGCAATCGCCCCGATGCGGCGCGTTTGTTGCCGATCCATTCGGCGAAGCGCTCCGGATAGGGCGTAGAGCGCATTTCCGCCTGCCGCTGCGGGCTGGGGCCAAGCCCCTCGATCGCCACGATTTTCCTGACCATGTCGGGAAACACCCCGGCATAGCGCAGCGCGACATTACCGCCCATCGAATGGCTGACGATCGTTACCGGCCCAACGCCCAGCTGGTGGATCAACTGCGCCAGATCATAGACCATGTCATTGGCGCGGTAATTGCCGTCCGAGACCCAATCGCTGTCACCATGCCCGCGGTGATCCATCGCCACCACATGCCAATCCTGGCACAATTGTTCGGCGGCCCAATCCCAGCTGCGCGCATGGTCACGACCGCCATGTACCAGCACCAGCGGCGGTTTGCCGCGGTCCTTCTCAGTCTGGGCCCAATCGACATAGTTGAGCCGCAGGCGCTGGGAGATAAAGGTTTGAGAGTTTGGTCCGGCGAAAATCATGGCGCATCCATGCCGCGAAGCCACACGGCCTGCAAGCCTACCGTTCCTTGGTGGCGGAAAAGGTTAGCTCGGGGTTCTTCTCGGCCTGGTAACTCACATCCCACGGGCTCCTGGCCATGAACACCAGATCGCCATCGCGGTCGCGCGCCAGATTGGCGCGGTTGAAGTCCTCGAAGCTTTTCTGCGCCGCTTCTGTCCCCTTCAGCCACCGCGCCGTGGCGAATGGCGATGCTTCGAGCCCGGCCTCGACCTTGTATTCCGCCTCCAGCCGCGAAATCAGCACTTCGAGCTGAAGTTGGCCGACCACGCCCACAATCCATTGCGCTCCGATCTCCGGATAGAAGACCTGGATCACGCCCTCCTCGGAAAGATCGTCCAGCGCTTTCCTCAGCTGCTTGGTCTTGGTCGGATCTTTCAGCACCACACGGCGCAGGATCTCCGGCGCGAAATTGGGCAGGCCGGTGAAGCGGATCTGGTTCTTCTCGCTCAGAGTATCGCCCACCCGCAAGGTGCCGTGATTGGGAATGCCGATGATGTCGCCCGCCTCGGCGGTGTCGGCCAGCTCGCGGTCCTGCGCGAAAAACAGGATCGGTGAGTGGATCGCGATCGGTTTGCCCAGCCCCGAAGGGGTCAGTTTCATGCCGCGTTTGAAGGTGCCTGAAACCATGCGCATGAAGGCGATCCGGTCACGGTGGTTGGGGTCCATATTGGCCTGGACCTTGAAGATGAAGCCGGTCACCTCGTCACGGGTCGGCGGAACCTGCTCCTCGCCGGCCGGCTGCGGGCGCGGCGGCGGGGCATATTTCGCGATCGCATCGATCAGTTCCTCGACCCCGAAATTCTTCAGCGCCGAGCCGAAATAGACCGGGGTCAGGTCGCCATTGCGATAGGCCTCGAGGTCGAATTCGGGATAGCCGATCTGCGCCAGCTCGACATTCTCGGCGATTTCAGCAGGCAGGTCTGCATTGGTATCTCGTTTGCCGAGAAATTCCTTTGACCCTCCCTCGGGCCGCGCCACGCTGCCGCTGGCGAAGTCGAGAATGCCCTGGAACTGTCCGCCCATGCCGACGGGATACATCTGCGGCGAGACATCAAGCGCGAGCATATCCGCAATCTCGTCAAGCAGCTCGAACACCGGGCGGCCTTCACGGTCCACCTTGTTGATGAAGGTGATGATCGGCACACTGCGCAGCCGGCAGACTTCGAACAGCTTGCGCGTCTGCGGCTCGATACCCTTGGCCGCATCGATCACCATGATGGCGGAATCGACCGCGGTCAGCGTGCGGTAGGTGTCTTCGGAGAAATCCTCGTGCCCCGGCGTGTCGAGCAGGTTGAAGGTTACGCCATCGCGTTCGAAGGTCATCACGCTGGATGTGACCGAAATACCGCGCTGCTGCTCGATCTTCATCCAGTCCGATCGCGCGCGCCGGGCCTGCCCGCGTGCCTTCACCTCGCCCGCCAAGTGAATCGCGCCGCCTTGCAGCAGCAGCTTCTCGGTCAACGTGGTCTTGCCAGCGTCAGGATGCGAGATGATCGCGAAGGTGCGGCGGTTTGAAGTCATCAGTTTTGTGGTCTCTTCAATTCGTCATGCTGAACTTGTTTCAGCATCCATCGCGCATCTAAGGGCAGATGGCGCGAGAGGAGAAATGGACCCTGAAACAAGTTCAGGGTGACGGAGCGTTCTTGTTTGCCTGGCCCGTCAGGGTTGAACCCTGACCGACTAGGGCTCCTTCCACTTCGTGCCGTAATTTTGCACCCAACTTGCGGGCCGCAGCGATAATCTGCTGCGAAATTTCAGCAAGGTCGGCATCCGTATAGCTCTTCCCGGCCGGCTGCAGTGTCACTTCGATGGCAATGGATTTCTTGCCCTCGGGCACACCCTGGCCGGCGAACACGTCAAACACGCGCGCATCGACGATGTTTTGCTTGTCGGCGCCGCGCACGGCGCGCACCAGTTCGCCTGCAGCCAATTCGGTCGGAACCAGGAAGGCGAAATCGCGCGTCACCGCCTGCAAGGCGGGCGGCGAGTAATGCGCCCGCGCGAAGCTGCCTCCACCCTTTCTTGCCGGAATCGCGTCAAGGAATATCTCGACCGCCGCAACCGGGCCATCGACGTCGAATGCCTTGCAGGTGTTCGGGTGCAGCATACCGAAGCGCGCCAGCACATTCTTGGGCCCAAGCCGCAAGGTGGCCGATTGGCCGGGGTGGAACTGATCCCCCGCCTCACCCATCACCATCAGGTTCTGGATCGGCGCACCGGCGGCTTCGAGCAGTGCCAGCGCCTCGGCCTTGGCGTCAAAGGCGTCGAACAACACTGCCCTTCCTGATGCCCAGCCGCGCGGAGTCTTTTCGCCCGCCAGCACAATGCCCAGCGTCGCACGCTCGTCGCTCGCGCCATCCTTGCCGCGGAAATAGCGCCGCCCGATTTCGAACAGGCGCAACCCATCCGCCCCGCGATCGAGATTGCGTTTGGCCGCGCTGATCAGGCCGGGCAGCAGCGAAGGCCGCATGACCTTCATATCCTCGCTGATCGGGTTTTCGAGCGCCCACAACTGCGCCCGCTCATCCTCAGCTTGGCGAAGGTCAGGGAAATGTGCCGCCTCCGCCTCGGTAATGAAGGACCAGGTGATCGCTTCATTGAGCCCGCGCGCGGCGGAAGCGCGGCGCAGTTTGCGCTCGATCGCCTGCTGCGGCGTTGCGGTCGGGCGGGCGACACCATCCGCGCGCGGCAAGGGCACGCTCTCCACCTTGTCGAGGCCGTGGATGCGCACCACTTCCTCGACCAGGTCGGCTGCGCCCTCGATGTCATGGCGGCGCAGCGGGCAGGTGACATTCCAGTCGCCGCCAACCTTGAAATCAAGACTTTCCAGAATGCGCCGCTGCTGCTCGGCTGGCACATCGACACCGCCCAGGCGCAAGGTGAGCCCCGTATCGAACGCGATCTGCTTGGGAACGCTGGGAGGCGAGCCTGCATGCACCCTCTCGCTTGGCGTGCCGCCTGCCAGATCGACGATCAGCCCGGTGAGCAGGTCAAGCCCGTCGTCGAGGAAGGCCGGATCAACCCCGCGTTCGAAGCGCGTGCGTGCATCCGATGACAGGCCCAGTTTGCGCCCGGTCACGCCGATCCGCGCGGGATCGAAATAGGCAATTTCGAGCAGCACGTCACTGGTGCTTTCGCTGACGCCCGAGTGCTCGCCGCCCATGATCCCGGCGATATCATGCACACCGGCATCATCGGCGATCACCGTCATGCTTTCATCAAGCGTGTAGGTCTTTTCGTTGAGCGCTTGGCATTGCTCGCCCTGCTTGGCGCGGCGCGCAACCACCGCGCCGGTCAGCTTGGCAAGGTCATAGGCATGCGCCGGGCGGCCATAGGCCAGCATCAAATAGTTGGTAAGGTCGACCAGCAGCGAGATCGGGCGCTGCCCGGCGCTTATCAGCCGCTGCTGCAACCAGTCGGGCGAGGTGCCGTTTGTCACGCCCTTGACCACGCGGCCATAGAAGGCCGGGCATCCATCGGGATCATCGGTGCGGATTTCTACCGGGCAGGCACCCGCAGCTTCGAAGGCGGGAATCGCAATCGGCTTGAGCGTCCCCAGGCCTGCAGCCGCAAGATCGCGCGCAATGCCATAGACGCCCATGCAGTCGGGCCGGTTGGGGGTGATTGCCACATCGATCACCGGCGATGCGCCGTGATATTCGGCGAAGCTGGTGCCGACCGGTGCATCATCGGGCAGTTCGATGATGCCGCTGTGCTCATCGCCCAGCTCAAGCTCGCGCACGCTGCACATCATGCCGTTCGATTCGACCCCGCGGATCGCGCTCTTGCGCAGCTCCATGCCATTGGCCGGCACCACTGCGCCGGGCAGGCCCAGCACGCCCTTCATGCCTGCGCGGGCGTTGGGCGCGCCGCACACCACTTGCAGCGGATCGCCTTCACCCGTGTCAACGGTGAGCACCTGCAGCTTGTCTGCATCGGGGTGCGGGGCAGCGGTGAGCACTTGAGCGACGCGGAAACCGGCGAGCCTGTCCGCCGGGTCTTCCACGCCCTCAACCTCGAGCCCGATGGCGTTGAGCGCGTCGACAATCTCCTTCACCGAGGCTTCGGTTTCGAGATGGTCCTTCAGCCATGCAAGCGAGAACTTCATGCCTTCGCTCCTACGCCGGCAGAAAGGGTGGGCTGGTCGAACGGACTGAAGCCAAAGTGCCTCAGCCAGCGCACGTCGCCATCGAAGAAGGCGCGCAGATCGTCCATCCCGTATTTGAGCATGGCCAGCCGGTCGACGCCCAGGCCCCAGGCAAAACCCTGCCATTCGTCAGGGTCGAGGCCGCCCATCTCGATCACGCGGCGGTTGACCATGCCGCTGCCGAGCAGTTCCATCCAGTCATGCCCATCGTCATCGCCTGAACCGCCGACCACGCGGCGGCCGCCTTCGTTGGCATAGCCCACATCGACTTCGACCGAAGGCTCGGTGAAGGGGAAGTAGCTCGGGCGCAGGCGCAGCACGATATCGTCGCGCTCGAAAAACGCCTTGAGGAAAGTCTCGAGCGTCCATTTGAGGTGCCCCAGGTGGATGCCGCGATCGATCACCAACCCTTCCACCTGGTGAAACATCGGCGTGTGCGTCGCGTCGCTGTCGCTGCGATAGACGCGGCCCGGCGCGATGATCCTCAGCGGCGCGCCCTGCTCCATCATGCTGCGGATCTGCACTGGCGAGGTATGAGTCCTGAGCAGCATGGCGCGCCCATGGCCATCACGGTCGGGGAAATAGAACGTGTCATGCATTGCGCGCGCGGGATGGCTTTCATCCATGTTGAGCGCTGTGAAATTGTGCCAGTCGTCCTCGATCTCAGGCCCGGTAGCGACCGCGAAACCCAGATCGGCGAAGATTTCCGCCAGCTCGTCCATCACCTGGCTCACCGGATGCACCGAGCCCAGCGGGGCCTCGGGTGCAGGCAAGGTCAGGTCCAGCTGCTCGCTGGCCAGCTGCGCCTCCAGCACGGCACTTTCGAGTGCCTGTTTCTTGGCAGCAATTGCATCGGCAACTTCGCCGCGAATAGCCTGGATCGCGGGTGCGGCTGCGCTCCGCTCATCAGGGCTCATCTGGCCAAGCGTCTTCAGCGCCAGGCTGATCCAGCCCTTCTTGCCCAGTGCCGCAAGGCGCTGTTCCTCCAGCGCATCGAGCGTTCCTGCCGCGCCAATCGCGGCCAGTGCCGCATCCTTCTGTGTGGTCAAATCGGTCATTGTGTCAGATTCACTTTCGAGCGCGCTCCGCTAGCGGCAAATGGCGCTCAAGGCAAAGTGCTTTCCGGCCGGGTGAGGTACCCATTCAGGCACCCGTCTGTGCAGGCGGTGCCCGGCGTCAGGATCGAGCTGCCAATTCCGGCCCGAATTTACAAATGGAAAGGCGCCGGAAGTTTCCCCCCAGCGCCTCCCGGAAATTCCAGCCTTCGGCCTGACTTACGCGGGCAGAGCGCCCTTGGCCTGGGCGATCACCGCCTTGAACGCGCCTTCCTCGTTCATGGCCAGATCGGCCATCGCCTTGCGGTCAAGCTCGATACCGGCAAGCTTTGCGCCGTGCATGAACTGCGAATAGGTGAGGCCTTCGGCGCGCACCGCCGCGTTGATCCGCTGGATCCACAGCGCGCGGAAATTGCGCTTCTTGATCTTGCGATCGCGATAGGCGTACTGGCCGGCCTTCTCCACCGCCTGGCGGGCGATGCGGATGGTATTCTTGCGGCGGCCGCGATAGCCCTTGGCCTGGTCGAGCAGCCGCTTGTGCTTCTGGCGCGTGGTCACGCCGCGTTTGATGCGAGGCATATCAGATTCTCCTTAAACCAGCGCGCTCAGTCGAGCCCGTAGGGGGCCCATTTCTTCACCGTCTTGGTGTCGGCTTCCGACAATACGGTGGTGCCACGGTTGGTGCGGATATACTTCGCATTATGGCTGATCAGGCGGTGGCGCTTGCCCGCGACACCATGCTTGATCTTGCCGGTTGCGGTGATCTTGAAGCGTTTCTTCACACCGCTTTTGGTCTTCAGCTTGGGCATTTTCATCTCCTAATCAAGAGACACGTCCGAACCGGCCCTGGCAGCCCTTGTCGCCAGGCAGGCAGATGAATCACGTGTCAGTGAAGGCGCGCGCAATAGCGATCTGACCGCAAAATGCAAGGAGTGTTTGACGGGAGAGAGTCCTGCAGGATGGAACACATGGAACACAGTCCAAGGGAAAGAAAGCAGCCCGTCCGCAGCGGGGCGGCCAGGCGCGCGAGAGCGAGGGTTTCGCGCGCGCGGATGGACATGCTGCTGAAGCGAGGCGGTGCGGCGGATCGCATGGTCAGAGGATAGCCGGAACGCGCAGGGTAGGAAAACAAGCCCTTCCTCCCTTGAAGGAACGGGCGCGGACAGAGCCAATCAGGCACACACCTCGCGCAGGCGGGGCAATGCGCCTGCGATCGAGCAGGGTTTGTGGCGGCTGTCGAACTCCAGTTCCAGCAGGCCGTCCCATGCGTCGCGGCAGGCGCCGGTCGATCCCGGCACGCAGAAGATGAAGGCATCGCCCGCCTGCCCGGCAAAGGCGCGCGATTGCATGGTGGCAACCCCCACGCTGGCAAGGCTCTTATGGTGGAACGCCGCCGAAAACCCGTCCATCTCGCGCCGCAGCAAGGGCCTCACCGCCTCGGGCGTATTATCGCGCGGGGAAAAGCCGGTGCCGCCGGTGGTGAGGATGATCTCGATCTCGGGCCGCGCCAGCCAGGCCTGCAATTGCGCGCGGATATCGGCGATTTCGTCGCGCACGATGGCGCGGTCATACAGCCGGTGCCCTGCGCTCTGGAGCCGTTCGGCCAGCAGCGCGCCCGAACTGTCGGTTTCGAGCGTGCGCGTGTCGGAAATGGTCAGCACCGCCATGCCAAGCGGGTGAAAGGTTAGTGTTTCGTCGATTCCCGGCATGGCCAGCCTTATCCTCCGATGGATGCTAGATGCGGCGTCGCGCCGCTGTTTCCCTCGTGTAGCCGATGCGCCGGAGCCTTTGTGCTGACAAGTGCGCAAATCCGGTTTGTCAAAGCGGATTGATCCCCTTCTTGCAATAGTGGCCGCAGATCGATCCCGCCATCCCCGAACAGGCACAGATGCAGCCTGCCATCCGATGACAGGCGCAGCCGGTTGCAGCTGGCACAGAAATCCCGCGCATAGGGCGCGATAATGCCGATGCGGCCTTTCGCCTGGCGATGCCCCAGCTCCACCGCCGGCCCGGCGCCCGGCTGGCGCGGCAGGCGCTGCCAGCCCGCAGACTCGAGCCGGTCGATCACGCCTTGCCCGGCCACATGGTGCTGATCGAAGAAGGCGGCATTGTCATTGGTGCGCATCACCTCGATGAAGCGCAGCGACAGGTCGCGCGTGGCGACGAAATCGATCATGGCATCGAGTTCATCGTCATTGATCCCGCGCATCAGCACGGCGTTGAGCTTGATACTCTCGAACCCGGCCGCCTGCGCCGCCTCCACGCCGCGCAACACTTCGCCCAAGCGGTCATGCCCGGTGATCGCGGCAAACCGCGCGGGATCGAGCGAATCCACGCTGATGTTGATTGCGCTGATACCTGCATCGCGCCACGTCTGCGCCCGCTCGGCCAGGCGATAGCCATTGGTGGTCATTGCCACGCGGCGAATTCCGGGCACGCTGGCCACAGCGCGCGCCACCTCCTCGAAATCGCGGCGCAATGTCGGCTCGCCCCCGGTGAGGCGGACCTTCCACAGGCCAAGCTGCGCAAAGGCGCCCACTGTGCGGCGGATTTCCTCCACCGTCAGTTCGGCCGGTCGATGGCACGGCTTTTTGTAGCCATGGGGAAGGCAATAGGTGCAGCGAAAGTTGCAGACTTCGGTCAGCGAGAGTCGCAGATATTCGAACCTGCGGCCGATGCCATCGCGCAGGGGAGCGGCCAGCGGCAGGACATCAAGAGCGCGCTTTTCACTCACTGGACCAGCGGCCCGTCAGCGATGGGCAGGCTCACGCCTTCGATACTGGTCTGGCTGGCGAGAATGGCGAGATATTGCGCCACTGCCTTGCGGTAGCTGGCTTCCTCCAGATAGTCGCAGATCGAGGCTTCAACGGCCTCGAATGGCAATTGCTGCCCCTCGGCCCGCCGCCCGGCGCGGATCACATGCACGCCGAAGCGGGTGCGCACCGGCTCGGAGCAGAGCTCGCCCTCGGCGAGGCCGAACAGCGCGGCTTCAAATTCGGCGACGGTCTGCCCCTTGCCGATCTGGCCGAGATTGCCGCCCTGTTCTTTTGACGGGCAGGCGGATTTGGCCTGCGCCAGTTCGGCAAAGCACGCAGGATCGGCTTGCAACGCGCGAATGGCAGTGCGGGCATCGCCCACGGCCAGGCTGTAGGCAAAGCTGTCGTCAGGGCTGGCCGAGAACAGGATATGCTCCGCCTCGACCAGCGTCTCGCTGGCGAAACGATCGCTATGTGCTTCGAAGAAACGCCGCGCCTCGGCCTCGGTGGCTTCGGGCACGCGCACTTCACGTTCCAGCAACGCATCGATCAGCGCATCATCCGCCGCGAGCGGGCGGCCCTGTGCGTCGAGCCGTTCGCCCGGTTCGATACCCAGCCGCTCGGCCTCGGCCAGCAGCAATTGCCGGATCGCGAGCGCCTCGGTCGCCTCGGTCCATGCGGTGGCGGCATCGGGCGCGGGGTGGTTCTGGGCTTCGGCGGCGATGGCGGCGCGGGGGATTTCGACCCCGCCAACCCGCACGATGCTGCGCTCGATCACTTCATCCATGGGTGAGGCTCCGGCGCGAACGGACGATCTGATAGCCGCCGCGCCACAGGTACCGGATTGGGGCCGAGAAAATATGGACCAGCCGGGTAAATGGCAGCAGCAGAAAAATCAGCATGCCCAGCACGAGATGTGCCTGATAAGGCCAATCGAGTCCGGCCACATAGCGGCCGACACTTGGTTCGAATGTAAAAATACCCTGCGCCCAGGCAGACAGCCGCAGCATCACTTCGGCATCGTGGTGCGCCAACGAAAATGGCACGGTGGCGAGCCCCAACACCAGCTGCACAAACAGAATGCCAAGGATGGCATTGTCAGCGAACGGCGAATTTCTGCGAATGCGCGCATCGAAAAAGCGCCGGTGCATCAGCAGCACCAGACCTGCAAGGCAGATCAGCCCAGCTACCGAACCGGCATAGATGGCGACCAGTTGCTTGGTTTCCGCCGAGATAAAGTGCCGATAAATGCTGTGCGGCGTCAGAAGACCAACAAAATGGCCCATGAACAGGAACAGGATGCCGATGTGGAACAGGTTTGATCCCCACATAAGCTGCTTTCGCCGGAGCAACTGGCTTGATCCGGCACGCCATGTGTAAGGCTCGCGATCATAGCGGAAAATGCTGCCGATGATCATCACCGCAAGCGCGATATAGGGCAGCGCCCCGAACAGGAATGTGTTGATCCACAGGTCGATCGGAATGGATGGCAAGGCTTCATGGCCAGCAGGAACGGCGGCAGGTGGACTCGACATGATCAGGCTCCTCGCTCAAAGCGCATGGCGGCAAGCTGGCTCGCGGCAACCGGGCAGGCGGCACCCGGATCGGGTGCGGCTTCGGCAGTGAAGCGGATTTCCTCCTCCTCCCACTGCGCATCAAGCTCTTCCAGGCTCTCCGGGTCGTCAACCGGCGGGAGCGCCTTGGCCGCTTCCTCGTCCATTTCGATGCCCGCAATTTCGCACAGCAGCGCGAACAGCGGGGCATAGTCCGACTGCTTTTCGGCCAGCCGCGCGGCGAGCGCGATCAGCACCACGCCCGGCTCAGCCAAAGTGTCGCGCGCCGCAGCATCGGGCAGCGTCGAGCAATAATCGAGGAACAGCGGCAGGTAATCGGGCAGCTCGTTACCTTGCGGCTCCAGCCCCGCATTGAGGTACCGCTGGCGCAGATCGACCATCGCCTGCCCCCGGTCGCGGCTTTCGCCGTGGACGTGTTCGAACAGATGCAGGCTGTGCGCCCGCCCCCGGTCGAACAGTTCGACATAGGCTTCCTGCGCGTCGTAAATGTCGCAGGCCTCCAGCCGGGCAAGCAGCGGTTCGAGCGCGGCAACCCCGGCTTGCGGCAAGGCCGGATCGGCGGTCAGCCGCTGGCGGATCTCGCCCGCTACCGCCTGAAGGTCGCGGGTGGGATATTGCAGCAGCAGCGAAATCAGATGGAGCGCTTTCATGACAGCACCTCCCCTGCAATGTGGGGCGTCGGGGTCTGGAGTTTCTTGCGTGCCGGTTTGGAGCCGAACAAATTGCTCTCGCTTGATCCGCCCGAACAGCCATTGCCGAAGGTGAAGCCGCAGGAGCCGCGTTCCTCGAACATGTCCTCGGCATCCTCGCGGTGGCCGGTGGGAATGACGAAGCGATCCTCGTAATCGGCCAGCGCCATCACCTTGTACATGTCCTCGATCTGCGCGCCCGTGAGCCCGACAGCCTCGGCTATGCCCTCGTTCTGCACCCCTTCTACCGTCTTCGCGCGCATGTAACCGCGCATTGCCAGCATCCGCTCAAGGCACAGCGCCACCGGTTCCTCATCGCCTGCGGTGAGCAAATTGGCGAGATACTTCAGCGGAATGCGCAAGCTGCGGACATCGGGCATGTTGTTATTGACCGAAATTTGCCCGGCGCTCGCCGCCGCATTGATCGGCGAGAGCGGCGGCACGTACCATACCATCGGCAGAGTGCGGTATTCCGGGTGGAGCGGGAAGGCGACCTTCCATTCCATCGCCATCTTCCACACCGGCGAATGCCGCGCGGCTTCAAGCCATGCTTCCGGCACGCCATCTTTCCGCGCCTGCTCAATCACTTCCGGATCATTGGGATCAAGGAAAATGTCGAGCTGCGCCTGATACAGGTCTTCGACATGCTCGACCGATGCGGCTTCCTCGATCCGGTCCGCATCATACAGCATCACGCCCAGATAGCGGATGCGCCCGACGCAGGTTTCGCTGCATACCGTCGGCTGGCCCGCCTCGATGCGCGGATAGCAGAAGATGCACTTTTCCGATTTGCCGGTTTTCCAGTTGTAATAGATCTTCTTGTAGGGGCAGCCCGATACGCACATGCGCCAGCCGCGGCACGTCTCCTGATCGATCAGGACGATGCCGTCTTCCTCGCGCTTGTAGATCGCGCCAGAGGGACAGGCGGCGACACAGGTGGGGTTGAGGCAGTGCTCGCACAGCCTGGGCAGATACATCATGAAGGTGTTTTCGAACTGGCCGTAAATCTCTTTCTGTACCCCTTCGAAGTTGTAATCCTCCGACCGCTTGGAAAACTCACCGCCCAGGATTTCCTCCCAGTTGGGGCCCCATTCGATCTTCTCCATCCGCTGCCCGGAAATCAGGCTGCGCGGGCGCGCGGTGGGGAAAGCCTTGCTTTCGCCCGCCTTTTGGAGGTGTGCGTAGTCGAAGGTGAAGGGTTCGTAGTAGTCGTCGATCTCGGGCAGATCGGGATTGGCGAAGATTTTCGCCAGCACCCGCCACTTGCCGCCCATCTTGGGCCGGATCGATCCGCCGGGGGTGCGCACCCAGCCGCCGTTCCAGCGCTTCTGGTTCTCCCAGTCCTTGGGATAGCCGATGCCGGGCTTGGTCTCGACATTGTTGAACCAGGCGTATTCCATGCCCTCGCGGCTGGTCCACACGTTCTTGCACGTGACCGAGCAGGTGTGGCAGCCGATGCACTTGTCGAGGTTCAGGACCTTGCCGATCTGCGCGCGGATTTTCATGCTGCGTTCTCCCCTTCGGCCAAGGCCCCTTCGAGCCAGTCGACCTTGCTGAGCTTGCGCACGATGACATATTCGTCGCGGTTGGAGCCGACCGTGCCGTAATAATTGAAGCCATAGCTTTGCTGGACATATCCGCCGATCATGTGCGTGGGCTTGAGGACCGCGCGCGTGACCGAGTTGTGGATGCCCCCGCGCTGGCCCGTGAGCGGCGATCCGGGCATGTTGGTGATCTTCTCCTGCGCGTGATACATGAACAGCGTGCCTTCCTTCATCCGCTGCGACACGACCACGCGGGCGACCAGCGCACCGTTGGAATTGAAGGTTTCGACCCAGTCATTATCGACCAGGCCGGCCTTGGCCGCGTCCACCTCGCTCATCCACACAATCGGCCCGCCGCGCGACAGGGTGAGCATCAGCAGATTGTCGGTATAGGTCGAGTGGATGCCCCATTTCTGGTGCGGGGTGATGAAGTTGAGGATGACATGCGGCGCATCCTTCGCCTGATCCAGCATCGGCTTGACCGCCTTGGTGTCGATCGGCGGGCGATAGACGCAGAAGCCCTCGCCAAAGGCGCGCATCCACTTGTGATCCTGATAAAGCTGCTGCCGCCCGGTCAGGGTGCGCCACGGGATCAGTTCGTGCACATTGGTGTAGCCCGCGTTGTAGCACACATGCTCGCTTTCGATCCCGGACCAGGTGGGCGATGAGATGATCTTCCTCGGCTGCGCCTGAATATCGCGGAAGCGGATCTTCTCCTCTTCCTTGGGCAGCGCCAGATGCCTGTGGTCGCGCCCCGTGTTCTGCGACAGCGCATCCCACGCCTTGACGGCCACTTCGCCATTGGTTTCGGGCGCCAGCATCAGGATCACCTCGGCGGCATCGATCGCAGTTTCGATCTGCGGCATGCCTTGGGTGGCCCCCTCCTCCAGCACCGTGCCGTTGAGCTTCCTCAGATTTTCGACTTCGTGCTGGGTGTTCCAGCTGATTCCCTTGCCGCCATTGCCAAGCTTGTCCATCAGCGGGCCGAGCGCGGTGAACCGGTGGTAAAGCCCCGGATAATCGCGCTCGACCACCGCCACATTGGCCATGGTCTTGCCAGGTATCGCCTCGATCTCGCCATGCCCCCAATCGGCCACATCGAAAGGCTGGGCGATCTCTCCGGGCGTGTCGTGCATGATCGGGGTCAACACCACATCATGCTCTACACCGAGCACTTCGGGCGCAATTTCGGAAAACTTCTTCGCGATGCCCTTGTAGATGTCCCAGTCGCTGCGCGATTCCCACACCGGATCGACTGCGGCCGACAGCGGATGAATGAAGGGATGCATGTCCGAGGTGTTGAGATCGTCCTTCTCATACCAGCTGGCGGTGGGCAGGACGATGTCGGAATAGACGCAGGTGGTCGACATGCGGAAGTCCAGCGTCACCAGCAGGTCGAGCTTGCCCTTGGGCGCCTCGTCATGCCACTTCACTTCCTTGGGCTTCTGCGCGCCGGTTTCGCCCAGATCCTTGCCCTGAACGCCGTGGGCTGTGCCGAGCAGGTGCTTGAGGAAATATTCGTGCCCCTTGCCCGATGAACCCAGCAGGTTCGAACGCCACACGAACATGTTGCGGGGCCAATTGGCCGGATCGTCCGGGTCGAAGCATGACATTTCCAATTCGCCGGATTTGAGCGCAGCGGAAACGTAATCCTTCGCCTCCATGCCACTGGCTTTCACCGCTTTGCCCACTTCGAGCGGGTTGGTCTTGAGCTGGGGCGCGCTTGGCAGCCAGCCCATCCGTTCGGCCCGCACGTTGTAATCGATCAGGCTGGCGTCCCATTCGCCATCAGGCGCGGTAGGTGAAAGGATTTCCTCCACCCCCAGCGTTTCATAGCGCCATTGATCGGTGTGGGCGTAGAAGAAGCTGGTCGAGTTCATCTGGCGCGGCGGGCGGCTCCAGTCGAGCCCGAAAGCCAGCGGCAACCAGCCGGTCTGCGGGCGCAGCTTTTCCTGCCCCACGTAATGCGCCCAGCCCCCGCCCGATTGGCCCACGCAGCCGCACATCACCAACAGGTTGATGATGCCGCGATAGTTCATGTCCATGTGATACCAGTGGTTGAGCCCCGCTCCCAGGATCACCATCGACTTGCCTCTGGTCGCTTCCGCATTGGCGGCGAATTCGCGCGCCACGGTGATGATCTGCTCGGCAGGAACTCCGGTGATCTTTTCCGCCCAGGCAGGCGTGTAAGGTTCCATATCGCCGTAATCGCGCGCCACATGCTCGCCGCCCAGACCGCGGTCGAGGCCGTAGTTGGCGCACAACAGGTCGAACACGGTGGCCACGAAAGCCTTGCCATCCTTTAGCTGCAATTGGCGCACCGCCACGCGGCGCTTCAGGACGCTGGGGTGGTCGGTGCCTTCAAAATGGTCATGCTCGCGATTGCCGAAATAGGGGAAGGCAACCTCCACCACTTCATCATGCTGGCCGTCGAGAATATTGGTCATTCTCAGGACGGTATCGGTGCCGCGCCCGTCTTTCTCTTCGAGGTTCCATTTGCCCTTTTCACCCCAGCGGAAACCGGCCGAGCCAGTGGGGGCCACCACTTCATCGGAGGCGTCGTCGATAGCGACGACCTTCCACTCCGGATTGTTGGCTTCGCCCAGACTGTCGAGGAAATCGCTGGCGCGCAGCAGGTTTTCCGGGATCAGGGCCCCGTCCTTTTCCACCAGCCGCACCAGCATCGGCATGTCGGAGTATTTGCGGCAATAATCCTCGAAATACTCTGCCTGCCGGTCAAGATGGAATTCACGCAGGATCACATGGCCCATCGCCATCGCCAGCGCTGCATCGGTGCCCTGCTTGGGATTGAGCCACAAATCGGCGAATTTGGTAGCCTCGGCATAGTCCGGGCTGACCACCGCGACCTTGGTCCCGCGATAGCGCGCCTCGGTCATGAAGTGGGCATCGGGCGTGCGGGTCTGCGGCACGTTGGAACCCCACATCATCAGAAAGCCGGAATTATACCAGTCCGCGCTTTCGGGAACGTCGGTCTGTTCGCCCCAGGTCATCGGGCTGGCGGGCGGCAGGTCGCAATACCAGTCATAAAAGCTCATGCAGGTGCCGCCGAGCAGCGACAGGTAGCGTGACCCCGCCGCATAGCTCACCATCGACATTGCCGGGATGGGGCTGAAGCCGATCACCCGGTCAGGCCCATAGGTCTTGGCAGTATAGGCATTGGCGGCGGCGATGATTTCGTTCACCTCATCCCAGGTCGAACGCACGAAGCCGCCGTGGCCGCGGATCGCGGTATAGCTCTTGCGCTTGGCCGGATCCTCGACGATCGAGGCCCACGCCGCAACCGGAGTTCGCACTGCCCGCGCCTCGCGCCACAGCTTGAGCAAGCGCGAGCGCACCATCGGGTATTTCAGCCGCTGCGCCGAATAGATGTACCAGCTGTAGCTCGCCCCGCGCGGGCAGCCGCGCGGCTCGTGATTGGGCAGATCGGGCCGGGTGCGCGGATAGTCGGTCTGCTGCGTTTCCCAGGTGATGATCCCGCCCTTGACGTAGATTTTCCAGCTGCACGATCCAGTGCAATTGACCCCGTGGGTGGAGCGCACGATCTTGTCATGCTGCCAGCGCTGGCGATAGCTATCCTCCCAGCCGCGATTTTCATTGGTGGTGACACCGTGACCTTCGGAAAAGGCGACTTTCTTCTGGTTGAAGAACGTCAGGCGGTCGAGAAGGTGGCTCATGCAGCGGCTCCTTTCATGATTGGGGGAACGGCGGCCGGGGCAGGCGGACGCCCGCGCTCAACCTCGTGCAGCAAGCCGCCGCGGCGGGTATAAACCCACCAGGTGAGCGCCGCGCAGCTGGCGTAGAAGATCAGGAAGCCCCACAGCGCCGGCATTGGCGATCCGGTGGCGGCGATCGCGCTGCCGAAGCTCTTGGGAATGAAGAAGGCGCCATAGGCTGCAATGGCCGAGGTAAAGCCGACGATTGCCGCCGATTCCTTATCCGCTTGCCGCCTCTGGGCCTCGGCTCCAACTTCGGGCATCAGCCGGGGCACTTCCTGGCGCATGATCGCGGGGATCATCTGGAAGGTGGAGGCATTGCCCACCCCGGTCATGAAGAACATGAAGATGAACATCCCCAGGAAGCCCCACCAGTTGCCCGCCTGAAGGAACCAGATCACGCCGAGCACACCCAGCATCATGCCCACGAACACCCAGAAGGTTACGCGTCCACCGCCCCAGCGATCGGACACCCAGCCGGTCGCCGCGCGACTGAGCGCGCCCACCAGCGGGCCGAGGAACACGAACTTGAGCACGTCGATATCGGGGAACTGGTTCTTGGCCAGCAACGGCAATCCGGCAGAAAAGCCGATGAAGCTGCCGAAAGTGCCGGTGTAGAGCCAGCACATCAGCCAGTTGTGCTTGCGCTGGAAAATCACCGACTGTTCGGCAAAGCTGGCCCTGGCATCGGCAATGTCATGCATACCGAACCACGCAAGCAACGTGCTGGCGATGATGAACGGCACCCAGATGAAGCCCGCATTCTGGAGCCACATCTGCCCGCCCTCGGCGGTTTGCTGCGGGGCGCCGCCCAGGGCGCCGAACACGCCCGCCACAATCACCAGCGGCACCGCGAACTGCATCACCGACACGCCAAGATTGCCCAGCCCGGCGTTGAGCGCCAGCGCATTGCCCTTCTGCGCCTTGGGGAAGAAGAAGCTGATGTTCGACATCGACGAGGCAAAATTGCCCCCGCCAAAGCCGCACAGCAGCGCCAGCACCAGGAAAATGACATAGGGCGTGCCAGGGTTCTGCACCGCGTAGCCGATCCCGAATGCGGGGATCAGCAACGAAGCCGTGCTGAGCGTGGTCCACAGCCGCCCGCCGAAGATCGGCACCATGAAGCTGTAGAAGATCCGCAAGGTCGCACCCGACAGGCCCGGCAGCGCCGCCAACCAGAACAGCTGGTCGGTTGTGTAGTCGAAGCCGATCGAAGGCAGCTTGGCCACCACCATTGACCATACCATCCACACCGCAAAGGCAAGCAGCAGCGCGGGGATCGAGATATAGAGATTGCGGCGCGCGATCCGTTCACCCGTCTGCTCCCAAAAGCCCGGGTCTTCCGGCTTCCATTCGGTCAGCACCTTGCTCGGCTGCGCGGCCGCATGGCGTGTCTCGTCATGCAACCCGGCCATCTCGGGAAACTGCGGCAGGCTGCGGACATCGATACCGCTGGCTTTCTGCTCCATCTGCCGGATCGCCAGATGCATCCACGTCAGCGCGATCGCCACCAGGGCGAACAGCACCATGAAACAACTGGTCCAGATGCCGGTAAGATCGCTGACCGCCCCAAATACGATCGGCAGGACGAAACCACCAAGGCCGCCGACCAGGCCGACCAACCCGCCGACCGCGCCAACATGGTTCGGGTAATAGACCGGAATGTGCTTGTAGACCGCCGCCTTGCCCAGCGACATGAAGAAGCCCAGCACGAACACCGTGATCACGAAGGGCACCAGGCTCATCGAGGTAGAGAAGGCGATCGGCCCCCGGATCCCGTGGATCACATAGTCGGTCGCCGGATAGCTGAGCATGAACAGCAGAACCAGCGAAACACCAAAGGTCGCATACATGATCTTTCGTGCGCCGTATTTGTCCGACAGCACCCCGCCATAGGCACGGAAAACGCTGGCCGAGAGCGAGAAGCTCGCCGCCAGCATCCCGGCCGTTTTGACATCGGCCCCGTACAGATCGACGATATAGTGCGGCAGCCATAGCGCCAGCGCCACGAAGGCACCGAAGACAAAGAAATAATAGAGCGAAAAGCGCCACACCTGCTCGTTCTTGAGCGGCTCCAGCTGCTGCTTGAGGGTCATGGGGCTGGCACCGCTGGTCCTGCGCGCGACCAGATCTGGATCATCCTTGGCAAAGAGGAAAAACAGCACCGCGGTGATCGCCAATGCGCCTGCCCATAGCTGCGCCACCATGGTCCAGCCGAACGCCACCATAACCCACGGCGCAACGAACTTGGTCAGCGCAGCACCGACATTGCCCATGCCGAAGAAACCGAGTGCCGAGCCCTGCCTCTCCTGCGGATACCATTTCGAGACATAGGCCACGCCAACCGCGAAACCGCCGCCCGCCAGGCCCAGGCCCAGTGCCGCCAGCAGCATCATCAGATAGCTGTCAGTATAGGACAGCAGGAATGTCGAAACCGCCGAAGCGATCATGGTGAGCGCAAAGACGATCCGACCGCCATATTGATCAGTCCACACTCCCAGCAGGAGGCGCGTGAGCGACCCGGTGAGGATCGGTGTGCCCACCAGCAGGCCGAACTGCGTGTCGGAAAGGCCCAGCTCTGCCTTGATCTCGATCCCGATGATCGCGAAGATCGTCCAGACCGCAAAGCAGATCGTGAAGGCAAAGGTGCTGAGACCCAAGGCCCGGTTCTGTTCGGCACTGGTCACATGGTCTCTTGGCGGCATATGCGGCTCCCGGTGAAAGCTCGGTTGACCAGTTCACGATGCAGTGTTGCATCCCGCAATTTCTTGACCAAGATCAAATCGAACCCTGGAAGCCGCGTAAAATCGGCGCGGCCTGATGCAGCACGCGACGCGACCCGATACAGGTCAAGGGTATGGTTGATATGAATCAATCAAGCGGCTACCATCCCTCGCCAGGCAGCAGGGGTGACAAGGTTCATGAGAAGCGGCGAAAAGCCAGAGATCGCCCGGCTACCTCTGTTCCGCGACATGGATGACACCTTGCGTGAACGGGTCTTTTCGGGCTCGTTCCTGCAGGTGTTTCCACCTCAATTGGTCCTGTTCGAACTTGGGCAGCGCGCCGATTTCCTGCACGTTCTAGTCGACGGCCTGGTTGAGCTTTCCGTCAACAGCGGCGGGCGCGACACCACCATGCGGATCGTCGAGCCGGTCACCAGTTTTATCCTGGCAGCAGTGGTCAACGACCTGCCCTATCTCATGACCGCACGCACGCTCGAACCCTCGCGCGTCCTGCTTGTCCCTGCGGCATTGATCCGGGAGGTTATCCGGCAGGACGCGGCATTGATGCAGGCCACCATGCACGAATTGGCCCTTGCCTATCGCGATCTGGTACGCGCGTTGGCGGACATGAAAATGCGCCAGTCAGCTGAACGGCTGGGCAACTACTTGCTGCAACAGGAAAGCCAGCAGACGGCAGCGGGAACCATCCATTTGAAAGGAGAAAAGCGTCTGCTCGCATCCTTGCTGGGCATGACGCCCGAAAATCTCTCCCGCGCATTTTCGACACTGGCCAGCCACGGCGTGAGGGTCAACGGCGGCAAGATCACGATTATAGATCGCGATGCGCTGTGCGAATTTTCACGACCTGACCCGATTCCGGTCTGATCCTGGCTTGGGGGCAGGACCGATCAAATGCATGACCAGTTGCCGCAGCGGCCAGGCTTGCTTGATTCATGTTTTCTAAAACAGCGGTAAATGGCGTTTACAATTGATCTTGGTCAAAGCATCTCTTTGCGTCTATCTCCATTCACAACGCCATGCTGATCGATCTGTTTACCCTCGCCCGTGTTGTTCACGTCACCGCCCTGGTGGGGTGGATCGGCGGCGTCTGGTTCGTCACCTTTGTCGTGATGCCGGCCATCGTGCGCAGCGAAGCGCCCGACCGTCGGCTTGAAGCATTCCACCGGATCGAGGCCGGGTTCGCGCCGCAGGCCAGGTTTTGGGTATTGCTGGCCGGAGCTTCCGGATTCTGGATGACCTGGCAGGCAGATTTATGGGGCCGCTTTGCCCAAATGGACATGTGGTGGATGCACGCCATGCTTGGCCTGTGGCTGGTTTTCTTCATGATGCTGTTCGTTGCCGAGCCGCTGGTTCTGCACCGGCGGATGGCGCGCTCGCCTTCGCCTGCGCGCGATTTCCAGCGCATGGTGTTGCTGCACCGGCTGTTGTCCGCGCTCGCACTTGTCACCGTTCTGGGCGCAATGGCGGGCGCCCATGGATTGATCTGATCAGGGCCAAGACGATTCACCCATGACCATTCTTCTCGCCTCTCCGCATCGCATGCCCTTTCTCGCTGGAACCGTTGGCCTTTGCGGGCTGGCCTTGTGGTGGCTGGTGCAGCTGTATGCGCTCCATGGCGGCGGGCCGGTACCGCCGCAAACCCAGCTTCCGCCTGCCCTGCTGCATGGTCCGGCAATGATCTATGCGGGTTTTGCGCCCTTCATTTTTGGCTTTTTATTGACCGTGTTCCCGCGCTGGATGGGGCAGGGCGATCTGCCCCCCAAGCAGTTCGGCCCTGTGGGAATAGCACTGCTCGCCGGGGTTCTCACTACGCTGGCGGGCCTTTGGAGCGGCCTCGATTGGCTCGCTTTGGCGGGCTTTTGCCTGCTCGCTGCGGGATGGGCTGTAGCCATAGTGGTGCTTGCCAGCGTGCTGCGCCGCAATGCCTTGGCGGCGCGCCCGCGCTGCTGGCATGCATGGTCCGCACTCGGCGCGCTTTGCTTCGGGATCGCAGGGATTGCGGCGGCGACCGGTTTTCTTGCTTCGGGCGATCCGGCATTGCTTGCCCTTGCCAATCGCATTGGCATCGGCGGCCTGCTGCTGCCGATTTTCCTGACTGTTGCCCACCGGATGGTGCCCTTTTTCGCAGGCAATGTGATCGCCGACTATGTGCGCTGGCGGCCAGACTGGCTGCTGGCTGCACTCTGGGGCCTGTTGCTCACTCGGCTTGCGGGAGAACTGCTGCCTTTTGCAGCATTGGCGGCGGCGGCCAATGCCGGGCTCGCGGCGGTAACAGGGCTGATGTGCTGGAAATGGTGGCCCAGATCCAGGCCACCAGGCCTTCTGCTGGTGCTGGTGTGGGGCTTCGCATGGGCTCCGCTGGGGTTCGCCTTTGCCGCCATGGACGGCTCGCTCGGCCTGTATGGGCGCGGTGCTGACCACGCATTGATGATCGGCTTTGCCGCAAGCCTGCTGGTCGCCATGGTCACGCGGGTCACACAGGGGCATTCCGGGCGGCCGCTTGAAATGCCTGCTGTTGCCTGGATTGCGTTCGGCGCCTTTCAGGCGGCGGCGGCAAGCCGTATCGTCGCGGGCATCAAAGTCGAAAGCGGTATCTGGCTGATCGTGGCCATTTTCCTGTTCACCCTGGGCCTGCTCCCCTGGGCATTGCGCAATGGCGCAATCTACCTTTCACCCCGGCGCGACGGAAAGGACGGGTGACAGGGGATCAGCCCTACCCCATTGCCTCAAGCAAATCTTCCAGCCGCGCCGGATCGCCCAGCGCGATCACGCGCCCGTCCGACCCTGCATCGAGCGGGTTGCCCTGCCAGTCGCTCATCAGCCCGCCGGCACCCTCGACCACCGGCACCAGCGCGGCATAGTCATAGAGCTTGAGCCCGGCCTCGACCACCAAATCGACATGGCCCGAGGCGACCAGCGCATAATTGTAGCAATCGCCGCCATAGATGATCTTGCGCTCTGCCACCGATTTGGCGACCCCCATGAAGGCATCGACATCGCTGCCGGAAAACTGGTGCGGGGTGGTGGTGGCCAGCACCGCATCGGCAATGTCCTTGCACGGCGCGCTGCGCACCGGCCTGCCGTTGAGCGTGGTCCCTTCGCCGAGCACCCCGATCCAGCGTTCCTTCAGGATCGGCTGATCGATCACGCCCAGCACCGGCCAGCCATCCTGCATCAGCGCGATCAGCGTGCCGAAGATCGGACGCCCGGCGATGAAGCTGGTGGTGCCGTCAATCGGATCGAGCACCCATTGCCGCCCGGCGCCCTCGTTGCGCAGCCCGTATTCCTCACCGATGATTCCGTCATCGGGAAAGGTGCGCTCGATAATCGCGCGCATGGCTGCCTCTGCCGACCGGTCAGCCTCGGTCACGAAGGTCGCATCATCCTTGCACTCGTGCGACCAGTCACCGCGGAACAGCGGGCGAATGGCATTTCCGGCCGCTTCGGCCAGCCGCTGCGCGCACTCGATATCCGCTGCATTCATCGCTTTGCCTCGCTTCGCAATATGTCAACCAAGTCGCAGTCGCACAAAGCCCCTTCGTGAAAGGGCCAGCGGTGCCTGTTACCGGATTGGCGCGCGAAGACAATCGGCTTGAGGCGAGGACGAGGTCGCCTCGCCGTTCGCACACACCGCCGCAGGCAAGCGGCAACCACTTGATCGCGCGAATTTACAGCGTCTCCTCCCGACCGGCGCGTGTCTCGGCAATGTTTCCCGGAACAATTCGACCGATCGCGACTTTTGTTGTATCATTCCGGGAATTTTTGGGGGTCGCGCTCAGTGGAATATGAAAACGATGGCGAGCGCTGGCGTCAGACATCGGAGCCATTATCGGGCGTATCGCGCGGCGGCATGCCCCTGTCGATCAACCGTGCACCGGCCGATGACCTGCGGCCATGGGTCGGCAGGCTGGTAGCGGCCAAGATCGAGGCCGACCCGTCCTCGGTCATCCACTGCGGCATGTGCAACGATCTCACCTTCGCGCGGATCGTGCTGCGCGGCGACTGGACCGCGACCGATCGCGAAGGAACAAGCAGTTATCGCGACGAGGTGCTGCTGTTCGGGCCCCAATCTGGTTTTATGCCGCTCAGCTGTACGGGCTCTGTCATCGCTGTGGGAGTGGGGCTGCGGCCGGGTGCGCTCGGGCGGCTGACGGACCGAAACACCGAAAGCTTGATTGACCGGGTCGAGCGGAGCGATCCGCTGGGCCTGGTCGAACACGACCTGTTCAGCGAGTATCCGCCCGGTGCCGAGCCCGAACAATGGCTGGCCCAGCTCGAAACTGCCTTGCGACGGCGCATCGCCGCGCTCGATCCCGAACCGCCCAATCCGCTGACAAGCGCATTCGAACTGGCCGGATTTGCCGACCCCAACCTTTCGCTCGCAGGGTTTGCCAAGGCACATAACGTCAGCCTGCGCCAGCTGGAGCGGATTGTGAAACGCGATTTCGGGCTTACCCCCAAACAGGTGCTGCGCCGAGCCCGCGCGCTCGACTTCGCGGCACGGCTTTGCGGCGTAGCCGACGAAGCGGAGGCCGAGCAGCTGATGCTGCGCTATTTCGACCAGTCGCACCTGATCCGCGAGTTTGCGGCCTTCTTTGGCACCACGCCGAGCAATTTCTGCGCTGCGCCGCGCCCGCTGATGACGCTCAATGTCGAAATCCGCCAGGCCCGCCGGCTGGAGGAATTGCACCGGCTAGGTCCCGGGCAAACGCGCCCCTGGCTCAGCAGCGGCACGGACTAGTCGAACAGGCTGGAGACGCTGCTTTCATCGGCGATCCGGCGAACGGCCTCGCCGATCAGCGGGGCGATGGTGAGCACCCGGATCCGCTCTGATTTCTCGGTCGCCTCGGTTGGGCGGATGGTGTCGGTGATGACCAGTTCCTTGAGCGCCGAACCGTCGACCCGCGCCACCGCGCCGCCCGACAGCACACCGTGGGTGATATAGGCCGCGACGCTTGTCGCCCCCTGATCGAGCAGCGCCTGCGCCGCATTGCATAGCGTGCCGCCCGAATCGACGATGTCATCGATCAGGATGCAGTGCCGCCCCTTTACATCGCCGATGATGTTCATCACTTCGCTTTCGCCCGGCCGGTCACGCCGCTTGTCGACAATCGCCAGCGGAGCATTGTCGAGCCGCTTGGCCAGCGCACGGGCGCGCACCACGCCGCCGACATCGGGGCTGACCACCATCAGATCCTGGTCGCCATAACGCGCCTGGATATCGGCCGCCATCACCGGTGCGGCATAGAGATTGTCAGTCGGGATATCGAAGAAGCCCTGGATCTGGCCGGCATGGAGATCCACCGCCAGCACGCGGTCAGCCCCGGCGCGGGTGATGAGGTCCGCCACCAACTTGGCCGAGATCGGCGTGCGCGGGCCGGGCTTGCGGTCCTGCCTGGCATAGCCGAAATAGGGCACAACCGCAGTGATCCGCTTGGCCGAGGCGCGCTTGAGCGCATCGATGCAGATCAGCAATTCCATCAGATTGTCATTCGCTGGGAAGCTGGTCGGCTGGATCACGAACACGTCTTCGCCGCGCACATTCTCGTGGATTTCGACGAAGATTTCCTCATCCGCGAAACGCCGCACGCTGGCATCGGTGAGCGGAATTTCGAGATAGGCGGCAACCGCGCGTGCTAGCGGAAGGTTCGAATTGCCGGACATGATCTTCATGAGTGCGAATCCCCGGGTGCAGCTGATGCCCCCCGCCTAGACGAGAGTCATGCAATTGCAACAGAGGAGGGGGTGTTCTCAACTGGCAAGACGACCCTTCCGCAGCCCGTGCGCTATGGCACCCGACACGGCGTCGTTCGCGAAAAGGTACCAATTGTCCAGACTTGGGTTGGCGTTGGGTTTGCACTACCATTTCCACATGCGCGCAGATGATCGGATCCTAGACGAAAGAACAATGGCGGCGCTGGGTCGCCTGACAGAGCGAGAGAAAGACTGCTTGCGGCGATGGATGCGGCACCAGACGGCGAAAGAGATGGCGCTCGAGCTGGGGGTAACACCACACGCGGTGGAGAAACGCCTGAAGATGGCACGCGCCAAGCTCGGAGCCTCCAACTCGCTCGATGCGGCTCGGCTACTGGCCATCCAGGAACGGTACGACTGGACCGGACCCCATCTGCCGGACCTAGGCAGGCCCGATACGAAAATTAAACAACGGCCCACCACAACCATTGTCTTGGGAATCATTGCTATGGGCTTCCTCGCCGTCACATCTATCGCAATTCTGGTAACCTCCGCAGCGCCGGGGACGAACGCCCTGATGAGTCCCAAACCGGGCGAAGTCGTCCTGGTTGCCCCGCAACCATTCGAGACACTCGATGCGGATCAATCGGGATTTCTGGAGGGCAAAGAGACGCCCGTTCTCGTAAAGTTCGGCGGTAACGTTGTCTATGAAAGCAAGTCAGCGAACGAAACCGAAATCAGCGGCGAATATGTGGAGTTGTCTGCGGACAATTACCGTGATCAATTCTATTCTGAGGCAGACACCGACGGCGACGGTAAGGTGTCCCGGGACGAATACCGTATCTGGTCAATTCCCAAGCCCGCCGGGGGCCAACTGGCAACGGATCATTAGCCGCGATACGGAGCGAACCGGTCTCCAGTCTTGATCCAGCGCCATATCCTGTTTGGGATGAGCATGACCGGCGAACCAGGCTAAGTTGGCCGGCCCGGCGCTCACGCAATCCGGTGCTCGCCCCTGATCCAGCGAACGGTGCCGCTTGACGCGCGCATCACCACGCTGTGGGTGGTCATCTTGCCGCTGCGCAGCCGCTTGACCCCGTCGAGCAATGAGCCCGAAGTGACCCCGGTCGCGGCGAAGATGCAATCGCCCTTGGCCAGATCCTCGAGCTTGTAGATGCGGTCAAAGTCGGTGATGCCGAGCTTGCGCGCGCGAGCCTTCTCGTCCTCGTTGCGGAACACCAGCCGCCCGTTGAACTGCCCGCCGACGCAGCGCAGCGCCGCTGCGGCCAGCACGCCCTCTGGCGCGCCGCCCTGGCCCATGTACATGTCGATCGTGGTGTCTTCGTCCGTCACCGCGATCACGCCCGCGACGTCGCCATCGCCGATCAGCACCACGCCGCAGCCGAGCGCGCGCAGTTCCGCGATCAGCTCTGCATGGCGCGGCCGGTCGAGCACGCAGACGATGATCTCGCCGGGTTCCACGCCCTTGGCTGCGGCCACCGCCTTGACATTTTCGGTCGGGCTCTTGGCCAGATCGATAATGCCTTCGGGATAGCCCGGCCCCACCGCGATCTTGTCCATATAGGTGTCAGGCGCGTTGAGCAGGTTGCCCTCTTCCGCCGCCGCCAGAACCGCCAGCGCATTGGGCCCGGCCTTGGCGGTGATGGTGGTGCCTTCGAGCGGGTCGAGCGCGATGTCGATCTTCGGCCCCCTGCCCGGCGCGCCGCCCACTTTCTCGCCGATATAGAGCATCGGCGCCTCGTCGCGTTCGCCTTCGCCGATCACCACCGTGCCGTCCATGTACAGGCTGTCGAAGGCCCGCCGCATGGCCTCTACCGCAGCGGCATCGGCGGCCTTTTCGTCGCCGCGCCCGATCAGATGCGACGCCGCGACCGCAGCGGCTTCGGTCACACGGACCATTTCAAGCACCAGCACGCGGTCGAGCGCGTTGCCGCTGGCCTGCTTCTTGGCGAGGATATCGCTGTTCATGAT
The DNA here is from genome assembly GCF_054957755.1 of Altererythrobacter chaiwopuensis. Lineage (NCBI taxonomy): Bacteria > Pseudomonadati > Pseudomonadota > Alphaproteobacteria > Sphingomonadales > Erythrobacteraceae > Altererythrobacter > Altererythrobacter chaiwopuensis. The sequence continues at coordinate 372,659 of NZ_JBTXJG010000001.1, forward strand.
GAATTCAGTCCCTGAGGTGAGTGTGCCGTTCCCTAGCCATAAGGAAGCGCGCTTGTATAGCAATCACGCAATGCCGATCCTGTGCCATCGCGTGATTTCGGTTTTGGCGGGCGCAGCGCTGACGCTTGTGGCGCAGCCGATCTCCGCGCAGGAAAGCAGCGCTAGCCCTGCCAGCGAGCAACCGCCTGCGCGCCCGCAAAATGAAGTGATCGACATCCTTGTGCCGCCACCGGAAGGTGAAATCGACCCGCGCCGTATTGAGCAGTGCGAGCGCGAGCGGGAGGCTGCAACCATTTCGCGCGATATCGTGGTCTGCCGCGAGATCGTGGAAGATGCGTCGCACCGCTACAGCGGCGATCGCGATGCCGCGCAGCGACGCTATGCCGAGGAGACGGCCTTTGCGGGCGACCTGCAAACGCCCGATGTGGCAGGCCCCGGAATCTTTCGCGGGCCGGCCACGGTAGGCGGCCTGTGCATCCCCGGTCTGCAGAAATGCCCGCCGCCGCCCGCGCTGATGATCGACGTGACGGCGCTTCCCAAAGCGCCGCCCGGATCGGATGCAGACCGGATCGCACGCGGGATGGCCCCGCGCGGCAACGACCAGGGCGATCCGCCTTCGCAAGAGGAACTGCTTGGCCTCCCGCAACGCCAGCCAGGAGGGGGCGAAAGCGATCTCAGTCGGGAAGGATCGGCAGCACCAGAGGGGGCGCAGTAAGGCTGTCCGAACCTTCGAGCAGCGCCAGCGCAGCCGTGATGCAGCGTTCCGGCCCTTCATGCGTCACCATCGCAACCAGCACTTCGCCGCCATCATCGCCGCGCCCCTTCTGGATCAGGCTTTCGATCGAGACATCGGCATCGCGCATCGCGGCGGTAATCTCTGCCAGCACGCCGGGGCGATCTGCCACGTTGAAGCGCAGATAGGTGCGCTCGGTACGTTCGCCCGGTTCCGCCGGCGGCATCGGCGCGAGATTGGCCACGGGAATCGAGAAGGGCGCGCCCACTTCGTCGCGCGCGATATCGATCAGGTCAGCCACCACCGCACTGGCAGTGGGGCCTTCGCCAGCTCCGGCGCCCTGGAACAGCAGGCGGCCGGAGAAATTGCCTTCCGCCACCACCGCATTGGTTGGCCCGTCGACGCTGGCAAGCGGATGCTGCTTGGGCACCAGGCAAGGGCGAACGCGCTGCAGCAGGCTGGGCGAACCATCCACACCCGGCTCGACATCGGTCATCGCGATCAGGCGGATGACATAGCCCAGCGCATCGGCCTGAACGATATCGGCGGCCTTCACTCTTGTAATGCCGGTGGTGCGCACAGCATCGAAATCGAGCCGCGCGCCGAAACCGATCGCGGCGAGGATCGCCAGCTTGTGCGCCGCGTCGATTCCTTCGATGTCGAAGGTGGGATCGGCTTCGGCATAGCCCAACCGCTGCGCCTCGCTCAGTACCTCGGCAAAATCCGCCCCGGTGTCTTCCATCTTCGAGAGGATGTAATTGCAGGTGCCGTTGAGGATGCCATAGATGCTGGTCAGCTGGTTGGCCGATGTGCCTTCGCGCAGCCCCTTCACTACCGGGATGCCGCCCGCCACCGCCGCTTCGAATTTGAGCGCGGTATCGCGCGCTTCGGCAAGCTTGGCGAGATCGAGCCCGTGGTGCGCGATCATCGCCTTGTTGGCGGTGACCACCGGCTTGCCGTTGGTGAGCGCTGCCTGCGCTAGCGCCAGTGCGGGCCCCTCTGATCCGCCGATCAGCTCGACAATCACGTCAACATCATCACGCCGCGCCAGCGCCACCGGATCATCTTCCCAGGCAAAAGGCGTCAGATCGACCCCGCGATCGCGATCGCGGTCACGTGCGCTGACCGCGATCACCTGCAATGGGCGGCCTGCGCGCGCCGTGAGCAGATCGCGATTGGTATCGAGCAGCCGGATCACGCCCACCCCGACCGTTCCCAGCCCGGCCAGGCCGATACGCAAGGTTTCAGTATGCTGGGGCTCAACCATCGATTTTCTTCCCGGCCGTAAAGCCATAGGCGGCGCGCACACTGTCTTCGATACGCTGCGGCTGACCAGTCGCCAGATCGACCCTTACCTGCACCAGGCGGATATCGGCACGATGGCTACCATCTTCGGCGCCGTGCAGTGCGACCAGCATGGTCATGCTGGAATTGCCGATCTTCTCGACTGTCAGGCGACCTTCGATCAGCTCGTCATTGCGGATCGGCACGAGGTAATCGACCTCGGCCCGGCGAACGTGGAATTCGAGATCGTCGGGCATGCCGCATGCGCGGTGTTCACGAAAGAATTCGGTCACCAGCACGTCAGCATATTCAAGATAGCGCGAATTGAAGGCGACCGATTGCGGGTCGACTTCGGCATAGCGCACGCGGAATGTATGGCGGAATGGATATTGCATCGCCGCGCCCCCTAGCGCGGGCAGGGGCCACAAGGGAAACACTTTGTCTTGGGATCGCGCTAGCTGGGCTTGCCCGGGGCAGCTAGCCTGTGGTCAGCGTCCGGCCGCACGGCCCCAGCGCACCCATTACCAGGGCATAGTCGCGCGCCGCCTGCGCTTTGGCTGCTCCGTCTTGCGACAGGTTGGTGTCGGCGGGCAGCCTCGGCGGCAGGGTGCAGGCGAGCCGGTACCATTCGATCGATTCGGGCGCTGGCGGGCGCGCCGACTGGTCGATGATCTCGCCCCAGGATACGCCCCATGTGGGCGGGCGACCCGGACGGCGCAGCACAGTGATCGACACCGGCGAGCCGCTTTCGGTGGCAAGGAAAATCTGCGTTTCCGATTCACCTGCCAGATTGCCCGGCACCGACAGCGCGTCGCTTATCCCGGTCACCACCGGCGGCGAATCGGGGGCCGCGAGCGCAGCCAGTACCGGCCTGAGGCGAGCCTCGAACGCGGGCGTATAGATGAACTGGGCCGATTCGCCCGTCAATTGCAGCTCTCCCGGTCGCCCGGGCACGGTGCGCGCGAAGAGCAGCACTTCCAGCTTCTTGAGCTTGGGCACCTTGCCGCGAGAGTCGAACGGCACGTCAACGAGATAGCGCAGTTGTTCTCCCACGCCGCTCGCTCCTGAAACCAGGCTGATCGTCTGCGCCTCTATGAAGAGCCGGGCGAATCCCGGTGCAACTCCCGCTGAACGCCCGGGTTCAAGTTCGATCTGGCGCCGTATCTGTGCCCGCACAACCAGTTCCGCCTGGTCTGCCAGCGTTACAATGTCAGCATAGCTTGCCTGCGGGGCAGCCGCCGCAGGCTCTGTCTGAGCCAGCGTCGGAACGCCAGTCGGCGCGCATAGCAAAGCGATAATCAAGTGGTTGAATTTCATGTATTTAATTTTCGCTCTCGATCCGGGTGAAGGTGATCTTGAAAATGTCGCCAAGCGGGCTATCAAGGCAAGGTTATAATCCGCCTGATAACAGACAATCATCCCTGAATCGCCTATTAACCGATAAAGCGTTTGCCTGAACTTGGCTTGGCCGTTAAAGCGCGAAGCGAAAGCCAGGTTAAGTTGGGGATTTGCTGAACCAGGTTTTGATTGCGGGTTTGGCGGATGCCTGCCTGCGATGCCTCTGGGTAGACGGCGCACCGTTACCCGGTCAGGGAAGAAAGTTGGAGTTTGAGGCTCCGCAAACCGTCAAGTTTGCGGTTGTCTGGTTGTCGGGCCCCGGCCCTGCGAAATAAATGGAGAGAAAGCGACTGGATGGCTTACGCTGACCAACAAACAAGCGGCAATCGCATTGTCGCCATCGTCCTGGTGGCGATAATCCATGTGTTAGTTGGCTACCTGTTTATCAGTGGCCTGGCGATCGAAGCGGTGAAGAAAGTTGCCGAACGTGTGACCACGATCGACATCGAAGAACCGCCGCCTGAGGAACCGGAGGACGAACCACCGCCGCCGGAACCTCAGGAAATGGCACCGCCGCCTCCCGTGGCACCGCCGCCGCCGATCAACATTGCCGTGGCACCGCCGCCGATTCAGACCCGGCCGACGATTCCGCCACCCGCACCGCCCGCATTGATCGTGCCCCCGCCGGCACCGCCCGCACCGCCATCACAGGCACGCGGCGCGACGACCCGCGACGAGCGCCGCTGGGCTGCCCGCATCCAGGAAAACTATCCCTCCCGCGCCCTGCGTGAGGAAATCCAGGGGACGGTTGGTGTTCGCGTCACCGTGACGCCAGATGGCCGCGTTGGTCAATGCCAGGTTACCGCATCGAGTGGTTCCAGCATTCTCGACGAAGCGGCCTGCGTTGGGATGCAGCGCTATGCGCGCTTCAACCCTGCACTGGATGCCGCCGGCAACCCGACTACTGGCGGTTACAGCACCCGTATTACTTACCGACTGAATTAGGCCGCGGCGCATACCACCCCGCCCGGGGCCCTTTGGGGACATTTTTAAGAGGACTTTTCGCAATGACTTTCGAACTTCTTGCTACTGCGGCCGATGTGGCTCCGAACAAGTTTGGCTTCATTGAAGCCATGGAACAGGGCGGCCCGGTCGCCTGGTTTATCCTTGCCGTCATGGTGATCATGAGCGTTGGATCGTTCTATATCCTGATCACCAAGCTGTTTGAGCAAAACAAGATCAACAAGCAGTTCCGCCGCGACGTGGTGGGCAAGTTCTGGCAGGCCAGCACGCTGCAGGAAGGCGCAACCAAGCTTGAAAAGAACAGCGCATGGCGCCAGGTCATCGACGATGCCCTCAAGGCAGAAGACGAGCATGGCAAGATGACCGACAAGCTCGAAGGGCATGACTGGATGCACGGCTCGCTGCAGCGTTCGCAGGATGCGATCAACGCCAAGCTGGCCGGTGGCCTTCCCTTCCTCGCCACCGTCGGCGCGACCGCACCTTTCGTCGGCCTGCTCGGCACCGTGATCGGGATCTACCGCGCACTCATCAACATCGGCATTGCCGGCTCGGCATCGATCGACAAGGTGGCCGGCCCGGTTGGTGAAGCGCTGATCATGACCGCGATCGGCCTGTTCGTGGCTGTGCCTGCGGTGTTCGCCTACAACTGGCTGCAGAGCCGCAACCGCCGGATCGCGGAGAACCTTTCGGCTTTCTCGACCGATATCCTGGCCAATCTGAACTCGGGCGGCGCAGTTCGGCCGGCAACCAAGGCGCCCGCACGGGCCCCTGCCAAGCCGGCAACCACCGCTGGTGGCGTGCAGACGGCTCCAAAGGCCTGATCGCCTGATCGATGAACGGGGGCCGCCATATGGCAGCCCCCGCCATCAACACCCCTTGGCGAAAAATTACGGATAGGATGTAGCAATGGCGATTTCGACGGGAGGCGGGGCTGATACCCCCATGTCGGACATCAACACCACGCCGCTTGTGGACGTGATGCTGGTGCTTCTGATCATCTTCCTCATCGCGGTTCCGGTGGCGATCCAGACGATCGAGAAGCTTGAATTACCGGTGATGACCACGGTGGAATCGAAAGACAAGGTGGAAAACCTGCTGCTTACCGTCAGCACCACCGATGCAGCGGGCCGCAGTGCCGGCGAACCCGGCTTCGAAGGCGCATCGCGAAACGGCGAATGCCGGGTCTACTTCAACAACATCACCCCGGTGAGTTCAGAAGATCTTTACGACCAGGCGTTTCGTCGCCTCGAGATTATTGTTGAACGCGCTGGTGGCCCCGAAGCCCTGATGGCCGATCCCGAACAGATCCCGCAGGTCCATATTCGCGGCGACGTGAATGCGCCGTGGCGCTGCGTGGCTGGCGCGATCTACAACGTTCAGGCCGCCGGCTATCCAACGGTGGGCTTTATTTCGAACCCCGTCGAACCCGGCATCTGACCGACCCGATAGAGACACAGGAGTACTGATCCATGGCAATGTCAGGCGGCAAAGACGATGGCGCGCCGATGATGGAAATGAACATGACGCCGCTGATCGACGTTCTGCTCGTTTTGCTGATCATGTTCATCATCACCATCCCGGTTGCAACACACTCGGTCGATATCGATCTGCCGCAACCGGACCCAAACAACGTGCCCCCACCGATCGATCCGATCAAGAACAAGCTTGTTCTGACCCAGAACAACGAGATTCTCTGGAACGCCGAGCCGATCACGCTGGGAACGCTTGTTGGCCAACTTGAGGGTACGCTGGCAATGCAGCCCGAACCCGAACTTCAGTTCGAACCGGAAGCGCTGGCCAGCTATGAACTCTCAGTCAATGTGTTGCGGGTGATCAAACAGTCTGGCGTGACCAAGTTCGGTTTCGTCGGCAATGAGAAGTATCGGACCTTTGGCACCGGTGGCCCCGGCGCTGGCGGGCAAGATTAAGGCCCAAATCCGCATATGAATTCGAAGAAGGGGCGGAGCGATCCGCCCCTTTTTTGTGGCTAGCCAGCCTCTCCATCCCGCTCGTCCGCCCGCATCGCTTCGCTCGCCAGCGTCTCCGCCTCGATCAGCAATTCATCGTCCACCGCACCCTGCGGCACTGCCTCGCGCCCGATCATGGTCATCACCGGCACAGCCAAAGGGCTGACCCGGTCAAGCTGGACATGCACCAACTCGCGCTGCGACCGCTCAAGCAAATCGCCCAATCTTCCTACATCGGTCATCCGCGCGCGGGCATCCGCCCAGGCCGCCTCAAGCAGCACATGATCAGGCTCGTATTTGCGCAGCACGTCATAGATCAGATCGGTCGAAAAGGTGACCTGCTTGCCGCTCTTGCGCTTTCCGGGATGCTGGCGTTCTACCAGCCCGCTGATCACCGCCACTTCGCGGAATGACCTCCGCAGCAGGTGCGATTCCTGGACCCATTGGACGAACTCATGCTCAAGGATATCGGGCGACAGCAAGGGCGCCGGATCGCGCACAGGTTTCAGCCCCCACACCGCCAGCGAATAATCATTGGCGACGAAACCGCCCGGTTGTAGCCCACGCTGCTCCATCCGGCGGGTGATCAGCATGCCCAGGCTCTGGTTGGCGTTCCAGCCTTCGAAAGTGTAATAAACGCTGTAATGCTTGCGCTGGTGCGGGAAGCTTTCGACCAGCAGCATGCCCGGCCCTGGCATCTGGCTGCGCCAGTCCTGCATCTCCAGCCATTCGCGCACATCATCCGGAAAGCGTGCCCAGCCCGCGCGATCGACCAGCATTGCCCGCACGCGCTCCGATAGGTGCGTGGTCAGCGGCATGCGCGCGCCGCCATAGCTGGGGATGGTGGCGCTCTTCTTCGCCGCCCGCACCACCACGTCCATGTCCTTGATCTGCTCGACCTCAAGGCTCAGCCCGGCAAAGAAGAAGGTGTCGCCGGGTGAAAGCGTCGCCGCAAAGCGCTCCTCCACCCGCCCCAGAATGCGGCCCCCTTTCCCACCACCTCCCCGGAACCGCACGCTCAGGATCTCGCTGTCCACGATGATGCCTGCATTCATGCGGTGGCGCTGGGCATGTTCGGGATGGGTGAGACGCCAGGTGCCGCCCCTGTCCCGCACGATCCGCTTGAACTTGTCATAGGCGCGCAGGGCATAGCCGCCATTTTCAACGAAGCCGAGCACACGCCGCCAAACCTCCGGCGTCACCCAGCCATAGGTCAGCGTCGAGCGCACTTCGGCCAGCAGCTCATCCTCCTGGAACGGCCCAGCGCAGGCGCAGGCCATCACATGCTGCGCCAGCACGTCGAGCCCGCCGGGGCGGAACTCCTCGCCGTCACGCTGCCCCTCATCCACCGCATCCTTGGCCGCAGTTGCCTCAAGGAATTCGAAACGGTTGCCCGGCACCAGGATCGCGCGGCTGGCTTGATCGAGCCGGTGATTGGCGCGGCCGATGCGCTGGAGCAGGCGCGAACTGCCCTTGGGCGCCCCCATCTGCACCACGCAGTCGATATCGCCCCAGTCGACGCCCAGATCCAAGCTGGCGGTGCACACCAGCGCGCGCAGTACGCCGCGTGCCATGGCCCCTTCGACCTTGCGGCGCGCCTCAACCGCCAGCGAGCCATGATGGATGCCGATCGGCAGATTGTCCTCGTTCACATCCCACAGCAGTTGAAAGATGAACTCTGCCAGGAAGCGCGTGTTGGTGAAGACCAGCGTGGTCCTGTTGCGCCTGATCTCGCCATAAAGCTGCGGGATAGCCCAGCGCCCGGCGTGCCCGCCCCAAGGCACGATTTCATCGCGGGGAAGCAGTATCTCGACCTTGGGTGGGGCGCCTTGCTCGCCCTCGACCAGCGTAACCGAATCCACATCGCCCCGCGGGGCCAGCCAGGCGCGAAACCCTTGCGGATCGGCAACCGTTGCAGAAAGCGCCGCGCGCTGCATATCAGGCGCAATCGCTTGCAAGCGGCTGAGCGCCAGCGCCAGCAGATCGCCGCGTTTGCCGGTGGCGAAGGCGTGAACCTCGTCCACCACCACGCGCTTGAGGCCGCGAAACATTTCGAAGCTGTCGGGATAGGACAGCAGCAGCGACAGGCTTTCGGGCGTGGTCAACAGCACATGCGGCGGGCGGGCGCGCTGGCGCTTCTTGCGGTCTGGCGGTGTGTCGCCGCTGCGGGTTTCGATCCGGACCGGCAGGGCGATCTCCTCGACCGGGGCCAGCAAATTGCGCTGCACGTCATGCGCCAGCGCCTTTAGCGGCGAGACATAGAGCGTGTGCAGACCCTCAGGCGGCTGCGCTTTGCCCAGACGTGACGGCGCGAAATCGGCCAGCGTCGGCAGGAAACCCGCCAGCGTTTTGCCCGCGCCGGTATCGGCCACCAGCAGCGCGTGCCTGCCGCGATCCGCCGCCTGCAGCATTTCCGCCTGGTGGCGCCGCACACGCCAGCCGCGCCCGGCAAACCAGGCGCTGATCTCCATGGGGATTTCCGATTGACCGTTCACTTCCCACAGCTGAGCAAATCGTGCGGCATGTGGAAAGCGATAATGCTCGCTGCCTAATGCCCCGCGCTTGTCCCGCGCTCGAGGCTGCTCAACGCCAACTGCTCGTCGATCTGCGCCAGCAGGCGATCGAGACCCTCCTGCGTATCGCTTTCCGCGCGAGCGACCAGCACATCCTGCGTGTTCGAGGCGCGCAGCAGCCACCACCCGTCATCAGTGGTGACGCGCACGCCATCGGTAGAGTCGGCCACGGCATCGCTCTTGGCGATGCGCTCGGCGATCTCGCCGATCGCGGCGAACTTGCGGGCTTCGTCAACCTGGAAGCGCATTTCCGGCGTGTTGAGCATGGCGGGCATGGCGCTGCGCAGTTCCGTCACCGATTTGCCCAGCCTTGCCGAGGCCGCGATCAGCCGCACCCCGGCATAAAGCGCATCGTCGAAGCCGTAATAGCTGTCGGCAAAGAACACGTGCCCACTCATCTCGCCTGCCAAGGGAGAGGAAACTTCCTTCATCTTGGACTTGATCAGCGAATGGCCGGTCTTCCACATCAGCGGCTTGCCGCCGCATGCGGCGACATGATCGAACAGCGCGCGGCTGGCCTTCACATCGGCGATAACCGTCGCCCCGGGGTGGTCCCTGAGCACATCCTCGGCGTAGATCATCAGCAGCTGGTCACCCCAGATCACGCGGCCCTGGCCATCGATCGCGCCGATCCGGTCGCCATCGCCATCGAAAGCCACTCCGAAATCGAGCTGCTTGTCCGCGACCAGCGCCTTGAGGTCCGCCAGATTGGCCTCGACCGTGGGATCGGGATGATGATTGGGGAAATTCCCATCGACTTCGGTGTAAAGCAGATGATGGGTGCCCGGCAGGCGCGCAGCAAGTTTCTCAAGCGCCGGGCCGGCAGCACCATTGCCCGCATCCCAGCCGACCTTGAGCCCGGCGAGCGCCGCGGGGTCTATCCCGGCCAGCCCCTCAAGCAGCCGCCCGACATACTCTTCGAGGATGTCCTTCGTTTCGGTCGCTCCGGCGCCGCTGGTCCAAGCGCCCTGCGCGGAAACCTCGCCCAGCCGCTGGATATCCGCGCCGAAGAACGGGCGCCCCTGGAACACCATCTTGAAGCCATTGTAATTGGAGGGATTATGGCTGCCGGTTATCTGGATGCCGCCGTCCACATGCTCAGTTGATGCCTCGGCGTAATAGAGCATCGGGGTTGGCCCCATGCCGATCCGCACCACGTCGCATCCGCTCGCGGTCAACCCTTCGACCAGCGCGTGTTCGAGAATGGGTGAGCTGATCCGCCCGTCATAGCCAACCGCGACCCTGCTGCCGCCCGCCTCGCGCAGCATGGTGCCAAAACTGCGACCGATGGCGCGCGCATCGTCTGGCCCAAGCGTTTCACCAATGATCCCGCGAATGTCATATTCGCGCAGCACGGTGGGATGGAATGTGTGATTCATGAAATAGAGCCTGGTTCAATAATGGGGGCCTGACGCAAGCTTAGCCCATACACGGTGCATGCGTCATCCTTGCGGCGGAATCTCTGGGGGCGGTTCATCGAGCAGGAGATCGCGCGCGGCATTGGCTTCGTGCACCTGTTCGTTGGTGCCGCCGCGATCGGGATGGACCATCGCCACAAGACGTTTGTGCGCCTCTACAATCTGCCTGCGGTCGGCCTGTGGCGCCACTCCCAGCAGCTTGCGCGCCCTGTCCAGCGCGCGCTGGCGGGTGGATTGCCCACGCAGATATTCCCACGGCCAGCGCCCGAAAATCAGCTTGCAGGCAAAGCAGGCGATTGCTGCAATGATGAGCAGGCGGATCATGGCCTCAGGCGAGCTCGAGCCGTGGTTGCGGTGGCGCGAATTCGGGCAGCGCCAACGCCTTTACCAGCTCGCGCAATTCCTGCCGCGCGACGAGGTGGCTGGTGCCGAGCTCTCCCAGATGCCCCTTGTCGAGCAGGGTGAGCCCCGAAGGGAACAGCTCGCGGTAGATCACGCGTTCGGAAAGCCCCTGCGCGACGCGGAAACCCACCCGCTTGCTGAGCTCGGCCAGCGCCTGCTCGATACGGGTCATATTACGGGCTTCGATATGGCCGGTGCGGTTGCGCACCACCACCCAGTCCATCTGGCGGCGCTGCTGTTCGATCGTCGCGCGGCTGCGCTTGAGCCGCGCTTCCCAGATCAGCTCGGCATAGAAGCTGAGCCGTTTGACCTTGAAGGTTTCACCTTCGACCTGGCCGATCAGGTCGAAATCGACGAAGCTGTCATTCATCGGAGTGACCAGCGTATCGGCCTCGGTTGCAGCGTGGCGCGCCAGCGGATCGTCGCGCCCCGGCGTGTCATAGACGATATAATCGGCCTGCTGGCCAAGCTCATGGGTGAGCGCTTCAAGCCCCTCCACATCGCCTTCATAGACCCGGAACTCGGCCGTTGGCAGAGCGATCTGGCGCCTAGCGGCGGTATCGGCCCGGTTCTCGAGATAGCGCGCCATGGTGCGCTGGCGCGGGTCGAGATCGATCGCCACCACCCGCGCCCCGCGATAGGCCAGCGCGATGGCGATATGCACCGCCGTTGTGGACTTGCCGGTGCCGCCCTTTTCATTGGCGAAAACGATCCGGTGGGGGTTGCTGGCGGACATGAACGCGCGTGCCTTTCGATTTTCTTGTCTCGCCCGCAACTTGGGCGCTAGGAGGAAAGAGGTTTCAATATCGGAGGGGTTGCCAAGGTGCAAACCGCCACAACGCTCGACATGTTGAGAAATGCACTGGCGGAGCTGCGCCACGCGGGCAGCACGGTGGCCCTGGTCCCCACCATGGGCGCGCTGCACGAGGGGCATCTCGCTCTGGTGCGCGAAGCCAGGGCCAAATGCGACCATGTCGTCGCCTCGATCTTCGTCAACCCTACCCAGTTCGGCCCCAATGAGGATCTTGATGCCTATCCGCGCCAATTGGCACAGGATTCGGCTATGCTCGAGGCCGAAGGAGTGGCGCTGCTGTGGGCGCCTACTCTCGAAGCGATGTATCCCGACGGCTTCGCCACCACAATTTCGGTCAGCGGGGTGAGCGAAGGCCAATGCGGGGCGGCGCGGCCAGGCCATTTTGATGGCGTGGCCACTGTGGTGTGCAAGCTGTTCAACCAGGTCATGCCCGACATGGCCTTTTTCGGCGAGAAGGATTTCCAGCAGCTCGCAGTGATCCGCGCGATGGCGCGCGACCTCGATCTTACCCGCCCGCATGTACGCGACATCGTGGGTGTGCCGACCGTGCGCGAGGCCGACGGTTTGGCGATGAGCAGCCGCAACCGTTATCTTTCGCAGCGCGACCGCGCCGCAGCAGCCGCACTGCCTCGCGCGATGAAGGCCGCGATTGCCGCAATCGAAGCGGGAGAGGACGCGGGGCAAGCGCTCGCCGCACTCAAGGATGCGTTGCTCGGCGCAGGCTTTGATCGCATCGATTACGCTGAGCTAGTCGATTCGACTTCTCTGGCAGCCCTTGATAGCGTAAACTGGGCTCCGGCGCGGCTGCTGGTCGCTGCGCGGATCGGGGGAACGCGCCTCATCGACAACATGGGCGTAAGCATAAAGGGTCAATACCAGCAAGCCTGATCCCCGGAGCAGGCTGTTAGCAATTCCGCGGGTAGCGGGGCGCGCAAGGTTGATCGCTATGCCATATACACACGATCCGTATTGGGAGGCATTGACGCAAGCCGCGCACTCAGGAACGATTGTCTTGTTCCGGCGTGCCATTCAAAGGCTTCTGGACACCCTAAATTTTCAGGCACTGTACTTCCTTGCCCCGATTGTCGCTGATCGGCGCGCCGCCCGCGTGCTGTGGAACATTGGTTTCCCCAGGGAACTGGAGCAGGAATATCAGCAAGGGCTGTGGCAGCATGATCCACTGCCTGACATCGCGCTTTCGCGAACCAGGGCCTTTCGCTTCTCCGACGCGCCGCGCCTGACCAAGCTGACCAAGGGGCAGCAGGAATTCCTGAAGCGTGCAGGTGAAGGCGTAGGCGTGCTGTGCATCGGTCCCTATGCGCGTTCAGGCTTTGTCGGCGTGGGTCTGCAGATAGAGCGCAAGCCGCTCATGTCTGCGGATGTGCGAAGAACCCAGGTTGCCGCGCAGCTCTGCTTCCAGCGCTATTGCGATCTGGTAGGGCCAAATACCGATGGCATGCCAGAACTGTCTCAGCGCGAACTGGACGTGATCACCTGGATCGGCGAAGGCAAGAGCAATGCGGTGATCGCGGAAATCCTGGGTATTTCGAAGAATTCAGTCGACAGTTATGTGAAGCGGATCTTCGCCAAGCTGGGTGTTTCCGATCGCACAGCGGCAGCGGTACGCGCCGTTTCGCTGGGACTGATAGCTGCGGGCAAGCACAGCCGCCAAGCCGCGCATCGGCCAAGGTGGCTGATTTAAGCGACTCGCAGTTGACCCCCAGTTTGGGGACAAGCCAATTTCAATGCCCGTCGCTACACCTTCACTAGAAACGGCATGTGAGCCTTTCGGGTTCCGAAGCCGGACGCCACCAGAATAACTGGGGTGTCCGGCTTTTCTTTTGGGTTCAGGCTCTGCCCCGGAAGAGATGGAGCGGGTAGAGGGGAGTCGCAGACGAACGAGCGCAGCGAGGACAATCGAACCCGCATTGCTGCAATCTTGTGCTGCGATCGAGAGGCTGGAGCGGGTAGCGGGAATCGAACCCGCATAACTAGCTTGGAAGGCTAGGGCTTTACCACTAAGCTATACCCGCCCGCTCACGCCATGCGTCATGGGCGCGCGCAATTGCCACGGTTGCAGGGGATTCGTCAACTGTCTCGACACGCCTCACCTTACACTCCTGCAAGCAATTCTATATTTTCTCCGACGCCTTGAGCCACTAGGCCGCGAGTCAATACTCAATCAATTAGCGAAACCCTATGCGAAGCCTGACCCATCTTGAGCGGCTCGAAGCCGAAAGCATCCACATCATGCGCGAGGTGGTGGCCGAGGCTGAACGCCCGGTCATGCTCTATTCGATCGGCAAGGACAGCGCGGTGATGCTGCATCTGGCGCGCAAGGCGTTTTATCCTGCGCCGCCGCCATTCCCGCTGCTGCATGTCGATACCACCTGGAAGTTCCGCGAAATGTACGATCTGCGCGAAAAGATGGCGCAGGAAGCCGGCATGGAATTGCTGGTGTGGCAAAATGAAGAGGCGCAGGAACGCGGGATCAACCCGTTCGACCATGGCCCGCTGCACACGGATATGTGGAAGACACAGGGGCTGAAGCAGGCGCTCGACCATTACGGGTTCGATGCCGCATTCGGCGGAGCGCGTCGTGACGAAGAAAAAAGCCGCGCGAAGGAACGCGTGTTTTCTTTCCGCACCGCCAGCCACGGCTGGGACCCGAAGAACCAGCGGCCCGAGCTGTGGAACATATATAACGCGAAGAAAGCCAAGGGTGAGAGCATCCGCGTGTTCCCCTTGAGCAACTGGACCGAGCTCGACATCTGGCAATATATCATGCGTGAAAGGATCGAGATCGTGCCGCTCTATTTCGCGGCGCAGCGCCCGACCTATGAATGGGAAGGCGGCCTGTTCATGGCCGATGATCCCGACCGGCTTGAGCAGGTTCTTGGCCGCAAGCCGGAAATCACCCCGCGATCGGTGCGCTTTCGCACGCTGGGCTGCTGGCCGCTGACCGGAGCGGTCGAAAGCACGGCCTCGACTCTGGCTGAAGTGGTGCAGGAGATGCTGCTCACCTCCACCAGCGAACGCCAGGGGCGCGTGATCGACAAGGATGAAGGCGGCGCGGGAATGGAGAAGAAGAAGCAGGAGGGCTACTTCTGATGACCCCCCCTGAGAACCAGCCAGCCTATCGCCCCGATGCGCTGATCGCCGAGGATATCGAGACTTATCTCGAAACCCACCAGAACAAGCAGCTGCTGCGTTTCATCACCTGCGGCAGCGTGGATGACGGCAAGAGCACCCTGATCGGCCGGTTGCTCTATGATTCCAAGATGATCTTCGAAGATCAGCTCGCCGCGCTTGAAAGCGACAGCAAGAAGCAAGGTACGCAGGGGCAGGAGATCGATTTTGCCCTGCTGGTAGATGGGCTTGCTGCAGAACGCGAACAGGGCATTACGATCGATGTCGCCTATCGCTTCTTCGCGACCGAGAAACGCAAGTTCATCGTGGCCGATACGCCCGGCCATGTGCAGTACACGCGCAATATGGTGACCGGCGCCTCCACCGCTGACCTGGCGGTGATCCTGATCGATGCGCGCAAGGGCGTGCTCGAGCAGACACGGCGCCATTCCTACATCGCGCATCTGCTCGGCATCCGGCATATGGTGCTGGCGGTCAACAAGATGGACCTGGTCGGCTATGAGCAGGCCGTGTTCGACCAGATCGTGCGCGATTACCGCAAGTTCGCCGAGGAGATCGGCATTGCGGAGTTTACCACAATCCCGATCTCGGGCTTCAAGGGCGACAATATAACTCAAGCGCCTTCGGCCAATACGCCGTGGTATTCAGGACCCAGCCTGATCTACCACCTCGAAACGGTCGAGCTGGCCAATACTCTGGCGCAAGAGCGTAGCTTCCGCATGCCGGTGCAATGGGTCAACCGGCCCAATCTCGATTTCCGCGGTTTTGCAGGGCTGGTGTCGGACGGCACCATCAAGCCGGGCGATGCGGTGCGGATCGTCCCTTCGGGCAGAACCAGCACGGTCAAAACCATCTCAACCTTCGATGGTGAGCTGGATGAAGCGGTGGCGGGCCAATCGGTCACGCTCACGCTGGAGGACGAGGTCGATTGCAGCCGCGGCGATGTGATCGCGGCAGCGGGCGATCCGCCCGAAGCTTCCGATCAGTTCGAAGCCACCATCGTGTGGATGAGCGACGAGGCGCTCAAGCCCGGGCGCGGCTATTGGCTCAAGCTGGGCACACAGACCGTCACTGCCAATGTGCAGCCGCCCAAATACGAGATCTGTATCAACAGCTTTGAGCACCTGGCGGCGAAGACGCTCGACCTCAATGCCATCGGCGTCGCGGAGCTACGCACCGATCGCCCGATCACCTTCGAACCCTATGACAAGAGCCGCCAGCTTGGCGGTTTCATCCTGATCGACAAGTTCACCAATGCCACGGTGGCAGCAGGAATGATCCATTTCAGCCTGCGGCGGGCGCAGAACGTCCACTGGCAACCGAGCGAGATCACCCGCGACGATCACGCCGCGCTCAAGAACCAGAAGCCCCGTGTGCTGTGGTTCACCGGGCTTTCCGGTTCAGGCAAGTCGACCATTGCCAATGAGGTGGAAAAGCGGCTCAACCTGATGAACCGCCACACCTTCCTGCTCGATGGCGACAATGTCCGCCACGGGCTCAATCGCGACCTCGGTTTTACCGAAACGGACCGGATCGAAAATATCCGCCGTATCGGCGAAGTCGCGAAGCTGATGGCAGATGCCGGGCTGATCGTGCTCACTGCCTTCATCAGCCCGTTCCGCGCCGAACGGCGCATGGTGCGCGAGATGTTGCCCGAGGGCGAGTTCATCGAGATCTTCGTCGACACGCCGCTGGAGGTTGCGGAAAGCCGCGATGTGAAGGGTCTCTACAAGAAGGCACGCGAAGGCCAGCTGAAGAACTTCACCGGGATCGACAGCCCCTATGAACCGCCTGAAAATGCGGAAATTCGTGTCAACACAGTCGAGATGACCCCGGCCGAAGCGGCCGAATATATCATCGAACAGATCCTGCCGCTGAAATGATTGGTGACAAGAGTTCAATCGACGCCGACCTTGCTGCACAGCTGGCTGCGGAAGCGGGGCGTATACTGCTGGATGTGCGCGCGAGCGGCCAATTTCATGGCAAGGCGCTGGGCCAGGAAGGCGACCGGTTGGCCAATGCTTTCCTGTGCGAGGCGCTGCGTCACGAGCGTCCCGATGACGGGCTGCTATCCGAAGAGGAAAGTGACAACCCGGCCAGGCTGGAAAAACGCCGCGTATGGATCATCGACCCGGTCGATGGGACGCGGGAATATGGCGAGGAACGCAGCGACTGGGCCGTACATGTCGGGCTGGCGGTCGGTGGCCAGGCCATGGTGGGTGCGGTTGCATTGCCTGGGCTGACGGCGGAAGACGGGAGCCGAGGGATTGTGCTGCGGTCAGATCAGCCCATGATGCTGCAGCCAGCTGCGGCTGTGCCGCGTCTGGTCGTCAGCCGCACGCGTCCTGCACAGGAAGCCGTGGCAGTGGCAAAGGCGATCGGCGGCGAACTGGTGCCGATGGGCAGTGCCGGTGCCAAAGCCATGGCCGTGGTGCGCGGTGAGGCGGAGATATACCTCCATTCAGGCGGGCAATATGAATGGGACAATTGCGCGCCGGTGGCGGTGGCGCAAGCACACGGGCTGCACTGCTCACGCATCGACGGATCGCCGCTGGTCTACAACAATGCGGACACCTATTTGCCTGACCTGCTGATCTGCCGTCCGGAATGGGCCGAGCGCGTGCTCGAAGAAGTGCGCAAGCTCGGCTGACCGCGGCGCGGCTATTCTCCGTCGAATTGCATCAGGGCGCTGACTTCGACGCTCGCTTCACGTAGCTTGCCCGCACCGCCAAGGTCGGGCAGGTCGATCACGAACAGCGCATCGTCCACCGTTGCCCCCGCCTGGCGCAGAAGCTGCGCAGCGGCCAGCGCGGTGCCGCCAGTGGCGATCAGGTCGTCCACGATCACAACTGTCTGCCCATGCGGGATCGCAAGTGGATCGATCTCGAGCCGGTCGGTGCCATATTCCAGCGCATAGTCGATCCCCAGCACCTTGACCGGCAGCTTGCCCGGTTTTCGCACCGGGACAAAACCGAGCCCCAGTTCCACTGCCACTGCCGCACCAAAGATAAATCCGCGTGCTTCCATGCCCGCGATCGCCTCGGCACCAAGGTCGCGCGCGCGATCAGCCAGGTGCCTGACCGTCGCAGCAAGCCCTAGTGGATGACTGATCAAGGTGGTGATATCGCGGAACTGGATGCCGGGCTGGGGAAAATCCGGCACTGTGCGGATCAGTCCCTTGAGTTCGCTGGGCGTCATTGCGTCATTCTCCAAAGCAAGGCGCCCCACCATCGCGAAGATGGCAGGGCGCCTCAACAATTACATGCGCGAAAAAGATCAGTCTTTCTTGCGCGGTTTGAGCGATGCCCAGATCTGTTTCTTCGAAAGATAGGCCAGGATTGTCGCAAACAGCAGGAACCCAAGCACCGGCCAGCCGGTCTGCTTGCGCTTCACCAGCGTGGGTTCAGCGGTCCAGGTCAGGAATGCCGAAACGTCCTTGGCCATCTGGCTCACTGTTGCCTCTGTACCGTCGGCATAGGTGACCTGCCCATCAGTGGTCAGCGGCGGCGCCATGGCGATGTTCACATTGGCGAAATAGGGGTTGAAGCTCATCCCTGCCGGAACTTCGAAATCCGGGAATTTGGCCAGCACTTCAGGATCGGGCTCGCCATATCCGGTGAGCAGCGAATATACATAATTGCTGCCATCATGGCGCGCCTTGGTGATCAGCGAGAGATCGGGCGGGTGACCCGTGCCGAAATAGGGTACCGGCGGGAAGTGATCGGTCGGCAGCCCCGGCGCAGTCGTCACCTCGGCGGTGGCCGAGTTGTATTTCGGGATCTGGTACTGCGCCGCTTCGGCCTTAACCTCGGCTTCGCTGTAGGTCAGCTCCTCCAGATTGCGGAAGGCGACATATTGCAGGCTGTGGCACGCTGCACACACTTCCTTGTAGACCTGATACCCGCGCTGGAGCTGGGCATAGTCCCATTTGCCGAACGGGCCATCGAAGCTGAATCCGCCTTCCGGACCATGCGCAACCTTGTGAAGTTCAAGTTCGGCGGTCGGTTCGACAAACTGGCCGTGCTTGGCGAAGGTCGAGAAGGCCGGGCCGACACCAAAGGCAAACGCCCACAAAACCGCGACGGTAAAGCCGATACCGACGACGATGGAAATGATACGGGTCATATCGTTAGCTTTCTTTCGTCCTTAGGCTTCGGTTGCGGCTTTGCCGCCCAGCACTGCATCGGTGATCGAGTAAGGCAACGGCTCGGGCTTTTCGATCGAGCTGACGATCGGCAGGATCACAAGGAAGTGGAGGAAGTAATACGCGGTCGCGAACTGGCTGAGCATGATGTACGGCTCTTCCGCGTGCGCTCCGCCGAGGTAGAACAGCGCGGCCATGCACGGGATCAGCCCGAACCAGAAGAACTTGCGGAACAGTGGGCGATAGTGGCCGCTGCGCACCGCTCCCTTGTCAAGCCAGGGCAGGAAGAACCACACCAGAATCGAAGCAAACATCGCCAGCACGCCCCAAAGCTTGGCCGGAAGGATGAAGTCGAAGGTAAAGGCGCGCAGGATCGCGTAGAATGGATAGAAGTACCATTCGGGCACGATCAGCGCCGGGGTCGAGAGTGGGTTCGCTTCGATGTAATTGTCCGGGTGGCCCAGCGCATTGGGCGCGAAGAACACCATGATAGCGAAGAAGATCAGCACCACACCGAGGCCGAAACCGTCCTTCGCCGTGTAGTACGGATGGAACGGCACAGTGTCGCTCTCGCTCTTCACTTCCACCCCGGTGGGGTTGGATGACCCCGGAATGTGCAGTGCCCACACATGCAGGATCACCACAGCGGCAATCACGAAGGGCAGCAGGAAGTGCAGGCTGAAAAAGCGGTTCAATGCAGCATTGTCAGGTGCATATCCGCCCAGGATCCAGATCTGCAGATTTTCGCCAACCAGCGGGATCGCGCCGAACAGGCCGGTAATCACCTGTGCACCCCAGAAGCTCATCTGGCCCCAGGGCAGAACATAGCCCATGAAGGCGGTAGCCATCATGAGCAGGAAGATGACCACTCCCAGCAACCAGATCATCTCGCGCGGGGCCTTGTACGAAGAGTAGAAGAAGCCGCGGAAGATGTGGAGATAGACCACGATGAAGAAGAAGCTGGCGCCGTTGGCATGCGCATAGCGCATCAGCCAGCCCCAGTTGACGTTGCGCATGATGTGTTCGACCGTGGCAAACGCAACCGTCTGATTGGCTGCATAATGCATCGCCAGGATAACCCCGGTAATGATCTGTACCACCAGAAAGAAACCGGCCAGAACGCCGAAATTCCACATATAATTGAGGTTGCGCGGTACCGGATAGCCGGCCCCCACTGCGTTATAGACCAGGCGAGGAAGCGGAAGCCTCTCGTCCATCCATTTCATGAACGCATTCTGCGGTTCGTACTGGCGTGCCCAGGCAAAGCTCATCGCAATTCTCTCAGTTCTCAGCCGACGCGGATGACGCTGTCAGAAGTGAATTCGTAATCGGGAACAACAAGGTTGGCTGGTGCCGGACCTTTGCGGATGCGCCCTGCGGTGTCGTAGTGCGAGCCGTGGCAGGGGCAGAAATAGCCGCCATAATCGCCCTTGTTCTCACCCTCCGCCGCACCCAGCGGTACACAGCCCAGATGGGTGCAGATGCCCATGGTCACCAACATGTCGTGGTGGCCATCCTTGGTGCGTTCGATCAAGGAGGCCGGATCGCGCAGCGATGCAACATCAACCGCATTGGCCTCGTCGATCTCTGTCGGTGTCAGGCGGCGCACGAACAGCGGCTGCTTGCGGAATTCGGCCTTGATCGCCTGGCCCGGCTCGATTGCCGAAACATCGACCTCGGTTGTACTGGCGGCCAGCACGTCCCTGGATGGCGACATCTGGCTGACCAGCGGCAGCAGCGTAACCACGCCGCCCACGCCAGCCGCGCTCACCGCAGCAATATGAATGAAATCGCGCCGCCGGAACCCGTCTTCTCCCGCCATAGAGGCGGCATCGGGTGTAACGGTGCCAGTCGTTTCAGCCATCAGCCTTTACCCTGCTAACTTTGTCCGGCCGCACATGCCCCCGGACGCCTTCGGATCAATGCCTTCCCGCCAAACTCACGCCGCGCGATCGCTTGCCTGAAAGACCTCTGACGCTTGATCCCGCTAGGCGGGAAACGCCCATTTGGCGGCGCTGATAGACGCAAAGCTTGGCGATGCCAACCGTGTTTTGGGCACAAGCTGTTCGGTTTCGCGCAAGCGGGTCTGCCCGCCCTCAAGGCAGGGCAATTAGGCTTAGCATGCGGCCATAGTTCGGCTCGCCGCGATGGGTCGCCCGGCGATAGGAATAATACCTGTCTTCGAGAGAATATGTGTCGAGCGCTAAGTCTTCGACCGACCCGATACCGGCGGCTTCCAGCCGCGCCGTGACATAGGCCGGCAGGTCAAATTGCCAGTGGCTAGTGCGGCCAGGGGAAAAGAACCGCCCCTCTTTCGCAGAGAATTTGGCGCGGAAGGGTGCGTCCACTTCATAGCTCGCCTGCGCGATCGTCGGCCCGATCACCGCCGCTATGCTGGCGCGCTTCGCTCCAAGCTTTTCCATCGCTGCAACGGTGTTTTCCAGCACACCGCGCCCATCGATGCCACGCGCGCCGCGCCAGCCGGCATGCGCCGCGCCGATCACGCCTGCAGCGCGGTCCGCAAACAGCACCGGCGCACAATCTGCAGTCACGATGCCCAGCACCAGGCCTGGGGTGGAGGTTACCAGCGCGTCCGCCACCGGGCGGCCGCTTGCGCTATCTTCCCACCCTGCATTGACGCACAGCACGTCCGGCGAATGGACCTGATGCGGGGCAACCAGCACCCCGCCGGGCAAGACTCGCTCAGCTGCCGCCGCGCGGTCTGCGCGAATGGCGCCCACGTCGCCCTCGCCGCCATAGCCCAACTGATGGAGGCCGCCGCCATGCCCGAAAAAACCGTGCGGAACTCCCTCCAGCACAGCCGATTTCGCGATATCGAAGGATGCCGCGTCAGCCATTCAGACTGCGCGTGACCTGCTCGAATGTGTCGCGCGACAGCTTGGCACCGGCCAGCCGTTCCAGCTCGCCGCGCATCAGTGCCGCTCGACCATCCTCGATACGTCTCCACCGCCCCAGCGCGGGCACGAAGCGTGCCGCAGTTTGTGGGTTGATCGGATCGAGAGCGAGAATCAGGTCCGCGATCATCCGGTAGCCCTCGCCGCTCTCCACATGGAAGGCGGGCGGGTTGCCGGCCAGCGCCATATAGAGCGAGCGCACGCGGTTGGGGTTCTTGAGCGTGAAATCGGGATGGTCGGCGAGCGCCTTGATATGCCCCAGCACCTTCGGATGGAGCGAGAGCGCCTGCAGGGTGAACCATTTGTCGATCACCAGCGCATTGCCCTGATAACGGCTGTAGAATGCCGACAGCCTTTCCTCACGCGCCGGATGCTCAAGCCCGGCGAGCACCATCAGCGCGCCTTGCCGGTCGGTCATATTGTCAGCCGCGTCATATTGCCGTGCCGCCAATTCTGCCGCCTGCACCGGATCGTGCGCGGCCAGATAGGCCAGGGCCTGTGTCTTGACCTTGCGCGCGCCGCGCGCGCCAGCGCCATCATAGGGCACCTGCGCCGCGCGCTCATACAGTGCCTGCAGCGGGCCAGCGAGTTCACGCGCAAGCACCGCCTTGAGCGCTTCGCGCGCGGCATGGATCACGCCCGGGTCCGCCTTGTCGAGCTGCTCCATCAGATAGGTCTGGCTGGGCAGCAGCATCAGCTCGCCGCGCATCGAATCGTCGAGCGCCTTGTCATCCAGCACCGCGCCCAGTGCCTGCACGATCGCGGCTTCGCCTGCTGCACGCCCGCTATCGCCGAGAGCGCCCTTGGCCGCGGCCACCAGATGGCCCACGACCAGCTCCTGCATGGCCTCATAGCGTGCGAAACTGTCATCATCATGCGCGGCGAGCAGCATCAGGTCTTCGCGCGGGACATCACGTTCGATCATCACCGGGGCGGTGAAGCCGCGGTTGATCGAAAGCACCGGCGGCTCTGCGAAGCCGGTAAACGTGAAGCTCTGTGCAGCCCGGTCCAGCACCACCAGTTCTTCGCCCCTGTGCCTGCCGCTGGCGCGGTCCAGCAAGGCGATCCTGAGCGGGATCAGCATCGGCTGCTTGTCAGGCTGGCCAGGGGTTGGCGGTACGGACTGCCTCAAAGTCAACGTGACGGTGTCACCCGAGTGCTCCAACTTTACCGCGACACGCGGCGTCCCCGCCTGGGTGTACCACAGGCGAAACTGCGCAAGGTCCAGCCCGGCCCCGTCCTCGATCGCGCGGATGAAATCCTCGCAGGTCGCGGCCTCGCCATCGTGGCGCTTGAAATAGAGATCCGTGCCCTTGCGAAAATGTTCGGGCCCGCACATCGAACGCATCATGCGGATCACTTCGGCGCCCTTGTTATAGACCGTGGCGGTGTAGAAATTGCTGATCTCGCGGTAGCTGTCAGGCCGGATCGGATGAGCCAGCGGGCCGGAGTCCTCCGGGAACTGCGCCGCACGCAGGATGCGCACGTCTTCGATCCGCTTGACCGCCTCGCCCTGCATGTCCTGGCTGAACAGCTGGTCGCGCAGCACGGTGAAACCTTCCTTGAGGCTCAGCTGGAACCAGTCGCGACAGGTCACGCGGTTGCCCGACCAGTTGTGAAAATATTCGTGCGCGATCACGCCCTCGACCGCGTCGAAATCGGCATCGGTGGCGGTATCCGGGTCAGCCAGCACATATTTGGTGTTGAAAACGTTGAGCCCCTTGTTCTCCATCGCCCCCATGTTGAAATCGCTGACTGCGACGATGTTGTAGAGATCGAGGTCGTATTCGCGCCCGAATACCTCTTCGTCCCACGCCATCGATCGGTGGAGCGATTCGAGCGCGTGATCCGTGCGGGCCAGGTCTTCAGGCCGCACCCAGATATTGCATTCGACCTCGCGGCCCGATGCGGTGTTGAAGGGTTTGGAGTTCGCCACCAGTTCGCCTGCGACGAGCGCAAACAGGTAGGACGGCTTGGGCCAGGGATCGTGCCACTGCGCCCAGTGGGTGCCGTCGGCGTTTTCGCCTTCGCCAACCTTGTTGCCGTTGCAGAGCAGCACCGGGAATTGACCCTTCGCGCCGCTCATCCGCACGCGATAGGTGCTGAGCACATCGGGCCGGTCAGGGAAGAAGGTGATGCGGCGGAACCCCTCGGCCTCGCACTGGGTGCAGAGCATGCCGCTTGAGGCATAGAGCCCCTCAAGCCGCGTGTTCGCCGTGGGATCGACTTCGGTCACGATCTCGATCTCATGCGCATCGCCCGAAAGCGGCAGCATCAGATCGTCCCCGTCCATCGACCAATCGTTGCGGATCTCGCCATCGACCTTGAGCGAAAGCAGCTCGAGCCCGTCGCCATTGAGGCGGATCGTCGGCGACGCATCGGCCTTGGCATTGCGCGCGACCGTGAGCTTCGAGATGACCCTGGTCGCATCGAGGCCAAGGTCGAAAGCGAGCTCGATCTCCGGAACCAGCCATGGGAAGGGCTGGTAATCTTCGCGCCGGATTGCCGGTGGTTCATGCGGAGTGGGGGCGGCGTCCGCCATGTCGGGGCTTTGTGCAATATCCATGGTGGGTGATTTAGGTTGCTTTGCGCCGCAGTCCAACGCTTAGATGGGCAGTATGGCGCAAATGCTGATCTTCGGGCGGGGTTATACGGCAGGGCGTGTCGCCAGCGCGCTGGAAGAGCGCGGCTGGCAAGTAGATGCGACCGGCAGCCGGGGCAATCTCGATTTCGCGGACGAATCTGCGGTGCGCGAGGTGCTGGCCGGGGCCAGCCATGTGCTGTCATCGGTGCCGCCCGATCGCGGAAGCGGGCGTGACCCGGTGCTTGCGCGCTATGGCGATGCGCTGAATGGGCGCTGGCTCGGCTATCTCTCCTCAACCGGGGTCTACGGTGACACAAAGGGTGCCTGGGTCGATGAAAGCGCACCTGTGGGCACTGGCAGGCGGTCTGCCCGATCGGAGGCCGATGCAAATTGGCTCGAATTGGGCGCGCGCGTGTTCCGACTGCCCGGAATCTATGGCCCGGGCCGCAGCGCGCTTGACCGGGTGCGTGAGGGAAAGGCGAAGCGGATCGACTTGCCCGATCAGGTGTTCAGCCGGGTCCATGTCGGTGACATCGTATCTGGCGTGCTGGCGGCGATCGAGCGCGGCGCGCCGCCCGGCGCCTACAATCTCGCCGATGATCTTCCCGCGAGCCAGAACGCGGTGATCGAGGAAGCCTGCCGCCTGCTGGGGGTCGATCCCCCGCCGCTCCAAACTCTCGAAGAAGCAAAGCTCAGTGAAATGGCGCGCGGTTTCTATGCCGAGAACCGCCGGGTTGCCAACGGCAAGGCCAAGCGATTGCTCGGCTGGGAGCCGAATTTCCCGACCTACAAGGAAGGCTTGCTGAGCCTGCTTTAATCTACATCATGGCGCAGCACTGTCGCCTGCCCCACCTTGATGCTCTTTTGCTTGCGCGCCCGCAGCGCCAGCAGCATGCCCAGTACCGCCAGCGCCATGCCGCCCGCAGTCAGCGCGGTCCAGCGATAGCCTTCGAACAAGGTGGAGAGCAGCATGGCCACAGCCACCGTCACGATCCCGTTATAGGCCGTACGGCCCGCGCCGATCTGCCGCACAAGATTGTAATGCAGCGGGAAGGTGACGACCGATCCGATCAACGCCAGATAGGTGATCCCCGCCCAATATTGCCAATGTGCGGGCAGCGGCGGCGGCCCGGCTGTTGCCAGTGCAAAGGCGAGATCAACCCCGGTGCCGTAAAGCATCGCCCAGGCCAGCAAGCTGACCATCGGGATCGCGCGCCCGGTCTCGTTGGCCTGCACCACATTGGCGATCGAGGCAGCCAGCATACCGCCGATCGCCAGCGAAATGCCCAGCGCCACGTCGCCGTCCAGCGGTGCCGCGCGCCATTCATGCAGCAACAGCATGGAAACACCCGCGATCGCCACCGCGCTGCCCAGTACGAAGCCGCCCTGTATTCTCTCGCCGATGAATAGCCGCGCAAAAAGCGCGTTGGGCACCATCAGCAGCGCGAACATCACCGCGACAATGCCCGATGTGATGTGCAATTCTGCATGATAGACGAACAGGAAATTGCCGCAGAACTGCGCGATCCCAACGCCCACCGCCAGAAGGTGGCCTTTCGCGCTGAGCTTCAGGCTGCGCTTCATCACCAGCGCCAGCAGAAACATGGCCGGGGTGGCCAGCAGGAACCGGTAGAATACCGACCATGCCGCCGGAACACCGTCAATCTGGCCGGTGATCACGAACCAGGTCGAACCCCAGATCGTGCCGGTGAGCAGGAAAGGAATGATCACTGCCGGGCGCAACATCGCGCCAGATTCTCCAGCGCTCACAGCGAAGCGATCGCGCGCGCCAGCGCCGTGGCGCTTTCCTGCGGCGTATTCCACGCCGTTACGAAACGCGCCGCGTCATCGCCCCAGTCGTAAAATGCGAACCCTTGGCTTCGCAGCGCCTCGCGCTCTTGCGCGGTCAGCCGCACGAACAGCTCGTTAGCTTCGACGGGATGCATCAGCCGCTCGCCGCAGGCCCCGGCAATCTCGGCAGCGGCGGCATTGGCGGCGCGGGCGTTTGCGAGCCACAAATCACCCTCGAGCATGGCGAGGATCTGCGCGGCCTGGTAACGGCCCTTGCATTGCAGATGCCCGGCGCGCTTGCGGCGGTATTTGACAAGATCCGCCTGCGCCGGATCGAACAGCACCAGCGCTTCCGCACTCATCCCGCCATTCTTGATGCAGCCGAAGGCCAGCGTGTCGCAAGGCCCCGCCGCCTCCGCCGCCGAGCCGCCGAGAAAGGCCGCCGCATTGGCAAAGCGCGCGCCGTCCATATGCAGGCCCAAACCGCGCGACTTTGCGAAAGCGCCAAGCGCCGCCAGTTCGCCAGGACGATAGGCGCAGCCATATTCGCTTGCCTGCGTGATCGCGATGGCATGTGCCTGCACCTGATGCACATCGGGCCGGATCGGATCGAGCACCGCGGCAATGGTTGCGGGAGTGAGCTTCGCACCTTCGCCCTGCGCCAGCATCAGCTTGGCGCCGTGAAGAAAGAAACCGGGCGCGCCGCCCTCGTCGACTTCGATATGCGCTTCCTTATGGCACACCACCCCGCCATGTGGCTGCACCATGGTCGCCAGCGCCAGGCAGTTGGCCGCCGTGCCGGTGGCGATCCAGATCGCCGCACAGTCACGCCCAAACAGATCGCTGAAGCGCGCATCCAGTTCGGCGCTCAGGCGGTCGCCGTCATAGGGGTTGTCGGGCGCATCGGCGGCGCGCATCGCCTCCCACAGCCGGGGGTGAACGGTGGCGGCATTGTCGGACAGGAAAGGGCTTTGCATCGGCATATACTGTCCGTGTAGAGTTCGCGGCCAACTTGGCAAGCCGGAGCGCATCAAGTGACGCCTGATCAACCAAAAATCACCCATAACGATTATCAATCTGGTGGAAGATACGTCGCGCATGTTGCCGGCGAGAGCGCGACCGGATACCTCGATTGGGAACCGGGCGGAGAGAATATCCGCATCGCGACCCATACCGTGGTGCCTCCCAAGATCGGCGGGCGAGGAATTGGCGGCCTGCTGGTGGAACGATTCGTCGCCGACGCACGCGAGCTCGGTTTCAAGATCGTTCCGAAATGCTCGTTTGTCGCCGCAAAACTGGCTGGCAATCCGGACTGGAAGGGCTTGATCGCGGCCTGACGCTCAGGTCAACTGCGAGAAATCCTTTGCCGCAACGCTCTCGATAATCGCAGCGCGAAGTTCCCTCGCGCGTGCGAGCGGTATTCCCGGTATCGCCAGCGTGCCGCCCGCAAGCCCCAGATGCAGCGTGGCATAGCCGCGCCGCTGGGCAATCGGCCCCTGCGCAATTTCGAGGGAATGCAGCTTGACCCGCGAGGCCACCTGCGTGCGCGGAGAGAACCAGCCGCGCCGGGCAAAAACCTGCTTCACACTCAAGGCGTGGCGGTTGAATTGCCAGGCATAGAGATTGGCGGCGACGGACCCGAGGGCAAGCGCCAGCGGGGCAAGCACGAATGGCGCGGGTGCCAATATTGCCACGGGGATTGCCGCAAGCGCGAAAAGCCCGCCTTCCAGCGCCGCGCTGTCAAAGCGGTAGTTGCGGCTGACGCGGCGCCAGTCCAGCTCATCCGTGGGCGGCGCGAATCCCGCAGCATGGATGATCGGCGCGATCTCTTCCAAATGCGCAAACGGCGCCACCACATGGCTCGATGATCCCGCATCCTGCGCCAGGCTGACGAATTTGAGCCCGTGCCAGCCGAAGCGGTAACGCAGCAAGCCGGTGCCCAGCTCAAGCGCCTGCACACGGTGCACCGGCATCACCACGTCGGTACGGGTGAACAGCCCCCGGCGGCGGCGGAAACCGCGCGCGGTCTTTTCCAGCACAAAGCCCCAGTCGCGCAGGTAAGTGCGCACCAATCCGGTCACCGAGCCCACCAGCAGCAGCGCGATCAGGCCGGCAATGGCGCTGATGACCTGGACCGCCGGACCGAGGCTTTCGATCCAGCCCTGCTGGCTTTGCGCAAAGCCGAGCCACAGTTCAGGATCCCACAATTCAACGCCGATGAAGGTGTCGGCATACTGGAACAGGCCGCCGATCACTGCGAATACGGCGAGCGAGAACTCGAACAGGCCGAATGTGGTAAGCCGCTTCGCATCCATCGCGAACAGCACTTCGCCGTGTTCACCGGCTTCAGCGGTTTCGATCTCTTGAGTGCCGCCTGCCGCGGCCTCTGCCGTATCTTCCTCGCGCCGCGCCCTCACCAGCCGGCGCAGGGCTTCCCCGTCAGCCTCGGAAAGATAGGCGAGCTTGAGATCCTCACCGCCCCCCGCCCCGGTTTCGAACTTGACTTCCACCAGGCCGAACAGCCGCGGCAGCAGCTTCTGCTCCAGGCTGACATCCTGTATCCGCTCATACGGAACAGAGCGTGCGGAGCGGCTGATAATCCCGCTTTCGACGCGAATATCCTCTGCCCCGGTAATGTAGGTAAGCCGAAGCCAGTGGAGATAGGCAAACGCGATATTGGCGCCCACCACCACCAGCACAATCGGCAGGAAATACAGCATCCAATCGCCCAGCTCGCCCTCGTCGAAGATGGTCAGCGATGCAATCACGATCGGAACCGCCAATTGTCCCATCATGGCGGTGGCACGAACCAGGAATGCGCGCGGATCGGTGCGGCGGGCGATCGGCGCATCGACACTGGAGCTGCCGGTGGCCTTGATCGCGGGGTCGCCGCTCATATCGTTTCGCGCTTTATGTGGCTGCGGATATCCTCGCGCATGTCGCGCGCCAGCGGCTCGCCAAGCCCCGGCAGGCTGACCGAGGCGTTGTGCGTGCCGGCAGTATGCACCGTTAGCGTGGCAAGCCCGAAGAAGCGCTCGATCGGTCCCTGGCTCACATCGATATGCTGCACCCGGCCAAACGGCACC
This sequence comes from Altererythrobacter chaiwopuensis, assembly GCF_054957755.1. NCBI lineage: Bacteria > Pseudomonadati > Pseudomonadota > Alphaproteobacteria > Sphingomonadales > Erythrobacteraceae > Altererythrobacter > Altererythrobacter chaiwopuensis. Next base: position 401,881 of record NZ_JBTXJG010000001.1, read on the forward strand.
ACAGTGTCATGCCGGAACAGCAGGCCCCGCACCACGCGCAAGCGGTCATCGCTCATGACATAGCCGCGCGCATGGTGGCGGCGCAGCGGCAGGCGAAGAATCAGTGCGAGCGCGATCAGCGTCACCGGCACAATGATTACCGCTGGCGGAAGCACGGCTGCACTCTCAAGCACCAGGGCGCCAATAAGGAAGGGGATCGACACGAGTGTTGCTTCGACCCTGAGTGCAGAGAGGTGGTTGGGATGGAGACGGGTCAATGCCTGATCGTCGGCATCCGCAGCGGCGATATCCTTCGGTTCGTCCATGCCGTCTTACATGGCTAAGACGCCTCCATCCCGCAAGGCACAATCGTTCGCTATCGGCGGGTTATGACTGGCCCGGGTGGCGCTAACCCGCTAGCCGGGACGCATGCGAATAGTCGGAGCGATCCTGGCCGGCGGACAAGCACGCCGATTCGGCAGCGACAAGGCCTATGCCACCTACAAGGGCGGGCGATTGATCGATCAGGTGGGCAGTGCGCTGGCGGCACAGTGTGCGGCGCTGGTGATTTGCGGCCGCGATGAGGCCGGTTTTGATTGCCTGGCTGACCGGCCTGAAGCCGGGCTGGGCCCGCTTGGCGGGCTCAACGCGGCGCTGCATTATGCACAGGCGCGGGGCTTTGATGCAGTGCTGAGCAGCGGCTGCGATATTCCCAACCTGCCGGATAATCTCGCCGGGATACTGGCCGGCGATGGCGCCGCAATCGTGCAAAGCCAGCCCGTGGTAGGGCTGTGGCCTGCCGTGCTGGCGCAGCGGCTTGATGCGTATCTGCAAGGCGGCGGGCGGTCGCTATATGGCTTCGCCGAAAGCATCGGCGCGCGACAAATGGAGATCGACCCGCCGCTGTTGAATGTGAACCGCCCTGGGGATTTGGCACAGCTGCACACCGGCGACTGATTACAGCCGGAAATGGTGCTGCTGGGGAGGATTGAACTCCCGACCTCACCCTTACCAAGGGTGCGCTCTACCACTGAGCTACAGCAGCGCTGCGAATGCCGCGCGCCTATTGTCGCGCAAGCACACAATGTCAAGCCACGCTTGAGCTTCCGGCCCATTGGAGGCAAGGCGTTTCGCATGAGTGAAGATCGGGACAAGAATATGTCGCGTGAAGAGCGCCTGGCGGCCAAATTGCGCGAGAATCTGCGCCGCAGGAAGGCCCAAAGCCGCCAGATGTCGCGTGAAACGAGCGAATCGGGGGCCGAGAGGCTTCCCAACAAGCGCGACGACAGCTAACGCGTGTTGCTCCTGACAGCTGGAGCATGATCCTTGCCTAAATTGATCCTCGTCCGACACGGCCAGAGCCAGTGGAACCTCGAAAACCGCTTTACCGGCTGGTGGGACGTCGACCTGACCGAACGCGGCGTTGAGGAAGCCATGGCGGCGGGCGCGCTGATGAAGGACAAGGGCGTGCTGCCGACCCGCGCCTTCACCTCGCTGCAAACCCGCGCGATCCGGACGCTCCATTTCGCGCTGCATCAGGCAGACCGGCTATGGATCCCCGAGGTCAAGAACTGGCGCCTGAACGAGCGGCACTATGGCGCCCTGACCGGGCTCGACAAGCAGGAGACCCGCGAAAGACATGGCGACGAGCAGGTCCATATCTGGCGCCGCAGTTTCGACGTACCGCCACCCGAGATGGAGCCCGGCGGCAAGTATGATCTCTCTGCCGATCCGCGCTATGCCGGGATCGAGGTGCCCCGCACCGAAAGCCTCAAGCTTACGATCGCGCGCGTGCTGCCCTATTGGGAAAGCGACATTTTGCCGGTGCTGGCGAGCGGCGAAACGGTGATCATCTCGGCCCATGGCAATTCCTTGCGTGCGCTGGTGAAGCACCTTTCGCAAATCTCGGACGATGATATCACCGGGCTCGAGATTCCCACTGGCCAGCCGATCATCTATGACTTTGATGAGGTGATGCAGCCGGGCGAACGCTATTATCTCAAGGACAGTTAAGGTCATCATGGGGGCCAAAGGGATGGGACGTGTCGCTATCGTGATGGGCAGCCAGTCGGACTGGCCAACCATGCAATGCGCCGCCGAGGTGTTGGAAGAACTCGAAGTCGAGCACGAAGCGCGGATCATTTCCGCGCACCGCACGCCCGACCGGATGAGCGCCTTTGCCAAGGGCGCCGAAGGCGAAGGTTTCGATGTCATTATCGCAGGTGCGGGCGGCGCGGCGCATCTGCCTGGCATGATCGCCTCGATGACACACCTGCCGGTGCTGGGCGTGCCGGTGCAATCCAAGGCGCTCAAGGGTATAGATAGCCTGCTTTCGATCGTGCAGATGCCCGCCGGCGTCCCGGTCGGCACGCTGGCGATCGGCGAGGCGGGCGCACGCAATGCCGGGCTGCTGGCTGCTGCCATTCTCGCGCTGGGCGACGAGGATCTGTCCGAGCGGCTGCAGGCCTGGCGTGCGGCGTGCAGCGCGGCGGTGGGTGAGACACCGGTCGACTAGCTTATTCTATCATGTCCGTTCGGGCTGAGCTTGTCGAAGCCCCGTATTTCTCTTTAAAGCCGAGCTAGAAGGAAGAACGGTCCTTCGACAGGCTCAGGGCGAACAGGGTAGAGTTTCTTGGCGTTAGCACCAGGTTCCACCATCGGCATTCTCGGCGGCGGCCAGCTGGGCCGGATGATGGCCATGGCCGCTGCCCAGCTTGGCTACCGCACGATCGGCTATGCGCCAGAGGGCGACAATGTGATGGCCGAAGTCTGCGGCGATTTCTTCGCCAACGGCTGGGGCGACAAACGCGCGCTCGCTGCCTTTGCCGCGAAATGCGACGTGGTGAGCTGGGAATTCGAGAATGTGCCGCTGAGCGCGGTCGCGGCGATCCCGCAGAACCTCCTGGCCCCGCACCCGCGCGCGCTCGAAACCGCGCAGGACCGCCTCAAGGAAAAGCGTTTCGTCGAGCGGCTCGGGGGCAAGCCCGCGCCCTATGCCGCAGTCGATTCGGACGAGGACTTCATGCACGCGGTAGAGCGGATCGGCGCGCCCGGTATCCTCAAGACCGCGCGCGACGGTTATGACGGCAAGGGCCAGTGGCGGATCGGATCGGATCGGGATGCTGCCAGCGTTCGCTTCCCGGGGCGCCCATGCGTCTATGAAGGCTTGGTCGATTTCATCACCGAGTTTTCGGTCATCCTGGTGCGCAGCGCAGATGGCGAAGTGCGCTATTGGGATTCCACCGCCAATGTGCACAAGGGCGGCATGTTGCTGACTTCGACCCTTCCGGCAGGCGAGATAGTGGAGGCGCAGGTCGAGGAGGCGCGCGCCATCGCCCGGCAGACCGCCGAAGCGCTGGGTTATGTCGGCGTGCTGACGCTGGAATTCTTCGCCACTGCGCCCGATGGTCCGATGGGAGGGCCGATATTCAATGAAATGGCGCCGCGGGTCCACAATTCGGGGCACTGGACCATCGAGGGCGCGGCCACCAGCCAGTTCGAAAACCATATCCGCGCGATCTGCGGCCTTGCGTTGGGCTCGACCGCAACCCGTTTCGAAACCGTCGAGATGCGCAATATCGTGGGCGCCGATGCACTTGGTGCCTATGGAATCCTGGCTGAAGACGGAGAGGCGCATCTGCATCTCTACGGCAAGCGTGAGGTGCGCGAAGGCCGCAAGATGGGCCATGTCACGCGGGTCGGCAAAGCCAGGGCCTGAACATGAACAACGGCCTGTTCCTCATCTATGCCCGCGCCGCCAATGGCGTGATCGGCAAGGATGGCAAACTGCCCTGGCACCTTTCGGCTGACCTTAAGCGCTTCAAATCGCTGACGCTGGGCAATCCGATGATCATGGGACGCAAGACCTTCGAAGGTTTCCCCGCCCCGCTCCCCGGAAGGCGCCATGTTGTGCTCACCCGCGATCGCGGATGGAGCGCAGAGGGCGCGGAAGTGGCCCATTCGCGCACCGAATCGCTCCAGCTTGCAGGTGATAGCCCGGTGGCGGTGATTGGCGGCGCGGAGATCTTTGCGCTGTTCGAACAGGAAGCCGAGCGCATCGAGTTGACCGAAGTACATGCGCACTATGAGGGCGATACCCATATGCCGCCGATCGATCGCGCTATATGGCAGGAGGTATCGCGCGAGGATCACGAAGCGGCAGGCGATAATCCCGCCTATTCCTTCGTGACCTATGAAAGGCGAAGGGAGAGCGCCGCATGATCCACAAGACTATCTATACCCTGCTCGGGCTGGTGCTGGCGGCAGCGGTCGCTTTTTTCATCTTCGCCCCCGGATATGTCGAGGAGCAGACCAACCGGATCGATGGCCAGCCGCTGATCGAGGTTTCGGACGAGGCCCGGGCGCTGCACAAGACGCTGGCCATCGTCGATCTGCATTCCGATACCTTGCTGTGGAAGCGCAATCTGCTCGAACGCGCGGATCGCGGGCACATGGACCTGCCGCGATTGCAGGACGGCAATGTGGCGCTGCAGGTGTTTTCCAGCGTGACCAAATCGCCTGACGACCAGAATTACGATTCAAACCCGTCCGACACCGACCAGATCACCGAACTGGTGATCGCCCAGCTCCAGCCGACCCAGACCTGGACTTCATTGCTCGAACGGTCGCTTTGGCATGCGAAGAAGCTGGAGAAGGCGGCAGAGGGCAGCCAGAATGCCCTGTGGCTGGTGCGCAGCGCTGCCGATCTCGAAAAGCTGGAAGATGCGATCGCATGCGAAACCTGCACGCCGATCGGCGAAGCGGTCTGGGCGACGCCTGCGGCGGGCAAGCCGGTTGGCGCGCTGTTCAGCGCCGAAGGGCTGCAGAGCCTTGAGGGCGATATTGCCAATCTCGAAAAACTCTACACTGCGGGCATGCGGATGGCGGGGTTGACCCATTTCTTCGACAACGAGCTGGCCGGATCGATGCATGGCGAGGCCAAGGGCGGGCTGACCGAAATGGGCCGCGAAGCCGTGCGCCGCATGGAGGAGATGGGCATGGTGGTCGATATCGCCCATTGCAGCCACCAATGTGTTGCCGAGATATTGGCCATGGCGCGGCGCCCGGTCGTCTCCAGCCACGGCGGAGTGCAGGCGACCTGCAAGGTCAACCGCAACCTCACCGATGACGAGATACGCGGGGTTGCCGCAACCGGCGGGGTGATCGGCGTCGGCTATTGGGAAGGCGCCATCTGCAGCACCGATGCGCGCGCGGCGGCAAGGGCGATGAAGCATATCCGCGATTTGGTCGGCATCGAGCATGTCGCGCTGGGTAGCGACTATGACGGAGCAACCACGGTTCGCTTCGACACTTCGCAGCTGATGCAGGTAACGCAGGCGCTGATGGACGAGGGCTTCAGCGAAGCCGAAATCCGCGCCGCCATGGGCGAAAATGCACTACGCGTGCTCCGCGCCGGATTAATGCCACTGGCCCAGCTGCCTGCTGGCGAAACAAGCGAACCTGCCGCATGAGATGGCTCGACCATCGTGAGGAAATACCCGTGGCCCTGCGCGGCGCGGTGATTGCGCTGGGCAATTTTGACGGCTTCCACAAGGGGCACCAGGCGGTGGCGGGCGAAGCGATTGCCTGGGCGAAGGACGAAGGTCGCCCCTCGATCATCGCCACTTTCGATCCGCATCCGGTGCGTTTCTTCAGGCCCGATGTGCCGCCGTTCCGCCTGACCACGCTGGAGCAGCGACAGGAACTTTACCTTGCCGCGGGCGCGACCGCGATGCTGGTGTTCCATTTCGATGGCGAGCTGGCGGGCACCAGTGCGGAGGATTTCATCTCTGACATCCTCGTCAAGCGCTTCGGCGCGCACGGCGTTGTGACCGGCGGCGACTTCACCTTTGGCAAGGGTGCCAAGGGCAATGTCGGGCTGCTGCGGGAAGTTGGCGGCCAGCTTGGTCTGCACAACCGCGTGGTTGAACCCGTCGCAGATACAGACGGCATTGTGTCCTCCAGCCGCATCCGCGAGGCTTTGCGCCAGGGTGACTGCGAAACCGCTGCCCGGCTGCTGACCAGGCCCTTCGCCATTCGCGGGATCGTGGAGCATGGCGACAAGCGCGGGCGCGAACTGGGCTATCCCACGGCCAACCTCGGGATCGACAACTACCTGCGCCCGAAATACGGCATCTATGCCGTGACCGGGCGGATTCTCAGCACCGGCCAAGTGCTGCAAGGCGCCGCCAGCGTGGGCGTGCGCCCGCAGTTCGAGCCGCCCAAGGAGCTGCTCGAACCCTATTTCTTCGATTTCTCGGGTGATCTCTATGGGCAGGAAGTGGAAGTCGCCTTCCATCACTTCCTGCGTCCAGAAGCGAAGTTCGATAGTCTCGATGCGCTGGTGGTGCAGATGGAGAAGGATTGCGACGAGGCGAGAAGGCTTCTAAGCGGCGCGCGATGACTGAAAAGCGCGACTACAGAGACACCGTCTTCCTGCCGAAGACCGATTTCCCCATGAAAGCCGGCCTTCCGCAGAAGGAACCGGGCATTCAGGCGCGTTGGGAGAACGAAGGGCTCTATCGCCAATTGCGCGAGGCACGCGCGGGGCGTGAAAAGTTCATCCTGCATGACGGCCCGCCCTACGCCAATGGCGACATGCACATCGGCCATGCGCTCAACCATATCCTGAAGGACATGGTCTGCCGCACGCAGAACCTGATCGGCAAGGATGCGCCCTATGTGCCCGGCTGGGATTGCCACGGGCTGCCGATCGAATGGAAGATCGAGGAACAATACCGCAAGAAGAAGCTCAACAAGGACGAGGTTCCTGCAAGGGAGTTCCGCGCCGAATGCCGCGCCTATGCGCAGCACTGGGTCGATACCCAGCGCCAACAGCTCAAGCGGCTGGGCATCATGGGCGATTGGGACAATCCCTATCTCACCATGGATTTCGCGGCCGAGGCGGTGATCGTATCCGAGCTGATGAAATTCGCCGAGGCGGGCAACCTCTATCGCGGGGCCAAGCCGGTAATGTGGAGCCCGGTCGAAAAGACCGCGCTGGCCGAGGCTGAGGTCGAATACGAGGACATTGTTTCCACGCAGGTCGATGTGGCGTTCGAGATTGTTGAGAGCCCGATCCCCGAACTGGTCGGCGCGCATGCGGTGATCTGGACGACGACCCCGTGGACGATCCCGGTCAATCAGGCGATCGCCTATGGGCCGGAGGTCGAGTACACTCTTTTCACGGTCGCTATGGGCGCATCAGCGGTGGGCGACGGACATGTTTCAGCCGCCCAAGCCGCACATCCATTGTTGGAATGGGCCGGCAAGAAAATCTTGGTCTCAACCGCGTTGGCAAGCGAGCTTCGGAACCGTGTCGACAAATTACTGCCTCCGATGCCCGATGGAGCAAAGCCAAGACTAGCCCTCCTTGAGGGGAAAGTCTTCAAAGGCTCCGACCTCGCCGGAACCGTGGCCCGCCATCCGATCTACGACCTCCTTAAATCCCGTCACCCCGGCCCCCGAGCCGGGGTCCCGCTGACTTCCAGCGACGCTCAAATAAGCGGGATCCCGGATCAAGTCCGGGATGACGAAGCGTGGGAACGTGCACTCGAATTCTTCGCGCGTCCCCGCCCGTTCCTGCCCGGCGACTTCGTCACCACCGATAGCGGCACCGGTCTGGTTCATATGTCGCCCGATCATGGCGAGGACGATTTCGACCTGTGCAAATCGGCAGGCATCGATCCGGTGTTCGCGGTCGATGATGGCGGGATCTACCGCGACGACTGGCCGTGGCTTGGCGGCAGTGACGAGCGCCGCCGCAGCGTCATCAACCCCGGCTTCAACGCGCCTGATGGCCCGATCTGCGCGGACCTGCGCGAGGCCGGTGCGCTGCTTTCCGCCAGTGCGGACTACCAGCATAGCTATCCCCACTCGTGGCGCTCGAAAGCCAAGGTGATCTTCCGCTGCACGCCGCAATGGTTCGTGCCGATGGACAGGCCGCTGCCATGGCTTGAGCCCAAATCGAAAGAAGACAAGAGCTGGGAATCCGAAGGCGGTGCGATTGATCCGTCAGAGGAAGCCCTGTGCGCTGCACCCACCCTGCGTGAGCGTGCAATGGATGAAATTCGCCGCGTGCACTTCGTGCCAGAAAAGGGCCGCCGCCGCATCGGCAGCATGGTCGAGGGGCGGCCCGACTGGGTGCTTTCCCGCCAGCGCGCCTGGGGCGTGCCGATCACGCTGTTCGTCAATCGCAAGAGCGGCGAATACCTGCAAGACCCGGCTGTGAATCACCGCATCGTCAAGGCCGTGCGCGAAGAAGGCGTCGATGCCTGGGACGAGGCGCGCGCGCAGGAATTCCTCGGCAATGACTATCGCGCCGAGGACTTCGAGATGGTGACCGACATTCTCGACGTCTGGTTCGATTCGGGCTGCACCCACAGCTTCGTGCTCGAAAGCGGCAAATGGCCCGACCTGCAATGGCCCGCCAATCTCTATCTCGAAGGCTCTGACCAGCACCGCGGCTGGTTCCAGTCCTCACTGCTCGAAAGCTGCGCCACGCGCGGCCGCGCGCCCTATGACCAAGTGCTGACCCACGGCTTCACCATGGATGCCAAGGGCAAGAAGATGTCGAAATCGCTCGGCAACACCATCGATCCGCTCAAGGTGATGGAGCAAACCGGCGCGGACATCATCCGGCTGTGGGCGCTTTCGGTCGATTTTACCGAGGATCACCGCATCGGCGATGAAATCCTGAAAGGCGTGGGCGACCAATACCGCAAGCTGCGCAACACCTTCCGCTATCTGCTCGGCGCGCTTGACGGTTTCGTGGGCGACATGGGCGATGCGGGCGAAATCCCCGAGCTCGAACGCTATGTGCTGGCGCTGTTGGCCGATCTTGACGGGAAGCTGCGGCAGGCGGTCGATGATTACGACTACAACACCTATACCCGCCTGCTGGTCGATTTCTGCAATGAAGACCTGAGCGCATTCTTCTTCGATATCCGCAAGGACACGCTTTATTGCGACGGGCCGGATTCGGGCACCCGCAATGCCTATCGCACCGTGCTGGACATCCTGTTCCACGCCCTCGTGCGCTATGCCGCGCCGGTGCTGGTCTACACCGCCGAGGAAGTTTGGAGCACGCGCTATCCCGATGGCGGTAGCGTACATCTGCTTGAATGGCCGGCAGTGCCGGGCGTGGAAGCGGACGGCGGTCGCTGGGAAAAGCTGCGCGTCTTGCGCGAGCGCGTGAACGAGGCGATCGAACCGCTGCGCCGAGACAAGCTGATCCGCTCCAGCCTGGAAGCCGAAGTCACCGTGCCCGCCGATGCGGTGCCCGAAGGCTTCAGCGACGCTGATCTCGCCGAACTGTTCATCACCGCGACAGTCACACGCGGGCAAGGCGCCGACGTGACCGTGAGCAAGAGCAACCACCACAAATGCGGCCGCTGCTGGCGCCTTTTGCCCGAAGTGGCGGAAGACGGCGATCTGTGCGGGCGCTGCGATGATGTGGTAAGCGCGGTGGATGCCTTTGGGGGCGCAGCTGCATGAGCGATCTGTTCACCCGCAACCGGCTGATCGGCATTGGCATTGCCGCGCTGATCTTCGCCAGCGACCAGTTCGTGAAATGGCTGGTGATCGGCCCGCTGCAACTGCGCCAGCGGTATGTGATTGATCTGCTTCCCTTCTTCGACCTGCGCTATACCGAGAACCGCGGGATTTCGCTGGGCCTACTGGAAGCGACCAGCGCCGAAATGCGCTGGATTCTGGTGGGCGTTACCGCGCTGATTGCCATCGTCGTAGCAGTGTGGATGATGCGAGAACGCTTACTGGGCGATATCGCCGGGCTTGGCCTGATCCTGGGCGGTGCGCTGGGCAATATCGTTGACCGCAGCAAATTCGGCTATGTCATCGATTATGCCGATTTCCATATCGGTAACTTCCGCCCGTTCCTGATTTTCAACGTCGCCGACGCCGCTATCACCATAGGCGTGGTGATTATCCTTGCCCGCTCCTTCTTCGTCAGCGAAAAGGAAGCGGCAACAGTTTGAGCGGCCGACAACGCGGCCAATGGAGAATATGCAATGCCCAGCCTGAAAACCCCGATACTGCTGATCGCGACCAGCGCCTTGCTGGCTGGATGCAGCAGTGGCGGCTTTCTCGACCGCGAGCGTCCCGATGAATTCGCGGTGCAACGCCAGGCGCCGCTGGTGGTGCCGCCCGATTTCAATCTCGTGCCGCCCGCTCCGGGCGCCCCGCGCCCCACCGAAGGCACCGCATCCGGGCAGGCGCTGGAGGCATTGTTCGGCGGCCCGGCCCCGCGCAGCCAGGTGGAAACCAGCGCGATCGACCGCGCGGGTGCGGCAGAACCGGGTATCCGCTCTTCGGTCGGCGATCCTGAAACCAATACCGTCGCCAAGGGCAGCGTCACGCGCGATATCATCGCCGCACCGGAAGGTGACGGCGCGAGCGCCCAGGCGGTAATACCTTCCTGATCTGCGCACCCGCATCCGCGGGTGCGATTTCCTCGCTCAAGGGGCCTGCGGCCCAATCGCTGCGGGCGCGCGGTCGCGCTTGCGGCCTGCTGGCTGCAGGCCGTTCTTGGTCGCGGCAGCCAAAGGCCGGAAGCAAAGTCGAAGACGCAGCTGGCCGTGGGCCACCTGCAGGGCCGTCGCGCCTTATGGCGCACAAGCCAAGCAGCGCGGACGCGCTGCGCACGGCGCTTGTGTGTCAATTCGAAGAATTGCGAGAAACAAGCAGCTTGTCGATCCGGCGGCCGTCCATATCCACTACCTCGAAGCGCCATCCCTGGTCGTGGAAGTGATCGCCCTCGACGGGTAGCTGCTTGAGCACGGACAGTACATAGCCCGCGACCGTTCCGAATTCGCGGTCCTCCGCATATTCGGTGCCCAGCCGGTCTGCCAGTGCATCAGCGGAGAATGCGCCAGAAACCAGTAGCGAGCCATCCTCACGCTCGACGATTAGCGGGCCTTCCCCCTGATCCTGATCGCTGGCGAATTCGCCCACAATCGCAATCAGCAGATCAACCGGCGTCACAATCCCGTCCAGATGGCCGTATTCATCGTGGACCATCGCCATCGCAACTTCAGACTGTTGCAGCAAACGGAGCGCATCCATCGCGTCAAGCTGGTCAGGCACCACTTCCGCCTTGCGCATCAATTGCTTGAGATTGACCTTCCTGTCGGCAACCATCGCGCCCAGCACTTCGCGCACTTTCACCACGCCCAGCATATTGTCGGGCGATCCGTCCGCCACCGGCAGCAGCGAATGCGGGCTGTCTTCAATCGCCTGGCGGATTGCGGCTTCATCGGCGTTGATATCGATCCAGTCGACCTCTCTGCGCGGGGTCATCATCTCGCGCACCGGGCGTTCTGCCAGGCGCACCACGCCGGTCAGTATCTGGTGCTGGCCAGCCTCGATCACGCCCGAACGCGTGGCATCAGCAAAGATCATGTGCAGTTCTTCCGCGGTGACCGCTGACTGCCCGCCGGGGCGCACCCCCAGCAGGCGGATAAGCAGCGCCGACGAGCTGTCGAGCACCCACACCAGCGGCGCTGCAACCCGCGCCAGCAGCGCCATCGGCCGCGCCATCACCAGCGCGATCGGCACGGCATGGCGCAGCGCCATTTGCTTGGGCACCAATTCGCCCACCACCAGGCTGAAATAGGTGGTGAGAGCGATCACCAGCGCAAATCCCGTTTCATCCGCCCATTGTGGCGGCAACCCGATAGCCACCAATCGTTCGCCCACGGGGCCTCCCAGGCTTGCTCCTGAATAGGCGCCCGCGATGATCCCGATCAAGGTGATACCGATCTGCACGGTCGACAGAAACTTGCCCGGATCTGCGGCCAGCTGCAGCGCCACATGGGCGCTGGCCGAGCCCTTGTCGCGCTTGGCCCTAAGGCGCGCGGATTTGGCCGAAACGATCGCCAGCTCGGACATGGCGAACACGCCGTTGAGCACGATCAATCCGGCAATGATGATCACGTCTGGCCAGGGAAAGGATGTCACGGTGATATTCGCTAGCACAATTGGGCCGTCATGCCAGCTTCATTGCATAGCAAGGTGCAAGCGCCTAGCATCGCAGGCATAGCGGTTGCCACCTGAGGGGAGGCTCAACCGCGGGGGCGCGGTGCGGCATTTTGCCGCGCCACAGCACAGGAGATCTTTCAATGAAAACATCCCGAATAGTTCTCTCCAGCCTGGCCGCGGCTTCGCTGCTGGGCACCAGCGCCTGCGTAACCGATCCCAACACTGGCGAGAAAAAGATTTCCCGCACCGCGATCGGTGGGGTTGGCGGCGCTGTTGTGGGCGGCCTTCTGGGCGGCGTGATCGGCGGCAAGACTGCGCGCGTCGTTGGCGCTGTCGCCGGCGGCGCGGTTGGCGGCTACGTCGGCTACAAGATGGACCAACAGATCAAGGAGCTTGAGGAAGAGACCGAAGGCACCGGGATCGACGTTACCGAGACAGACGGAGGAAATGCGTTCCTCGTCAACCTGCCCGATGTGACTTTCACCACCGGCAGCTATTCCATCAGCCCGTCGTTCCAGTCGGCGCTGGACAGCGTGGCGGCGAATCTCGTGAAGTATCCGAACAGCATTGTCGACGTATACGGCCATACCGACACGGTCGGCACGGCGTCATCGAACCAGCTGCTGTCCGAACGGCGCGCACAGGCGGTCGCCAACTACCTGACCAGTCGCGGTGTAGGTTCGGCGCGCCTGCGCTGGCAGGGATTCGGCGAATCCCAGCTCAGGGTTCAGACTGGCGACAACGTGAACGAGCCGCTCAATCGCCGGGTCGAGATCAAGGTCATTCCGCTGACCCAGGCGGAGATCGACGCCGCGCAGTAAGCGCCGGTATCGAGCCAATCAGAAGGGGCCGGGCCGGTTGGTCTGGCCCCTTTTTTTCGGACACCGTTCCAATTGCGCGGGATCGGTGCCGGGCAATTTCAATGCAACTGAAGCAGACTCAGACAACAGACGAAAAGCCGCGCGGATGCGCGGCGCCCAGCGCTTGAGGGTCGAAACAAAGGATCAGCCCTTTGTACGTGGCGCAAGCTCCGACGCTCTTCCGGCCAGCCGCGCCACTGCCTCGCGGTGGATTTGCGGGGCGCACACCAGCACGCCGAAAGCGCGCGGATCGCGCTTGTTGTAGCGCAGCTGGCCGCCAAATGCGTCGGTCACCTCTGCTCCCGCCTCACGCGCGATCAATGTGGCGGCCGCTACGTCCCATTCATAGCCCCAGCGCAGGGTTGCGACCAGATCGGCCTCATTGGCGGCAACCATGGCGATACGAAGCGCGATCGAATTGGGCTTGTCGACGATGGTCAGGTCGCTGTCTTCGCGCGGCAGCGCGTCGGTGGGCACGCGCGCGCCCGCAAAGGTGCTGCGCTGCGATGCAATGAGCGGCGCATCATTGCGCCATGCGCCCTTGCCCGCGACCGCCAGCCACTCCTCGCCCCGCGCCGGTGCGGCGAGCATGCCGATCAACGGGCGGCCGGCGCTCACCAGCGCCACCGAAACCGCCCAGCCGCTGCGCCCGCGCACGAAATCGCGGGTTCCGTCGATCGGATCTACCAGCCACACAAGCCCCTTGGGCAGGCGCGAACCGCAATCGGCGGTTTCTTCAGACAGCCAGCCCGCTGCCGGCAGCAGTGCGCCCAGCTCACGCTTGAGAAAGGCATCGACCGCGAGATCGGCCGCAGATACCGGCGAACCAGGCTCCTTTTCCCAGCTCTCAACCTGGTTCCCCGCCCCGGGCCACAGATCAAACGCGATTCGCCCGGCTTCACGGACGATCGCTTCAAGACGCTGGCTGTCGATCACGTATGGAACCTATCCATCTTTTTATGAGGGCTGGCCCTGCACGCTGAATGGCCACTTTTCAAGGCGGCCAATCCATGCTTAGGCGCTCCGCATACGAATCCGGTTGGAACCGCCCGCAACAAAGGACACGTCCCCCCATGAATATCCACGAATACCAGGCCAAGGAACTGCTCGCGAAATATGGCATCGGCATCCCTGCCGGCCATGCCGCGCTCACCGTCGAAGAAGCTGTCGAAGGTGCGAAAAAGCTGCCCGGGCCGCTCTATGTCGTGAAGGCGCAGATCCACGCCGGCGGGCGCGGCAAGGGCAAGTTCAAGGAGCTCGGCCCCGATGCCAAGGGCGGCGTGCGCCTGGCCAAGAGCGTCGAGGAAGTCGAAGCTAATGCGAAGGAAATGCTCGGCAACACGCTGGTGACCATCCAGACCGGTGATGCCGGCAAGCAGGTGGGCCGGCTCTATGTCACCGACGGGGTCGATATCGCCAAGGAATACTACCTTTCGATGCTGGTTGACCGCGCATCGGGCCGCGTCGCGATGATCGTTTCGACCGAAGGCGGGATGGATATCGAGGAAGTAGCGCATTCGACGCCCGAGAAGATCACCACCATCACCATCGACCCGGCGCAGGGCTTCATGCCGCACCATGGGCGCGCCGCGGCCTTCGCGCTGAAACTGACCGGCGATCTCAACAAGCAGGCGCAGAAGCTGACCAAACAGCTTTATACCGCTTTCATGGATCTCGATTGCGAGATGCTCGAGATCAATCCGCTGGTCGAAACCGAGGACGGCAATCTGCTGGTGCTCGACACCAAGATGAGCTTCGATGGCAATGCACTGTTCCGCCACAAGGACGTGGAGGCGCTGCGCGACGTGACCGAGGAAGACCCGGCCGAAGTTGAAGCCTCCGAATACGACCTCGCCTATATCAAGCTCGACGGTAATATCGGCTGCATGGTCAATGGCGCCGGCCTCGCCATGGCGACGATGGACATCATCAAGCTGAACGGCGCCTTCCCCGCCAACTTCCTTGATGTGGGCGGCGGCGCCACCACAGAGAAGGTGACTGCGGCGTTCAAGATCATCCTCAAGGATCCGGCAGTGGAAGGCATCCTCGTCAACATCTTCGGCGGGATCATGAAGTGTGACGTGATCGCCAATGGCATCGTGCAGGCGGCGAAGGACGTGAACCTCTCCGTGCCGCTGGTCGTGCGGCTTGAAGGCACCAATGTCGAACAGGGCAAGGAAATCCTGAACAATTCGGGGCTGCCGATCGTGAGCGCCGACGACCTTGGCGATGCGGCGAAGAAAATCGTGGCCGAGGTGAAGAAGGCTGCCTGATGGTGCGGCGCAAACTTGACGTTTACGTAAACGCAAGTTAGTTGGGCGCCCGATAATTCGTTTGAAGAGGAAGGAACTCCCATGAAGATCCTCGTGCCCGTAAAAAGGGTGATCGACTATAATGTGAAGCCGCGCGTCAAATCGGATGGCTCGGGCGTTGACCTGGCCAACGTCAAGATGAGCATGAACCCGTTCGACGAGATCGCGGTGGAAGAGGCGATCCGCATCAAGGAAGCGGGCAAGGCCGAGGAAATCGTGGTGGTTTCGATCGGTCCGGCTAAGGCGCAGGAAACGCTGCGCACCGCGCTGGCGATGGGCGCCGATCGCGCGATCCTGGTGCAGGTTGACGATGGCGTCGAGGTCGAGCCGCTGGCGGTTGCCAAGATATTGAAGGCGATTGCCGACGAGGAAGGCCCCGGCATCGTGATGCTGGGCAAGCAGTCGATTTCGGACGATTCGAACCAGACCGGCCAGATGCTCGCCGCGCTGATGGGCCGCCCGCAGGGCACCTTCGCCAATACGGTCGAGGTCGATGGCGACAGCGCGATCGTGAAGCGCGAGATCGACGGCGGGCTCGAGACAGTAAAGCTGTCGCTGCCTGCGATCATCACCACCGACCTGCGCCTCAACGAGCCGCGCTATGCTTCGCTGCCGAACATCATGAAGGCCAAGCAGAAGCCGCTCGATAACAAGACGCCCGCCGATTACGGGGTCGACATCACCCCGCGCCTCACCACCACCAACGTGTCTGAGCCGCCGGTGCGCCAGGCCGGGGTGAAGGTGGAAGACGTCGACGCGCTGGTTGCCAAGATCAAGGCGCTCGGGATCGCGTAAGCGGCCGGGAGCAGGAAAGGATTCACAGATGAAAACTCTCGTTTGGGTCGAACATGACAACGCTGCGGTCAAGGATGCCACCCTCGCCGCCGTCACCGCCGCTTCAAAGCTCGGTGAAGTGCACCTGCTGGTCGCGGGATCAGGCTGCGCGGCTGTCGCTGACGAAGCCGCCAAGATCGCCGGGGTGGGCAAGGTCCACCTGGCTGACGATGCGGCCTATGAGCACGCGCTGGCCGAGAACGTTGCGCCGCTGGTCGCCTCGCTGATGGACAGCCATGATGCGTTCGTCTGCCCTGCCACCACCACCGGCAAGAACATCGCGCCGCGCGTGGCAGCCCTGCTTGACGTGATGCAGATCTCCGACATTCTCTCGGTCGAGGGCGAGAAGAGCTTCACTCGCCCGATCTATGCCGGCAACGCCATCGCCACTGTCACCAGCTCCGATCCAAAGCTCGTCATCACCGTGCGCGGCACTGCGTTTGAAAAGGCAGCCCTGGAAGGCGGCAGTGGCACGGTAGAGGCCGTTTCGGGCCCGGGCGATGCTGGCCTCTCCAGCTTCGTCAGCTCGGAAATCGCCAAGAGCGAGCGCCCCGAGCTGACCAGCGCCAAGGTGATCGTATCGGGCGGCCGTGCACTGAAAGACGCGGCGACCTTCGAGGAAGTGATCATCCCGCTGGCGGACAAGCTGGGTGCGGGGGTCGGCGCCTCGCGCGCCGCCGTGGACGCGGGCTATGTGCCCAATGATTACCAGGTCGGCCAGACCGGCAAGATCGTGGCGCCCGAAGTCTATATCGCGATCGGCATCTCGGGCGCGATCCAGCACCTTGCGGGGATGAAGGATTCAAAGACCATCATCGCCATCAACAAGGACGAGGACGCACCGATCTTCCAGGTGGCGGATATCGGCCTTGTGGCTGACCTGTTCAAGGCGGTGCCCGAGCTGACCGAGAAGCTGTAAGCCAAAGAAAATCTGAAGCTTGAACGAGACCTCCGGCGGGCTAATGTGCCTGCCGGAGGTTTTGTTTTGCCAGAGCCGGACTGCCCCGCCCGCCTCACATCCAGCCGGTGATGAAGTGCAGCGTCATCCCTACCAGCCCGCCCACGATCGTGCCGTTGATGCGGATGAACTGCAGGTCGCGCCCCACCGCGCTTTCGATCCGCCCGGTGATCGTCACCGCGTCCCAGCGCTTGACCGTTTCTGACACCAGCTGGACGATCTGTCCGCCATAGCGCGTGGCGATCCCCACCATGGTGCGGCGGACCAACCGGTTGATCTGGAGTTGCAACCGCACGTCCTGCTGCAAAGCCCGCCCGATCTCGACCAGCAGCTTGCGCATTTCGCCACCCAGCGCGCTTTCCGGATCGCGCGCGCGGCGGATCAGGGACTGGCGAATCCGCTCCCACACGCCCATCCACCATTCGGCCACCGCCGGGTTCTCGATCAGGTCGCGCTTCATGCTCTCGACCCGCTCGCGCGTCACTTCGTCATGCTGCAAGTCGCTGGCAAGCTTTTCCAGACCCTCTTCGATCTTGCTGCGCAGCGGATGTTCGGGATCGACCAGCACTTCCGCCAGCAGGCGATAGAGCCCGTCCAGCACCGAGCCCGAGATACGCTCGTCGAGCCCGGTCCAGCGCAGCACCGCATTGGCGCGCGATTCGATGATCTCGCGCACGGTGTCCTCATTGTCCTCAAGCGTCAGCCCCGCCCAGCGGATGAAGCCATCCATCAGCGGCATGTGGCGGCCATCGGCGATCGCGCCCTCGAGCATCCGGCCCAGCAGCGGGGAGACGTCAATCTTGGCGAATTGCGCGCCGAGCCCGGCCCGGACCTGATTCCCCAACCTATCGGGATCGAGCGATTCGAGCACTTCGGCAAGCAGTTCAGACGCCCCGCCGGTGAGCCGCGCCGCGCCATCGGCATCGCTCGCGGAGCGGAGCGGATCGGTGAGGAAATCGCCCACCGCACGCGCCACATTCATCCCCGCCATGCGCCGCGCCACCACGGCGGGGGTGAGGAAATTCTCGCGCAGGAACTGCGCCATCGTGTCAGCGATGCGGTCCTTGTTCGACGGGATGATCGCGGTATGCGGGATCGGCAGGCCGAGCGGGTGGCGGAACAGCGCGGTCACCGCGAACCAGTCAGCCAGCCCGCCA
Source organism: Altererythrobacter chaiwopuensis (assembly GCF_054957755.1). Lineage (NCBI taxonomy): Bacteria > Pseudomonadati > Pseudomonadota > Alphaproteobacteria > Sphingomonadales > Erythrobacteraceae > Altererythrobacter > Altererythrobacter chaiwopuensis. Next base: position 419,978 of record NZ_JBTXJG010000001.1, read on the forward strand.
ACCATCGCCGCTTCGGCAAAGGCGTTGACATAGCCCCAGGCCGGATGGGCGCCGAGCAGGCCATGCGTGGTGAAGAACACCAACGCCATCGCGGCAAGCATGCCAGTCGCGGTCCAGCGCATGCGGCGCGCACGATCGGGGGTGAGCGGTGCGCCGCCGAATCTGTAGGATGCTGACGTGCTGTCTGTCATGGCCAGCCGCCTAGCACATTATGCGCGCTGTTACTCAGCCGGAGTTGCCAGTGGCCTGGCTGGCCCGCTGTGATCGCCATGCTCGTCACCCGGCTTGTAGGTTAGCAGGCGATTGCGCAACCACGGGCCAATGCGTTTTTCGAACCCGTCTGCCAGGCTGAAACCGGCCGGCACGATCAGCAGCGTGAGCACCGTCGAGAGAATCAACCCGCCAATTACCACTGTGCCCATCGGCGCGCGCCAGGCCCCGTCGCCCGAGAGCGAGATGGCGGTGGGGATCATGCCCGCGGTCATGGCGACAGTGGTCATCACGATCGGCTGTGCGCGCTTGTGCCCCGCCTCCATGATGGCATCGAGCTTGCGCGTGCCCCGGTCCATTTCCTCGATCGCGAAATCGATCAACAGGATCGAGTTCTTCGAGACGATCCCCAGCAGCAGCAGGATGCCGATATAGACCGGCATGCTTTGCGGCTGCCCCGCAAGCCACACCAGGAATATGCCGCCAAGTGGAGCCAGCGCCAACGAGGTCATGTTGACCAGCGGGCTCATCAGCCGTTTGTAGAGCAGCACCAGCACCGCAAATACCAGCAGCACCCCGGCGACGATGGCGATGATCAGGTTCTTGATCAGTTCCTGTTGCCATTCTTCCTCGCCCACCACCTCTCGCATCACGCCCTGCGGCAGATCCTTGAGAATGGGTAGCGCGTCGAGTTCCTTCTGTGCTTCGCCCTTGATGACTCCTCGCGCGAGGTCGGCCCCCACCAGCACGCGGCGGTTCTGGTTGTAGCGCTGGATCGCGGTCGGGCCGGAACCGAAGCTGATTTCGGCCACGCGCGATAACGGCACCGTTTCCCCGGTTCGCGTGGGAACCGGCAGGTTCTCGATCGTGGTCATATCGCTGCGTGACTGGCGCGGCAGCTTGACACGGATCGGGATCTGCCGGTCAGCGAGTGAAAATTTGGCAGCATTCTGCTCGATTTCGCCCAGCGTCGCGATACGGATCGTCTGGCTCAGCGCGCTGGTGGTCACGCCCAGTTCGGCGGCGATGCCGGGACGCGGCGTGATGATGATTTCCGGCCGGTTGATGTCCGCGCTGACCCGCGGCGCAACCAGCGTATTGAGCCCCTTCATCTGCTCGACCAGCGTAGCAGCGGCCTGTTCCAGCAGGACAGGATCAGACCCGGCCAGCATGACCGTCAAGTCGCGGCCGCTGCCAAACCCGCCCGATTGCGACTGAAACCGCACCCGCGCATCGGGAATCTGGGCAAAGACCGGCGCAAGATCGCGCTCGAAATCAATCAGCGTTCGCTCGCGCTCGTCCTTGAGCGTGACGAAGATTGTGGCATCGCCTTCACGGATCCGTTCCAGCGCCCGTTCAACTTCGGGCTCCTGATACAGCAGATCAGCGATTTGCTTGGTTACCTGCGTTGTTGTTTCCAGCGTCGTGCCGGGCACCATTTCGATCTCGACCCGGCTGCGCCCGTCATCGATCGTCGGCTGAAACTGCGCCGGAACATTCATGAACAGCAGCACAGTGAGCAACAGCGAGAAATAACCGACCATCAGCATCCATGCGCGATGGTCATAGAACCGCGCCTCGAGCCAGCGCCAGGATTGGTGAATCTGCCCGCCGATCAGGCGCCAGGGCAATCCGAGCGCCTTGAGCGCCAGCCAGCCCGAGGCAATCGCAATGGCGACAATTACTGCCATTTCGAAGATCTGGGCGACTTTTGTGATCAGCGAACGGATCAGGCCGGCATCCGCACCGCCAGCCTCGCCTGCGATCGTCTGCGAAATAGCCAGCTGCTGGACCAGCCCGTAAGACCCCGGCACACCGCCACCGGGACCGAAAGTCACCAGCATTGGCACGAGAAGCAGCACGAGAACGACGAGGATGGCCGACAGAATGTACCAAAAGCGGTGCCTCGGCGGGTCCAGGCCCTCACGGCGGGCATAGAGCTTGCCCCGGTTGAGCGACCACGCCAGCACCGCCATATAGCGGTCCATCCACTTGCCTTCGCCATGCGCGGCATGGCCCTTCGCTTCGAGGAAATAGGCCGCCAGCATCGGCGTGATCATGCGCGCGACAGCCAGGCTCATCAGCACTGCCACCACCACCGTCAGGCCGAAATTCTTGAAGAACTGCCCTGAAATACCGGGCATCAGACCCACCGGCAGGAATACCGCAACGATGCAGAAACTGGTTGCCACCACCGGCAGGCCGATTTCGTCGGCGGCATCGATGCTGGCCTGATAGGCGCTCTTGCCCATGCGCATATGTCGCACGATGTTCTCGATCTCGACGATCGCATCGTCCACCAGTACCCCCGCGACCAGCCCCAGCGCCAAGAGTGACAGCTGGTTGAGGTTGAAGCCCATGAGATCCATGAACCAGAACGTGGGTATTGCCGAAAGCGGGATGGCGATCGCGGAAATCACCGTCGCCCGCCAGTCACGCAGGAAGAAGAACACCACCACCACAGCCAGGATCGCGCCTTCGATCATCGCTGACATCGAACTGGTATATTGTTCCTCGGTGTAACGGACCGTGTCGAACAGCGGGATGAAATTGACGCCGGGATTTTCAGCCTCAATCTCGGCGATAACCTGTTTGGCGCCTTCAAACACGGTCACATCGGACGCGCCCTTGGCCCGCGACATGGCGAAATTGACCACTTCCTTGCCGCGCACCTTGCTGATCGATGTGCGTTCGGAATAGCCATCGCGCACAGTTGCCACATTGGCCAGCTTGATAGTGCTGCCATCGCCCAGCTGGATCTGACGCTGCGACAATTCATAGGCGCTGGCCATATTGCCCAGCACGCGCACAGACTGCCGCGTGCCCCCAATCTCGGTCGCGCCGCCGGCAGCATCGACATTGGTCTGCCGCAGGACATTGTTGATCTGGCTTGCGGTAACCCCGAAAGCCTGCATCCGCGGCAGGTCGAGAACCACTTCGATCTCCCGGTCGACCCCGCCGAAACGGTTGACTTCGGCCAGGCCTTCGATGCTGAGCAGGCGTTTGGCCACCGTATCGTCGATAAACCAGCTCAGCTGTTCAATGGTCATGTCATCGGCTTCGACCGCGAAGATGCCGAGGAACCCCCCGGCGATTTCGATCTTGCTGATGCGCGGTTCCAGAATTCCTTCGGGCAGGCTGCCGCGCACGGTGTCGACCGCATTCTTGACCTCGGCCACCGCGTCGTTGGGATCGATGCCGATCTCGAATTCGATCGTGGTGTTCGAATTACCCTCACGCGCTGTCGAATTGATCGAATTGACACCGTTGATCGAGCGGACCGCAGACTCTATCCGCTGCGTGATCTGGTTCTCGATCTCGGTAGGGGCGGCGCCCGGCTGCGAAATCGAGACATTGACCGCTGGAAATTCGATATCCGGGTTGTTGACCACGTCCATCCGCGCAAAGCTTACCAGGCCGGCAAACAACAGCGCGATGAAGAACACCAACGGGATCACCGGATTGCGGATCGACCATGCCGAGATATTGCGGAAATTCATTGCCGATTATTCTCCGCTGGTCTTCTGCACCTTGGGATTCACCGACTCACCGGGATTGAGGAACCCGCCCGCCCGCAGCACAACCCGTTCGGTGCCATCAAGCCCCTCGACAATCGCCAGTCCTTCACTGGTGACGAGCCCGGTCTTGACCGCGCGGCGTTGCGCCTTGTTCTGCGCATCAATGATATAGACATAGGCACCTTCCTTGTCCGAAAGCACCGCGCTTTCGGGCAAGACCGGCGCCACAACGGTGCCGCTGTTGATCGTCGCGGTGGCATAGCCGCCCGGCCGCAGACCTTCGGCATAAGCGAGCGCGATTCGCACCACACCTTGGCGGTTTTGCGCGTCAATCGTAGGTTCAAGCTGCCATACCTGGCCAATAAAAGTCTGGTCGGTGCCCACAGGCACGACCTCCGCTGTGACACCGGGGGTAAGCTTGGCCAGCTGTGCCTCGCCAACACTCGCCAGCAGCTCCATTTCGCCGCCCTTGGCAATGCGGAACAGCGGGGTCGAGCCCGCGCTCACCGTCTGTCCGGGCTCGACATTGCGTTCAAGCACCAGCCCTGCCGCCGGAGCGACGATATCGAGCCGCGCATTGCGCGCCAGCAATTCGTTATACTGCGCCTGGGCGACGGCGACCCGCGCGCGCGCGGCATCGCGAGTTGCGGTCAGCCGGTCGACATCAGCCTTGGAGATGAAACCGCGCTCGACCAGTTGCAGCGCACGATCAAGATTGGCTCGTGCCAGTTCGGCATCGGCCCGGGCCACTTCGATCTGCGCCGCCGCACTGCGCGCCTGTTGCGACTGTACCGAACGGTCAATCGAGGCCAGCACCTGGCCCGCGCGCACCCATTGGCCCTGCTCAACCGACACGGACACCACACGGCCACCCTCGCCAGCCACGCCCACCGGCATCTCGCGCCGTGCAGCGATCGTTCCGGTCGCCACAATCGAACCTTGAATCCGGGTCTTGCCCGGCGCGACCACCGTTATCGATGGAGCCTGCGAGCGGTCATCACCGCCGGCCACGCTGGCCGCATCGCCATTGCCGAAGAAGAAATAGGCCGCCCCGATGATCGCGACGATCAACAGGCCGGCAAGCGCAAGCCACTTAAGGCGCGAAGGCCGTTCGATCCGGCCCGCAAGGCTATATTCCGACGAGATCGAATCCGCAGATTCGGATTTGATCGTTGATTCGTAATTCATCGCGTTTCCTTTGCACGCGGTGTATTATCCGCATAAGGCACCATGCGCAAGATCTCTTATGCTGCGCCCGGCAGGGCGGCAATGCGCCGCTCGACCAGCGACATAGTGTTACGACGAGGGGCTTGGCGCCTGGTTCCCCGCCGACCAATAAAAAGCGGGGCAGCTGATGCCGCCCCGCCCGGATTTTTTCAATCGATTAGTGAACTGCCGGTCACGTGCCTTTAGCGCACACGGCCCCTTTGGATCAGGTTTACTATCCCCAGCAGGATGACCGCACCCAGAATAGCCACAATCAACCCGGTGATCGAAAATTCCTGCACGCTGCCAGTGATCCCCAGCAAGGGCCCTGCCACCATATTGCCGATGATCGAGCCGACGCAGCCGACCACGATGTTCCAGAAAACCCCCATCGAAGCGTCGCGATTCATCACCAGGCTGGCCAGCCACCCGGCCACACCCCCCACTATCAAAGCGATAATCCAACCCATTTCGACATCCTCCTTTTGTTCGGATGCCCTCCTTATGGCCCCTTTAGAACCGTTGACGCAAGGGCAGGGGCAGATTGGCATGGGCTGAGGCATGAACAGAAAAGCGGCGCGGGAAGCTTCGCCTCCCACGCCGCGCGCGTGAATTTTCTGTTTGCCGTCAGTATTTCAGCTGGCGCTCATAAAGGTCGCGATAATGCTGGATGCGGGTAACACGCAGCCCCTGCATACCCGAACGGTCGACCGCGCGTTGCCAGGAAGCGAATTCCTCCAGCGTAAGGTTATAGCGCTCGAGCACCTCGTCGATGGTCAGCAAGCCGCCATTAACCGCCGCAACGACTTCCGCCTTGCGCCGCACAACCCAGCGCCTGGTTTCGGGCGAAGGAAGGTCGTCAAGCGTCAGCGGCTCGCCGAGAGGGCCGATAACCTGAGCGGGACGAATATCTTGGTTCTCAATCATCTATTTCTCTCGGTCACCTGTTGCCGCTTTACCTTCAGCAGAATTCTCCATGCCACCCGGGCATTTTCGTCCACCTAAAGCTTTATGGTTAACGTAGCGTTTGCCCTCCTCGCCGGAAGCGAAATAACCCGCCGCTGCATCGCCGAAGCTGCTCGTAAGCAACGAGCTTTCTTCCAGCAAAATCTGGCGCAGATCGCGCGCGGCATTGATCCGCGCAGTCAGTTCGGACCAGCCGAACGCCTTCAGCGCTTTGCCGGTCGATCCCGTCATTGGTCCGGGAGTTGTGAGTCGCTTGTCAAACATCATGTCGGCGCTTCTAGACCCAAGCCCGTCAAGATCAGGTAAAGCCGCAGTTTACCCTGTATTTAGGATTACACACCCGCTCCCCGCACCCGCAGCCGCCCTGATGCAATGCTGGATTAGGGCCAGAGAGCCGTGTATGGGCGCAGCCGATCATGACCATTGCGATCGATCTTGCCGCCGGGCTATCGCCCGAAGCCCTGTTCGACTTGCCCAAGCCGGCAGGCAAAAGCCGCGTGGTCGTGGCGATGAGCGGCGGTGTCGACAGTTCGGTGGTTGCTGCCTTGGCAGCGGCCAGCGGTGCAGAAGTGATCGGCATCACCCTGCAGCTTTACGATTATGGCGCAGCCACCGGACGCAAGGGCGCATGCTGCGCGGGTGATGACATCCGCGATGCGCGCGCAGTGGCTGACCGGCTGGGCATCGCGCATTACGTGTTTGACCATGAAAGCGCCTTCCGCGAGGAAGTGGTCGAGCAGTTCGCTGACGATTATCTCGCCGGGCGCACTCCGGTGCCCTGCATCCGCTGCAACATGGGGCCCAAGTTCACCGACCTGTTCAAGATGGCGCGCGAACTGGGCGCGGATTGCCTTGCCACGGGGCACTATGTGCGCCGGGTGATGGGGGCAGCCGGCCCCGAGCTGCACCGCCCCCTTCTTTACAGGGCGCTCGATCCGGCGCGTGACCAGTCATACTTCCTATATGGCACCACCGAGGCCCAGCTCGATTATCTACGCTTCCCCTTGGGCGGGCTGCCCAAGCGCCAGGTGCGCGAGCTGGCTGAACGGGCGGGCCTGCGCAATGCCGCCAAGCCCGACAGCCAGGACATCTGCTTTGTGCCCGATGGCGACTATGCCCGGATCGTCGAGAAGATGCGGCCCGAAGGCGGCGCACCCGGCCCGATCGTGCATGCCGCAAGCGGCGAGGTGCTGGGACAGCACAAGGGCATCATCCATTTTACAGTGGGCCAGCGCCGCGGGCTCGAGATCGGCGGGCAGGCCGAGCCGCTCTATGTGGTTGGGCTGGATGCCGATAATCGCGCGGTCAGGGTTGGCCCCAGGCACATGCTGGCAGTACGCGCCGCAAGGATCATCGAAACCAACCGTATCGGCCCGCTGCCCGATGCGCCGCTGGCTGCCAAGGTGCGCAGCCTGGCGAAGCCCGTGCCGGTCACGCTCGAAGGTACGCTGGGCGACGGTGCGAGCGCTACGATCCGCTTTGCCGAGCCCGAATTCGGGGTCGCACCAGGGCAGGCGGCAGTGATCTATGCCGGCGAGCGCGTGGTGGGCGGCGGCTGGATCGCGGAAGCAGAAAGCGCGGCCTAGGCTCCCGCGAGCACTAGCCCTCCCACTTCTCAAGCACGCAGCCATAGCCCTCGCGATAGCTCGCGCGGTCGACCGCGATGAGCGGGAAGCGCGCAGTGACGCTTTGCGCCGCCGGATCGTCAACCAGGGTGACGAATTCCATGCCCTCCAGCTTGTCCTTTTCGCAGTCTTCCAGGCTGCGGCCTGCAACGAAACGGCACGAGCAGACGACCCGCGCCGAATAGGCCGTGGCGGTTTTGGCATAGGCTTGCGCGGGCGCATAATAACGCCATCCCAGCGCTGCCAGCACACCGAGAATCGCCAGCAAAACCCAGCCGCCGCGCCCCACGGTCGGGCCTGCCGGGCTGCGGCTGCGCGATTTAGTCCTAGATTGTGCCATTGCCATTCCTGCCATTGCCATTTCAAATTTTGTGCGCGAGTGGAGCGCGATGAAGAACATACGGTCGCTGCTCCCTATCGCCACTCTGGCGCTCCTTCCAGCCCTGACTTCGTGCGGGGAGGCTCCGCAGCCGCCATCACCGCTGAGCGAGCAGGCCCTTGCCGCAGTCACCAAGGATGCCGGTGCCCCCACAAGCGAGCTGGCGCGCGAGGTCGACGATCTTTTCACGCGCGAAGGGCTGGGGGAAACCCGCGCGCTTCTGGTGATGCAGAACGGCAGGATCGCCGCCGAGCGCTATGCTCCGGGTTATGGCGCCGACACCCGCTTCGTAAGCTGGTCGATGGCCAAGACGATCTCCGGCATCATGATCGGCATGCTGGTGGCTGACGGGCGGTTGCGGCTCGACGAGGGCGCCCCGGTTCCTATGTGGCAGCGGCCGGGCGATCCGCGCGGCGAGATCACGCTACGGCAATTGCTCCAGATGCGTAGCGGGCTGCGCCACACCGAGGCGGGCGATCCACCTTACGAATCCAGCGAAGTGCGGATGCTGTTCCTCGACGGGCGCGACGACATGGCGCAATGGGCGGAGGAGCAGCCGCTGGAGGCCGAACCGGGCACTGAGTTCGAATACTCATCCAATACCAGCGTGATCCTGGCCGATATCGCCGCGCGCGCACTGACGGATAGCGAGGATCCGGATGACCGGCGAAGCGCGGTGGCAGACTTTCTCGAAGCGCGGCTGTTTGGCCCACTGGGGATGGACAGCATGGTGCCCGAGTTCGACCGCTCGGGCACGCTGATCGGCGGATCGCTGATCCATGGCAATGCGCGCGACTGGGCAAAACTCGGCGAATTCCTGCGCCGCAAGGGCGCCGCACCGGGCGGTGAGCAATTGGTGCCGAGCCGATGGATCGAGCAGATGGTAACGCCAAGCCCGCGCAGCCCCCATTACGGCTTCCAGATCTGGCTCAACCGCAAGCTTGACGAACCCGAGGCCGAGCATCCGCTGTTCCCCGATCGCGCGCCCTCCACGCTGTTTTCGCTGATCGGGCACATGGGCCAGTATGTGATCGTCTCGCCGCAGCAACGGCTGACGGTGGTGCGGCTGGGCCATTCCAATCGTGACGAGCGCATCGCCATGTTGCAGCAGCTTGCCGATGTGATCGAGCTTTACCCGGTCAGGTAAGTCCCGCCGGGGCGCATTGCCCGCCGAGCCAGACCCTCTCGCCATCGAGCCGGCACTCGAACCGCCCGCCGCGTTCGCTCGCCTGCCAGGCCGAGAAATCCCCGCGCCCAAGCCGCGCGCACCAATAGGGCGTGAGCACTGCATGCGCCGAGCCGGTCGCTGCATCCTCGATACCGCCCGAGAACACCCGGCTGGTGACGTCTGCCCCCATGTCACCCGGCGCGGTGGCGATCAATTGCATGGCTTCCAGCCCGGAGAGATCGGGCGCGAGCGCGCGCACCTCGGCAGCATCATTCAACACCGCCAGCGCATAGCCCGCTGCGTTCCAGCGGATCTCCAGCGGCTGCGCCCCCAACGCCGCTGCAAGTTCGCTCCAGCCGCGCGGCGCGGTGAGGATTGCGGGCAGCGCCAGCTCGTAATGCGCCGCGCCGTCCAGCCGCTGCACATCCAACTCATCGCCCCTGTGCGTGCGCAAGCGGGCCCGGTCCGCATCGAAGCGCGCCAGCAGCACATGCCCCGCAGCAAGCGCGCCGTGCCCGCACAGGGCAATCTCGCGATCCGGCGCAAACCAGCGGACGGGATGCGCGCCACCAATCACAACCTCGCCCACGAAGGCGCTGGCAGGTGCGCCGATTTCGCGCGCCATTGCCTGCATTTCGGCCTCGCCCGGAAAGTCGCCGCACAGCATTATCGCTGCCGGGTTGCCGCGCGCGCCCTCTCCCACGAAAGCGTCGACATAAACCGGCGAGTGCATCACTCGGCGCGGTCGGGCAGCAGTTCCTCTGCCGCAACCCCTTCCTCATTGACGAGGCCCTGCGGATCGGGATGGATCAGCACTTCGACCCCGGGGAACTCGCGCGCGATCCGCGCCTCGACCTCGTCCATCAGATCGTGCACCTCGACAATGGTCAGATGCGGCTCGACCGCCATGTGGAACTGGACGAAATCATCCGCGCCGCTGGTGCGCGTGCGCAGATCGTGCACCCCGCGGATATCGGGATGGCGGGCCAGGACTTCGAGGAATTCCTCGCGCCGCTGGTCGGGCCATTCCTTGTCCATCAAATGGTTTATCGCCTCGCTGCCCGCGCGCCAGGCGCCCCAGGCCAGCCAGGCGGCGATCCCCAGCCCGAACAGCGGATCGGCAATGCCGAAGCCGAGATACTGGTCGAACACCAGCGCCGCGATCACCGCGAGGTTGAGCAATATGTCAGACTGGTAATGCAGATGATCGGTCTTGATGGCGACCGAACTAGTCCTGGCGATCACATGCCGCTGCCACGCCAGAAGAGCAAAGGTCGCCGCAATCGCGATCAGCGATACGGCAATGCCCTCTTGCGCCGCCGCGGTCTGACCGCCTTCCGCCAACTGCGTGATTGCGCGCAAGGCGATTCCGCCGGCAGAAAGCGTGATCAGCATGACCTGGAAAATGGCCGCCAGCGCTTCGGCCTTGCCGTGCCCGAAGCGGTGGTTCTCGTCTGCCGGGTGTGACGCGACCCACACGCCGATCAGCGTCGCAATGCTGGCGACCAGATCTAGCGCGGTATCGGCCAGGCTGCCGAGCATGGCAGTGGAGCCGGTGCGCCAGCTGGCCCACAGCTTCAGCCCGACCAGGAACAGCGCGGTCGCGATCGAGGCAAGGGCCGCGCTGCGGGTGAGCGATGCCTGCTTCACGGATAAAGCAGCGTGCTGCTCCAGCCGCCTCCAATGCGAGTAAACTGGCGCCGGTCATGCAGCCGGAACGGACGATCCATCCAGAATTCCATTCTTTGTGGATCGAGGCAAAATCCCGTCCAATGCGGCGGGCGCGGCACCGAGCCGACCAGATGGCGCGCAGTCACCTTCGCAATTCGGGACAGAAACTCACTTCGCGACGCGAGCGGGCGCGACTGGTCCGACGCAAGCGCACCCAGCTGCGAATCGCGGCTGCGGCTGGCAAAATATTCATCGGCCATCGCCGGATCCACCTCATGCACAAGGCCTTCGATGCGGATCTGGCGGCGCAGGCTTTTCCAGTGGAACAGCAGTGCCGCCTGCATATTGGCGCGGATTTCGCCGCCCTTGCGGCTGTGGGCATTGGTGTAAAAGGTAAAACCCTCCGGCCCGTGCCCCTTGAGCAGCACCATACGCACCGAAGGCGCGCCATCGGGCGTGGCGGTGGCCAATGCCATGGCGTTGGGATCGTTCGGTTCTGCCGCGCGCGCCTCTGCAAACCAGGCATCGAACAGCGCCATGGGATCGCCATCGGGAATCTCGCTGGCGGCGAGGCGGACAAGCTGGTCAGGCGTGGGAGTGGGCACGATCAATTCCTACGAGGGTCAGGATCCCATAAGCACATGGAACACATGGAACACAGTCATATAAAGAAAAATCGCGCCACTTCACCCCATGGATTGCCCAATGGATTGAAGGGCATTGCGAGAAAGTCGCAGGAAGGACATGAACAGCCATCCCGCCGCGATAATGCCGCCAGTGCGGGTAGGAAAGCTTCCGCGCTTGCACCGCCGCACTGTTACACCTAGCTAACACGCTATGAGCGATCCCTATTCCACCCTTGGCGTTGCGCGCACGGCCACCGAAGCGGAGATCAAAAGCGCCTATCGCAAGCTGGCGAAGGAGCTGCATCCCGATCGCAACAAGGACAAGCCGAACGCGGCAGAGCGCTTTTCCGACGTGACCAGGGCCTATGACCTGCTCTCCGACAAGGAAAAGCGCGCCCGGTTCGACCGCGGCGAAATCGATGCCGAGGGCAATCCGGCCAATCCCTTTGCCGGGATGGGCGGCGGTTTCGGCGGCGGGGGCGGCCAGCGCAGCTACCGGGCCGAGGATTTCCAGGGCTTCGGCAATGGCGAGATGGATCTGGGCGACATTTTCGAAGGGCTGTTCGGCGGCGGCGGCGGACGGCGCCCGTCAGGCATGGGCGGCGGTTTCGGCAGCCAGCGGCGCCCGCCTCCGCCGCAAAAGGGCGCCGACATCCATTACCGGCTGGCGGTCCCCTTTATCGATGCGGCCGCGCGCAAGGACCAGCGGATCACCCTGTCCGACGGAAAGACGATCGACCTCAAGCTACCCGCCGGGGTCGAGGATGGCACGCAAATGCGGCTGAAGGGCAAGGGCCAGCAGGGCCCGGGCGGGGCAGGCGACGGAATCGTCACTGTCTCGGTTGGCGGTCACGCCTTCTTCCGGCGCGATGGCGATCATGTGCGCATGGATCTGCCGATCACGCTGGACGAGGCATTGAACGGGGCAAAGATCAAATGCCCGACCGTGGAAGGGCCGGTGATGCTGACCATCAAGCCCGGCACCGATGGCGGCACAGTGATGCGGCTCAAGGGCAAGGGCTGGAGCACCAAGGCGGGCGGGCGCGGCGACCAGCTGGTGACGCTGGAAATCCAGATGCCGGAGGATACCACCGAGCTTGCCAAGCGGCTTGAAGGCTGGAAAGACGAGAGCAACCCGCGCACCAAACTGGGTATGTGACATTGAAGCTGGGTAAATTGCCCGATCCGATAGAACGCGAGATCCACTCGCTTTCGCCGGAAACGCGGCGCAGGGACGCGAAGACCCTGCGCGGCGAGATGATCAGGCATCTGGGGCCCGGAACCCGAGCTTTCGAAGTCGCCAAGCGCACCGTGATCGGCACCTTCAACGATGGTTTCATCCATGCCGGCAATCTCGCCTATCTGGCGATGCTGGCGATCTTTCCGTTCTTCATCCTGGGCGCGGCGCTGTTCGCGCTCATCGGCGAGACGGGCGAGAAGACCGCGCTGATCGAGGCCATCGTCAACGCTTTCCCGCCTACGGTAGAGCGCACCATCGAGCCGGTCGCGCGCGACGTGGTGGAAGCCCGCCACGGCTGGCTGCTGTGGGCGGGCGCGCTGGTGGCGCTGTGGACGGTGTCGAGCCTGGTCGAGACGGTCCGTGACATATTGCGCCGCGCCTATGGCACAAAGTCGACCCGCGCCTTCTGGAAATACCGCCTGATCTCAGCCAGTTTCACACTGGGCGCGGTGGTGCTGTTGGTCACCTCGCTGTTCGCGCAGGTCGCGATCGGCGCAGCGGAGCAGGTGATCGAAGCACGCTTTCCCCAGCTTGCCGGTTCGCTTGCCGGGCTCAGGCTTTCGCGCGTGATCCCCGCGCTGGTGCTGTTCGGATCGCTTTACATGCTGTTCTACACGCTCACCCCGATGGCGTATCGCGCGCGGCGCTATCCCAAATGGCCCGGCGTTGCCTTTGTCACGCTGTGGTCGATCGCGGTGAGCGCCGCACTGCCGCCGGTGCTAAGCATTTTCTTTGCCTATAGCCTCACCTATGGCAGCCTGGCGGGGATCATGGTTGCGCTGTTCTTTTTCTGGCTGATTGGGCTAGGGATGGTTATCGGCGCCGAACTCAACGCAGCGCTGACGGTGACGCCTGAAGAGGAAGAGGCGTTTGCCGGGACGCAGGAGCCTCAAGAGGAGAACACCGCATGAGCGGATCGATGCCCGGATTGATGAACGGCAAACGCGGCCTCATCATGGGGCTTGCCAATGACAAGTCGCTGGCCTGGGGGATCGCCCGGCAGCTGCGCGAACAGGGCGCCGAGCTGGCTTTTTCCTATCAGGGCGAAGCGCTGAAGAAGCGGGTGGGCCCGCTGGCCGAGCAGCTGGGCAGCGATTTCCTGATCGAATGCGACGTGTCAGACATGGCCGCGCTCGACGCCGCCTTTGGCGAGCTGAAGGCGCGCTGGAGCACGCTCGATTTCGTGGTCCATGCGATCGGCTATTCGGACAAGAACGAGCTGCGCGGCAAATATGTCGACACCAGCCTCGAGAATTTCCTCATGACGATGAACATCTCAGCCTATTCGCTGGTGGCGGTGGCACGGCGCGCCGCCGAGATGATGCCGCCGGTTGACGAAAACGGGAACGGCGGCGGATCGATCCTGACGCTGACCTATTACGGCGCAGAGAAGGTCATCCCGCATTACAATGTGATGGGGGTGGCCAAGGCTGCGCTGGAAACCAGCGTGAAATATCTCGCCAACGATCTGGGGCCGCGCAATATCCGCGTCAACGCGATCAGCGCCGGGCCGATCAAGACGCTGGCGGCAAGCGGGATCGGCGACTTCCGCTATATCCTCAAATGGAACGAGTATAACTCGCCGCTGCGGCGCAATGTCACGATCGAGGATGTCGGCGGGGCGGGGCTCTATTTCCTCTCCGGCCTCTCATCGGGCGTGACCGGCGAAGTGCACCATGTCGACGGCGGCTATCACGTGGTGGGGATGAAGCAGGAAGACGCGCCCGATATCGCGCTGGGGTGAGGATGGTGGGTGGCCGGGCTTTGGCCGCGGCCATCGGCTTTAAGGTGCGTTATCGGGCATTTGTTCGAGTGAATGCCGCCTCGCAATTTCACCTGCTGCGGCCAAAACCATCACACCTATAAAAACCGTAGGGACTATAAAAAGGGGGAAGCGTTCGCTCGATAACTTTTGGATCGCCAAAGGGTGCTGCAGGCCGCGCCGCAAAGCCAGACAATCTCAGCCCTGATCTCCCCGCCCCAAACCGGGCCTGCTTTGGCCGCGACTTTCCCGCTTAACGGGAATCTAACGGGAAAATAGCGCGTTTTGGGCCATTTTTGCCCAATTTGGCGAACGCCAAACCGCGCGATTCCGCCATTTTTCGGGCCGAATTCCCGTATCCGGCCTGACGGGAATTTTCGGGAAGCCAGCGGGAAAGAACCTTGGAAATTTTCATACGTGATGGGAATGGAGTACCCATACCCCGGCGCCTGCTTTGAGGGCGGCCTAGCGCGTGTCGTCGAGCGCCATGGCCCCTTCGGGCGATGGCGCAATCTGGCGATCGCCCACAAGCCGTTCGGACCAGGCGATCAGTCGCGGCGAGGCCCAGATGCACAATTGCGCCAGCGCGATCCCTACCGGCAGGTCAATCGCGTAATGCCAACGCGTTCCGATCGCCATGATGAGGATCGCCACAAGGATGGGCGCATAGATCACGATCAGGCGCCGATCATACTTCCAGATAAAGACGGTGAACAAATAGGTGCTCGCCGAATGGAGCGAGGGCATGGCGCCCAGGCCAGCGAGGAAATAGAGGCGCCCATTCTCTTCGAACCAGCCGATGCCGCCCGCTTTCATTTGCTCATAACCGGCGAGCATGCCTTGCTGCGACCCGGTGATATGCTCGACTACCCCGGTCTCATAGATAAACGGCCCGACTGCGGGAAAAAGCGAATAGGCGAGCCCCCCCAGCCCTTGCAGCAGCAATGCGGCAATAAAGACTTCCCTGAACTCACTCGCGCCCCTGATGGCGTGAACAGTGAAGCTGACCACGAACAGGAGAATGAAGCTGAGTACGTAGAAACCGTCCATCATGGGGTGAAGCGATACCAGCCATTCGGTTGCCTCGATGCATAGATCGATGACCGGCCTGATCCATTCGTCGGTCATCCAGTAGAATGCATCGTACGAATTCGGGTTTAGGTAGTGGGACCACAGCTTGACGTTGAAATGCGCCCACAGGACTATCGCATAGGCTGCGAGCGCAACCACGACGACCCCCAGGTGACGCTTGATACCGAACAGGCTGGCGAGGGAGAAAAACAGGGCAACGGCCACGAAGGGATAGAGGTAATGCATGCCGATCGCCATGGCCGAGGAGGCGCTGGGCGTTTGTACGGGCAGGCCTGTGGCAAGCGAGATAGCGAGCATGGCCGCGACGAATGCGGCAGCGATGGCGAGCTCGAGCCAGAATTGGCTCAAAAACTGTTTCACAGATCGATTTAGTCCAAGGGGCATGCGAGGCCAATTCCTAATCGCGGTCGCCAATCTTAACTGTGCGCAAAGCATGGCGGGGTAACGACATTCATCCTCCGATCAAGCAGAAAGCGCGCCTGTCCTTGTCGGGAAATTGGTATAGAAAGAGCGTTAAAGAAAGATGACGTTAAAGGCCTGGTTCCAAGGACCGATGTTCAGGTTGAACATTGTCGTTTTATCATCGCTCGCGTTGCTAGCTTATGGCTTGCGCACACCCTCTGGGCCAATTGAAGTCCTGCAACTGCCCGTGGCTGCAATGCAGGTCTATTTCATCGTCGCAGTAGGTTTACAGGTGGGTGTTCGTGGTCTTGTCGCTCCGCTCACCAATATCCAGCGTGGCCTGATCGGAACGCTCGTGATCTATATGATCTTCGTCTCAGCCACATCGCCTGTGCCCTCGGCGCACATTATCGTATTCTCCTGGATCATCCACATATTCTTCTTCGTGGCGCTTCTCTCATTTTTCGAGAGCATCGATCTCGAGCAGATCGACGCGACCTGGTCGGCGCTCGGCCTGGCTGCGTTCGTCCATGTTTGCGCTTTCTTATTCGCCTGGGCTATTTGGCCCGACGAAATTCGCCGAATGAACCTACCGGCTTTCGGCCACATTCGGCACTTAAGCTATTTGCTGGCACCAGCCGCAGCCATCATGGCTTTGCTATTTGTCACTCGGCATGAGAAGGGCCTCTTGCCGCTTATCTGCTTTTCTGCCGCCGTGTTTTATATTCTATACACAGGTTCGCGCGGGGGCGCGGCCGCGCTGTTGGGGGGCTTCGCGGCAACTGGGGCATACTTGGCATGGTATCGACAACACGTTCAAGCAACTCGTATGTTTATTTTGCTCGGGGTCACCGCGATCCTTGTTCTTGCATCTGAAATACTCCCTCCACTTCCCTGGGGCACCGTCTTCAGCAAGGGAGTGAGCGCGTTCGATCAGACTGGTGCCGAGATGCTGACCGGGCGCGACAGAGTATGGGGCTTCTCTTTGCGTTCGATTCAACAGAATTGGCCCTGGGGCTATGGGCCTGCAATCTTGAGTGAGCTTCCCGGATATCAAGGTACGCCTTATTACCACCCCCATAACATTGGCCTGCAGCTTCTTCTGCATTGGGGCACACTTGGCACGTTCATTGCTCTAGCCACTGCCCTGTCGTTTGTTTCTCGTGCATGGGCGGCTCTGCGAAGCCATCCAAGTCAGGCTGCTTTGCCAGTCGCCTTGCTTGCGACGACGGCCCTTCATTCACTTGTTGACGGCAGTCTCTTTTATCCGTTTTCAATCGTGATCGCGATTATAGCAATTGTACTGCTGGAGGCCTTTGGCCGGAGGCAAGCCAACAATTCCAAAGGTCGTTCGTGATCGAATGTTTGGCTAAGCCCAAGATTTGCCCCTGCAAAGGTTAATTTCAAAGCTTCGGCGACATTCCGATCCTGATACCAGGCCGATCTTCTGGTGAGCCGATGAATTCGATGCCAGCAGCTTCGAACGCCGAACGTATCTTCTCCAGATTGCCCTTGCGAGATTTTGGAACCGCATCGGCAAATTCATATCGTGAAATCGTGGCGGTACCGACGCCCGTTCGGTCAGCTAGGTCCTGGACGGACCATCCAAGGGCTCCGCGAGCCGCCTTTATTTGCTGCGCGGTCAATCCTTGGCCTTGCATTATGATTTATTTTCTATCATATAAGCAGTATGAATGCTCTAAAGTCTGATCGCGAGTGGCGTTCTCAATTCCAACGCCTCGAGGGCGCCTATGCTCCGTCAACAATGCTCAGTTACCGCGCCGATGTCGAGGCTTTCGAATACTGGTGCGTGGAGAATAAGATAGACAGGGCATTCCCCGCAACCGTCGATGCAGTATGCCGCTTTCTTGTGGAGCAGGGGCAGTCCAAGGCGCCTTCGACCGTGCAACGCCGACTTTATGCCATCCGTAAGGTGCATCGCCTGCTCAGGCTGCCCGACCCAACTTATGATGAGGATATCAACCTCACCCTGCGCAAGGTCCGCCGGGCCCGAGCGATCCGGCCACGACAGGCGAAGGGAATGACGCGAGCCTATCTCGACCAGTTTCTGGCCAGTGAGCCCGAAACCCCTTGGGGTCTTCGTAACCGCGCCATGCTTGCCCTGGGCTATGAGTTGCTGACGCGGCGCTCGGAACTCATCGCTCTGCGAAACGATGACCTGACCGCGCGCGAGGATGGCACCTTGCGGATCCTTATCCGCCGCAGCAAGGCAGACCAGTTCGGTCAGGGTCGCATTGCATTCACATCGAAACGCACAGCAGATCTCCTGCGTGAATGGCTTGCTTACCGCGGACCAGAAATCGAGTGGCTGTTTTGCCCGATCTATCAAGGTAAAGTGATCGATCGCTGCCTCGAGGCGACCACGGTGCGGCGGGTGATCAAGGAGGCTGCACAGCGGAGCGGGCTGGGCGCCGCACAGATTGCGTCATTCAGCGGCCATTCGATGCGCGTTGGCGCTGCCCAGGATCTGCTGAAGCGTGGATTTGACACCGCTACGATCATGCGGGCGGGGGGATGGAAATCAGTGAATGTGCTTGCCCGTTATCTCGAGAAGGCTGAGCAAAATGTCTGGCAATGATCTGGAAAATGGTGCTAGCCTCGCTCGAGAATTTCAATGATATCAAGTCCGAAGTCATCAGACCAAAAGGGGGCGAGTCGCAAGAACCGGTCGCACACGGATGCTCTTTCATCGAAAATTTCCTGTCATGAATGGTTTCTTTGAGTGATTTGATCGGCTAGTGGCATATCCGTCGTACCCGATGGTGCGCCGCGACACTGACGTGTTTAGCCCCCTAAGGAGTTTCTTGTCTTGTTAAGGGCCAGTATTTGCGGGCTGATCGCCGTGGCGCTCACCGCATGTTCTTCCACTAATCTGCCGCGCGGAGAACAGGCCTATGCCATGTTCCCGGCTCCAACCGGCGAATCACGCCCTAACGAGTACAAGATCGGCCCGCTCGACGTGCTCAAGATCACCGTTTTCCAGGAACCTGATCTGTCCCTTGAAGAAGTGCCGGTCGATGCCAGCGGGGACGTGCTGCTGCCGCTGATCGGACTCGTAGAGGCGGCAGGGAAAACCGGAACAGAATTGTCGACCGCGATCGCTGGGCGCTTGGGGGAGCGCTACTTGATCGATCCGCAGGTTTCGATCATCGTCTCCGAATCCGCTTCGCAGAACATAACGGTCGAAGGCGCGGTCAAGAAGCCGGGCATTTTCGAAATCCAGGGACAATCAAACCTGTTGCAAGCGATGGCGTTGGCAGAAGGTCCAACGCAAACCGCCAAGCTGGGCGAGGTGATCGTGTTCCGGCGCAAGGAAGATGGACTCTACGCTGCACAGTTCAACCTTGACGACATTCGCAAAGGTCAGGCCGATAATCCGCAAATTTTGGCGGGCGATATCGTGGTGGTCGGTAATTCTTTTGCCAAGGCGCTATTCCGCGACTTCCTGCAGCTGTCGCCGCTGCTCGCTACCGTGTTCGTGCGGCTTGACGGTCGCTAAGTCGGTATGAGCGGAAGAACCAGTATTATGAATCGCCACGAGAATCAGATGAACAATAAGGACGGGAACGGTCGCCTCGCGCCAACCTTCGATGACAAATATGATGGCGAGTATGATGCCGACGGCCTGATTGCGATCGACTTGGAGGCAATCTGGGCGGCAGTCTATCGTTCGCGCTTCTGGATCGCAGGTATCATTCTGGCCTGCCTGCTGCTTGGGGTGGTCATCACAATCCTGTCGACGCCGATCTTTCGCGCCACTGCAACGGTACAGATTGACCAGGAAGCAGCTAAAGTTCTTGGCACCGAAGATACGAATGCAACTGCCGCGATCGCGGACTCGGATCGTTTCCTGCAAACCCAGCTGGACGTTATCAGGAGCCGTGCCATAGCCCAGGCGGTGGCCGAGGACCTGCAACTGTTCAACAACCCGCGCTTTCTTGAGCAGATGAATGTCGATGCGGATTCTGTTGAATCGAGCATACTTCCTCCTGAAGAGGCACAACGCGAGCTTGTAATCGAAACGCTCGAGGAGAACTTGGGCGTAAGCCTTCCGCTCGATTCCCGTATCGCTTTGATTGCTTTTGATAGTCCTGACGGGAGCCTTGCTGCCCGCATTGCCAACAGCTTTGCCGAGAACTACATTCGCAACAATCTCCAGCGCAAGTTCGACACCTCTTCCTACGCACGCGAATTCCTGCAGGAGCAATTGCAGGAATCGGCCATCCGGCTGGCGGAATCGGAGCGCGCGGCTCTGGAATACGCGCGGCGCACTCGCGTGATCGATGCATCCAATGCGGCAATTGCCACTAGCAATACCGCTACCAGTCCGCGCTCGCTGGTGACGGCTACGCTGGTTCAGTTGAACAGCGACTATTCGGCGGCACTCTCCCGCAGGATTGCTGCGCAGCAGGCCTGGGAGACCGCACGGCGAGAGAGCCCGATCAATTTGCCGCAGGCACTCAATAATCTTGCGGTCCAGAACCTGCTCGAAGAACGCGCAAAAGTTCAGGCCGAGTACGAGCAGGAACTGCAGCGACGCAGGGAGGAATTTCCTAGCGTCAAACAGGCCAAAGCCCGGCTTGACGAGCTTGATCGTCAGATTAACGCCATCGCCACAAGCATCCAGCAGACAGTCAGGGCTAACTATGAAATGGCTCTGGAGCAGGAACGCGCGCTGGAGGTCCAGATTGCGCAGCTGAAAACCGAAACTCTTGATGAGCAGGAGCGCGGCGTCCAGCTCGGCATTCTTCAGCGACAGACCAATAATGACCGCCAGCTTTATGATTTGTTGCTGACGCGGTTCAACGCGCTCAATGCAGAGGCTGGCGTCCAGGCGAACAACGTCTCAATTGTTGACCGCGCGACGCGGCCGGTCGAGCCCGTCAGCCCAAATATCCCGCTCAATCTCGCTCTGGCGCTCTTGGCTGGTGCCGGCATTGCCGGACTGTTCGTGTTCGGACGGGAGCAGTTCTTCGACATGCTGCGCACGCCGGATGATGTAGCTCGCAAATTGAGCTTGCCACTGCTTGGCGCGAGCCCCAAGGTCGATGAAGGCCAAAGCCTTCAAGAACTTATCCTTGATCCCAAGACCGAAGTATCCGAGCATTACGCAAGCCTACGTTCTTCGCTTGTCCTGGCCACCTCTCATGGACTGCCGAAAAGCCTCGCCTTTACCAGCGCGGTACAGGGTGAGGGTAAGTCCTCGAGCTGCTATGCAACTGCCGTGGCGCTCAGCCGGATTGGCAAACGCGTGTTGGTGATTGACCTCGATTTGCGTCGCCCCAACCAGCACAGCCTGTTCGGGATCAAGAATGGCGAAGGCATGTCAGACCTGCTGACCGGAAACAAACAGGCGGCTGAAGTAACGCATGCGACCGAGCATGAAGGTATTTTCTTTATTCCGAGCGGCGGCATCCCGCCGAACCCGACTGACATGCTGGCAAGCCCGGCGCTGCGCACAGTCCTGCAAGAGCTAAACACGCAATATGACATCGTGCTGGTTGACAGCCCACCCACACTTGGCCTCGCTGACGCCATCGAGATTGCAAGCGTTACCGAAGGCTGCCTGTTCGTTACCGAAGCAGGGCGCAACCGTGCCAATAACGTGCGTGGCTCGATACATAGGCTGCAAGCCGGCGGTGCCAATGTGATCGGCGTATTGATGACCAAGTTCGATGCCAAGTCGGCAGGTTATTCCTATAGCTACGGCTACAGCTATCAATATGCATCGGGTTAGGGGAGTTTTGTTTCAGAGGGGCCCTGATCGCGTGATTTTGGCCCTGGCGACCCTTGCTTGATCTCAAGAGTAAAAGATACATGGCAAACACCGCACTTATCACCGGCATTACCGGGCAAGACGGCGCCTATCTCGCGCAATTGTTGCTCGAGAAGGGCTATGAGGTGCACGGGATCAAGCGCCGTTCCTCATCCTTCAACACAGGCAGGATCGAGGACATTTATCAAGACCCGCACGTCCCGGATGCCAGGTTCCACCTGCATTATGGCGACATGACGGATTCGACCAACCTCATCCGCATTATGCAGGAGGTGCAGCCAAGCGAGATTTACAACCTCGCCGCTCAAAGCCATGTCGCGGTTTCCTTCGAGACGCCCGAATACACGGCCAATGCCGATGCGGTCGGTACGCTGCGGCTGCTCGAGGCAATGCGCATACTGGGAATGGAAAAGAGTGCGCGTTTCTACCAGGCCTCGACTTCGGAGCTCTACGGGCTGGTGCAGGAAGTGCCCCAGTGCGAGACGACGCCGTTCTATCCGCGCTCGCCCTACGGGGCGGCCAAGCTCTATGCCTATTGGATCACGGTCAATTACCGCGAAGCCTATGGCATGCACGCGTCAAATGGCATTTTGTTCAATCATGAAAGTCCGCTTCGCGGCGAAACCTTTGTTACGCGAAAGATCACTCGAGCAGCAGCCGCGATTGCACTTGGGCGTCAGGATCGGCTGTATCTGGGCAACCTTGGTGCCAAGCGCGACTGGGGCCATGCGCGAGAATATGTACGCGGCATGTGGATGATGCTGCAGCAGGACGAGCCCGACGATTACGTGCTGGCGACTGGCGAGACCACGGAAGTGCGCAATTTTGTACGCTGGGCCTTCGATGAAGTTGGATTGCCACTCGAGTTCCGCGGCGAAGGCGCTGAAGAAAAAGGCTATGCGCTCGGTGACGGCCGTTTGCTGGTCGAAGTCGATCCACGCTATTTCCGCCCGACCGAGGTCGAATTGTTGCTCGGCGATCCGAGCAAGGCGCATCAGAAGCTTGGCTGGAGGCATGAAACGAGTGCCCGCGAACTCGCACGCGAAATGGTGCGAGCGGATCTTGAGGTGATGCGCAACGCGCCGATCACCAAGGAGGCATGATGGCCTTTTC
Organism: Altererythrobacter chaiwopuensis; assembly: GCF_054957755.1. Lineage (NCBI taxonomy): Bacteria > Pseudomonadati > Pseudomonadota > Alphaproteobacteria > Sphingomonadales > Erythrobacteraceae > Altererythrobacter > Altererythrobacter chaiwopuensis. The sequence continues at coordinate 442,753 of NZ_JBTXJG010000001.1, forward strand.
GCTTGACGGCAAGAAGGTCTACGTAGCTGGCCACAAGGGCATGGTCGGCAGCGCGCTGGTCAGGCGGCTTGAACCCGAGGGCTGCGAGATACTTACTTCGGATCGTTCGACCGACCTGCAAGAACAGGCGAAGGTTCGCGAATGGTATGCCGCAAACCGCCCAGACGCAGTAATTGTCGCTGCCGCCAAGGTCGGGGGGAATCCTCGCCAATGATACATATCCGGCCGATTTTCTCTACGACAATCTGATGATCGAAGCGAACCTGATTGAAGGTGCGCGGCAGTCAGGCGTTGAGAAGCTGCTCTTTCTGGGATCTTCCTGCATCTATCCCAAGTTTGCCGATCAGCCGATTGTCGAAGAGGCATTGCTCACAGGGTCGCTTGAACCGACCAACGAGTGGTATGCGATCGCCAAGATTGCCGGGATCAAGATGTGCCAGGCTTATCGCAAGCAGCATGGCTGCGATTACATCAGCGCGATGCCAACGAATCTCTATGGGCCAGGCGATAATTTCGACCTTGAAACAAGCCATGTGCTGCCGGCGCTTTTGCGCAAGGCCCACGAAGCTAAACTGCGGGGTGAACAGGGCATGGAAATCTGGGGCAGCGGCACGCCCCTGCGCGAATTCCTGCATGTCGATGACTGTGCCGATGCGCTGGTGTTTCTGCTCAAGAACTATTCGAGCATGGAGCATGTGAATGTTGGTTCGGGCACGGATATTTCGATCAAGGATCTTGCCCGGCTGGTGATGGATGTGGTCGGCTTGGAGGGCGAGCTGACTTATGACACTTCCAAGCCGGACGGGACGCCGCGCAAGCTTATGTCGGCAGACAAGCTGCGTGCCCTCGGATGGGCTCCGACAATTGAACTGCGTCACGGGGTGGAAAGCACCTATGCGTGGTTTTGCAAGAATGCCATCTGAACAATGAGGATCTTGCTGATCAGCCTGAACTACGCGCCCGAAATGACGGGCATCGGGTTTTACAGTGGTGAGTTCGCGCAACATTTGGCCGCCCAGGGTCATGATGTTGGTGTAATTTGCAGCTATCCTTTTTATCCCGAATGGCGCCGCGATGTCAGCTATCCTGGGAGTGGTTGGACCATCAGGGCTGAGCAAGGTGTCCAAGTGCACCGGTGTCCTTGTTACATCCCGTCGAGTGTGAGCGGAGTGCGGCGCATCGTTCATTATATCAGTTTCGCATTCGCCGCCTTCTTGCCCGCGCTGAGATTATCTTGGCGGCAAAGGCCGGACGTCGTCATGTTGGTGGCACCTGCCCTGATGGGGGCTTTCCCTGCACTCACCGCCGCGAGAGTGGCGGGCGCACGCAGCTGGCTACATATCCAGGATTTTGAAGTCGAAGCAGGCTTTGCCACCGGGCAGATGGGTCGACACTCGCTATTCGGAAAATGCGCTTTGTGGCTGGAGAAACGCTTGCTTTCGCGCTTTGACCGGGCGACGTCGATCTCGCCCGAAATGTGCAGCAAGATCGTAGAAAAAGGGGTCGAGCCCTCGCGCATCCTTGAGCTGCGCAATTGGGCCAATATTGATGGCATTGTTCCGCAAGAGAGCTCCAGCTATCGCGCCGAGTGGGACATCCGCACCCCCTATGTGGCACTCTACGCAGGAAGTATCGCGCGCAAGCAGGGGATTGAGACCGTTATCGACGCAGCGCGGATCATGGCTGATCGAGATGACGTTACATTTATCATCTGCGGCAACGGCCCTACTCGCGGTGACCTGGAACAGCTTGCCGCAGGGCTACCCAATATTCAGTTCCACGATCTCCAGCCAATGGCACTGCTAAGTGAGTTGCTGAATCTCGCCACAGTCCATCTTTTGCCGCAAAAGCGTGACGCAGCAGACCTCGTACTTCCATCCAAACTTGCCAACATGCTGGCATCCGGGCGGCCTGTCGTGGCTGGTGTGGAGCCCGGCCGGGGGCTCGCCCGCGAAGTTGAGGGCGCCGGGCTGACTTGCTCTCCAGAAGATGGCGCAGCCATGGCGAGCGCGATTGAAAGACTGATCGCCGACCGTGAACTTTATCGTAGCTGCGCCACAGAAGCGCGCGTACGGGCCAAACAGCGGTGGAGCAAAGCGTCCATTCTTGTGGCTGCCGAGCGCGAGTTAGTGGCACTGGCGGAGGGTCACCATGCGCTGACGTCCATCGGGGAGAAGGGATTGCAGAAATGAATTTCGCCAAGGCCCTTCGCGCGTCCTTCGTGCCAGCCTACTGGAAAGGGCTGGTTCGTGGGGTCGTCCCGACGATAGATCATGAAGAGGCTTTCGTCGGACTTGAGTTCGCCTCTGTCGTCGACGTCGGCGCCAATGTCGGGCAGTTCTCGCTCTTCGCATCGCACCGTTGGCCCGCCGCGACAATTCATGCATTCGAGCCGATTCCCGATCAGGCAGCACGCTTTTCCGCTGTCCACGGAAACCGCGTGACGTTGCATCGCTGCGCACTCGGTGAGAACCCCACTTCGTTACCGATCCATATCGCTTCGCGTAAGGACAGCTCTTCGCTTCTGCCGCTTGGACAAAGGCAAAAAGCGATGTTCAACATGGACGAAGTGGGCCAGATAGAAGTGCCAGTGGAGCGGCTCGATGCGGTGCTTGAACCTGCCGATTTGCCACAGCCATCATTGCTGAAGATCGATGTGCAGGGATTCGAATATGAGGTGTTACACGGCGCGGGCGAACTTCTCCGTCATTTCTCTCATGTCCTTGTCGAAGTTTCTTATGTTGAATTGTATAGAGGCCAAAAATTAATTCACAATATTGACAAATTGATGACCGAACTCAATTTTCATTGTCTGATGAGTATAAATTTTGTGCGCGACTCTTATGGTGTACCTGTGCAGGCAGACAAGCTTTACGGTAAAAGCATCTGATTTTTACTTTCAATCTTTCTTAGTTCTTCGGAAATTGTAGTAAATATTAGCAGCAATTCGCCTCAATGCGCTAGCGATCCTGAGCGCTATAGACACTCGCAGGATATCTCTTTGTACACGCCACGCATCTCCGACTCTTTCGAAAAATTGAGAGTTGCTGACACTTCCGGGATCATTAACAAAAACAGCGACTGGCCGCTCCCAAGTCACAATTTCCGAGCCATGCTCAAGGTGGATGGCTGCCATTACAGCATAGTCGGCCGAGATTTGATAATCGCGGAACGGATAGTGATGGGCACGATGAGTTTGGCGGTCGAAAATGGTTGCTTGATGCAGGCTTGGCTGGCCATGCTTGATGTAGTCGAGAGGACGAATTGGTCTTTCCCATACGGCACCGTCAGCGTGCCTAATAATTGTCTGGCCATAGATAAGAGGTGGAGTTGAAGGCAGCTCATTGAGCAAGGCTTCAAGATCCGAAATAACCTTGTTGTCCGCCAAATAATCTCCTGCATTGAGAAACAGCACGAATTCGCCGGCCGCTATCTCGAGGCCCTTGTTCATTGCGTCATAGAGACCATCATCCGGCTCTGAAACAAGGGTGAGGCGAAGCAAGTGTATAAAATCTCTTGCAATGTCTAGGGTGCCATCCGTCGATCCACCGTCGACCACAATGCTTTCGAAGCTGCTGCTTGATTGTTTAGCCAGGGACTCCAGCGTCCTTGGCAGTTCTGATTCTGCGTTGAATGTAACCGTTATGATAGAAAGCGACGGTGTGGAAAGGCCCTCTTTCATTTGCATGCCCGATCACGTTGAGCGGCGATATATGTCTCTATTGCATTACGTAGCAACCGACTGTCCTTCAGTCGTCGCCGTCGAGCATTTTCAATCATGAACGGCACAGCGACCGATCCAACAAGCAACCCGGCGCCAACGACGATAAGGAACGTTGCCGCAAGAATTTGCAAGCCGAGTGAAGCACCCAAGGCAATCGTTATCCAGGCGATGCCGGCAAAGAGCAACGGAAAACCTAAATACGCAGTTACGACGAATTTCTCGCTGTTCAGTAGCTCGGACAAGCGGGCCCGCGCGCGCTCGCCCGCTGGCCTAGCACTCGTTGCCGCCCGGCTTCCTGCTGCCTCCCTTACGTCTTCGATTGTCGGGCGCCCATCTACAGCCCGCAAACGTGCACGATCGAAGATGGTTAGCTTACCGTCGACGGTTGCGTCGCGTATAGACCGGCCATTGGCCTCAAAAATCGCCTTCGCTAGCATGTAGCTCGCTTCGGATTCCACCAAGTCTGGCAATTGCCATCTTGCTCCCTTTCCGAAATATGAGCTGTCAAAATGGTTCGGGTCAGCCCCGGCCGAGACGACACTCTTGTGCGCCGTTCCCGTAGTCTTGAAATTATGATCGACGCCCAACAGGATCACATCTGTGCATCCAAGATGGTAAGCCAACTGAAGGCAGCAAAAGGTCACGGTCGCCCCAGAATACCACGTACCGTCTGTCAAGTCCAAGTTGAAACCAGCGCCTGGCAAGGGCTCCATCCAGTTGACTTCGCGCCCCTCTGCGAATTGCCGCCCAAGGCGATTGCTCAAAAGGAGCGTAGACGGCAGATCGAAAAGGTCTCGACCAAATTGCTCCAACACTAGTGCATTGTCACAACAAAGGAAACTAGTAGCGAATTTTATTTGATCGAACTTCAAGTAAATACGGTTCATCCCGATGGTGATTTCGTCACGCAGGGAGGAGAGATCGGTTTTGTTCAAGCTGGGACCATTGCCGATCACGAAGCAACGACGACCAGCATACTTGTTTCTCAGGGAAGCTAGGTCATTTAATTCCACTGGATTACCTTTCTGGAAGTTATTCATTTCCAATCATTTGATTTCGAGCCAGCAGCCCAAGGCGTAAGCGCCAGGCGCCTACAGCCCACGAACGCAACATAAAGTTGGCCCAAGACCAATGCGGCGGCATATCCCAAGCAATAAGCTCCGATAGATGCATTTGGGCCGGCGGCCAGTGGCACAGCGCTGGTAATGATTGGGGCAGCAATGGCTGCTTGCAGCGGGAATTTCTCGTTACCGGTCATAAGCAACATTTGATTGTAAGCACCGAACAACGAAATGATTGAGATGGCTCCGACCAAAATTTGGGCACCAATGATCGACTCTTGGTAAATTTCATCGAAAGCCAAAGAGACTATTGTCGGAATCAGGGCAACCAGCAGCCCGCCCACCAAGAAAACTGCGCCGCCAAGACGAGCAGAAGAGCGCAAGATCTGGCCAAGCTGGCCTTGATCAGCACGCGCCAAACGTGGCGCGAAATACATTGTGAATGCACTATTCAAGAATAGCATCGCTGCGCCAAACAAGACAGCCACCCTCACTTGTGCGGCATCCCCGGCACCTCCCAGAAACCCCGCCATGAGTACCGGAAGTTGCGCGCTAAGCATCATCAAGAAGGCAACTCCGAAAAAACGGCGCGATTCTCGAGCTCTTTGAATTTCAGATGCCGGCAGCTCTTGCATGGATTGACTGCCTGATTGTGAATATGCCGCCCACATAAGAGCCGTACAGACAAATGCCATTGATGCGAGAAGCATTGCTAGAAGCGTGTAAGGGCCGAAGTCTGTCCAGAATGCCGCCAGCACCCCCGCAAGATACAACGAATTTCTGATACCTCCATTTAAGTAATCGGCGAGCACGTTGCGAAGCTCAAACCGAAACGCGTCGGAGATTATTATCTCAATCGCAAAGGCGGCAGCTAGACCTGTTACAATAATCGCATACGACATGGGTAAGGATAAACTTAAGCCCACCATGGCGGACGCCGCCACAACAAGAGCGATCAAGAATCGCATTAACACCGGGCCGAGCAGTCCCTTGAGGCCAATGGCGGCAGTCATTGATTGCATGCCATACTTTCTAATTGATGTAGCAGTCCCGGCGTCGATAACGTAAGAACCAACCGTCGCAAGGGACCAAGCAAGGCTGATAATGCCAAAATCCTCTTGCCCAAAGACGTTGGCTGCAAGCAACGCTGCCACTATCGCTGCCCCCGCGACGAGGGCCCGGACGACTGTTAACAAGAGCACTTGATTCATCTGGATTCTGACCTGCTTGCCATGGGGACAACAATCGACTCGCACCGCATCCAGAGTGCTTGCATTTGCGGCGTAATTGAAGAACGCAGTAGACAGGAATGTCGCCATAGAGCACGGAGCGCAAGCCACAACCCAACCCATCAGCCAATGTAGAATCTCTCGCCAAGTTATCTGCAGAGTCAGACGAATCGAAAAACCCCGAGCCGAACACTGTTGCGCCGATTCATCTAAAACTCTACCCATCATTGCGAATGGCAAGTTCATCGGAGTCTAACTCGCGACGATGGTTCTGGATTCCTAAATTGTTCCAATACCTTGTTGCGTTCCTTTGTTGGACCTAGCAGTTGGACTGCGAGACCCGCTCGCGAAAGGTTTGAAGTGAGAAAAACTCTGAAACGACTGCTTGGGAGGAGAGTAATAGCTGCCGCGAAAACCCTTTTGGGCAGGAAAGAAATAGACGAGACAGACATTTTTTTCACAATGTTCCGTCGCCTAGGAACTGTCGGCGTCATGATCGACGTTGGCGCGCACCATGGTTACGAGATGGAGCCATTTGTCGACAATGGCTGGCGAGTTATCGCATTTGAACCCGACGATCAGAACCGCGCCCTTCTTAGCAGTCGGTTTGGTGGCCACCATCTCGTGGACATTGATCGTCGCGCAATGGGGGCCGAGGCAGCATCGGCCCGAGACTTCTTTTCGAGTGAGGTTAGCTCGGGGATCAGCAGCCTTTCAGCGTTTCACGATAGTCACCAAAAAACGCAGCAGGTAGAGGTCACCACTCTTGACGAGGTCATCTCTCAATATTCGATTGAGTCAATTGATTTTTTGAAAATCGACGTTGAGGGCTATGATTTCTTTGTTCTTCAGGGGCTCGATTTCGCGCAGCTCGCGCCGAGCGCGATTATTTGCGAGTATGAAGACCGAAAAACGAGGCCGCTAGGCTATCAGCTTGACGACGTGGCGCAGTTCCTCACATCCTTTGGATATTGGACTGTCATATCTGAGTGGTACCCAATTCGAGAATATGGCACCTTACACAAATGGAAGCGGTTTGTGCTCAAGCCTGACCAAGTTGATCCGAACAGTTGGGGCAATTTGTTAGCTGTCCGGACTCCCGAATTAGCGCAAGCCCTGGCTCGAGAGACTGGATTAGGTACTTCGGAGATACCGTGCTTTTTTCCGGTCGCAGAAGCGGCATTCAAGGGCTCGGCGCCTAATGCTCATGAATAACGGGATAGTAGTTTCGAATTTCGATAAGGGGAGAGGCCTCGTAGGCCTCCTGAACGGAGCCTCGCGCACCAATCGCTCGGCCTCAAAAATTGTCCTCGGGCGGGGACTTCTTTGGGCCGCATTCCTTTTCCTGAGCAATATATCCTTTTACTTCATAACCCTGATCGCACTCGATCTCTTGTTCTGGAATTGGAAACGAGCGCAAAGGCAGGATACGATGCTTATTGCGATCGCTGTTTGCTTTATATTTGGGCTTAGCATTCTCTTGTCATACGCTTCGACCCCACTGCCGACAGACCTGTTGCTTCTGTCCGCGGGAGTAATGATTACTAGCATCGTTGCGCTGCTAGGTGGGTCCAGGTCCGGCCTGGGCGCGTTGCCGCCAATGCGAATTGCACTAATGCTTTTCGCGTCTGGAAACCTTCTTTTCTACGCTTTCGGCCTTGAGGGGTTTGAACCGGGGCAAAGAGCGCCTCCCAATGTCACATTGCAAATGTTCGGGCTAGAAACCGGTCGAGCCTTTTTCTATTTTTCACGAGGCATGAACGCCTTCGGATCCGTTGCCGGTATAATGGGCGCGTTCTTTGTTGCTGACTACATTTACAGCAGGAAGCGGTTGTCTCTTGCGGGTCTTTCCGTGTGCGTTGTTGCAGTGCTGCTTTCGGATTCACGAGGAGCGCTGCTCAGCCTCTCTCTGGTAGGAGGTCTCGCAATATTTGCCTCTCCGACCAGAAAGGCGACTTGGCTTTGCCTTGGCCTTGTTCCCTCAGCCTTCATCTTGGTGCAGCTTGATTGGCTTAGTCAGCTTACGTTGGAAGGTTTGATACGGATCGGATCGGATTTCTCCTCCGGACGAATGGAATATTGGCAAGAGATCATAGCGAGCCTCAACCAGAATCTTATCTACTGGCTCTTTGGCGCGGGGATCGATGGCACAAACCAGATTGGGTTGAGAGTGCAAGATGTCGACAACTTCATCATCATGTTCAACGAGCTGGATCGCTTGCCGGATGCGCACAATCTGCTCTTGGACCTTATCGTCACTGGCGGAATTCTGAAGGCCGCAATTTATTGCTTTCTGCTTATCTCGACCGTTGACATTTTGACCGGCCATCCAGATCGGAGTGTGGCGCAGTTTTATCTCATTCCGGTTTTCGTGCTCACTACTGGAGTGTTTGAGTCCTTGCTTTCATACGGACGATTGGAAGTGATGTTTGTTACTTTTATGATCATCGGCATTGCTCGCTCTGGAAACAAGCAAGACACACGGCGCAGTTCTTTGGCAACCCGCTAGCGTCTCGCTTGCTTAATATGAGACCCTCTCGACCTAGGATTGACAGTCACAGGTCGAACGTCCTGGAAAAACAATAGAGCTCCCCCAACGCCCATCATGACCGACATCAGCATCATCATCCGTACCCTCAATGAAGCAAAGTGGTTGCCAACGCTCCTTGGTGCAATCGCGCGCCAGGATACGCATGGACTCAGTTACGACGTTGTCCTCGTTGATTCAGGATCGACTGATGGCACGCTTGAAATTGCCAAGTCGCATGGCTGCCGGATCGAGACGATCGACAAGTCCGAATTTACCTTCGGACGCTCTCTCAATATCGGATGCGAGGCTGCTTCTGGGCGGCATCTGGTGATGATTTCGGGCCATTGCATCCCACAAGGCCCAAATTGGCTGCAGGAGTTGTGCGCCCCGCTTGAAGATGGCCGGTGTGACTATAGCTATGGACGCCAAATGTGGCGTGATGGCTATAGCAAGTACAGCGAGAAGCAGCTGTTTCAGAAGTATTTTCCGGAAAAGACGCTGATCCCGCAAGAAGGCTTCTTCTGCAACAATGCCAACAGCGCCGTGACCAAACAGGCTTGGTCACGCTATCGTTTCGACGAGGAGGTGACAGGCCTTGAAGACATGGTGCTTGCGAAGAAACTATGGGCAGACGGCGGCAAGATCGGTTACGTCGCGGAAGCGGTGGTGGAGCACATTCATGAAGAAACCTGGGCGCAAGTGAGGCGTCGTTACGAACGCGAGGCAATCGCTCTTCAGGGCATCCTGCCCGAAGTGCATGTAAGCTTCCTGGACTTCTTGCGTTACACGGCTGCGGGAATACTGCTCGATATGAGCTCCGCGCTTCAGGACAAACGCCTGCTGCGTGAGTGCAAAGGTATCGTGCTCTTTCGCAGCATGCAGTATTGGGGCACTTACAGGGGCAATAACGATCATCGCAAACTGTCGCGGGAAAAGCGTGAACAGTACTTTTACCCGAGATAGGCGGAATTGCGCGTTATCCCGGCAAGGAAAGGTTTCGACTTGGAAGATAGCTTCAACACCGTTGCCCTGTTGCCGATGAAGGCAAACAGCGAGCGCGTCAAAGGCAAGAATTTTCGCGAGTTCGCCGGGAAACCGCTCTTTCGTTGGATCCTCGATAGCTTATTGGACGTCGATGAAATTGAGAAGGTCGTAATCAACACTGATGCCCGACAGATTCTGGCTGAAAATGGCCTTGAGGATGGTGCGGAAGACGGGCGGGTAATGATCCGTGACCGCAAGGTTGAAATCTGTGGCGACATGGTCTCCATGAATTTGGTCCTAGCCGACGATGTCGCAAATGTGTCGGCTGAAACCTATGTGATGACCCATACGACGAACCCGTTGCTCCGACCCGCAACGATTGCCGCTGCGCTTGAGAAATATTCCGAAGGCGTAAGAGATGGATCCTCCGACTCACTGTTCAGCGTCAATCCTGTCCAGACGCGTTTCTATCGGGCCGATGGAAGCGCGATCAACCACGATCCGGGCAATCTCATTCGAACTCAAGACCTCGAAACGTGGTACGAGGAGAACTCGAACCTCTATATCTTCAACCGCGGTAGCTTCGCCAAAACCAAAGCTCGTATCGGTGCCGCACCGATACTTCTCCCTATGGACCCGACTGAAGCAATCGATATCGATGGCCAAGCTCAGTGGGAATTGGCAGAGGCCGTTGCCCTCTATCGTCTGGGCCAGAAACCATGACCGCATCGCCAAAGATACTGGTTACTTGCCCCCCCATGCTGGGGATGATCGAATCCTTCCGGGCAGATTTTGCCGTGAAGGGCCTGGAATTGACCGCTGCGCAGGTCACGCAGACAATGCGCGAGCAAGAACTAATTGACCTGCTGCCCGGGTTTGACGGCTGGATTATCGGAGACGATCCCGCCAGTTCGCGCGTCCTCGAAGCCGGCGCTTGCGGCAAGCTGCGAGCAATCGTCAAATGGGGAGTCGGCGTGGACAACGTCGACTTTGTGGCGGCCAAGCGACTTGGGCTGAAGTCAGCGAACACTCCTGGCGTTTTCGGCAAGGAAGTAGCCGATCTTGCTATGCACTATGTGAGCGGGCTCGCCCGCCACAGTTTTCGTATCGATCGGGAAATACGCAGCGATTTCGCTTGGCCCAAACCAGCCGGGATATCACTCGCTGGCAAGAACGTCGGGCTTGTTGGCTTTGGCGATATTGGCAGAAATACGGCCAAACGTTTGCTCGCGGCAGAGATGAATCTTTTTGTCTACGATCCCTATTACCAGCATCAGGAGTGCATCGATGCTATGCAAATGGTTTGGCCAGAGGGACTTGGGAAGATGGACTTTGTTGTCTTTACAGCACCACTCACTCCGGAAACTCACCACATGCTCAACGTCAACACTGCCAAGCAACTCAAGGATGGTGTGCGGATCGTGAATGTTGGCCGAGGCCCGCTTATTCAAGAGGCGGCACTCGTCGAAGGCCTAGCCAGCGGCAAGATTCATTCGGTGGCTCTCGATGTGTTCGAGACTGAACCCTTCTCGCCAGCTAGCCAACTCCGGCAATATCCCGACAATATTTTTGGAAGCCATAACGCGTCCAACACCATTGATGCCGTGGCAAGAGTTAGCAAGCAAACCATCGCCATGATTGCAGAGATGCTTTGTGATGACTGAGCGCGCCGCCATAGTAACAGGGCCCGAGAGTGGCATCGGCGAAGCGATTGCGGCCGAATTACGCGCGCAAGGTTGGTATGTTTTGGGGATTGGGCTCGGCAAAAATGCTGATGCCTGCGATCGATATATCCAATTCGACCTTCGGCAATGCGAGCAACGGGATTTGTTCAATTCTCACTGCTTGAGCCCAGCAAGAGAGGCATTAGACGATCGGGCTTTGGGGGCGCTCGTCAACAACGCAGCAGTGCAGCTCCTTGCCCCCACCCGTTCGATCGCGCTTGATGACTGGCAGCAAAGTATGACCGTCAATTTGACTGCCCCCTTCCTATTGAGCCAGGCATTCGCGGATAGTCTTGAGGCGGCACAAGGTGCCATTGTGAACATCGGTTCGGTGCACGCGCAGGCCACAAAGCCGGGCTTTGTGTCCTATGCTACCAGCAAAGCAGCGCTTCATGGTCTTACCAAGGCACTTGCAGTGGATCTTGGGGGTGCAGTAAGAGTTTGTGCCATCGCCCCTGCAGCCATCGCAACTGATATGCTTGAGGCGGGTTTTGAGGGTCGGGCAAGCGAGCGAGAACAGCTCGACGCATTTCATCCAGCTGGCAGGATTGGCAAGCCTCAGGAAGTCGCGAAAGTTGTCGCATTCCTGCTGCAGCGCGAAATGGCATTTCTTACTGGCTCGATCTTGACACTGGATGGCGGGATCCTCTCACGGCTTCACGACCCCTCATGAACAAGCCGGTTTCGGTTTGGAGTGATCATCGCGCAACGCTGGGTGAGGGGATCATCTGGGATGGGCGGCGCGACCGATTATTTTGGGTCGACATCAAAGAAGCCAGGTTGTTTGAGACACTGCCTCATGAACCTGGGGCCCAGGAGTGGACAATTGTCGGCGATGTTGGTGGGTCAATCGGCTGCATAGCTGTCGACCCCAATAGCGCCGGTTTCTTGGCCGCCACAGGTCGGGGTATTGTGCGGCTGCGCTGCGATGATCTAGCCCGTACCGCAAAGCTCGAGGTGCTCGCCGCCGCGCCCGAAACAGAATGGCCAGGTAATCGATTCAACGATGGAGCCATTGATCCGCTTGGCGGTTTCTGGGCCGGCACCATGGACAACAAGGAAGAAAGAGTGAGTGGTGCCTGGTGGCGATGGGATGGCCACGACTTGCTGCAAATGGCAACTGGCTTCAAAGTTACGAATGGGCCTGTTTTCATTCCATTGCGTGACAGAACCTTCAAAGTCTTCTTAACAGACTCTGCCGCCGCCGCGATTTATGTTGGTAAAGTCACACCCCAAAAGGGGCTGCGTGAATTGGAGGTTTGGGCAAGATTTGATCCTCGAGAGGGCTATCCTGATGGCATGTGTCTCGACCACCATGGAAGAATGTGGATCTCATTCTGGGACGGGGCCGCTATTCGCGCATACGATCCATTACAACGAAAGTGCGGCAATGCGGTCGCCGAAGTACAGTTACCTGTAAGGCGACCGACGAAGTTGGCCTTCACACCAGAAGGGAGTTGCTTCGTCACCAGCGCAGCCGTGGGTCTTACTGGAAAAACGAACGATAATTTGATCGATGGCGCTTTGATAAAAATATCGAACTTGCACCCAGCATTTAGAATCGGACCAGCTCAGGATAATTGACTGCCAAGCCAAACTAAAATGCATTCTTATGAATAATCACACGGATTGTAAGTAAAATTATAATTAGATCGGATGCAATCGACCAGCCTTGGACATATTCAAGGTCGGCATTCAGACGGTCCGTCAACTGCCTTTCTTCGAACAGACTGCCCCGATGGCCACGCACCTGTGCCAGTCCAGTGATGCCAGGCTTTACGACATGGCGATGCCAATACGCCCCATCGATCTCCCAAAGCATGGTTGACCCAACAGCGGTGCGCTCGGCATGCGGTCGTGGCCCAACGATGCTCATGTCGCCTACAAGCACGTTGATGAATTGAGGTAGCTCGTCAAGGCTGGTGCGGCGCAGAAAGTTACCGACTCGGGTAACCCTTGGGTCACTCCGCGAAGTCGTCTTCTTTGCTTCATCATCTTGCATTTCAATCCGCATCGTTCTGAATTTCAGGATCTTGAACTTGCGATTACCGAGGCCGATCCGGTCCTGCTGGAACAATACTGGCCCGCGGCTATCCAATTTGACGAGCACCGCAATAAACGCGAGCAATGGAGCAATGATAGGCATCAGGGCGAATGTAAAAACCAGATCGAACCCTCGCTTGAGAAAGCGCTGGCTCCAGGAAAGCTGCCCGCTACCCAGGACCAGGCTTGTCTCACCTGATCGCTCACGAATAGCTAGCGGGCGTAGCGCGCTCAGTTCCGGCATCACGATTTCGGTTCGAACGTCCAGCGACTTCAACATGAAGGCCCATTGCCCCCGCTTTTTCGGGCGACAATGGACCACCACGCTATCAAGGCCGAGAGCCAGTTGCCCAAGCAAATCGAGCATGGCCGGATTGTCAGGGGCAGGCTGCAGTCCGATGTCGCTCACATTCAGCGCCTCCGACGTGGGGGATGTTGGTATGGGCATTTCGTCATAAAGATGGAGATGAGCGAACGGGTTCGAGCCAAGCGCCCGCCGCGTCAGCCCAGCAACGCTCATTCGAGCGATGCCGACAAGGATCACGGCAAGGATTGTTCCCAAACCGAGTACCGCTCGCGAGAATTCCTCGCTGATCTTGAGAAAGAAGAAGATGAGGAACATCAGTAAAGATGCCCAGGCCAGCGCGGCGCCAGCGCGCCAGGCGCTGCGTAATCCATCGGCGAGTATGCTCGCAGGATAGCTCTGCACAGCCAACCCGAAGAGGAAATAGATCGGGACGATTGACGCGAGTGTACGGGAGATAAGCTCGATGTCGATCTGGGAAAGATAGGCGAGGCTGGCGACAACATAGGCGGTTGTGATGGCACCAATGTCGAGCAGGATCGCCGCTGCACTTACGCGATGTCGATGACCAGGCTTCGCTTTAAGCTCCGCAAGGAACAGATTCTCACTGCTTACTGGATCGTATTTGCTCACCTCGGAAAGCGCCACTTCTTCACCCTCGAGTCTTGGTTCGTCGACGCCCAATGCTGCGATCCTCTTTCAACTCGATCCACGACCTGACGCTTGCACTGCGCCTTCGACGCTTGATCCTGATAGCCGAGCAGCAAGTCAAAAAGGCGAATAGCCTATCACGATAATATCGCTACGAGTCTCATAGCAAGCCCGCAATCGTCAGTCGCGAGTTCGATACATATTGCAGAAAGTGAAAAGATAATCGATCCGATATTATGGAATTAGAGGTATCTGTGCAATCAGCCCTCATGAGGTAGACGGCTACCAACCATATACGTAAATGTGCCACCGTTCGAAAATTGAACACTACTGCAGGTGGCAAGATGTAGATGCCGGGATTGCCCGTGGGGAGATTAGTTGAAAACTGAAAAGCAAATCCGAGCTGGTTTCGGAAGCCTGTGGCAAACCGTGGTAGAATATCTCCTCTACGCACTGGTCACGGCCTCAATCATTCTGGGCGGAGCGCCAAGCAGCGCAAACTGGCAGATCCTGGTGATTTGCCTCGTCGCCGCCTGCCTGCTTCCGGTTGCCATTGCGGCAGGAGCGGCCAGGAAATTTGCCTCATTGCCGATGGCTCTGAAGGCCGCCGCAATCGCTATCGTCGCGCTACCCTTGCTGCAATTGATACCGCTCCCGCCGGGCGTCTGGCAGGCCTTGCCGGGCCGCGAGCTCGCTGGTGAAGTCTTCGGTTTGTTGGGGACCGCAGGGGCGTGGCGCGGGCTCTCGCTGGTGCCGCGCGATACGCTGTTCGGTTTCCTGATGCTCTTGCCGGCAGCAGCAACCTTCCTTGCATCGCTGACACTGGATCGGGCTGGGCGCAGGCGCGTCGTCGGGGTGCTCATTGCTGTCACTATTCTAGCGCTGCTGGTCGGCCTCATTCAGTTCGGCACGACGGGCTCGACGCTTGATCTTTACGATTCTCGCCATCGCGGCAGCTTCCTCGGCTTCTTCGCCAACCGCAATCACCAAGGGCTGCTTATGGCCATCGGTGGAGCTTTCGCGATCGCAGCCATCAAGGATCGCCTGCGCAACCCGCGGCTTGCGATGGCAGTCGCCGTGCTTGCGGCTATGGTCTTCTTCATTGCTGCGGTTGGCACGCTATCTCGCGCGGGTATTGGCCTGACCACAGCCGGATTGGCGGCGACTTTCTATGCCTGTTTTGTCCACGGCAAGCTGCGTTGGCAGTTCATTGTGGGCGGAGCGGTAGCGGCATTTGCCTCGTTGTATTTCGTGACCTTCAGCTCGACTGTCCAGGCGGCACTCGATCGCTTCTCGCAAATCGAGGAGAATGGTCGCCTCGAAATCTGGCAGAAGAGCTCGCCGCTGATCGAACAATACCTGCCATGGGGCGCCGGTCTAGGCAGCTTCACCACCGTCTATCCGGTGATCGAACGGCTCGATGATATCAACCCGCTCTATTTCAACAGGGTGCACAACGAATATCTTGAACTCCTGATCGAGTTTGGCCTGCCCGGCCTGATCGTCCTCCTGCTGTTCATCTTCCTTTTTGGCAAACGCATCTGGAGTGGTTGGCGCGGCAGCGAGGAACTGGGCGCCTTTGCTCTGCCGTCCGCTGTAAGCATTGTGCTGGTAGGCCTGCATTCGATTGTCGACTATCCGCTCCGCACCCAGAGCCACGCGGTTATCTTTGCTGTAGCATGCGGCTTTCTGTTCGCGCTCCACCGCAAACGTTCGGGCTCTGGCGAAACTGTTAACGACGGGCCATCCTGGACGGATCGAAGCGTGAAGCTGAAGGCAATGGGCCTCGCCGGCCAAGCGCTGGCGATCATCGCTTTTGCGTTGTTTGTGACTTACCAGCAGCAGAGCGCGGACGCAGTAGACCGCTCCGGCGCCAGCCTGGTCAATGCCGAAGGCGAGGCGATGAGCCCGGCGCAACTTGCCTCGGCCAAAAGAGCTCTCGCGCGTCAGCCACTCGATCAGCCGCTGCTCAACGCCATTTACGCCAGCGAAGTGCGAGGAGGACTCGATGAGACCCAGCGGCGCGCCTATGTGTCGACCCTCGGCAAGCTGGGCTGGCGTGACACCGCTACACAGCAAAACCTCCTGTTCGAAGCAGCCCGGCGCAATGACCTCGACGCAGCACTCGACCACATGGATGCGCTGCTTCGGCGCGGCAAGCTGGCCGAACAGATCATGCCTCTCCTTGCGCAATTGGAAGTCGATCCAACCGGGACAAGGTTGATGGCCGAGCGCCTTGCGAACAATCCCGTCTGGCGTGAACGTTATTTCCGCATGGCCGAGCCCTTGGCCAACCCGGAGATCCTCGACGCGCGCTTGCGGCTGTTTGATTACATGGCCGAACACGACATGCCGGTCGATCGCGTGGAAATGCGCGCGGCGCTTTATGCGCTGTTCAATGCCGGCCGCAAGGGCGCGATAGCCGATATGGTCAGGGCCCAGCTCCCCGCCGAAAAGAAGTCGCAATTATTGTACGATCCTGATTTCGATCAATGGCTGGGAGAACCTCCTGAAACCCGTTGGGCCACCGCGCCGCAGGACTGGCGACTCACCAACCGGTCCGGGATCTCCGCGCAAATCATTGCCGAAGAATGGAGCAGCCGCCTGGTGCTGCGCTGGAACGGCCGGGGCGCCCCGATCATCGCGCGGACCATGACCTTTCTCACCGAAGGCCAGAGACCGGAGCTGGAGGTGACGCTGAGTGCGGGCAGCCAGCTTCGCGGCCTCGATTCGCTGCGCTTTACACTGATCTGCCCCGGCGCGCGCGAGGTGCTGCTTGTGCGCAAGGCCGCGGGTTCGGCAGGAAACCCCGGGATGGACCGCCGTTCGGCCTTCTACGAGGCCGAGAGCGGTTCGGCTTGCGACTACCCTGAGTTGTTTATCGGCGGCATGCCCAGGGTGGGCAATCGCGGCGCGGATCTGTCGATTGATTCGATCAAGCTGACCGTGCCTTGAGCGTTCCGGGTTTAGTCTTGCGATCGCTGCCGCGTGCCTGCTCCACCGCGCAAGCGCCTGGCGCAGGCACTTGATCAACTGCTGGCAAGCATAACGGCCTTCGTGGCCCACGGGCCCAGTTCGGCGAGGTCGCTGGCAACATCGCCGCCGACCACCCTACCATTGATCCCTAATCTTGCTTGCATTTCGTAGCACAGGGAATGACGGAGAAGACATATCTCGAGAAACGGCGCAGGGCCCGGATACTTGCCTGACATGAACGATATCGCTTCCTGTTCCGGCGAGTAGCCGCCCTGTTCTGCGCGATATCGCTGCCTGTTAGCGCGATTAAATACCCTGTTCTGGCGAAGAACAGGGAAACGATGATTCCCATCCCATAACCATCTGTAATCGCGTGAGTAATTTATCGGCGGATCGGGCGCAATCACCCCAAAAGGCCTGTTTCGCGCCCGAAATGAGCGATTTACCCTGTTAATTCCCTGCCAAACAGGCAAATCAGTGCCGCGACCAGCTGCGCTCGCGCCGCCCCGAATACCCGATAACGCAAACGCGCGGTGATATGATGATGCCTGGTGTCCTGCCCTCCCGTCTTCGGCCTTCGGCGACCAAGCCCGATGCGATTGGCACGGATCGCAGTGCGACGTGGCGCAGGATCAGCCTCGCCAAGTGGCCGCGCGAGCGCTAACCAATGCCCATGCGCTCCGCCCTCATCACCGGCTCCGCCGGCTTCATCGGCTATCACCTGGCCCAGCTGCTGTTGGACGAGGGGTTTGCCGTCACCGGCTATGACGGAATGACCGATTATTACGATGTCCGGCTGAAAGAGCGGCGCCACCAGATGCTGCTGCAAAACCGGCATTTCCGCGCAGAGGTTGGGATGCTTGAGGATTTCGAGCATTTGCGCACCATCGCGGTGGAATCCCGCCCCGACATCATCATCCACCTCGCCGCACAGGCAGGCGTGCGATACAGCCTCGAGAACCCGCGCGCCTATGTCGATGCCAATCTGGTCGGCACGTTCAATGTGATGGAAGTCGCGCGCGAGTTGAAAGTCGCCCATCTGCTGATGGCATCAACCAGCTCGGTCTATGGCGCCAATACGGCGATGCCCTTTACTGAGACAGATGCCTGCGACACGCCGTTGACGCTTTATGCCGCGACGAAGAAGGCAACCGAGGCAATGGGCCATAGCTATGCCCATTTATGGGGCATCCCCACCACGATGTTCCGTTTCTTCACCGTCTATGGCCCCTGGGGCAGGCCCGATATGGCACCGTTTAAATTTACCAAAGGGGTTCTCGAGGGCACGCCGATCGACGTATACAACCATGGCGATATGTATAGGGACTTCACATATGTAACCGATCTGGTTCGGGGGGTCCGGTTGCTTGTCGATGTCCCGCCGCCCGCCGTCGATGCGCGCGGCGAGCCGATCAAGCAAGACAGCCTTTCGCCCGCCGCACCTTTTCGCGTGGTGAATATCGGCAATGGCGAGAAAGTCAGGTTGCTCGATTTCATCGAAGCGATCGAGGAGGCCTGCGGCCGCGAGGCGATCAGGAACCTGCTGCCCATGCAGCAGGGCGATGTTTCGGCAACCTGGGCTGACAACAGCTTGCTGCGCGCGCTAACCGGTTACGCACCGCAAACCTCTGTGCGTGATGGCATGGCACGCTTTGTCGCATGGTACCGCGATTATTACGCAGTATAAGCCCTGCTTTGACACGCGCGGCTGGCAATATGCGCCTGTGGAGCTATACTCGCGTTTCTCGTCGAATTTATTCCCGGGTCGCGGCACGTCTTGAAATCCAATTTCCATCCCGCACAATCCAGGCGAAGCCAATTGGCAACGCAGCGTTTCCGCTGGCGCACGGCCAGCGCAATTGCGGCCTTCAGCTGGCTCACCCTGCTCGCTTCGCCAGCAGCGATCGCCAACCAGTCAGCCCTTCGCATCATCAGCAATTCAGAACTTCGTTTCGGAACCTTCGCCGTGCCAACGCGCGGTTTCAGGGAGGTTTCGGCATCGGGCGCCGTGACCAGCGCCGGTGTGTTCGTGCTCAGCGACACTGGCACGGGCCCGGCGCGCTTCACCGTGGAATATGATCGGGGCAACAATGGCCGCAGGCGGATGGATCTTGAAATCGAGCTGGTGATGTCGGCGCCCCCGGCTTTTGGCAGTGGCGGCCTGACGGCCCGGCTCAGCCGTTATCAGACCGATCTGCCCGGTTACAGCTTTATCGAGCCCGGACAGGTCATCCGGATCGAGATGCTCAATTGCGTCCAGCGAGTCTGCTCGATGTCTTTCAATGTTGGCGGACGGCTGGATGTCGAGAGGATCTTTGGCGGAGGGCCGATCGCGATCCCGATTCCTGTCGATGCAGCGCTCGTATCGGTGCGTTAGTTTCCGGCAATCCAGGTGCGCCATTCTGGCACATAAGTGTAATTACCTGATTGTAGGCTGAGATTTTCCTGCGAGCTTCTTCCTAGGATGTTCAAATCCTGAGGAGGCAAGCATGATCTCCAAAGAAACCATGGCTATCGTTGCCACTTTTGGGCTGGCCGCGTTGCCCGCGCCCTCGCTGGCGGCACCGGGGAATGAGGCAACCGCCTCCGGCAACGCCAGCGCCGAAGTGATCGCCCCCCTGACGTTCGAAGCGGTTGCCCCGCTGGAGTTCGGCACGCTGGCGGTTTCGCCAAGCGACAGCGGCTCGATCAGCGTTGACCCAGCCGGCGGCGCCCCGGTCTACACAGGTTCGCTGAGGGCTGCCTGCAGCGCCGCCGCGCTGTGCGATGCTTCACCCGCCCGATTCGCCGTGCGCGGGCAGCCGGGCCGATATTACCGGATCGAATATCCCGATCAGACATATGCGAGCCCGGTCAGCTCATCTGCGCCAGCTCTGCTGGTCAAGCAGATCACTGTCGCGACCGACAACCTTTCTTCCCAGGGAGCGCGCGGCCAATTGAGCGCAGAAGGGGCGGACGGTTTTCGGGTTGGGGGCACGCTGGAAGTTCCCGGCGGAACTGCCGCCGGGAGATACAGGGCCACGTTGAATATAGTTGTTTCCTATGATTGATGCCAGTTTAATGGCAAGAATAACATACTGTATTTATATGTTTTTATGGCAAAAAGGATTTTTTAAGGGTCACGTAGTTATACCTATGTAAGCACCGGCAGCCGCCGGGCGAACCAAAACATTTGGAGACTACGTAATGAAGAAGTTCGTTCTGGCAGCCTTTGGGGCCGCCTTCGCTATTCCGGCTGCCGCTGCGCCCGGCGACACTGACACCGCCCAAGGTGCAGCTACTGCGGTAATCGTTGCGCCGATTTCGATCGTGCATGATGGGGGTGCGCTGGATTTCGGCACGATCGTTCCGGGGACCAACGGCGGAACCGTGGTCGTGACCACCGCTGGCGTGGGTTCTGTTACTGGCGACGTAACATTCGTGCCCACCTCGACCAATTCGGAAGATACTTTCTCGGTTACGGGCGATGCCAACCGCGATTTCAACATCGTTGCAGGTAATGAGGTAATGGCTGGGATGTCCTTCACCACGGACGTCGCGACCACAGGAAGCCTCGACGCATCGGGCCTGGCCACTGTTTCTGTTGGGGGCACTTTGACAGTGGCCGCCAATCAGGCCGCCGGCACCTATAATGGTACCTATGACGTGACGGTCAGCTACAACTGATGTCCTGACGAGACCGGCCGCCACTCCGAGTGAGATTGGCGGCCGGCCAGCCAGAGGACCAGCACGATGATCCATCAGAAACTGATCCAAGGCCTGAAAGGACTTAGCGCTGTCTGCACAGCCTGCCTGGCAGTGGCCGCCCATGCCGCGCCCGGCCAAACCGATTTTGCGCAGGGCGAGGCCCAGGTGGAGGTGGCCAGTCCGCCTCAAATCCTGCCGGTTGAAGACCTCCGCTTTGGCCAGATCCTGGCTCCACCAGTTGCTGGTACAGTTACGATTACACCGGCCGGTAGCGTAACCAGTTCGTTCGCTCTTCCCGCGTGGCCAAGCGTCAGGGGGCCGGCCCAATTCCTGGTCCTGGGCGATGCCAACCGCCGCTTCATCACTTCGCATTCCAACAGCACAGTGATCTCGAATGCTAACGGGGCAAGCATGACCGTGAGCAATCTGGCGTTCAATCGCTCCTCTGCAAGCCCGATCAATCGCCTTGATGCGAACGGGTTCTTCATCCTTTATATCGGCGGCACATTGAATGTGCAGGCCAACCAGCAGCCCGGCGATTATTCCGGGGTGTTCGAAGTTACCGTTTTCTATCTTTGAGCTAAGGTAGAACCCCTAGGCGTTTACGCGCAATTAACCATATTTGATCCATAGACCGGGCGACACAAACGGGGGTCGCCTGATATGAGTTCCGCATACAAATCTGCCGCATACCGCGCCACACCGACAACCCTTCTGGCGGGCGCTCTGGCTACTATCCTCGCCCTGGGCCCGGCGGGCTCGCTGGCGCAGGATATCGAGCCAACAACGCCCCAGACTGCTCCGCCACCTCCGCCTGAGGGTTCGGTTGGCGCGATGGGCGATATAAACCTGTTCCCGAAGCGGGTGGTGATCAACGGACGCCGTGAAATCGCATCGATCGGGCTCTACAATAAAACCGTCAATCCGGGCGATTACGAAATCCGCCTGGTCGACATGGCAATGACCCCGGATGGGCGCTTGCTCGCTCTCGACAAGGAGATTGACGAAGCGACAAGGGCGCGCGTGCAAACGGCCAGCGGGCTATTGCGGCACTCGCCACGCAGGGTCGCATTGCGGGGCAGCGAATCCCAGTTGGTTCGCGTCATGGCCCGGGCCGCTGCCGACATTCCCGACGGTGAATACCGTTCGCACTTCGTTGTCACTTCGGTTCCGCCGATCGATAGTGGCCTTTCCATTGAAAGTGCTGCGGGCGGAACGAGCACCGAAGGCATCGGCGTAACCATCCGCCCGCGCTTTGGCATCTCGATCCCGGTAATCGTGCGGATCGGTGAAACGACGCTGGACGTAGGCATTGAGGACATCAGCCTGCTCACCTCGCAGGACGGAACCCGCGCCATCCGCTTCACCGTGACGCGTGCGGGAACGCGCTCTGCATTTGGCGATGTGGTGGTCACCGCAAAGGGCGCGGACCAGCCGGTTGCGATTTCCAAGGGCATCGGCGTCTATCCCGAAGTCGACAGCAGGCAGGTGACGATCCCGGTCAACCCCGAGCTTGAGCCACGCTTTGTGTCCGCGGGGACCCGCCTGAGGATCGAGTTCATCGATGATGACTTCAAACCGGGCGCCAAACTTGCCGAACAGGAATTCGTGGTTCCTTGAACCGCCGGAAACTCATCCGGAACGTCAGCGCCGTCAGTTTGGGGGCGGTCGCATTGGCGCTTTGTTCGCTTCCCCAGAACAGGGAAAGCGGCACAAAGCGCATGCCTATGCCCTCGCCGCAGGAGCATAGTGGTAAGAAAGCGCGCGACATCGCTGCGGCCGACATACCCAGGCCCTCGTTCGGGGATGACGCCCCGGCGCGTCCGGCCCCGGCCCCAACTCCTGGCCGGGCAGTAAGTATTGCCAACGACACCGATCATACGGACAGGGTCGACGGCCAAGGCACCCAGCAAGCCAGACCTACAGAAGATCGCGAGCCAGCCGCCGCCGCGCCCGCCGGTGAACCCGCAGAGCCAGGAGCGCTGCGTGATTCCGGCCTAAACGATCCGGGCGCCAGCGCCGCACCAAATGTCGGCGGAGCGATGGTAAAATCTGCGGTCGAGGCGCCAGCCGTTGCCGCGCCGCCGATCGTTCTGGCCGGAAACCTTGAACCATTGGCACAGCAAACCGCAGGCGAGGAGGACGCAGCTTTCGCGGAGTTCGTGCCGCTGGGCGAACCAGCCGGCTCCCTGGCCGATAGATCGAAAGTGCGAATCTGGGATTTCGCCACCGGAATACCGCTCACTCCGGTCGATCCCGTGCACAAGGCACTCGAAAGCAATGACAATGGCCCTGTAGCCGGCGAAGAAGCGGCACCAGTTGAGGCGAGCGATCTGGCCGTCGTGGCTGACCAGGTCAGTGATGACAGCCCGGTAGCGGACCCAGCCGCGGATGCCGCATCGACACCGTTGGCGGTGCCTGCGCCCTCCCCCGAGCCCGCTCAGCCAGCCGCTGCGGAAAAGGTGCAGGAACGCGCGCAAGTGAGCGTTGAAACATCCGCGCCCGACGGTTTGGCCGTGACTGGAATTGCTGCGCCCCAAAGCTCTGCGCTGGTGGATGCGGGCGCCGATGCGGATACGGGTGCAGAAACCGCGGAGGCACCCGGAACCACAGCCAGTGCGGCATCTGCGGCGCGGGTATGGGATTTCGCAACCGGAAAGCCCATCGCTCCGCTTGACAGCATGGCGGATGTTGCCGCCGCAGAGGCAAAAGTTTCAGCCCCGCCAAACTGGCAAGACAATGAAGCGGCTATGGCCGGTGCCCATGTCGAAACACCACCCAATGAGCCGGTCAAGACTCAGGCCGAAGTACAGGTCGAAGCACAGGGCGAAGCACGGGGCGAGGCCCTCACACCAACCGGGGACAGGCCCGGCGTTTCAACGCAGCCGCAGACGGGAGCGCGTGTGTGGGACTTTCGCACCGGTGAGCCGCTTGCCGGTTCTGCTGCATTGCTCAAGACAGATGCTGTTTCATCAGACCTGACACAACTAGTGCCGCCACCGCGCGCAACAGGGCAGGCAAACTCCCCCGCCTATTCTGCCGAAACGCCCGTGCTTGGCCCACAGGATGAGCTCATCCTCGAAGTCAAGATAAAGGGCATAGACGCAACCGATACGATCATTGCCTATGGCACGCGCAGCGGCATCTATCTGCCGCTTGGCGCCATGGCGCGGATCCTTGATCTCGCCATCACGGTGAGCGATGACGGCAACTATGCGCATGGCTGGATCCTGGACGAGGATCGCGTACTGGCCATCGACCTGCGCCAGAAGCTGGTTGAGTTCGAAACAGCCCAGCGCCCGCTCAAGGGATCGCAGGCGGTGGCTTTCGAAGGCGAAATGTACCTGCAGATCGAACAGTTTGCCGAGTTCCTGCCGATCAGGATCGCGGCGGATCTGCGATCAATGTCGGTCGAAATCGAAACGCTGCAACCCTTCCCGTTCCAGCTGCGGGCAGAGCGTGAGGCAAACAGGAAAAGAATGGAAGCGCGTCAGGGCGGCCGGGAAGCGCGCGATTTCGAGCGGGTGGACCTGCCGTGGCAGGCACTTTCGATTCCTGCGGCGGACGTCGAGCTTCGCGCCGTTTCCGACAGCATTTTCGGCCCGCGCCTGGAAGGCGATTTACGACTGGCCGGTGATCTGGGCTTTCTTACAGCCGAAGCCTATCTGAGCGGCGAGACTGAAAACGGCCTGACCGCGTCGTTGCTGGAGCTTGGCCGGGTCGACCCCGATGGCGATCTGTTGGGCCCGCTTTCCGCCACGGCCTTTTCTGTCGGCGATATTGCCACAGAATCGATGCCGTTGGGTTTGCGCAGCGTTTCGGGCCGCGGCTTCGCGGTTACCAATGCGGCGATGCAAACAACCTCTGTTTTCGACCGTGTGGATTTGCGCGGCATCCTGCCCGACGGCTACGAAGTCGAACTTTACCGGAATGACATCCTGATCGGATCGACGCGTGAAACGGTCAACGGCCAGTTCGAGTTTCTTCAGGT
The DNA here is from genome assembly GCF_054957755.1 of Altererythrobacter chaiwopuensis. Classification (NCBI taxonomy): domain Bacteria; kingdom Pseudomonadati; phylum Pseudomonadota; class Alphaproteobacteria; order Sphingomonadales; family Erythrobacteraceae; genus Altererythrobacter; species Altererythrobacter chaiwopuensis. The sequence goes on from NZ_JBTXJG010000001.1 coordinate 467,657, forward strand.
GCCGGTCGATTTCGGGCTAAATGTTTTCCGCCTGGTATTCTTCGGTCCGCAAGGGCAGCGCAGCGAAAGTGTGCGCCGCATCTCTGTTGGTGACGGGCGCGTCTCCGAAGGGCAGCTGGTCTACAATTTCGGCGCCGCACAAAGGGACCAGAACCTGCTGGGGGTGACGCCGCCAAACTTCGTGCCTTCACGCGAATTCGGCAACTGGCGCGCAAGCGGGCAGCTTGCCTATGGCGTGAGTTCAGACCTGACAGCGGTGCTGAGTGGTGCCTGGTTCGAACGCGACGGCGACCACTGGGTTTCCTCTGCTGGTATGCGGACCAGCCTGGGCGGCGCAGCGGTGAAGCTGGATGCGGGGTTTGCCGATGGAGGGGCGCTGGCATTCGAGGGCGGCATCGGCGGGCGTATTGGCCGCTCTGCCGTAACGCTTAGCCATACCGAATACAGCGGGCTTTTCCCCGACGAAACCAAGGCGCCAGGGCTGCAGTTTCTGCGACGCGCGACCGAGCTCGATTTCAACACCACCGTGGAACTGGGCAACCCTGTTACCGGCCTGGTCATTCCGCTGAGCGCACGGGTGCGCAGTTTTCAGGACGTAAACGGGCGCAGCACATTCCAGGCCGGGATGAGAGCTTCCACCCGCACATCCGGCCTGCTGCTTTCAAACACACTTGATTACTCGCGCACAAGCTCCCCCGATTTCCAGAACAACGCCCAGCTGTTCGGCAATTTCGACCTTGCTACGCTTGGCCGATCCAACACAAGGGCGCGGTTTTCGCTTGGCTACCAGGTCCATCCGCAGCTCGACATCACAAATGCAGGCGCCGAAATCAATCACACGCTTGATGACCGCACCGCACTGCGCGCTTCTGCCAATTATGACTTTTCAAGCCACTCCCCCTTCTTCAGCCTTTCGGCAGTGCGCGATTTTGACCGTTTCAGCCTGGCCTTTGACAGCAATTACTCGTTCTCGAACGATTCCTATTATGTCGGCCTGCGCCTTGGTTTAAGCCTCGGCCGCGATCCCATTAGCAAGCGCGTTTTTGCGGCGCGCCCCGGGCAAGCCACGTCAGGCGGAGCAACGCTGCGCGCCTTCCAGGACCTGAATGGCGACGGCACCTATGGCCCTTCAGACCGGCTGCTGCCCGAAGTCGATTTCGTCGTGTTCAACAAGACAGCCTCCACCAACGAGTCCGGTATCGCCAGAATCGGTGGGCTGGGTACCGGGCGGGAAGTGGGTATTCAGATCGATCCAGCCAGCCTTCCGGACATCACACTTGCGCCGGCAAAGCCTGGCGTGGAGGTGGTTCCCAGAGCGGGGCGGCTCCACGCCATCGATTATCCTGTCGTAGCGCTCAGCGAGATTGAAGGAACAGCCAGTTTTGTTTCCAACGGGGCGGCCAAAGGCGTCTCTGGCGTCAGACTGATGCTATCCGAGGAAAACGGGAAGATCGTGGGAATCGTCAAGACAGAGCTCGATGGCTATTACTTTTTTGAACGGGTTATGCCGGGGAGTTACCGCCTCTCCATCGATCCCGCGCAGGCCGGGCGCCTGAATCTGTGCCCGCTGGATTTCGGCACGATTACAGTGGGCTACGAATCCGATGTCATCGCGCGCGACATCGAAATTAAGTCATGCGAAACTCCGCAACCGCGCATCGTGAAGCAGGAAGGGGTCATGCAACCTGGCACGCAAGCCGAATTGGCTGCGGTTTCCCACTAGCAGGGGTGTCTGTCGGGCAAAACCGCCATTGTGGCGACATTTTGCGGACGGTTGATGCGGCAGGTTATTCGCCGTCAGGCTTGGCGGCGGCATCAGGGGCTTCACCGCCTTCATTCATAATCGCAGGCGGCGCTCCCTCGCCCGGCAAGCCCTGCTGCCGTTCGCGTTCAAGCCGCTCCATATATTCCCGTTCGATCAGTTCGACCCGCTCCTGTTCGGCAGCAGCATCCTCATCGATGGTTGAAAGGCGCTCAGCCCGTGCGGCTTCGATCAACTGGCTAAAGCGTATGTCGGAGCCTTCGCGCTTGTCGGCATAGGCCGCATTGATCATCTGCTGGGTGCAACCAGTCCAGCCGCCCGCCCCCGCCGGATCGCACGACATGGTGCCAAAATCACCGATCATCTCGAAACGTTCGACACGCTCGGCCCAGGCAATGTTCTGCGGACTGTCGCTCAATCGCAGGTTTTCGGGAATGCGAAAACGCTCATCCTCGGCCTTGCGCGCGCAGACCGTGATCTCGCCTTCCGCCGGTGCCGGGCATTCATCGGCCCCATAGACGATCACCATATTGACCTTGTCGCCAGCGTCATCCTGCGTGGCGGCCGGTGTGGCGGGCCAAAACGGCGCGGCGGCGATCAGGGAAAGGGCAAGAATGCGGCGGGTCATCACGATACCTCGAGCAAGTCAGGGACAATGCGCATATTAGAGCGCAGGCGAGTTGAATAGCATATGAAGCGCCTTCACGCGCGGTTTAATCCTGCTCATATTCGTTCGGCAAGTTTGATCGCAGCGCGGCAACCCAGCCTGATCGCCCCCGCCAACAGCGGATAGGCAGGCGCCCTTTCCGCCCCGGCTGCCAGCGCCGTGTCACGATGCGCGCGCTCATCTTCGCGGAACTCATGGATCATGTCCGCAAGTTCCGGTTCGGCCCCGCTTTGCCGCAACCGATCAAGCTGCTGCGAATAATGCCGATCGATCTCTTCCTCGACCGCTGCGGTACAAGCCATCGCCGCCTCCGGGCCGATCAGCGCGGTTGCCGCACCCAGCGCATAACCCGCGACCGACCAGAAGGACTGCAGCGCAGTAGGGCGAACCCCGCGCGCAGCGATCATTGCATCAAACCGCGCAAGATGGCCTTCTTCCTGCTCGGCCATATGAACGATTTCCTGCGCGTGCGGGCCGCGATTGCCCAATACGGCAAGCTGTCCCGCATATATCCGTGTAGCGCCATATTCGCCCGCCTGATCGACGCGGATCATACTGTGGAGTTCGTCGCGGGTGATGCCTCGTGTGCTCATCTTCCACCTCTCAAGCCGGTCTGGCGCTGCGCCTCAGAAGTTCCCATATCCCGATACCGGCGGCGCAGGAAATGAGGAAATTCCATCCCGCGAGCGAGATTCCCAGCAGGTCCCACGGCGCAACGTCGCAGCGGACCAGCGGCGCGTTCATAATCGCATCCAGCGCATCCCCGGTTGTGGGAACGCCGGTCGAACAGGCGGTCAGGCCCTCCCACCAGCCATATTCGACCCCGGCATGGAAGCCGCCGATCGCGCCGGACACGAAAATCGCCAGGCCAGCCAAGGCAATCCAGAACTGCCGCAGCGGTGCGACGAATGAAAGCATGGCCAGCGCCAGCGCGGCGAAATGCGGATAGCGCTGCCACCAGCACATTTCGCATGGGTAAAGGCCAAAGCCATATTGCGCCAGATAGGCACCGCCCAGCAGCAAAGCCGGTACGCTCAAGGCAAGATGTTGTGCCAACAAATCGGCGGGGCGCCCGCCCGGTGTCTTATCCATCGTCCGCAGCTAGCCGATTTACTGTCGCAGCGCCACCGTTGCCCGCGTTGTCCGGCGCAAGGTTTCGAGCGCGTAGTGCAGCTGGAAATCGGCAACCCCCTGCTCCTCGAGTTGAGCCGAAGTCAGGCGGAATCTTGGGTCGACCTGCTTGTCCACCTCCAGCGCTTCATCCTCAAGCCCCAGTTCGTTGATCAGATGCCCGCGCAGGTCACTTTCACGCATGACATATTTGTTGCGCTTCTCAAGGTCCGGGTCGGACAGCTGGGGGACTTCGATATCGGGCTTGATGCCGCCTTCCTGCACCGAATGCCCGGCGGGCGTGTAATAACGCGCCGTAGTGAGCTTGAGCGCAGCATCGCGGCCCAGCGGCAGCAGTGACTGAACACTGCCCTTGCCGAAGCTGCGATCGCCCATAATCAGTGCCCGGCGATGATCCTGCAGTGCACCGGCGACGATTTCGGAGGCCGAGGCCGAACCGGCATCGATCAGCACGATCAGCGGAATGCCCTCGGCAATTGCGCCCATGAAGCGCTGCGTATCCTGTCGCGGCAGATGGCGGTAATTGGTGATGTCATCAGCGTTATACTGGGCGTTCTCGCCGCGCGCGCGGCCCCGCTGCGACACGATCCGCCCCTCCTTCAGGAACAGATCCGACAGCGCGATTGCCTCGTCGAGCGAGCCGCCCGGATTGGATCGCAGATCGAGCACCAGTCCGTTCATCCGGCCCGCAGCCTCTGTGCGGAGCGCCTGCCAGGCCAGGTGCACGTCGCGCCCGACATTGGTCGAGAATTCATTGACCGTGATCACACCGATCTTGCCGGACTCCAGCTTGTGCGTGACCGGCTCAAGCTCGATCACGCCGCGGGTGACTTTCAATTCCAGCGGTTCGTCGCGCCCAGGACGGAACACTGTAAGCTGAATCGAAGTGCCTTCCGGCCCGCGCATGCGTGCCACGGCTTCGTCAAGATCACCGCCATAGATCAGCTCGCCATCAAGATGGGTGATAAAATCACCCGCCTTGACCCCGGCCTTTTCTGCCGGGCTGCCGCGGAAGGGAGAGATCACCTTGACCGCGCCGGAATCCATCACCACTGACAGTCCAAGCCCCGAATAATTGCCATCAATCAGCGTGGTGAGACGTTGCAGCGCGGGGCCATCGACATAGGCCGAATGCGGATCGAGCGCACCGAGCATGCCGTCAATCGCGCCGCGGATCAGAACGTCATCTTCGACAGGCTCGACATAATTGGCCTTGATCTGCTGATACGCTGCGAACAGCTTGGCGAATTGCGGGCCCGCCCGGCCATCCACTTGCGCCATGCCGGCGGTGGTGGCCGGGATAAGCGCCACAGCGGTGACAAGCGCGGCGCTGCGCATCAGATCGGCGATTCGCATAGGCAATTGGGCTCCTGTTCTGCTGGAGTTCTATCGCGCAAACCGCCTTAACGCCAGATGAGAGCGCGATCGCGACCCGAAGCGATACGGTTCCTTTGACAAATGTTTTCCCATTCTGCCGCCGGTCAACGGGCACGCAGCCTGCCGAAGATGCATGAAACCTACATGTAATCGAGCGGGTTAACCGGATTTCCATCCCGCCGCAGCTCAAATGTTACCATTGGCTCGCGCACGGATGCCGTGCCGATCGGGCTGCCCCCGATCACCTGGTCCCCCGCAGCAATATTGCTTCGCGCAAGGCCTGTAACCAGGCTGGTGAAACCATTGCCATGTTCGATGATGACGATGCGGCCAAACCCGCGATAGGGGCCGGCAAAGGCGACCCGCCCCTCTGCCGGTGCGATGACCTGCGCGCCCGATGCCGGCCTCAGCCGCAACCCGGTGCTGGCCAGCCCTGCCGCGTCGATCGCGCCGAAGCCGGCCAAGGTGCGGCCCTGAACCGGCATTTGCAGCGGCGCAGGCAGGCCGGTGGGGCGCGGCGTGGGGCTTCCAGCGCCACCATTCATGACCTGCGACGCGCCCGGACGTGGCGGGCGCACTAACGGACCGGGCAGCGCCGCCAGCTCTGCCCGCAGGGAACCCGCACGATCAAGCTCACCAAGCAAGGCATCAAGGTCGCGCGCATCCTCGGTCAGCGCCAGCGCTCGCTGGCTTTCCTTTTGGGCAATCGCCCGTGCCTCGCGCGAGGCGAGGCGTTGCTGGGCGGCCAGCGCGTCAAGTTGGTTGCGCCGCTCAGCCAGGCGGTTTTCACCGCTACGCAAATGCGCCAAGGTGGCCCGGGCATCGCGCTCCAGCGCACGCCCGCGCTCAAGCTGCCTGCGCAAGCCCGATGTCCGGGTGCGGATCTCGGGCAGCGTTGTTTCCAGCACGGCCCGGACATAGACCGTATCCTTGAGCGATCCGGGCTGAAGCGCAGAGAGCACCAAAGGGCGGCGCGCCATGTTCTGCAAGGCTGCAGTCAGGCGAACGATCGGTTGCTGCTGCACCGCCAGACGGGCATCGAGCACGCGGCGCTGGTCAGCAATCAGGGCATAGCGTGCCTGAGCTGCGAGTATGTCAGCTTCGGCCTGCTGGATGCGGGCGGCGAGTGCGGCAGCTATGCGTGCGGTCTTTTCGGCCGCTTCGCTGGCTTCTTCGGCTCCCCGATCAAGACGCAGCGCACGCTGCGCCGCATCGGCGGCAGCCTGTTCTGCCCGTACAACAGCGTCGCGCGCGGCGGCGGGACTATCGAAGACAGCCGCTGCTACCAGGGTCCCTGCTTCACCCGCTTCAGCGCGCGGCAAGCTGGCGAATACCGCCAGGCAAGCCGCAGCGAGGCCGATTAAAAAAAGGCGGTTTCGCGGGTTCATCACCCTACCCTGCCCGATGATAGGGATGCCCGGCAAGGATTGTCGTTGCACGGTAGAGCTGCTCCATCAGCATCGCCCGGGCCAACAGATGCGGCCAGGTGGCCTTACCAAAGGCGAGTAGCAGGTCAGCCTCGCCGCGCTCTTGCTCACCATGCCCATCAGCGGCACCGAGCACGAAGCGCGCCTCGCGCATGCCGTCATCGCGCCAACGGCCCAGGATTTCAGCCAGTTCTTCGGAGGTCAGATTCCTGCCGCGTTCGTCCAGCAGCACGGTTTTGCAGGGGGTTTGCGGATCGGGAACCCTGCCCCCGGTTTCCGCAAGCTCGGTCAATTTTACCGGCCAGGTGAGCCGCTTTTCATAGCGCGCGACCAGCTCTGCCTCGGGCGAACGGGCGATCTTGCCACGAGCGATTACGTGAAGAAGGATGGCAAAGCCTCACTGAAACCTGTTGCTACGGTCCGCAATGACCGCGGGCACGAAACGAGCTACGCAGTGCCGACCGCCGGCTCGTTATCGCCGAACGCCCACATCCGCTCAAGGTTGTAGAAGCTGCGCACTTCGGGGCGGAACAGGTGTACGACCACATCTCCCGCATCGATCAGCACCCAGTCTGCAGCGGGCAGCCCCTCGATACGTGACGAACCGAAACCTTCCTGCTTGATCTTCTCGGCCAGTTTCTGCGCCATCGCCGCAACCTGGCGAGTCGAACGCCCGGAAGCGATCACCATGTGATCGGCGATCGAGCTTTTTCCTTCAAGCGGGATCGAAACCACCTCTTGCGCCTGGTCGTCATCAAGTTGCGCCAGCACCAGCTCGTGCAGGGCGTCAGCGGATTTGACTGGCCTAGCCATCGAAGGCCGGGCTTTCTGTGTGGTGTCGGCGGCTGCCGGCAAAGGTTGCGCCTGGTTCATAGGCGTTATCGATTCTCCTGTATGTGTGGTTCACGATGCGATGGGCCGCAGAAACGCCGGAAGCGCGCAATATGCGCCTCATGCGCCCCCCTCTCGTGCGACAAGATGACGGGTCAAATTGTCACGAGGCGGGTGGCCGGAATAACGCAAAGCCCAATCCGGATCAGCGCGGCGGATGGCCGTGGCCGAACGTGGATCGGGATCAAAACGCAGTAACACCAGTGCCGGTGCGCTCCATCTGCCCCCTTCTGACAAACCAGCTTGCGGCACACGATAGCGCCTGAGCCAGGCCATGGCGGGGCTTGCCAGGGCAGCGCCATCATAACCGGGCCGCGCGATAACCGCAATCGGCATCATGCGGGCAATTTCGCGCCAGTCGCGCCAGCGGTGAAACTGCGCCAGATTGTCCGATCCCATCAGCCAGATGAAATCGCGTTTGGGAAACCGCCGCTTGAGCGCGCGCAGGGTGTCGACAGTGTAGCGCGTGCCCAGCTCGCTCTCGATCGCGGTGGGCACGATCCGGGCGCCGCGCGCCGCGCGCTGAGCCGATTTAAGCCGCGCCGCAAGCGGGGCCATGCCCTTCACGGGCTTGAGCGGATTGCCCGGTGAAACCAGCCACCAGGCCTCATCCAGCGCCAATGCCTTGATCGCCAAGCGAGTGATCCGGCGATGGCCGGCGTGTGCGGGGTTGAAGCTGCCGCCCAACAGGCCGGTGCGGATAGGTGCCATGCCGCCCAGCGTCAGGCCTCGCGCTGGCGGCGCATCATGGGCGCGCCTGGCCGCTACCGCGCACTTGCCACTTGTAGGTCGTCAGCCCTTCGAGCGCGACTGGCCCGCGTGCATGCAGGCGCCCCGTGGCAATGCCGATTTCCGCGCCCAGGCCAAATTCGCCGCCATCGGCAAATTGCGAGGAGGCGTTATGCATCACGATCGCGCTGTCGACTTCGGCCAGAAACCGTTCGGCAACTGCATCATCAGTGGTGATGATGGCGTCAGTATGGTGCGAGGAGTGCCGCGCGATATGTTCCATCGCCGCTTCAAGCCCATCGACCATTGCCGCCGACGCCACAGCCTCGAGATATTCGGTATCCCAGTCATTGTCGCTGGCGGGCTTGACCCGCTTATCGAGCGCCTGGATGCGCGCATCGCCGCGCACTTCGCAGCCGCCATCGATCAGCGCGCCGACCAGTTCGCTGGCGGCGGGAAAGTCCGCATCGACCAACAGCGTTTCGAGCGCCCCGCAAATGCCGGTGCGCCGCATCTTAGCATTGATGACGACCTCGCGCGCCATCGCCGGATCGGCGGCGGCATGGACATAGGTGTGGCAGATCCCGTCGAGATGGGCGAGCACGGGAACCCGGGCATCGGCCTGGACGCGCGCGACCAGCCCCTTGCCCCCGCGCGGCACGATCATGTCGATCAGGCCCGCAGCCTTGAGCATCGCGCCCACCGCCGCTCGGTCCTGCGTCGGGACCAGTTGCACCGCGTCCGGGGGAACGCCCCCGGCCTCAAGCCCGCGCACCAACGCCGCCAGAATCGCGTGGTTCGAATGCACCGCCTCGCTACCCCCACGCAGCAGGGCGGCATTGCCCGCCCGCACGCACAGCGCAGCCGCATCGGCAGTCACATTGGGGCGGCTTTCGTAGATGATGCCGATGGTGCCGATCGGCACCCGTACGCGGCTGAGTTTCAGGCCATTGGGGCGTACGGAATGGTCGATCACATCGCCCACCGGATCGGGCAGCTGCGCCACGGCCTCAACGCCGGCCGCGATGCCTTCGAGCCGGCTTTCGTCGAGCCGCAGACGGTCAAGCATGGCGCCGGTCAATCCATTCGCTTCGCCAGCGGCGATATCCCGGGCATTGGCTGCAAGAATCGCGGCCGCATCCTCGCGAAGTGCAGAGGCCGCTTTCATTAGCGCATCAGCCTTGGACTCGCTCGTCATCGCGGCCAGCAATCTTTGTGCGGCGCGCGCATTGCGGGCGAGCCGTTCAATCAGTGTGGTGGAGTCTTCAGTCTGTTTTTCTGCATGTGTTGCCATGACGCGGCTCTTAGCATCGCAAGCCGGCTCTGTCAGGGGGCGATTCTTAGCCCGCATGAGGCCAAAAAAGGGGCTATGCTTGGTTAAGTTTTCGCGCCGGAAATTAAAGGTTTCAATCGGATGCAACGATTCATCGCGCAAGGGGTTCGATTCGCCCCACCCGTTAAGTTTTGATTCGACCTGATCGCCTAAGGCCGATAGGCATTCGCACGGATCGCAAAAAGCGATATAACAAAAAAGAGGGGTCGCATTGTCCAACATTTATTCCGCAAGCGGATGGGGGGGGCGTTTGCAGCGTTGGTTCCCGGATCGCGAATTCTTTATGCGGTCGCAAGGGCAGGTCCGCTTCATCAGGATTTCTTCGCGGGTGCAGATGGCCGCTGCCGCAATTGTCATGGCACTGCTGGTCGGCTGGGCGATCTCGATGGCCGCCATGGCCTGGACGCAATACCGCACCCAGGCTGACCGGATTTCGCTGCTGGAGCGCGAAGCCAAGGTCGCCACCGCAACCGAACGGGTCAACGCCTATCGCCACGATATCGATGCGGTGGCGCAAGACTTGGTCAAGCGGCAGGATTTTCTTGAACAGATTACCGAAGCGATCCCCGCTGACGTGAAATCGGCCAGCGCGGTTTCGGATTCGTCCAATGCCGCTGCCGAAACGATCGACAAGGTCAGCATGGCGGTTCCCGAAGCGGCGGTGTTGGCGCAGATCGAAGCCCGCCAGCTGGCGTATGTCGAGCGCCTGACCCGATATGCCGATCAGCGCGCCGAACGCACAGCCAAGGCAATGCGCAGGCTGGGGCTCAACCCGCAGGCGATGCTACGCCAGGCCGAACGCCAGGCAATGGGCGGCCCGCTGGAAACCCTCAACACATCGGCGAGCGGTGAAATTGACCCGCGCTTCGAACGGCTTGGGCTTAGCCTGGCGCGCATGGCCGCGCTTGAGGAAAGCCTCGATACAATCCCGCAGATCAGCCCCACAAGCCGCCGCCAGACGCGCCTTACTTCGGGCTTTGGCTATCGCCGCGATCCGTTTACCCGCCGCGGCGCGATGCATCGCGGGCTTGATTTCAAGGGGCCGATCGGCACGCCGATCTATGCCGCCGCCAAGGGCCGTGTCACCTATGTCGGGCGCATGTCAGGCTATGGCAATGTGGTTGAAATTCGCCATGGCAACGGCGTTCTGACACGCTACGCCCACCTTTCACGCTTCGTCGCCAAGCCGGGCGACATGGTCGATGTCGGCGATGTCATTGCCAGACTCGGCAATACCGGCCGTTCAACCGGCCCACACCTGCATTTCGAAGTGCGTATTAATGATCGCGCGGTCAATCCGCGCCCCTTTCTGGAGACAGCGCAAGATGTTCTCAAAGAAGCCCGCGGCACCGACGCGGCCGACCGGACAGCATAATTCCATGGCCAGCAATTCAAGCTCCACCTTTTCTGTCATCGGATCCGATGTAAGCATCAAGGGAGATGTAAATGCATCTGCCGATTTGCATGTCGACGGCGCGATCGAAGGCGATATCGCCTGTGCTTCGCTGGTCCAGGGCGAAACCAGCAAGATCACTGGCAGCATCACGGCCGAGACTGCCCGCTTGGCCGGAAAAGTGACGGGATCGATCCGTGCGCGCGAACTGGTGATCCTGCGCAGCGCCAGGATCGAAGGCGATGTTCATTACGAAGCCCTGACCATCGAACAGGGCGCCCAGATTGACGGTCGGTTTGCACATGGCGCGCGCGGCCGCACAAGCGACGCCGTGCAGGCCAGGCCAGCGGGCGGCGACGGGAAATCGGCCACCGGGGAGGAGCCCAAGCTCGGCCTGGTCAGCTAAGCCGGCATTTCAGGCCGCCGAGACAGGGGCGCCCCATTGCGGGCGCCCTTTTACGTGTCAGCCCTCGAATACTTCAGACCTCAGCGCCTTGCGATCGAGCTTGCCGATGATCGTCTTGGGAAGCGCCTCGCGAAGCACCACTTGATCGACCCGTTCGTGCTTGCCAAGCCGGGCGTTGAGCCAATCGCGCAGCTCGCCCGCATCGGTTTGCGCGCCTGGCTCCGGCACAACGTAGGCGCGCGGCATCTCGCCGCGGTATTCATCGGGCACGCCGATCACCAGCGCTTCCTTGACCGCCGGATGCTCCAGGATCACCTCTTCGACCTGGCTCGGGAACACCTTGAACCCGCCCACCGCGATCATGTCCTTGATGCGGTCGACAATCTTGAGGAAACCGTCCTCGTCGATCACGGCCACATCACCGGTGCGTAGCCAGATCTTCCCGTCACGCTCGATCAGCACTTGAGCGCTCGCTTCTGGCTGGTTCCAATAGCCGCGCATCACCTGCGGACCGCACACCGCCAGCTCGCCCGGTTCACCTTCGGGGGCAAGCCGGGTATGGTCCTCCTTATCCAGCAGGATCACTTCGGTGCCCGGCACGACCTGCCCGATGGTGCCGCGCTTGCGCATGCCCTCATAGGGATTGACCGAGACCACGCCCGAGCTTTCGGTGAGGCCATATCCTTCGACCAGGCGCACGCCGGTCACTTCCTCGAATCGGGCATGGACGGGCGCCGGCATCGGCGCGCCGCCCGAAATGCACACCTTGAGCGACGAGAAATCGGTGCTCGATAGTTTGGGGTGGTCGAGCAGCGCCTGGAACATGGTCGGTACGCCGGGGAAGCCGGTGGCCTTGCGGGCAGCGATGGTGGCCAGCACTTGCCCCGATTCGAAGCGCGGAACCATTGCGATCGCGGCTCCGCTCGCCACCGCATGGTTCAAAAGCGCTGTGTTGGCGAAAACATGGAAGAAGGGCAGCGCCCCCATGAACACTTCGTCTTGCGGTTTATCGAACGGATTGATCGCGGCGACTTGCTGAGCATTGATCGCGAGATTGGCATGAGTGAGCATCGCGCCCTTTGGCCGCCCCGTGGTGCCGCCGGTATATTGCAGCAGCGCGACGTCATCAGGCGCAATCGCTATTTCGTGCGAAAGTTTTCCGCCTTTCGCGGCGACCTCGCTCCATCTCCGCACATTGTTGCTGTATTCGACCGATGCGATCTTGCTGCGAGCGAAAGTTTTGAGCGCCAGTCCTTTGTGCCACGGCAGCATATCCGCCAAAGAACCGACCACCAGCGTTTCGAGCTCCGAAGCATCCAGCACTTCGCGCGCCGTGCCGTAAAGCTCCGGCACGTCGAGCGTGACCAGCAATCGCGTGCCCGAATCCGCCACCTGGTGGCTCAGTTCGCCGACCGTGTAGAGCGGCGAGAAGTTGACCACCACCGCACCCGCCATCATGGCGCCGTAATAGGCGGAAGCGTAGATCGGCACATTGGGCAGGAACAGACCGATTCGATCACCGGGCTGCATGCCGTTTGCTACAAGGCCCGCGGCAAAGCACTGCGCCTCTTGATGAATCACCCGATAGGAATAGTCGCGACCCAGAAAATGCAGGAACCGCGCGTCACCGCGCCGGGCGACTGCACGCGCCAGCATCTCCGGCAACGTCAAAGGTTCGAAGCCGACATCCCACGGAGTGGGATGATGATAGCGCGCCCTGCTTACATCCATGTAAGCAGAATGGCTGATCCCCTGTTATCGCACAAGCTAAATACGGTGCGCTGGGTGCAGCTTATTTCGCTTCGCTTTCCTCAGCCGCACGCTTGGCGGCCAGCCAGGCCTCGGCCTCGGCCTCTTGTGCCGCTTCGCCAGCTGCCTTGGTTGCCGCTTCGCGTTCGGCGCGCAATTCCTCGATCAGCTTTTCCTTGTCGCTGCGGCTATCGCCTTCGGGAACTTCGGCGGCTTCGATCCCGGCGCGCTTGGCAGCCTTCGCCACTACTGCATCGAGCTCGCGCTGCGAACACAGGCCCAGCGTGACCGGATCCTTGGGCTGGATATTCTGGATGTTCCAGTGGGTGCGCTCGCGGATCGCGGAGATCGTGTTGCGCGTTGTGCCGATCAGCTTGGAAATCTGCGCGTCGGAGATTTCGGGATGGCTGCGCAGGACCCAGGCGATGCCATCGGGCTTGTCCTGGCGCTTCGACACCGGGGTGTAACGCGGGCCCTTGGTGCGGGTAGCCTCTACCGGGGCTTGCTGCATCTGCAGCTTGTATTCCGGATCGGCCTGGCCGCGCTCGATTTCCGCCTGTGTCAGCTCGCCGACATGCACCGGATCGCGCCCGGTGTATTTGCTGCCTGCAAGATCATCGGCCATTGCCTGCACTTCGAGGATATGCAGGCCGCAGAAATCGGCGATCTGCTCGAAGCTGAGCGCGGTATTGTCGACCAGCCAGGTGGCAGTGGCATGCGGCATCAGCGGAGTGGGTTGTGTTGACCCCTGGGCCATGGTGGAAGCTCCCATCGGTAATCAGGCCTGAAAATAGAAGGGCCGCCCCTTGCGGAGCGGCCATTACGAGACTGTAGATAGGGAAGTGCGGCGGATTCGGCAAGCGCTATGGTAAAGCGGCTGAATTGACGCCGGTCATGCCAGTGCGGCGGTTGGCACCGGAGCGGCCACTGAATCAAATGCGGCCAGCCCTTCAAGAAATTGCCTGCTGGCCTTTTCCCAGCTGAAGCTGGCGCCATAAGCAGCGCACACAGCGCGCTCACAATAACGCGCCGCATCGATCGCGCGGGGCAAGCGTTCGGACAGGGCGCCGACCTCCGGAGTTACGATATCGATCGGCCCTGCAACCGGGAAGGCAGCAACAGGGGTACCGCAAGCCAGCGCCTCGATCATGACCAGCCCGAAAGTGTCAGTGCGGCTGGGAAAAACGAACACATCTGCCCCGGCATAGCATCCGGCAAGTTCGCGGCCGCGCCTCACGCCAAGGAAATGCGCCTTGGGAAACCGCAGCCGGAGTTCGGCGAGAGCCGGCCCGTCACCCACAACCACCTTGGTGCCCGGATATTCGCAACCGAGGAAGGCCTCGATGTTCTTCTCGACCGCGACCCGCCCGACATAGAGCAGGATCGGTCCTTCGAGCCGGGCATATTCGGGCGTGGGAGGCGCATCGGGAGTGAAGCAATCAAGATCGACACCCCTGCTCCAGTGATGGAGACGGGAAATGCCTTGGGTGCGCAGTTCCTCCCTGATGCTTTCGGTGGCCACCATCACTCGCCGAGCAGGGCGATGGAACCAGCGGATATAGGGCCAGAAATGGCGCGCGCTCAGGCCCGTTCGCCGCGCCACATATGCGGGGAACTGCGTGTGATAGGCGGTGGTAAAAGGCACGCGCCTGCTCACGCAATAGTGCCGCGCGGCAAGGCCAAGCGGGCCCTCGGTCGCGATATGGACCGCATCGGGCTGGAGTGAGGCGAGCCGCCGGCCAACTTCGCCCGGCCATGTCAGTGCCAGGCGGATTTCAGGATAGGTGGGGCAGGGCAGTGAGGGATAATCCTCAGGAGAAATGATCGCAATGTCATGCCCCCACCTACGCAGGATTTCGCAAGTGGATGCCAGGGTGCGAACCACACCGTTGGTTTGCGGTTCCCACGCATCGGTAACTATCGCAATACTGACAGGCGCAATGCTGACTGGCGCAATGCTGCAAGGCAAATCGCCCTGCTCTGGCGAGAGCGGCACGCCCACTTTGGCATCGTGCGAGTACAGCATGTTCATGCTGCCTCGCGCCGCTGGGTGCCAACCATCTCGCGGCCTGCTGATTCCTTCTCGCGGCGGGCAATTTCGGCCGGCCAATTGAGAATCTCCATCCGCCCGTCGAAATGCTCGACCAGCGCGGTGCAGCCTTCGACCCAGTCACCATCGTTCCAATACTCGACCGGCCTGCCATGATGGGCAAAGGTGCGGAATTCAGCGGTATGGATATGTCCGCAAACCACTCCGTCGACGCCGCGTTCAGCAGCGGCCTTGGCCACAATCTCCTCATAGCGTCCGATAAACTCGACCGCGTTCTTGACCTTGTGCTTGGCCATTTTCGAAAGCGACCAATAAGGCAGCTCAAGCCTGCGCCGCACCAGATTGACCCATTGGTTGAGCCCCATCACCAAATGGTAGAGCGCGTCACCCACGAAGGCGAGCCAGCGATGCGCCAGCATGACTGCGTCAAACTCGTCTCCATGCAGCACCATGAGCCGCCGCCCGTCAGCCGTGTCATGGAACGCCGCGCGGCATATTTCGACGCCACCGAAATTCAGCCCGGTGAACTGGCGAAACATTTCGTCGTGATTGCCGGGAATATAGACGATCCGGGTCCCGCGCCTGGCGCGCTTGAGGATGCGCCAGACGATGTCATTGTGCTCGGCCGGCCAATAGAACTTCTTCTTGAGCCGCCAGCCGTCGATAATATCGCCGACGAGAAACATCGTTTCGCTATCGGTGTGGTCAAGAAAATCGATCAGCATCCCGGAATTGCACCCCTTTGTGCCCAGATGCACATCGCTGATCCAGATGGTGCGGAAGCGGCGGCGCTCGATCCCTTCCGGCTCGGGCGTTCTGAGCGGGCGCGCAGGGAGGGTGGCAAACCTGCCGATGGATGATGCAAGCTGCGATGGGGGAAGCGGCGGCGCGGCGTTTACAGCCATGGTTTCTGCTCCTGCGACAAATGTCTGACGCTCAGCAGCTATGGCAGCATAATGTTACAGGCGTGGCGCGGTACGATGACGGTTGGGGGTCACTAAGTCAGCAGCGTGTCAGGCCATCGGGACGAAGCCCGGCAATGCCTGGACCCGATCGATCCAGCGGCAGATATGCGGATAGTCCTCGAGCCCGAAACCGCCCTCTTCGGCGACATGGGTATAGGCGAACAGGGCTATATCGGCGAGCGTGAAACGGCCCGCCGCCATCCACTCGCCGCGCGCCAGATGTTCGTCCATCAGCCGCAATGCTTCGCAGCCCGCCACACGTTTGGCCACAATCTGGTCGCGTTGTTGCGGGGTCAAATGGGCTTCACCGATGAAATGGAGCCAGAACCGCAGGGTCGCGATATTCGGCTCATGGTTGTATTGTTCGAAGAACATCCAGCGCAGCATGTCAGCCTGCTCGAACCGACCAGAAGGTATCAATTCGCTGCCCGCGGCCAGATACCAGCATGCGGCATTGCTTTCGGGCAGGAAACGCTGGCCGCCGGAATCTTCAATTTGCAAAACCGGAATGCGGCCGTTGCGGTTGACATGGGCGAGGAATTCCGGCGTCCGGGTCTCGCCCAGCATGATATCATACTGGCGGGTTTCCAGCGGCAAGCCCAGCATCGCGGCAGTCAATTTGATCTTGTAGCAATTGCCGCTGCGCGGATCTTCGTGAAGGGTAAGTCGCTCAGTCACCGCTTACCTCTAGCACAATTTTACCGATATGTTCGCCTGCTTCCATCCGCGCATGCGCCGCTGCGGCCTCGGCCAGGGGAAAAACCTCGTCCATCACCGGCTTGAGCTCGCCAGAAGCGAACAGCGGCCATGCGTTCTGCGCGATTTCATCGGCCAGGGCCGACTTGAACGCATCGGAGCGCGGGCGCAGCGTCGAGCCGGTCAGCGTCAGTCGCTTCATCATGACCAGCGCCATGTTGAGCCTGGCTTCCATCCCGCCCAATACCGCGATCGTCACATGCCGGCCGTCTTCGGCAAGGCATTTGAGATTGCGCGGTACGTAATCGCCCGAAACCATGTCGAGCACTACATTGACGCCCTTGCCGCCAGTAAATTCCTTTACCGCTTCGACGAAATCCGTGTCGCGGTAATTGATCGCCAGATCCGCGCCCAGATCGCGCGCCGCCTGGCATTTGGCTTCATCGCCGCAAGTCACGATCACTTCCGCGTCGAAGGCCTTGGCCAGCATGATCGCCATGGTGCCGATACCTGACGTGCCGCCATGCACCAGCAATCGCTCTCCATCACGCAGCATCCCGCGTTCGAACACATTGTGCCACACGGTAAACAGGGTTTCGGGCAGCGCCGCCGCCTGAGCCAGCGGCATGGCTTCGGAAACCGGCAGGCAATGCCCCCATGGCGCAGCGCAATATTGGGCATAGCCACCGCCCGGCGTGAGCGCGGCAACTATTTGGCCGAGCAGTTCCTGCGGCACCTCGCTGCCCACGGCAACCACTTCACCTGCCACCTCAAGCCCTGGCAGCGGCGATGCCCACGGTGGCGCGGGATAATGCCCCGCGCGCTGGATGCAATCGGGCCGGTTGACCCCGGCATAGGCGACGCGGATCAATACGTCGGCGGGCTTTAATTGAGGCAGTGGCACCTCGCGCAGAGTGAGCACCTCTGGCCCGCCGGGATAGTCGAAACCGGTTGCTTGCATTGTGTCAGGAAGTGTCTGCGCGCTCACGCCACCCATGCGGCCTGCCCCCTAATCGTCAGCCCTTCGCCCATTACCAGCCGTGCTGTGTCGCAAGTGCGACACAATTCGCGATGGGCCATATGGAAGTGGCAAGTAGCCGCACTGTCCATTGACAGCAAGCCATGCAGCTTGCGATGTTATGCTTCGCATGGACCCGGATGATCTGCCGCGCCCCAGGGGCGACGCCGCGAGCAAGCTCGCCAGCGAGGACCTTTCGCCTTATTCGCAAGACGAGTTGCAGGATCGGATTGCTCTGCTCGAGGCCGAAATTGTGCGAGTTGAACGCCACAGGCTAAAGGCGGCAGCGCACCGTAACGCGGCGGATCAGCTATTCAGGAAACCCGAACGGTGATCGCCCCCCACGAACTCGGGATTCGCAATTTTGCACCAGTTCCCCATATCGGGGAGAAACGCCTAATATCACTTAACCAGCCCTGTTCACTCTCTCCCGCAAGAGAGAATTCCCGGCCCCTGCTATAGAGTATCTTCATGCCCAGTTTTGCCCAGAACCTTGAAAGAACGCTGCACAACGCGCTCGGCAATGCGTCAGAGCGGCGGCATGAGTATGCCACGCTCGAGCATTTGCTGCTGGCTCTGATCGATGATGAGGATGCAGCGCAAGTGATGGCGGCCTGCGGGGTCGACCTTGCCGAGCTGGGCGAGGTGGTGAAGCAATATCTTGACCAGGAATATCAATCACTTAAGACCGAGGACAGTGCCGACCCGCAGCCGACTGCGGGGTTCCAGCGGGTGATCCAGCGTGCGATCCTGCACGTCCAGTCTTCGGGCAAGGACACCGTTACGGGCGCCAATGTTCTGGTGGCGCTGTTTTCCGAACGCGATTCCTATGCGGTCTACTTCCTGCAACAGCAGGATATGAGCCGGCTCGATGCGGTGAGCTATATCAGTCACGGTATCGGCAAGGGCGGGCGGCAACTCGAATCGAAGACCCCGCCGGGCAGCGATGAAGCGCAGGCCGAAAGCAGCGAACCGGGAAAGGAAGGCGGAAACAAGAAGGAAACCGCGCTTGACCAGTTCACTGTCAATCTCAACATCAAGGCCAAGGCCGGCAAGGTCGATCCGCTGATCGGGCGCGGACCGGAAGTCGACCGAACGATCCAGATCCTGTGCCGCCGCAGCAAGAACAACCCGCTATATGTCGGGGATCCCGGGGTCGGCAAAACCGCGATTGCAGAAGGGCTCGCCCGCAAGATTGTGGAAGGCGATGTTCCCGAGGTGCTGCAGGATGCCGTGATCTATTCGCTCGACATGGGCGCGCTGCTGGCCGGCACGCGCTATCGCGGCGATTTCGAGGAGCGTTTGAAACAAGTCGTCTCCGAGCTTGAGCAAATGCCCGAGGCGGTGCTGTTTATCGATGAAATCCACACCGTTATTGGCGCGGGGGCAACAAGCGGCGGCGCGATGGATGCCTCGAACCTCTTGAAGCCCGCCCTGTCTTCAGGCGCGATCCGCTGTATCGGCTCGACCACCTATAAGGAATTCCGCAACCATTTCGAAAAGGATCGCGCATTGCTGCGCCGGTTCCAGAAAATCGACGTCAACGAGCCGACGATCGACGAGACGGTCAAGATCCTCAAGGGCCTCAAGACCGCCTTCGAAGATCATCACAAGGTCAAATACACCCCCGATGCGATCAAGGCCGCAGTCGAACTGTCGGCGCGCTACATCAATGACCGCAAACTGCCCGACAAGGCGATCGACGTGATCGATGAAGTGGGCGCGATGCAGATGTTGGTCCCGCCCAGCCGCCGCAAGAAGAAGATCGGCGCAAAGGAAATCGAAGCGGTGATCGCGACCATGGCGCGCATCCCGCCCAAATCGGTCAGCAAGGATGACAAGAAGGCGCTGGAAAACCTTGAGCGCGATCTCAAGCACGTCGTTTTCGGCCAGGACGAGGCCATCCATCGCCTTTCAACCGCTATGAAATTGAGCCGCGCGGGGCTGCGCGATCCTGACAAACCAATCGGCAGCTTCCTGTTTTCCGGCCCCACCGGCGTCGGCAAGACCGAGGTTGCACGCCAGCTTGCCAGCATCATGGGGATCGAGCTCAAGCGCTTCGACATGTCCGAATATATGGAGCGCCACTCGGTCAGCCGCCTGATCGGCGCGCCCCCGGGCTATGTCGGCTATGACCAGGGCGGCTTGCTGACCGACGCGATCGACCAGAACCCGCACTGCGTGCTGTTGCTCGACGAAATCGAAAAGGCGCACCCTGACCTGTTCAACATCCTGCTGCAGGTGATGGATAACGGGCGCCTGACCGATCACCACGGCAAGACGGTCGATTTCCGCAATGTGGTGCTGATCATGACCACCAATGCCGGCGCGGCAATGATGGCGTCGCAAGGTATCGGCTTTGGCGATGTGTCCAAGGAAGATGCGGGCGAGGAAGCGGTGAAGAAGATGTTCACCCCGGAATTCCGCAACCGCCTGGATGCAATCGTGCCCTTTGCCTATCTCGGCAAGAGCACAGTTTCCCGCGTGGTCGACAAATTCATCCTCCAGCTCGAACTGCAGCTGGCCGAACAGAATGTGCACATCCAGTTTGACAAGGATGCGCGCGAATGGCTTTCCAACAAGGGCTATGACAAGCTCTATGGCGCGCGCCCGATGGGCCGCTTGCTGCAAGAGAAGATCAAGCAGCCACTGGCGGAAGAGCTGCTGTTCGGCAAGCTTGCGGATGGCGGGGAAGTGCATGTCACGATCAAGGACGGCAAGCCGAGTTTCGAGCTTGCGCCCGCGCCGCCCAAGGCCAAAGTGAAGCGAAAGCCAGCCACCAGGAAGAAGCCCGTCGCGAAGAAAGCAGCACCGAAGAAGCCAGGCGCCGATGCCGGAAGCGAGGCTGACGGCAAAGGCTAGGTTCACGCGAGGCTTTCGCGCTGGCTTTCGGGTCCGGAATATGCATGATCGCGCATTCAAAATTCGCGAGGGGCAAAATCATGCAATTGTTCAAATTCCCGGTGGCTGCGCTGCTGCTGACGGTGCCTTTCGCTGCTCCGCTAAGCGCGGACCAGCATGAAGCCGATCCAGCACCGAATGCAGCATACTTCACCGGGGAAGACCTGTTTGGCCTGACGGTAGCATCCGATCCGCAAATCAGCCCGGACGGGCGGCAGATCGCCTATGTCCGGCACACCAATGACATTATGACTGACAGCACGGTCAGCTCGATCTGGCTGGTGGATGTCGCAAGCGGCGCCGAAACTCCGCTCGTAACCGGTACAGGATCGCATGGCAGCCCGCGCTGGTCGCCCGATGGCTCGCGAATTGCCTATGTCTCGACTGAAAGCGGTGGCGGGCCGGAACTGCATGTGCGCTGGATGGCAAGCGGCGCAAGCGCCGACATCACCGCGCTTCCCGAGGCTCCCGGATCGATTTCCTGGTCCCCCGATGGCGCGCGCATTGCCTATACAACGCGTGTACCGGGCGAAACGCTCAAGCTGGGAACACCGCTTTCACCGCCCGAAGGGGCAAAGTGGAAAGATGGCCCTACGATCATCGACCGGGTTACCTATCGCTTTGACGGAGCAGGCTATCTGAAGTCAGGCTTCACTCAGATTTTTCTGGTCGACGCGGTTGGCGGCGCTCCGCGCCAGTTGACCCATGGCGACCGGCACCACGGCGGCACGCTGGAATGGACACGCGACAGCAAAACCATCCTGATCAGCGGCAATCGTGACGAGGATTGGGAGCTGGCCGGAGTCGACAGCGAAGTATACGCGATCGATGTGACGTCAGGCGAAGTTACCGCCCTCACCACGCGCAATGGCCCCGATGCCAACCCGCAGGTCAGCCCCGATGGCAAGCAGATTGCATGGCTCGGCTTCGACGACCGGGAATTGGCCTATCAGCAAAGCGGCATCTATCTGATGGATCGCGACGGTTCGAACAAGCGCCGCATCGCCGAAAACCTCGATCGCGACATCACCAGCATGGAATGGACCGATGCCGGGCTGTTCGTAGGCTATGAAGAGGAAGGCGCCTATCGCCTCGCGCGGGTATCCCCGTCAGGCGGCGTCAGCCCGATGGGGATCGAGCTGGTCGATACCTATTATTCGCGCCCCTACGCGGGGGGCCATTGGAGCGTATCCAGCAATGGCACGATCGCCTTTACCAGCGGCAGTGCCACCCGCCCCACCGATATCTCGGTATTGCGCGGGAATCGCAGCACACAGCTCACCGCGCTCAACGATCTAAAGCTTGGCGGGAAACGGCTGGGCAAGACCATTGCGCTTGATGTAACCGCCGCTGACGGCACGCGCATTCCCAGCTGGATCGTCCTGCCACCGGATTACAGCGAAGGCAGCCGCGTGCCTCTGATTCTGGAGATTCATGGCGGCCCCTATGCATCCTATGGCCCGCATTTCTCGTCGGATTATCAGATCTATGCCAGCGCGGGCTATGCCACGCTGTTCACCAACCCTGGCGGATCGACCGGCTATGGACAGACATTCGCGGACCGGATCGAAGGCAATTACCCGATCTCCAACCATGACGAGCTGATGGCGGCAGTCGATGCCGCGATTGCAGCAGGGATCGCCGATCCCGACAGGTTGTTCGTCACCGGCGGTTCGGGCGGCGGCATCCTGACCGCATGGATCGTGGGCCAGACCGATCGCTTTGCTGCGGCGGCTTCGTACAAACCGGTGATCAACTGGACCAGCTTGGCCTTGATGAGCGATGCCTATGCTTTCTTCGGCAAGTACTGGATGAAGGGCCAGCCCTGGGAACGGCAGGCGGATTACTGGCGCCGCTCGCCGCTGGCCCATGTTGCCAATGTCAAAACGCCGACATTGGTGATGGTGGGAGATGAGGATTACCGCACGCCGCGCAGCGAAGCAGAGCAATTCTATGGCGCGCTCAAGGTGCTGGGGGTGGACACAGCCTTGTATGTAACGCCCGGAGCCAGCCACGGTGACCTGACCATGAGCCCAAGCCAGCAGGCAGCCAAGGCTGCGGCGGTCATCGCCTGGTTCGACAAGTACGGAAAGAGCGATCAAGCCAGATAGTGCCGTAGCATGAAGCCCAAACTGCTCACAACGCTGCCCGGTTATACGCTGGCGGCACTGCGCGGCGATGCAATCGCAGGCGTGACCGTGGCGATGGTTGCGATACCGCTCAGTATCGCGATCGCGATTGCATCGGGCGCCCCGCCCGAAGCCGGCCTGATCACTGCAATCGTAGGCGGCCTGCTGATCTCGCTGCTCGGCGGAAGCCGGGTGCAAATTGGCGGGCCGACCGGGGCCTTCATCGTGGTGGTCTATGGCGTCATCGCAGAGCACGGGTTTGACGGGCTTGTGCTGGCGACTCTGATGGCGGGCGCCATACTGCTGGTCGCAGCGATGCTCAGGCTGGGCAATCTGGTCCGCTACATCCCCGAGGCGGTGGTTAACGGCTTCACCATCGGCATTGCGATCATCATCGCATCCAGCCAGCTCAAGGATTTTTTCGGGCTCGGCGGGCAAGCAATGCCGGCCGATTTCCTGCCCAAGATCGCTGCATTGTGGGATATGCGTGCCAGCTTCAATCCCACCGCCCTGGCAATTGGCGCAGGCGCGCTGGTGCTGATCGTGGCACTGCGGCGGCTGTCAGAAAGATTGCCCGGGCTGATCGTGGCGGTCGCGCTGGCATCGATCATGGTCGCGGTACTGCACTTGCCGGTCGACACGATCGCTTCGCGCTATGGCGAATTGCCACGCGGCTTGCCGATGCCGCATATTCCGGAAGTTACGGTCGCACGGCTGGCCGAACTGCTTCCTTCCGCCATGATCATCGCCGTGCTTGCGGCAATCGAATCGCTGTTGTCCGCGATTGTCGCTGACCGCATGTTCGAGGGTCGCCACCGCCCCAATGCCGAAGTGCTGGCGCAAGGCTGCGCCAATATCGGCTCCGCCCTGTTTGGCGGACTGCCCGCCACTGGTGCAATCGCGCGCACGGCCACCAATGTGCGGGCGGGCGGGCGGACCCCGGTTGCGGGTCTCGTCCATGCGCTCGTGATCCTGCTCGTGACATTGCTGGCAGCGCCGCTTGCGGGCTATCTGGCCATGCCTGCTTTGGCGGCACTACTGATGCTGACGGCCTGGAATATGAGCGAGCCGCATAAATGGCATAGCTATCTCCAGGGACCGGTCGCCGACAAATTGCTGCTGCTCACCACACTGGTATTGACGGTGGTGGCGGACCTGACGGTTGCGATCGGTGTAGGGGTTGCCTTCGGACTTGCCCTGCGGCTGCGCAACAGCGAGGTTGAACCGGAAGACTGGTCCAGCCCCGAAAGATAAGCCGCAGCGGCGTTAAAGTTGGATCTTGAACAGCTTGTCGCGCGAGGTTGCGCCGCGCAGCAGTTCAATCCGGGACGGGGCAATGCCAAGCGCTTGTGCCAGCAGTTTGACCACCGCCTGATTGGCGGCGCCATCCTGCGGCTTGGCGCGCACCTTCACTTGCACCTGCCCGCCTTCGATCGAAACGCCCTGTTGCCGCGCGCCGGGGGTAACGCGAACGGCAATCCGCCCTTCAGCGTCGATCAGGCCGCGCATCTGATCGCTCGAGGGCAGATCAGCCTTGGCGCGCGCCATGGCTAGCCGTCATCACCCAGCGCCTGCTCAACCGCCGCCGCATGGTCCTTCGCATTCTCCGCATAATGCGCAACACCGATGCGCATGCCGGCGATCGCTGCATCCGACAGCTCGCGCAGGGGTTTGGCGGGGCGGCCGGCCCATAGCGTGCGCGGCTCCATCACCTTGCCCTCTGTCAGCATGGCACCTGCCGCCAGCATGGCGTCACTGCCAATCACCGACTTGTTCATCGCGATCGCGCCCAGCCCCACGAAACCACGATCATGAATGGTGCAGCCGTGCACCATCGCCATATGACCGATCAGCACGTCGTCGCCGATGATCAGCGCAGAGCCCTCCTCATCGCCCGGGCGCGGCGGGTCGCAATGCAGTACGCTGCCATCCTGCACATTGGTGCGCTCGCCGATGCGAATGCGGAACACATCGGCCCGGACCACGCAATTGTACCAGATCGAGCTGCCCGCACCGATTTCTACATCGCCGATTATCGTGCAGCCGGGCGCGATAAAGGCGGTGTCGTGGATCTTGGGCGTTTTCCCGTGGATCGGGATGATGTTGACGCCAGGGCGTATTGTCATTGCGCAGCCTTCCATTGCTCGCGGGTCAGCTTGTACTGGATCGTCGGATTATCCTGCGGAGCATAGGCTGGATCGTCAAATTCGAGCGAAAGGTCGCGCTGCATGCCCAGCTTTTCCATCAGCCGCCAGCTTGGCGCATTGCGTTCGCAGGTCAGAGCAACAAGATGCGGCGCACCGATGCTTGAAAAGGCCCAGTCGAGCACTGCGCGCATTGCTTCATAAGCATAGCCCATGCGCCAGCGGTCCTCGCGCACCAGCCAGCCGATCTCGTGATCGCCCTGGTTCGGTGCCAGCGGATTGTCGACCACCTTCATCCCGGCATGGCCCACCAGTTCGCCACTGGACTTCTCGACCATCATCATGAAGCCAAAACCCAACTTGGCGAACCATGCCATCGACTTGGCATGTTTGGCCTCGATTTCGTGTAACTCCTTGGGGCCGCCCAGATGCTCCATCACCGTAGGGGTATTGAGCAGGCGATATTGCAACGCCGCGTCGCTCTCGTCAGGCTTGCGTAGCACCAGCCGCTCGGTCTCGATCACGATGTCAGCCATGCGCCCCACCCTTTTGGGCCTCCCATTCCTCGCGTCCAATCGAATAGACCACCGTATCGCGCCACGGCGGCTGGTAACGCGCATCGGGATAGTCGAGCTCTTCGCGGCGGCGCATGCCCAGCCGCAGCATAAGCCCCCAGCTGGGCTTGTTCCCTTCAACCGTCAGCGCCACCACTTCCTCCGCACCAAACCGTTCGAACGCCAGATCGAGCGCGGCTGTGGCTGCCTCTCTCGCATAGCCTTGCCCCCAGGTGTCCTCGCGCAGCCGCCAGCCGACTTCCATCGCGCCGGTGACCGTCGACCCGGGCGCATCGGCGTGCTTGAGCCCGCAGAACCCGAGAATCTCCCCATCGGCCTTGCGTTCGACCGCCCAGAAACAATGCCCAAGTTGCGCGGCGCAACTTTCGACGCGGGCGCGCTGCTTGCCCATACCCTCATCGTCGAGCACGCCGCCAAGCCATTGCATCACGGCGGGCGTGTTCGTGACGCGGAAGAACTCCGCCCAATCGCCATCCCCGCGCCAGTCGCGCAAGATCAGCCGGTCGGTCTCGCAACGAAAGCTGGTCATTTCAGCCATTGAGTAAGCGCGCGGCATGCGCAGCGTGATAGGTGAGCACCCCCGCGCAGCCGGCCCGCTTGAACGCCATCAGCGTTTCGAGCACCAGCGCATCGCGCTCCCCCGCGCCGGCAGCAACCGCCGCTTCGATCATCGCATATTCGCCGCTCACCTGATAGGCAAACACCGGAACCTCGAACCGCTCCTTCACCCGCCGCACGATGTCGAGATAGGGCAGGCCCGGCTTGACCATGACGCTGTCGGCCCCCTCGGCAATGTCGAGCGCGACCTCGCGCAGCGCCTCTTCGGCATTGGCTGGGTCCATCTGGTAGGTCTTCTTGTCGCCCTTCAGCAATCCACGCGAGCCCACGGCATCGCGGAATGGGCCGTAAAAGGCGCTGGCATATTTCGCGGCATAGCTCATGATCTGGACATTGGGGTGCCCGTTCATCTCCAGCGCCATGCGGATCGCCTTGACCCGCCCGTCCATCATATCGGATGGGGCGATGATGTCAGCGCCCGCTTCTGCCTGGTTGAGCGCCTGATCGACCAATACCGCCACGGTATCGTCATTCACCACATAGCCGGTATCATCCACCAGCCCGTCCTGCCCGTGCGCGGTATAGGGATCGAGCGCGACATCGGTGAGGATGCCCACATCATCGCCGCACGCATCACGAATCGCGCGGATCGCGCGGCACATCAGATTGTCAGGGTTGAGCGCTTCCTCTCCATCGTCGCTGCGCCTGTCGGCAGGTGTGTTGGGGAACAGCGCCACGCAGGGGATTCCCAGGTCCACTGCCTCCCTGGCGCGTTTGGCGATTCCATCCACCGACCAGCGCGAGACGCCGGGCAGGGTCGCAATCGGCTCTTCCACGCCGGTCCCTGCGGTGACGAAAAGCGGCCAGATCAGGTCCGCCGGGGTAAGCACATTCTCGCGGTGGAGCGCACGGCTCCAGCCGCTGGCACGGGTGCGGCGCAAACGCAGATTGGGGTAGGATCCATTCATGCGGGCGAGTGTTGCCGCATAATTGCGGGCCGCGCAACGATCAGCGAATTTCGCGCTTGCTGTCGATCCGTTCGATCTCGCGCTGCGGCGCCTCGATCTCTTCGGGGCGTTGCTCGAGGTCCGCAAGGGCAGCGCCCGGCTCGATCTGTTTGAGTTCGGCCAGCGCGGCGCGGAAGTTCAACAACTCGCGCCCCTCCAGCTGCGCGCGGTTGACGAACTGCACGCTGCGCGGATCAAGCGCGCGGCCGCCGCGATACATCTCGTAATGCAGGTGCGGGCCGGTCGACAGCCCGGTCGATCCGACATAGCCGATCACCTGGCCCCGCCGGACCTGTTGGCCGCGGCTCACAGCCAGCCGGCTCATATGGCAATAGCGTGTCTGCAACCCATTGCCATGATCAAGCCGCACAGCATTGCCGCAGCCGCCCATGCGCCCGGCACCGCTGACCCGCCCGTCTGTCACGGCCACAATGCTGGTTCCGTATCGGGCGTTGAAATCGATCCCGGAATGCATCCGCCGATAGCCCAGGATCGGGTGGCGGCGCATGCCGTATCCTGACGTAATCCGGCCCGGGACCGGCGCGATCAAACCATTGCGCTGCTCGCCCACGCCAGAAGCTTCATAGAAAATTCCGTCCTCGCCCCAGCGCATCAATTGGGTCTTGGGCTCGCCGCCCCGGTCGATGCCGGCGTAAAGCACCTTCCCTGCCTGGCGTTCGCCGGTGGCAGCACGGCGATAGGCCACGATCATGTCAAACTCGTCGGTCGAACGGACACTTCGATTGAGGTCGATCTGGCCATCGAGCGCCTTGATGAAATCCTGCACCGCGCCCGCTGGTGCCCCGGCGGCACGCGCCGATCGGTAAAGGCTCTGCCCCACAGTTCCACGAATCCGCAGCGGCGTGTCGTCGACCCGGATTACCTTGCGGCGCAGCGACAGGTTTCCGGCGTCGTTCTGCACTTCAAGCTGGAGGTCGAACCGCGCGCGAAAGGCCAGCGCATCGAGCGGGCGTGGCGCATCCTCGCGGGGCCGTCGGCCCAGCGTGATGTCGATCCGTGTGCCTGGCTCGATTTCCGCAAGCGGGATTTCACTGGCGACAAGCTCGTGCACCCGCTGAGCATCGGCCGAACCAAGCCCTGCGCGCTGCAACATGCGGTCAAAACTGTCGCCGCGCGCAAGAGTTGCGACCAGTTCTATTTGCGGGCGCTCCGGAGCTGACGCGAGCGGCTTGACCTGTCGCCCGGCCCCCATCTGCCGCCCGCTGTCACCGCCCAGTGCCAGCGGCGTGATCATATGGCTGCGGAACTCGTCACGCACGGACTGGTTCATCGTCATCGCCGGGCGCGCTTCAAGCGGCGCGAAATCGGGCCATAGTGCCAAGGCCACTGCGCCCAGCCCCAGCATCGTGCCCAATCCGCGAAACCAGCGCGGGCTGCCGATATCTTCGGCCAGATCAGGCGCCAGATCGACGTCATCGAGCTTGCGCGAGATCTCGTCACGCCATTGCTGATAACGCGAGCGCCAGCCACCGAAGCGCTTCAGCACGATCTTGCCCGAACGGCTATTGATGGTGCCCTTTGGTTGAACGGCCGCGCAGTCGCCGTCAAAATCGAGGAATGGCTCCTCAAGCGAGGCCTCGCTCTCGCCTGGCATGTCGCGCAATTGCTCCAAAGCCCCGATCTCCCTTGCGCCCAGTGATCCCGAGACAGGCGCTGAGCGGTCAATGGCGGAATTCTGTAGCTTATCATAGTAAATCTCTGCTTAATTTACGATCAAGCGAGTCCGCCAAGCGGCGAAGTGTTGAGAAGGCGGGTCGCAACGCCCGGTGGCAGTTGCCCGGCGTGATTCGGCCTGTCACTATCGGCGGCGTGAGCGACGGCACGATCAAGGCGGTCCTGGGCCCGACCAACACCGGAAAGACCCATCTGGCGATCGAGCGGATGTGCGGTCATTCAAGCGGAATGATCGGTTTTCCGCTGCGCTTGCTGGCACGCGAGGTCTATGACCGGGTACGCGCAATCAAGGGGGACAAGGCGGTTGCGCTGATCACCGGCGAAGAGCGGATCGAGCCACCCGATGCACGCTATTTCTGCTGCACGGTCGAGGCAATGGACCGCTTGGGCGGCGGTCATGCCTTTGTCGCGCTCGATGAGGCGCAGCTGGCCGCCGATCCCGAGCGCGGGCACATCTTCACCGACCGGCTGCTCAATGCGCGCGGGCGAGAGGAAACCATGATCCTGGGCTCGGCGACGATTGAGCCGCTGGTCAGGGCGCTGGTGCCACGGGCGGAAATGGTCCGGCGGCCGCGTTTTTCGACGCTCAGCCACGTCGGTAGCTGCAAATTATCACGCCTGCCGCCGCGAAGCGCGGTGGTGGGCTTCAGCGCCGAGCAGGTTTACGCCATTGCGGAAGCGCTAAGGCGGTTTCGCGGCGGGGCTGCGGTGGTGATGGGTGCACTTTCACCGGAGACGCGCAATAAACAGGTAGAATTGTTCCAGAACGGTGATGTGGATTACATCGTGGCCACCGATGCCATCGGCATGGGGCTCAACCTTGACCTCCACCATGTTGCCTTCGCAGCGCTGACCAAGTTCGACGGGCAGCGCAAACGGCGATTGACCCCTGCCGAGATGGCGCAGATCGCCGGGCGTGCTGGCCGGCACCAGCGCGACGGCACATTCGGCACGGTTTCCGGCATGCGCAGCAGCACCGCCTCGCCCGAGTTCACCGATGAGGAAATCTACGCGATCGAGGAGCACCGCTTTGCCCCGCTCACCCATCTGTTCTGGCGCCAGGCCGAGCCACAATTTGGCGATCTCGCCACGCTGATATCGGATCTGGAGGCCCAGCCAGACGAGCCTGAGTTGCGCCCCGCCCCTGAGGCGATTGATCTGGCCGTGCTCAAGCGGCTGTCAGATGAGCCGATTGCCGCGGGCGTGACCAGTCCGGGCCTGGTGCGCCGCTTCTGGGAGGCTTGCTCGCTCCCTGATTTCCGTTCTGTCGGGCCGGACAATCACGCCCGCTTCGTCGCGCGGCTATGGCAGGATTTGCGTGACGGATATCTCGGCGCAGACTATGTCGCTGCGCGCATTGCCGAACTCGACCGGATGCAGGGCGATATCGATACGCTGCAAGGGCGGATAGCCGCGATCCGATCCTGGGCCTATATCTGCCAGCGGCCCGATTGGGTGCTGGCGCGAGACGAGATGTTCGCCCGGGCCCGAGCAGTCGAGGCAAAGCTGTCGGATGCGTTGCACGCGCGCCTGACCGAGAGATTTGTAAACCGAAGGACGTCGCTGCTGATGAAATCGCTTGGACAAGATGGGCAAGGGCTGCGGGTAGAGTTGGCGCCTGACGGAGCGTTGACCGTCGATGGCGAGCCGATCGGGCGGCTCGACGGATTCCGCTTCGTGGTCGAGCCGGATGCGACAGTGGCAGACCGCAAAATGTTGCTGGCTGCCGGAGAGAAGGCTTTGCCCACAATCCTGGCGCAGCGCGCGGAATGGCTGATGTCTCACGGGGCCGCGGAGTTGGAACTGGCCGAAGGCGCGATCATGTGGAAAGGGCATCGCCTGGCGACGATCGAGTTCTCCGATGATTTCAGTGCAGCGCGGTTGGTGCTGGTGCGTGAACTGGGCTTGCTGCCCGAGGCCATACGCAAGCGGTTTGAAGGGGCGCTCAAGTCCTGGCTGGATGCCCAGCTGGAACCACTGGCACCCTTGCGGGCTCTGGCGGCTGCAGCCCGCGATCCCGCAGCAGGTTCGGAAGCGCGCGCCTTGCTCCACACGCTGATTGACGCGCATGGCACGGTCAGCCGCGAGGACGCCGGACTGCAGCATTTGCCCAAGGACATGCGCCCCTATCTGCGCAAGCTGGGGGTGGTGTTCGGCGCGCTCGACATTTTCGCCCATGCGCTGCTCAAGCCGGCGCCGCGGCGGCTGCTCCACGCGTTGGGAATAGACCAGCGCCCGCTCAACGAAGCAATGCTGCCGGTGATCGGCGATGAAAGGCGCCTGCCAGCCGGATATCGTCGCGCCGGTAGCCAGGCAATCCGCGTCGACCTGGCAGAAAAGATCTTGCGCGCTGCATTCGACGCCCGCGCCCGGGCGGCTCCGGCCAAGGCAAGGGGCAAGCCGCCTCAGCGCTTCGTGCTCGACACCGCACTGGCGGTCTCCATCGGGCTGGAGGCGGACAATATCCCGCGCCTGCTGGGCAGTGCCGGGTTCAAGCGCTTTGGCGCGCGCGCATTGGCGGAAGGCGCCTTTGGCCCGCCCGCACCCGATCTTTGGAGCTGGCGCCCTCACCGGCCGGGCGACGCACCCAAGGATCGCCGCCCGCAATCCGGCAAGGGCAGGCGCGGTTCGCCGGGAGCGGGGCCTGCTGGTCACAAGCAGCACAAGGGGAAGCCCGAACGCGGCAAACCATCCGGGCCTGACAGGCCAACCGCTGGCGGTGGCGCCTTCGATGCGCTCAAGGAGCTGCTTGGCTGATGAGCGGAGCGATGCGACTGGACCGCTTGCTGGTCTATCTCCGCTTAGCCCGCACCCGCAGCCGCGCCAGCGCAATGATCGAACAGGGCCACATGCGGGTCAACGGTATCCATGTTCAGCGCCCAAGCGCGGAAGTTCACCCGGGCGATGTGCTGACCTTTGCCCAGAGCGGTGAAGTAAGAATTGTCGAAGTGATCGAGCTGCCCGAACGGCGCGGCCCGCCGGGAATGGCGCGCTCTCATTATCGCGAGCTTGACCGCACGGGCGTAAAGCCATTAGCAGCGGATTTGAATCGCGATCTGGAAGGGGATTCTGCTACATGACCTATGTCGTCACCGACGCCTGCATCCGGTGCAAATATACCGACTGCGTCGAAGTTTGCCCGGTCGATTGTTTTTACGAAGGCGAAACGATGCTGGTCATCAACCCGTCGGAATGCATTGACTGCGGCGTGTGCGAGCCGGAATGCCCGGCAGAAGCGATCCTTCCCGATACCGAGGATGGGCTTGAAAAATGGCTCGAACTCAACACCAAATACTCGGCAGAATGGCCCAATATAACCAGCCAGAAGGAACCGCCGGCTGACGCAGACGAGCACAAGGGCGAGGAAGGCAAGTTCGAGAAATATTTCACCGACGCGCCAGGCGAAGGCGACTGAAATTGCACAGCGCGCGCCGCACATATGCGGCCTGCGGTTAGCCAACGTGACGCAATGCACAACGCGATTCCGCACCTATTAGGTTGCGACTCGCAATTTTGTTGCCGATGTGCTATATAATTGATCAACCGCACCGGATTCGCACCGGTGCCCGGGTTGAATCAAGGAAAGGCACGGCCGCCAGCACACATCGATAACGCGTCTGCGGAGCCTGCTGTTGCGGGCCCGATTGGGGCTTTTCGACTGTCTGTTCTAGGCCTGCCCAAAGAAAGGAATTTGCATGGCAAGCAAGGCTCCTGCCTTCACGGTCGGCGACTATGTGGTTTATCCCAAGCATGGGGTTGGCCGGGTGATTGAGCTACAAAACGAAGAAATCGCGGGCATGCAGCTAGAGCTCTATGTCCTGCGCTTCGAGAAAGAGCGGATGACCCTGCGGGTGCCCACCAACAAGGTCGAATCGATCGGGATGCGCAAGCTCTCGAGCGACAAGACCCTGAAAGAGGCGATGGATACCCTCAAGGGCAAGCCCAGGGTCAAGCGCACCATGTGGTCGCGCCGGGCCCAGGAATATGAAGCAAAGATCAATTCGGGTGAAATCGTGCTGATCGCCGAAGTTACGCGCGACCTGTTCCGCCCCGAAGATCAGCCTGAGCAGAGCTATTCGGAACGGCAAATCTTCGAGGCAGCCTCCAGCCGGCTTGCGCGCGAACTCGCGGCAATGGAGGAAACCGACGAAGCGACCGCACTCGAGAAAATCCTCGAAGTGCTGCGCACCTATGCGCCGCAATATTACGAGAGCGCCGAAGAAGCCTGATCGACCAGGCGCATTCGGAGTTCGACGGAGGGCTGCCTGAAAGGGCGGCCCTTCTTGCATTTGACGTTGAAGATCGTGCCTTGGTGTATTATGTTGGCAACACGCATTATGCAGGAGAGCACCATGATTCACAAACTCGTCAAGCGAATGGCACCGATCGCCGCCATCGCCCTTTCCGCAGCTGTTGCCGGATGCGGCGATATGAATATCGAAATCGACGGCGAAGAAGGCGTGCCGCTGGCAGAACTCGACATGTCGGGCGATGCGCCAACCAAGCTGGTTCTTGCCGGCCCCGACAAAGTTGTGCTCAGCGAAGGTGAGGCACTCGACATCGATGTCGAAGGCGATGCCGAGGTGGTTGAGCTGCTGCGCTTCTCGCTCAAGGACGGCACGCTGGGTGTTTCCCGCAAGAACGGGAAATGGAAGGACACCGGCACCGCAATCGTGCGCGTCACCATGCCAGCACCCAGTGAAATCGTGATCGCCGGGTCGGGCGCGGTCGAAGCTTCTGCGATGGCCGACCACGCCGATGTCACCATCGCCGGTTCTGGCAAGGCCGCAGTGACTGGCGTTGCCGCAACCGCGCTTGAAGTGACGATTGCCGGCTCCGGTTCGCTCAGCGCCAGCGGAACTGCCGAAAGCCTGGACCTAAATATCCTGGGCTCGGGCAAGGCGGATATGGAAGGCCTGAAGGTCGAGAAGGCCGATATCACCGTCGCTGGATCAGGTGATGCAGCCTTCGCCTCCGATGGCCAGGTTGAAGCCAACATCATGGGTTCGGGCGACGTGCGGGTATTCGGAAGCGCGACTTGCGAGATCAGCGCGATGGGTTCGGGCACGCTCAAGTGCCAGCCTGCAACTGCGGCTGCAGAAGGTGCAGGCGCTGAATAACCGCCTGTAGTTCGCGGCGCTTCACCGCGCAGCACTGGACAAGCAAGGGCCGCGTGTGAGACAGCGTTCTCATGCGCGGCCTTTCCCTATTTGCACTTATCTTGTGTTCTGCCGCACTGAGCGGATGCGTGGTTCGCACCGCGGCAGACATTGTCACTGCGCCGGTCAGGCTGGTGAGCAGCGGGGTCGATGCAGCCACCACCAGCCAGTCGGAAGCCGATGAAAAGCGCGGGCGCGAGTTGCGTCAACGTGAGGAAGACCTGGGCAAGCTTGATCGCCGCTATCGGGCCCAGCTCAAGCAATGCAGCAAGGGCGATGAGCGCGCCTGTTTCCACGCGCGCGAAACCTATTCGGAAATCCAGATCCTGCTGCGAAACAATCCGGCATTGGCCGAACCCGCGCCACCGCTCGATTAAATACCGGATCAGGCGGCAGCGCGCCTCAGGCGATCATTGATGGCCTTGCCGATGCCAAGCTTGGGCACGGGCGCAACCGCGATGCGTGGCTGCTCGCTCGCGGCGGCCCTGTGCAGGCAATCATACAGACGCCGCGCAGCTTCATCGAGGTCGCCCGCCTTCGAAAGCGTGCAATCGCCCGCTATACTGCCAAAACCAATCAGATATTCGTCTGCTTCAGCCTCCCGCGCGCCCAGCCGCACCGGCTTGCCCGGCGCATAGTGGCTGGCCAGTTGCCCAGGGGCTTCGATCGCTGACGGCTCGCCCGCACCATCTGCCTGCTCACCTGTTACAGCGATCTGCACCGGGCCAGGCCGCAGTTCGTCGCACGAACCATCCTCACGCACCGCGATGATGGTCGATTCCACGCCTGCCTCGCACGGTCCCGCGTCGAGCACGAGGTCGATCCGGCCTTCAAGTGAGGCCAGCACGTGCTGCGCGGTCGTGGGACTGATAAAGCCGCTGCGATTGGCCGAAGGCGCAGCAAGCGGGAAATCGACCGCCGCAAGCAGTTTTCGCATCACCGGATGCTTCGGCGCGCGCAGGGCCACCGTGGGTAGCCCCGCCGTCACCGCCAGAGCCAGCCCGGCATCTTCCCGCAGCGGCAGCACCAGCGTGAGCGGCCCTGGCCAATGCTCTGCCATCAGCGCCTTGGCAGCAGCAGAGAGCCGGGCGTATCCCTCCGCCTGCGTCTGGTCGCGCACATGCACGATCAAGGGGTTGAAGTGCGGCCGGCCCTTTGCGGCGAAGATCTTCGCCACCGCCTCGGCACTGTCTGCCCGTGCGGCGAGCCCATAAACCGTCTCGGTCGGAACCGCTACCAGCCCGCCTCGCTCTAGAATCGCAGCCGCCCGCGCGATTCCCTCCGCGTCTGCAGGCAGCACTTCCGAAGCGTTCTTGCCGGTCATGCGTGCCCGCTATAGGTGAGGAAGCACAAAGCCAAGTTATTTGCTGCGAGACAAGGATTCGAACGCCGTGACGCCATACACGCCGCCCACCCAGGACCAACTGCTTGCGATCCGCGTGAATGCCGGAATCGAGGAACTGGCCCAAAGCCAGCGCTTCGCCGCCGCCGAACCCGATCTGGTCGAAGCCATCGTCGAGGGTGTGGGGCAATTTGCCGCCGGTGAATTCGCTCCGATCAATCGCCTAGGCGACCTTGAAGGCGCAAAACTCGAAAACGGTGTGGTTCGCCTGCCTGACGGGTTCAAAGCCGCCTATGCTGCCTATGTCGAGCAAGGCTGGAACGCGATCGCCTCGCCCGAAGAATTCGGCGGGCAGGGGCTGCCCTTCACCCTTGCGTGCAATGTGCTGGAGAACCTCGGCTCGGCCAATATGGCGTTCAACCTGCTGCCGATGCTGAGCGTGGGCGCGATCGAGGCGATCGAGCATCACGGCTCGGATGTGCAGAAGGCGAAGTACCTGCCCAATCTGGTGAGCGGCGCATGGTCCGGCACGATGAACCTCACCGAGCCGCAAGCCGGATCCGATGTGGGTGCGCTGCGTAGCACTGCAAAGCCCATCGAAGAGGGCGAGCATGCAGGCAAGTACCTGATTCAAGGCCAGAAAATTTACATCACCTGGGGTGAGCATGAACTGGCGGAGAATATCATCCACCTCGTCTTGGCGCGCCTGCCCGACGCACCGGAGGGTTCGCGCGGAATCTCGCTTTTCCTCGTTCCCAAATATCACGTGAAGGATGATGGTTCGCTCGGGCCGAGGAACGATTTGCGCTGTGTCAGCCTTGAGCACAAGCTGGGCATCAACGCCTCGCCCACCTGCGTGATGAGCTATGGCGACAATGGCGAATGTATTGGCGAAATCGTGGGCGAGCCCAATCGCGGGCTCACGGCGATGTTCACCATGATGAACAATGCCCGCATCAATGTCGGCAATCAGGGTGTGCAGATAGGCGAGCGGGCGACACAACAGGCCCTGAACTATGCCAGAGAGCGCGTTCAATCGGCCCGCGCCGGTTCGCCGGACAAGAACCCGGTCGCGATCATCGAGCACCCCGATGTGCGGCGCATGCTGCTACGGATGAAAGCGCTGACCGAGGGGGCGCGCGCGCTGCTTTATTACTGCGCGGGGCAGGTTGACCGCGGCACGCTGGATGATAGCGCGGCGAAGATGCGCGCCGAGGTGCTCGTGCCGCTGATCAAGGCTTGGGGCACTGATATTGGCGTCGAAGTGGCGGGCATCGGGATCCAGGTGCATGGCGGCATGGGCTTTATCGAAGAGACCGGCGCGGCCCAGCATTGGCGCGATTCAAAGATCGCCCCGATTTACGAAGGCACCAACGGCATCCAGGCGGCAGACCTCGTCACCCGCAAGCTAGGGCTGGATGCAGGCGGCGCGGTCGATGCGCTGATAGCCGACATCATTAGGGACAGCGCGGACGAACCCATGCTCCATGCGCTTGCCGAAGATTGCCGCGCGATTGCGCAATGGATGGGCACTGAGGCAAGCCTGGATGATCGCCTTGCCGGCAGCGTGCCATTCTGCACCATGCTGGCGGTTGCCACCGCAGGCTGGCAGCTGTTGAGGCAGGCGCAGGCCGTGGCTGCTGGTGCTGCGCCCACGCTGGCGCATACCAAGCCGGTAACCGCGCGCTTTTTCCTCGATCGGATCGTGCCGGAAGCAAGCGGCCTCAAGGCGTCAGCCACCGGTGGAGCTGGCCTGCTTTACAGCCTGCCTGCTGAAGCTTTGGGCGGATAGAGGCCGATGATGGGTAATCGCGGGCAAGATCAGGGCGATCCGCTGGCACGCATCGCCGATGCGCTGGAACGGCTTGCGCCAGCATCATCCACCAATACCGACTGGCTTGGCTACGCAGCCTATGTCTGGAATGCAGGGCGAATCGCCACCGTCGACCAGCTTGAGGCGTTGCCGCTCGATCGCATCAAGGGGATAGATCGCCAGAAACATGCGGTGTGCGAGAACGTGCGGCGCCATGCGCTTGGCCGCGCGGCGCATGATATGCTGCTTTGGGGCGCGCGCGGAATGGGCAAGTCGGCAGTGCTGCGCGCTGCCGTGGCGTCACAACAGGCCGAAGATCCTTCGCGATTGGCGCTGGTCGAGCTCGATCCGGGCAATCTGGCGGCGCTGCCCGAACTTTTCGCCACGCTCGAGCTGATTGAGCGCCGTTTCATCCTGTTCCTTGACGATCTGGCATTCAATCACTCCGCTGACCAGGTGATGCGCCATCTGCGCAGCGCGCTTGAGGGCAGCCTTGTGCCGCGCCCGGCCAATGTCAGGCTTGCGGTCACTTCCAACCACCGGGCGATTGTGGCGCGCACCGGGGATGACCAGCCCGGCCCGCTGCAGGAACGCGATGCGATGGATGATTCGCTTGCGCTTGCTGACCGGTTCGGTCTGCGGCTCGGCTTCCATCCGTGCTCGCAACAGGATTACCTTGCCATCGCCAAGGCACATGCCGATCCGCTCGGCCTGGAAGTCAACGAGAGCGAGGCGCTGGGCTGGTCGCGCGCGAGGGGCCCCCTGTCGGGCCGATCGGCGTGGCAGTTCGTGGTTGAACTGGCCGGGCGTGCCGGCACATCGCTTTAGGTTACTAGACTCGGGCTACTGCGCAGGCACGATCCGAGCGTAATCGTCCTGCGTGAACACCGCCTGCGAATCTCCCGTCAACTCGCGCTGCGGGCGCAGCGGCGCGGACTTGAGCCGCGCAATGCCCGCGCCCGGCTTCGCACCCGGTGCATGGACGCGCCAGATGATCCCGGCGGTGTCATCGCTCATCAGCAAGGCGCCATCGCCGCCCCACTCAACCCAGGTCGGGCGGCCCTTGGTGGTACCGTCCTGGTTCAGGAAACCGCCCAGCACCGGCACCGGTTTGCCCACCGGATTGCCGCGTTCGTCAAAGGCGACATAGACCAGGTCATAGCCTGAGGGGGGTTTGCGGTTCCACGAACCATGGCGCGCGACAAACGCGCCTCTGGCGAATTTTTCGCCCATCAAATGGCCCTCGGTAGTAAATACCAGGCCAAGCGCGGCAACATGGGGCCCAAGTGCATATTCGGGCTTGCGCGCATATTCGACGATATAGGCCGGTCGCGGAGCATCGACCCGTTCATCGACATTGTCCCTCCAGTAAACCCAGGGCCAGCCATACTGCGCGCCAACAGGCACATTGGTGAGATAGTCAGGCACCAGATCGCTGCCCAGCATGTCGCGTTCATTGACCGTGGTCCACAGCTCCCCGGTCCAGGGGCTGAAGGCAAGCCCGTTGGGATTGCGCAATCCAACCGCGAACTGGCGCTGGCGATTGGTCTCGAGATTATATTCCCAGATCATGGCGCGGCCCTGTTCGGCTTCCATCCCGCCTTCGCCGATATTGGAGGCCGATCCGACTGCGACATACAGCAGCGTGCCTTCTGGATTGATCTCGAGGTTGCGCATCCAGTGGCCGCCGCCAGCAGGCAGGTCCATCAGCTTGCGCGCCTTGCCGGAAACACTTTCCGCACCCAATTCATACGGAAAAGCAAGCACTTCATCGTGATTGGCAATATAAAGCGTGCCGTCATGCCAGCTCATTCCAGATGGCGAATCAAGGCCTGCGTCCGCGTCTGCTATCACGCGGCGGATCTCGGCTGCACCGTCGCCGTCGCTGTCGCGCAATAGCACGATCTGGTTGGGCGATTGGCCGGTGGCACCAGCCTTTGTCATCAGCCAGTCCGCGATCCAGGCCATGATCCCGCCATCGGCCTCGCCGGCCGGTGCACGGGTGAGCGCCACCAATACATCGCCATTGGGCAGGGCTTGCACGGTACGTGGGTGCTCGAGCCCTTCGGCAAACCGGCCAACTGCCAGGCCTTCTGCGGGTTGGGGCGCTTCACCCGCTGCCCAGCCGACAGGTTTGGCGATGCGCACAGTCGGCACTATTTCAGCGTTGGGCTCTGCAAGTGTGGGATCGGTTCCGGCAACTGCCTCCACCGAGAGGTCGGCCGTATCGCCGCGTGCGAGCCACCAGAAGGCAGCACCAAGCAGCAGCAGGATGACGAGAAGTGCGATCAGGATCTTGCGGATGATGCTCATGCCAAGATGCATAAGCCAAGGCCCGACTGGCGGCAATGGGGCTTGTGTTTGCCGCCCTGCCGCGTAGATCGCGTAGCACGATGTATGATTTCAAAGCTGACGCCGGGCTCGAGCCGCCAGAACTCTATCGCCAGTTGCGCAATGCCGCTGACGCCTTGACTGCGGGCGAACCTGATGGCGTGGCGAACATGGCCAATGTGGCCGCGCTGTTATGGGAATTTGTGCCGAACCTTAACTGGGCCGGTTTCTATCGGATGACAGACGCGAAAGAGGGCTCAAGCGAGCTGGTGCTTGGCCCTTTCGTCGGCAGGCCGGCCTGCATCCGTATTCCGCTGGGTTCGGGAGTTTGCGGCGCGGCAGCGCAAAGCGGCAAGACTCAGCTGGTGGAAGATGTTCTCGCTTTCCCCGGTCATATCGCCTGCGATTCGGCGAGCCGTTCAGAGCTGGTGGTGCCGGTAATGCGCGGCGGGATAGTGATCGCTGTTATCGATCTCGATTCACCCGAACCAGCGCGGTTTTCGCAAGAGGATGCCGAGGGAATTGAAGCGCTCGCCAGGACCCTGTCTGATCGAATTTGATCGGGGAAGAATTTTTATACGTAATTTCATTTACTTGGGCCAATGAAGTTGCGCGGCGCAACTTGCGGCGTGACCGCGGATTGGGCAGAGTCGCGCGGCGCAACTTCCTCCAGTCTTCAGATGTCGCCACCCGTCAGCCGCTGACAGATCAGATCGAGCTGGTCGAGTGTGCGATAGCGGATCGTGACGGCCCCCTTGCGCGGGTCCGCCTCTGTCTTGATTCGCACTGTCAGCCCGAGAAATTCCTCGAGATGCGCCTGGACCGCCGCAATATCGGCATCCTTGGCCGGATCATTGGTGCTGCGCTTGGCCGATTTGCGAAGCCTGGGTGCGGCATCGCCGCGCGCCAGACCCTCCACCTCGCGCACCGAGAGGTTTTCGCGCACCGCACGCTTGGCCAGTTGCGCCGCGTCATCATGCCCGATCAGCGCGCGGGCATGCCCCATCGACAGCTCACCACCCTCCACCAGGTCAAGCACGGCATCGGGAAGCGCCAGCAAACGCTGCAAATTGGCGACGTGACTGCGCGATTTTTCAACCATTTGCGCGATTTCGGCCTGAGTCAGCCCTTCATCTTCGCTCAATCTGTGATAGGCGCGCGCCTCCTCCACCGGATTGAGGTCTTCGCGCTGGATATTCTCGATCAAAGCCAGTGCCATGACTTCACGTTCGTCGAGTTCGCGCACTAGGGCGGGAATTTCGTGCAACTGGGCCTTTTGAGCCGCGCGCCAACGGCGCTCGCCCGCGACCAGCTGGTAACGCCCCTCACCGCGCGGGCGCACAATTATCGGCTGGATCACTCCGCGGGCAGCGATCGACGCCGCAAGTTCGTCAAGCGCGGCTTCGTCAAACCGTTTGCGCGGCTGCCCCGGCATCGGTTCGATCGTGGCAATTGGCAGTGATGCGAGGCCAGACGTAGGGTAAACCCCTGTTTGAACGTCATCTTTGTCAGGCGCCATGCCATCCGCCTGCATCAGCGGCTCTTCCCGCCTGGTTTCGCCGAGCAATGCGCCCAGCCCCCGCCCCAATTTCTTCTTTCTATCGGCCGAACTGCGCGCCGGCACGGAAAAACGGATCGGATCGGAGGATTCGCTCATGCTGCCTTCCTTTCGGCAGGCAAGCGGCCGATCAATTCGCGGGCAAGGGCAATATAGGCGCGGCTGCCGGCGCAGGAATGGTCATAGACCAGAGCGGGGAGCCCATGGCTGGGCGCTTCAGACAGGCGCACATTGCGCGGGATTACCGTTTCGAACACCAGATTGCCCAGGCATTCGCGCACATCGTCAGCCACCTGGTCGGTCAAACGATTGCGGCGATCGAACATGGTCAAGCCGACACCGATGATGCCCAGCGCCGGGTTGAAACGTTGCTGCACCTGCTCGACGGTCTGAAGCAGTTGGCTGAGCCCTTCGAGCGCGAAAAATTCGCATTGCAGCGGCACCAACAGCGTATCTGCGGCTGACAGCGCATTGAGAGTCAACAGTCCGAGCGAAGGCGGGCAATCGATAAAGCAGATATCGTGGCCGTGATGACCGCGCAGCGCTGCGGCAAGGCGCGAGGTGCGTTTCTCGACCGAAACCAGCTCCACCTCCGCGCCGCTCAAGTCAACCGTCGCCGGCACAAGATCCAGGCCGGGGATGCTGGTGGGAACCATTGATTCCCTTAGGGAAACTCCGTCAATCAGCACATCATAGCTGGAGGCGGTGCGGGCTTCGCTTCTCACCCCCAGGCCGGTCGATGCATTGCCTTGCGGGTCAAGGTCGATCAGCAGCGTGCGCCAGCCGATCGCCGCCAATGCGGTGGCGATATTGATTGCGGTCGTGGTCTTGCCCACCCCGCCTTTCTGGTTCGCTATGGCTATCGTAATCATCGGCCTTGTTCCGCCTTCCTGCACTCAAGTGCTTACGATGATCCCCGCCTCCGCATCGGTCAAGGAATGTTCCACGTGAAACAGCTTGCGAATCTGCGCGGGGAGTTCACTCAGTTCCTGCGCCGCTGAACGCCCCTTGGGCAACAGGTAGGCGGTCGCCTTTGTGGAAAAGGGTGCGGATAATCGCAGAAGTTTCTCGAGCGGCGCAAAGGCGCGTGCCGATATGACACGCGCGTGAAAGGGCTCGACTTGCTCCAGCCGTCGCCCCTCGACCCGGCAGAGCGGCAGGTCAAGTGCCTGCGTCATGCGCGTGAGCCACTCGGCCCGGCGCGTGCGCGATTCGACCAGT
This sequence comes from Altererythrobacter chaiwopuensis, assembly GCF_054957755.1. Taxonomy (NCBI): domain Bacteria; kingdom Pseudomonadati; phylum Pseudomonadota; class Alphaproteobacteria; order Sphingomonadales; family Erythrobacteraceae; genus Altererythrobacter; species Altererythrobacter chaiwopuensis. The sequence continues at coordinate 509,684 of NZ_JBTXJG010000001.1, forward strand.
ACAACTTCGCGGCGCGGATCAAGTGCGGCGATGACTAGCCCGGGAAAGCCCGCCCCTGTTCCGAGATCAAGCCATGGGCTGGACGTTTCACGTGGAACAAAGCGTAGCAGCTGCGCGCTATCTGCAACATGGCGCCGCCAGATCTGCGCTTCAGATGGGCGTGAAATCAGATTCTGGCGCTGATTCTCCTCCAGCAAGGCCGCAATCAGCGCCTCGAGCCGCTCCATCGCCGCCGCATCTGCAAGAGCCTCGACGTAGCGCCGCGCCCCGGCCTCATCGCTCAGCAATTCGTGGCTCACGCGGCTTTCTGCCTGCGCCGGGCATGGACCAGCAGGGCCGAGAGTGCCGCAGGGGTTATTCCCGGCACACGGCCCGCTGCTGCCAGGCTCGCCGGTTTGGATGCGATCAGTCGTTCGACCATCTCGTTTGACAGGCCGGGCACTTCGCCAAACGGGAAATCGCCCCCCAAGGCGAGCGCTTCGCTTGCTCGCAAGTCACGCAATTCAGCATCCTGGCGCGCCAGATAGGGCGCGTAGGCAGCATCTTCAGCCATCTCCGCGACCAGCGGATCATCAGCTAGCAATTCAGCGCCGAGCCAAGGCTGCAGATCGGCCACCCCCACGCCCTCATGCCTAAGCCATTCGCTTACCGGCTTAGTTCCGCCGTCGCGCCGAACGGGCAGGCCAGCATCGTCAAGCTCCTTCGCCGCGATCCCGGCATCGAAATGAGGCGCCAGTTCCGCCCGCCGCTCCTCGCGCCGCACAAACCATTCAGCCCGTTCGCTGCCGACACAGCCTGCGGCAATGCCGAGCGGTGTCAGGCGGGTGGAGGCATTGTTGGCGCGCAGTCGCAAGCGATATTCGGCGCGCGCGGTAAGCATGCGATAGGGCTCGCTCACACCTTGCAGGGTAAGATCGTCGACCATCACCGCGATATAGCTGTTGGCCCGGTCAAGCGCAGGCGCCTCGCGACCCAGAACCTGCGCCGCAGCATTGAGCCCGGAGATCAAGCCCTGCGCCGCCGCCTCTTCATAACCGGTAGTTCCATTTATCTGCCCCGCGCAATAAAGCCCTGAAATTGCGCGCAACTGCAAGTCAGCCGTGAGAGCACGCGGATCGATATGGTCATACTCCACGGCATAGCCAGGCACTTCCATCGCTACCTGCTCCAGCCCCGGCATGGCGCGCAACATGGTGAGCTGGACATCACTCGGCAACGAAGTGCTGATCCCGTTGGGATAGACAAGATGGGTGTCCAGACCCTCAGGCTCGAGGAAGACCTGATGCCCGTCCCGATCGGCGAAGCGGTGGATCTTGTCTTCGATCGAGGGGCAATAGCGCGGGCCCGCTGCACCGATCGCGCCGGTGAACAGGGGTGAACGATGCAGATTGGCGCGGATTACCTCATGCGCCGCCTCGGTCGTGCGGGTGATGGCGCAAAACACCTGCGGATTGATGCGCCGCCCGGTCAGCGGGGACATGGTCCAGTGATCGGCATCGGAAGGTTGCTCTTCAAGCCGCGCCCAATCGATCGTACGCCCGTCAAGCCGCGGAGGCGTGCCGGTCTTGAGCCGCGCCATCGGCAGACCTGCCCCGCGCAATTGCGCAGCCAGCCGATGCGCCGCGTTTTCTCCAATCCGGCCGCCGTCAAAGCGCTCCTCACCCCGAAACAAAGTGCCGCCCAGGAAAGTGCCGGTGCAAAGAACCACTGCCGGTGCTTCAAGCGCAGTACCATCGGCCAGGTCGAGCCCGCACACGCGATCTCCTGCAAGCCGCAATGCTGCGGCTTCGCCTGCAATCACCTCAAGCCCCGCCTGCGCCCGCACAATCTTCTGCACCGCTGCCCTGAACAATCTGCGATCAGCCTGCACACGCGGACCCCAAACGGCGCTGCCCTTCGAACGGTTGAGCATGCGGTAATGGATTGCCCCGGCGTCTGCTGCCCGGCCGATCACGCCGTCCAATGCGTCAACCTCGCGGACAAGATGCCCCTTGCCCAGTCCGCCAATCGCCGGATTGCAGCTCATCGCGCCGATAGCATCAAGATCGAAACTGACGAGTCCCACGCGCGCGCCCATGCGCGCGGCACCGCAGGCCGCCTCGACCCCGGCATGGCCGCCGCCGACCACAAGCACGTCAAAGCTTCGCATGCGCCGCCCGATACTTGAGCCATGCGGTGCGGTCAAAGAACTTTCGCACATAGCAAGCCGCAACCGCGGCCCGTGAATGTTTCACGTGAAACACTGAAGCTGGCTGGCACTACTTCCCGATACAAAAGCGCCCAAACAGCGCGTCGAGCATGTCTTCGGTCGTGGCGCGGCCGACGAGCCGGTCAAACCCCAGCCGTGCCTGGCGCAGACATTCGGCGATAATCAGCGGGTCAGAATGTTCCCCCGCCTCTCGCAGCGCCGCATGTGCCCCCGCGAGCAAGCCGTGCTGGCGCGCATTGAGCGCCGCTTCACCCGGTTTCGGCATCGCGCCCCGCGCCCGCTCGACAAGTGCCAATTTGAGCTTGGCGATGTTTTCGCCAGTGCGGGCAGACACCCGCCAATCGGGTGCGGCTTTAACCAGATGCGCCTGATCGTCGATCTGTGCCTCAATCTCCCAGCATCCAATTGGTCCGTCGTGTTCAGGCCCCAACCATAGAACCAGATCGGCACGTTCCAGCTGATCGCGCGCGCGGCCAATTCCAATCGCCTCGATCTCGTCCGCGCTTCCTTCTCGCAAACCCGCCGTGTCGACAAAGGTGAAGGGCACGCCGCCTATCGCAACCGAACGCTCAATCACATCCCGGGTTGTGCCAGCAACAGGTGAGGTTATGGCTGCTTCGCTCTCAATCAAAGAATTGAAAAGAGTAGATTTTCCTGAATTCGGCGGCCCTGCCAGCACCACCCGATAGCCCTCACCCAAACGCTCTGACTGCGGACGTGCCAGCCAATCGGCCAAATCCTCCGCAAATTGACCGAGCCGCGGCGAGAAATCCGCCGCCAGCCCGCCAACATCGTCCTCATCGCCAAAATCCAGCGCAGCCTCGACCTCGGCAGACAACCGCAACAATGCCTCGCGCCATTGCTCCACCTGGCGCGAAAATCCACCCCCTGCCATCGCGATCGCAGCACTGCGTTGAAGTTCTGTCTGGGCGCTCAGCAAATCGGCCAGCCCCTCCGCCTCGGCCAGATCGATCCGGCCATTGGCGAAGGCCCTGCGCGTGAACTCGCCCGGTTCGGCGCGGCGCAGCCCATGAAACTGCGCAAGCTCGCCTTCAACCGCCGCGATCACCGCCCGCCCGCCATGGCAGTGCATTTCGGCCAGATCTTCGCCTGTCGCTGTATCGGGGCCGGGAAACCACAACACCAGCGCTTCATCAAGCAGTCGGCCATCCGTGCCGTGCAGGCGCGCCAGGCTGGCACGGCGGGGCCCCACCTCGCGCCCCGCAAGCACGCGCAGCGATTCCCCCGCACCCGGCCCGCTGATCCGGATCACGCCGATTGCGGCGGGCGGCGCACCGCTCGAAAGGGCAAAAATCGTGTCGCTCATGCGTGAATGGCGCGCAGCCTATTGATCATCGCCGGATTTCTGCCGCGAGCCGGCCCCGCGCATCCCGCCTTCCATGAAGCTCTGGAACATTTTCAGGCCCAACTGGCCCATCGGCGCGAGTTGCTGGGCATATTCCTGCAACTGATCGGGGTTGGAAACGCCCTTCATCGCCTTGGCGATCGTATCGACATAAACGCTGTTCGCCTTGGACACATCTGGCAGGCCCATGAAGGCGCGGGCCTCTTCGGGCGTGCAGTCGATCTCGATATTGACCTTCATGGCAATTCCTCCACTGGCAAGGCGGGCTCCGGATCCGCCCTCACATATTTGGGTTTGGCAATCACCCCCCACAAGCGATAAGCCGCTTTCGCAGCAAATCAAAGGAGCAACCCTCATGACCGAGACAGTCACGATTCCCACGCTCGATGGAGGCGCCAGTTTCAACGCCTATGTTGCGCGGCCCGAAGGCGCACCTAAAGCTGCAATCATCGTGATCCAGGAAATCTTCGGCGTGAACCCGGGTATCCGCAGCAAATGCGATAGCTGGGCGGCGGACGGCTATCTCGCGGTTGCGCCGGACCTGTTCTTCCGCATGAAACCGGGGATCGTGCTCGATCCCGATGTCGAGGCCGAATTCAACCAGGCGCTCGATTATTTCGGCAAGTACAATCCCGATGACGGGGTGAAGGACATCGAAGCGACAATCCACTGGATCCGCCGGGAGGCTGGTGTGCCCAAGGTCGGCTGCGTGGGATACTGCCTTGGCGGCAAGCTCGCCTATATGACAGCGGCACGCACCGACATCGATGCTTCGGTCGGCTATTACGGGGTCATGATCGACCAGATGCTGGGCGAGAAGCACGGCATCGCCCATCCGCTGCTGCTGCATGTGCCCACGGCAGACCATTTCGTCGGGCCGGAAGCGCAGGCCGCGATGCATGCGGGGCTTGACGATCACCCGCGCGTAACCCTGTACGATTACGAAGGGCTCGACCACGGCTTCGCCACTGAAAGCGGCAACCGCCGCAATGAAGAAGGTGCGCAGCTTGCCGACGGACGCACGAAGGCCTTTTTCGCCGAGCATCTGGCATGAGCGCCGCTGCCAAGGGCCTGAAGCGCTGGCATGAAGTGATCAAGGGCGGCAGCGATCCTGCCGCGCTCGCCGCAATCATGCGCGAAGATGCCGTATTCCATTCACCGGTGGTGCACACTCCGCAGGTCGGGCGCCCGATCGTGGTCGCCTATCTTAGCGCGGCCGGTGCAACGCTGGGCAATGACAGCTTCACCTATGTCCGGGAGGTAGTGGATGGGGACACCGCAGTGCTCGAATTCACCACTGAAATGGACGGGATCCACGTCAACGGAATTGACATGATCACCTTTGACGAGGAAGGTTTCATCAAGGATTTCAAGGTGATGGTCCGCCCCCTGAAAGCCGTCAACAAGGTCTGGGAAATGATGGCTGCGCAGCTTCAGAAACCGAAGGGATGACGCACGGCCCTGACTCAGCCGCTAATTCAACGATGCGAAGTTGAGGATGATCCGGCGCAGGCTGGGATCGATATCTTGCGGCAGTTCGGCATCGAGCGCATCACGCCGCGCCGACACATCGTCGGCAATCCGGATGTGCCGCATCAGCCAATCAGGGCAGGCGCGCTCCTCGACTGCAATATCCTCGATGATTGAAACCCCGTTGTGGCGCGGATCGGCTTCGATCCGATGCAGCACCCAGGATAAATCCTCGACATTGCCTTCGAGCAATTGCAGGAAATTGCGCCCATTATAAAGCAGCAGGCCGGTCACCGCACGCTCAGCATTGTTACGCCGGCACGATTCAAGGATTGATGCGATCGCCGCTGAATCGATCCCCGCAGCGGTGCTGATATAGACAATTTGGCGCAGCATCAGCCGGGTGATAGCCGGATTGCCCGCAAAGGCAAGCGGCCCCGCAGCATGACCTGCCGGGGCCAGCCCACCCTTACTGGTTCATGGTCGCAAAGAAGTCTTCATTGGTCTTGGAATCCTTCATCTTGTCGAGCAGGAATTCCATCGAATCGATCGTACCCATCTGCATCAGGATGCGGCGCAGGACCCACATCTTCGACATCACGTCCTTGTCGACCAGCAGTTCTTCCTTGCGGGTACCGGACTTGCCGACATCCAGCGCGGGGAAGATACGCTTGTCCGAAACCTTGCGGTCGAGCACGATTTCCGAATTGCCGGTGCCCTTGAACTCCTCAAAGATCACTTCGTCCATGCGGCTGCCGGTATCGATCAGCGCGGTGGCGATGATCGACAGCGAGCCGCCTTCCTCGATATTGCGCGCCGCGCCGAAAAAGCGCTTGGGCCGCTGGAGAGCGTTGGCATCGACACCGCCGGTCAGCACCTTGCCCGAGCTGGGCACAACGGTGTTGTAGGCGCGGCCGAGGCGGGTGATCGAATCGAGCAGGATCACCACGTCCTTCTTGTGCTCGACCAGGCGCTTGGCCTTCTCGATCACCATTTCGGCAACTTGCACATGGCGATTGGCCGGCTCGTCAAAGGTAGAAGAAATCACTTCGCCCTTCACGCTGCGCTGCATGTCGGTGACTTCCTCGGGCCGCTCGTCAACCAGCAGCACGATCAGGAACACCTCGGGATGGTTGTCGGTGATCGCCTTGGCGATGTTCTGTAGCAGCACGGTCTTGCCGGTCCGCGGCGGGGCCACAATCAGCGAGCGCTGGCCCTTGCCCTGCGGCGCGATGATGTCGATCACCCGCGCGCTCTTGTCCTTCACCGTGGGATCGGTGGTGTCGAGATTGAGCTTCTCGTCCGGGTAGAGCGGCGTAAGATTGTCAAAATTGGTGCGGTGACGCACGGCGTCCGGATCGTCGTAATTGACGCTGGTAAGGCTGGTCAGCGCGAAATAGCGCTCCCCATCGCGCGGCGCGCGAATCTCACCTTCAACCGTATCCCCGGTGCGCAGCCCCCATTTGCGAATCTGATTGGGAGATACATAGATATCGTCCGGCCCTGCCAGGTAGTTGGCTTCGGGCGAACGCAGGAAGCCAAAGCCGTCCTGCAGCACTTCGATCGTGCCCAGGCCCATGATCTTGTCGTTATATTCCTCGTCTTCCGCCAGCTCGCGCAGGATGCTGAACAACAGATCCTGGCGGCGCATGGTCGAGGCGCCCTCAACCCCCAGCTCTTCAGCCATGGAGACCAGTTCGGCCGGGGTCTTCTGTTTCAGATCTTTAAGATGCATTGGTATGTCTGTCCGTTACTGAAAATGGCCGGAAGGTCGGTGTCTCGCCTGTGGTGCAAGACATTCGGGCTTGGAGAAAGCAGACCCAGGCCGCGCGGAATGCGGGGCCACAACGCCGGTTGGATGGCCCGAAATAGAATTGCTCGCGAGCCGCGTCAATCGCTGAAATTGCCCTGCCGCGCGCCCAAAGGCAGCGGGCTACATCTGGCGGACAACAATCACCAGGATCACGATCAACACCAGCAGCAGGCCGGGCACTTCGCCCAACATGCGCAATTGCTTCTCGCCCAGTGGCCGCTCGCCCGCCGCGAATTTCTTCGACTGCGAGACCATGAAGCCGTGATAACCGGTAAGCAGAATCACCAGCAGCAATTTGGCATGCAGCCAGCCAAGCCCCGGCGCGCCATCAAACAGGCCCAGCTCCACCGCCATCAAGAGCCCCAGCGCCCACACCACAATCAGGCTGGGCGTCAGGATGACCTTGCGCAATAGGCCCATCCGGTGCGCCCACAGCGCCTCTTCGGCCGATCCGGCAGGCGCGCCATGGACGTAGATCATCTGGCGCGGCAGCATGAACAACCCAGCCATCCAGAACACCACGAAGATGATATGGCCGGCCTTGAGCCAGAGATAGGTCATGGCAATAGCATCCTGCATAGCTGGATCATGTAGGAAACCAGCACGTCTACGTCACCCCCGCAGAGTCAATCAGCTGCCGCGCACCGCCGCCACGAGCTGCTCGACATGTTCGATCGGGGTGTGCTGGCCAATCCCGTGGCCCAGGTTGAACACATGCGGGCGGGCGGCAAAACATTCTAGAATGAATTCGACCCGCGCCTTGAGCGCATCGCCCCCCGCCATCAACAACAAGGGATCCAGATTGCCCTGCACCGGCATTCCTGGCGGCAATTCGCGGTGGGCCCATGCGGGATCAACCGTTTCATCCAGCCCCACCGCATCGACGCCGGTGCGGCGGGCATAGTCGATCAGCTTTTCACCCGCCCCTTTGGGGAAACCGATCACCGGGCAATCCGGGTGCGAATGCTTGATTGCCGCAGTGATCGCGGCATTGGGTTCGATCACCCAGCGCTCGAACTGGTCGGGCGCCAGGCTGCCAGCCCAGCTGTCGAACAATTGCACCGCCTCGACGCCGGCATCGATCTGCCCGCGCAGATAGGTGATGGTGACCTCTGCAATCGAATCGATTATCGACTGGAAACGCGCCGGATCAAGATAGGCCAGCTCGCGCGTGCGGTGCTGGTCGCGGCTGCCCTCGCCCGCCACCATATAGGTGGCAACAGTCCACGGGCTGCCGGCAAAGCCCAGCATGGTCACGCTGTCGTCAAGCTGCGCGCGGCATAGCCGTACGGTCTCGTATACGGCGTCAAAACGCTCATGTTTGGTTGTGAAATCGGCAAGCTCTGCTTCATGCAATGGCGGGGTTAGCCTAGGCCCTTCGCCGGCCGTGAATTCCAGCCCCTGGCCCATGGCATGCGGCACGATCAATATGTCCGAAAACAGGATTGCCCCGTCGAAACCGAATCTCCTGATCGGCTGGAGGGTGACCTCTGCAGCGGCCTCGCTGTCATAGACAAGGTCGAGAAAACCGCCCTTTTCTGCCCTAAGCTCGCGATACTCGGGCAAATAGCGTCCAGCCTGACGCATCAGCCACATGGGTACTTTGTCAGAACGCTTTCCCTTCAGCGTATCAAGCAGCAAACCAGGCATTCGGAAGGTCCAATCAAATAAATAGTATATTTAAAAAGGATTGATGGAGTCTGTTGGCCCTGTGGATTTCGGGGACAAGCGGCTCCTGCCCAATTTTTGCCGGTAATGCAAAGGCCGCAGCATAGGGCGACTCGTTGCCGGGCCCATGTCGAGTCATATTTATCCCTGCTATCCCCAGCCTGTGGGCAACCAGGCCATGCTGTAGACAGACTCGCTGGTTAAGCAGCCGATAGTGGGCATGGAATTGATCCCCGAACTTGTCGCCAGCCTTCTCCCGTGGTTTATGCCCGAAAGGCTCCACAACCCCTGCGACGGGATAAAAACACACCCGCGATGAAGCGAATGCACCTCCATCTTGTTTCGGATTCGACTGGCGAAACGCTTGAGATGATCGCCAAGGCGGCGCTCGCCCAGTTCGACAATCCCGATGTCGTGCGGCATTTCTGGCCGATGGTGCGCTCGCGCCAGCATCTTGACCGGATCGTGCCCTCGCTTGCTGCCAGCCCGGGCCTGGTCCTGTTCACCTTGGTCAATGCCGAAACCCGCGGGCGGCTGGAGGAACATTGCCGCCAGATCGGCCTGCCCGCCGTGCCCGTGCTCGATGCGGTAACTGCTGCCTTCGAAGCGCAATTGGGTGAAGAGGCGCATGGCAAGCCCGGGCGCCAGCATATGATGGACGAAGCCTATTTCAGGCGGGTCGACGCGATCCATTACACCATTGCGCATGATGACGGTGTTGGCTGGGAAGATTGGGAAGAGGCGGACATTGTGCTGGCCGGGGTATCGCGCAGTTCGAAGACGCCGACCAGCATCTATCTGGCCAATCGCGGGTATAAGGTTGCGAATATCCCCCTGGTGGTGGAATCGCCGCCGCCGCCCGCGCTGTTTGGCTTGCGCCACCCGCTGGTCGTCGGCCTCACCACTGCGCCGGAACGGCTGGTGCAGGTGCGGCGCAACCGGCTGCTCTCGCTCAACGAGGGTACCGAGACTTCCTATGTCGATTCCGAAAAGGTCCGCGATGAGGTGCAATTTGCGCGGCGCATGTTTGCCGATAATGGCTGGCCGGTGATCGACGTTACACGCCGTTCGATCGAGGAAACAGCAGCTGCGGTGATCCGCTTCTATCAGGAACGCAAGGACAGTATGCGCGGCGCAAATGACCAGCGCGGCGAAGGCGCTATATGATTATCCTGGCGTCAAAAAGCGCGTCACGCCGGGCTATGCTCGATGCGGCTGGTGTCGCCCATGAAGGGATCCCCGCTGTGCTTGACGAGCGCGCGGTTGAAGCGGGCTTGCAAGGCTGTTTGCCTGGCGAGATCGCCGAAGCGCTGAGCGTTGCCAAGGCGCAGGCGGTGGCGCGCGCAAATCCGGGGCGGCTGGTTCTGGGTAGCGACAGCTTGGTGACCTGCGGCGGTCGCCGGTTCGACAAGCCTGCAAGCCGTGCACAGGCGGAAGAGCATTTACGCTACTTTTCCGGCAAGGTGATGGACCTCCACAGCGCCGCTGCACTGGTGCGCGGCGACGCATGCGAATGGAGCGCTTCGTCGCTTGCGCAGCTGCATGTGCGCGAATTGAGCGGTGCCTTTATCGAATCCTACCTCGATGCCGAATGGCCCGAAGTCGGCCATTGTGTCGGGGTGTTCCGCATCGAGGGGCTGGGGGTGCAATTGTTCAGCGGGATCGAAGGTGACCACTTCACCGTGCTCGGCATGCCGCTGCTCGGCGTGCTGGGCGCCTTGCGCGAACTGGGGGAGCTGCCCTCGTGAGCAAACCCTATGCCGAAGTGATCGGCGATCCGATCGCGCAGTCGAAAAGCCCGGCGATCCATAATTTCTGGCTCGGCAAGCTCGGGATCGATGCCGAATATCGCGCCTGCCACGTGCGGCCTGGGGAGCTGGCTGATTATCTGGCCGCCCGCCGTGAAGATGCGGACTGGCGCGGCTGCAATGTCACCATGCCGCACAAGCAGTCTGTCATTCACCTGATCGACCAGCTTGATCCGGTCGCGCGGCGGATCGGTGCGGTCAACACGCTGGTTCCGCAAGCGGAAGGGCTGCTTGGCATCAACACCGACGCAGCGGGGTTCCTTGAGCCGTTGCGAGGCGAGCTCGAACACCGCCACCTGTTCCGCATGGCGCGGGTGCTGGGCACAGGGGGCGCGGCGCGGGCGATCATAACCGCATTGACGGGTGAGGGATTCACACTGGTCGTTGCGGGGCGCGATCCTGGCAAGGCGCGCGCATTGCTCGATGAACTTGCGCCTGCAAGCGAGCATCACGCGGTCGATCTCGCGCATTTCGCCGATCCCACCGATTTTGCCTTTGACGATCGCAATGGTTGCCTGGATCTGGTGGTCAACGCTTCACCGCTGGGTATGCGCGGGCAGCCCGATCTGGCGTTTGACTGGAGCCACGCGCCGCCCGGTGCGATCGCCTATGACATCGTCACCGATCCGCTTGAGACCCACTTCCTCAAATCCGCACGCTCCGCCGGACACAAAACGCTCGACGGGCTCGATATGCTGATCGGTCAGGCTGCCATCGCATTCGAGCATTTCTTCGGGCAGGCGCCGCCGCGCGAACATGATGCGGATATCAGAAGGCTGTTGGCACAATGACGCGGCCCATTATCATCGGACTCACCGGCTCGATCGGTATGGGCAAGTCAACCGTGGCAGAAATGTTCCAGCGCCGCGGTGTGCCGGTGTTCGATGCCGATGCCGAAGTGCGCAAGATGCAGCGCGCCGGGGGTGAGCTGATTGCACCGATCGAGGCTGCCTTCCCCGGATCGACCGGTCCCGAGGGAGTGCGGCGCGATGCGCTGGGGGCGCTGGTGTTTGGAGACAAGCAGGCGCTTGCCCGGCTCGAGGCGATCGTCCATCCGGCGGTGGCGGCAAAGCGGGCCGAATTCCTGATCGAGCATGGCGGCGCGCCGCTGGTGGTGTTCGATATTCCCCTGCTGTTCGAAAAGGGCGGGCATGAAAGCGTGGACACGGTGGTGGTCGTATCCGCGCCGGTCGATGTCCAGCGCAAGCGGGTGCTCGCCCGCGAAGGCATGTCGCCTGAGAAATTTGCGCATATCCTGTCATTACAGGTACCCGATAGCGAGAAGCGCGCACGTGCCGATCACGTGATCGAGACCGGAACTTCACTGGCTGAAACCGAGGCCGCAGTGGCGGATCTGATCGAACGATTGCGGGCCAGCGCCTGACCTTTGGCGATGCGCCGGAATGATGCCGGAAGTGCTTGCCAAATGGGATGGGTGGTCCGATACTGAACGTGATGCGGGAAATCGTTTTCGACACCGAAACCACCGGACTTGACCCAGCTTCGGGTGACCGGATGGTAGAAATCGGTTGCGTCGAGATGATCAACCGGGTGCCCAGTGGCGCCACCTTCCACGCCTATTTCAATCCTGAGCGCGACATGCCCGCCCCGGCAGAAGCCGTGCATGGATTGTCGAGCACCTTCCTGGCTGACAAACCGCTGTTCGCTGAACAGGCCGATGCGCTGTTGCAGTTTCTCGGCGATGCACCGCTGGTGGCGCACAATGCCGGCTTCGATTTCGGCTTTCTCAACAATGAGCTGGCGCTGGTTGGGCGCCCGCCGGTCGATCGCGCGCGGATGATCGATACGGTGGCGATTGCGCGCAAGCGCCATCCTGGCGCCAAGGTTTCGCTCGACGCACTGTGCACCCGCTATGGCATCGATCGCAGCCACCGCGTGAAGCACGGTGCACTGCTTGATGCGGAATTGCTCGCACAGGTCTATGTCGAGCTCACCGGCGGCCGGCAGATCGGGCTCGAACTGGCCGCTGAAACCTGCGTGACCGAGATCGTAGTGACCGGCATTTCCACCGTGTCTGGGCCGCAGCAACCCCGCCGCGAACCGCGCGCACACGCAGCAAGCGCCGAAGAGCTCGCGCGGCACCATGAATTTGTAGGCCGGATCGAAAACCCGCTCTGGTCGAACTGAATGTCCGGGGCCCGCTTCCGGGTTCCGCAAGAACGAGAAGACAGGAGATCGTGCGCAAATGGATATTCGCGTTTCAGGCCATCAGATCGAAACCGGCGCCGCGCTGCAGGAACATGTCACGGACCGGTTGGGCGGGATCGTCGACAAGTACTTCGATCGCGCGCTTTCCTCTCATGTCACTTTCGGCAAGGCGCCCGCAGGCATGTTTGCGTGCGACATCGTAACCCATGTGATGCAGGGGCTGATCCTCAAGGCCCACGCTGAAGCGCAGGACGCGCATCTTGCGCTTGATGCCGCAGCAGCGAAAATCGACAAGCAATTGCGGCGCTACAAGCGCAGGATCAAGGATCGACATGAGCAGGTGGCGCATGCCCAGCGCGAGGAAAATGCGGCCTACATCCTTGAGGAAGCAGCCTATACGATCTTCGCCAGTGACGAGTCTGAAGACGAGCTCACTAGCGATGCTCCGCCGGTGATTGCCGAGACGAGCGTCGACATTCCCGAGGCAAGCGTGGCTGACGCGGTGATGATGCTCGATCTGCGGGATACCAATGCATTGTTTTTCAAAAACGCTGGAACCGGGCGGCATAATATGGTTTACCGCCGCGCGGATGGTTCGATCGGCTGGGTCGAACCGCGTTAAAGAAGCGCGGCCGGAAGTTGCGGCGGCATGTGCAGCGTCCCTGGAAATCGTCGGTGCAAGGCTGCCCGCAAGAGGTGGTGATCGCAGGCGTTGGGGTTGCTTGAAATTTTGACGGACGTGAAACTGGTCTGAAATGAACGCAAATTTTCAATTTCTACCGGAAGCGGTTGCACTTGTGCGGCTGGATTCCAAGCAGGATGTGCTGGCACAGGTCGCGAGCATGTTCGGGCTCGCATATGGTATCGATTCGGCTGCGGTTCTTGATGGAATTGAAGAACGTGAACGGCTTGGCTCGACCGGATTCGGCGGCGGCGTGGCAATTCCCCATGCGCGCTCCAATTCAGTGACCCGGCCATCCGCCGTGTTGCTGCGATTGGCGCATCCGGTGGAATATGACGCGGCCGACGGCATGCCAGTGGAACTCGTTTTTGGCCTGCTTTCACCCGAAAATGCCGGAGCAACACATCTCCACGCGCTGGCAGCAATTTCGCGTCTGGTGCGCGATGAAAGCGTTCACGAAGCACTGCTTGAAGCGCCTGATGCCGAGGCGCTCTATGCCTTGTTCAGCAACCAGATCGAGAGCGATGCCGCCTGACGGCCCAGCCTCAGGCGCGGAGTTGCACTATCGTGCGCTTGAGCGGCTCTATGCTTCGGCTCCGATCAACACACTGTTTGCATCGCGGCTCGAAATTGTGGGTGAAGGGCGTTCGCGGATTACATTCAGCGTCGACGAATCGAGCTATCATGCCGCGGGGGCCGCACATGGCACGATCTATTTCAAGATGCTCGACGATGCAGCCTTCTATGCTGCCAATACCCGAACTACCGATCGTTTTTTGCTGACGACGTCATTCAACCTCCATTTCACCAAGCCGGTGCGCCGCGGCGAAGTGGTTGCCGAAGGCGTGTGGATCAGCGGCAAGCGCCGCGTCTTCGTTGCCGAAGCGCGGCTGGTCGATGCCGAGGGCGATGAAATCGGGCGTGGAACCGGCACATTCATGCGCTCGCGCATCCCGCTCGCCAGCCTGCCGGGCTACCAGGCAGGCTGAAGGTGGGGTCGGCTTAGTGGAAGGGCGGCTCCCCGCGCATCTCGAAGTGGCGGGAATGATTCGTGCGATCGAATCGCAAGGTGGTTTCGCAAGTGTTATCGCCAAAGGCGAGAGGGACGCCGGAACCATCCTGGTTTTAACTATCTATCGCGGCGAGAACGCAGTTCTTTTCGAAAGAATGCCGCAGCTCGATGGTTCGCGACCATATATTGCTGCAAAGCGGCAAAATCCTGAAAATCAGCAGGAAATTTTCGAATACCTTGAAAAACGGCGCAAGCAGGACCCCGATATCTGGGTTGTGGAGGCAGATATCGCTGATGGAGAACGGTTCATCGCATCCTGGGCGCGTTAACTTGACCTTTGCCGGTTCGGCTCTATTTGGCCGCGCAGCTTCCAGGTGCGTAGGCGGCGCTGTTCGGCAATACGGTCGAAGCGCAGGCACGCAGACGGGGGACGGCCGGCAGGCAAGAATTACGGACCGCTTTTACAAACGCAATTAACGCGATTGGTCCATGCCTGCGTCGGAGCGCGTTCACCGCCCAGAACCAAGAAAATATGATCCGCAGGAGCCATGGGCTCGGGCTTGCCGCTGGCGCGGTTGTGCTCGGCCTTACATTTGCCAGTGCCGAGTTTTCCGGCGCTTTCGCCCAGGTCACCGATCCGGGGCAACAAAAGGCGGTGAACGCCGCCGGTGGTTCGTCTGACGAAACTGCCCCACAGTTCATTTCGCAAGAGGTCGTGCAGCCACTCGCCGATGATTTGGCCGAGAAGTCCGCGTCCAATGCGGATACGGCGCAGGCCAAGGCCGGATCGCTGCGCAATCTGGTTGCGTCAACCGACACAGATTTCGCCCTGTCCGAGCAGATGCACTGCCTTGCCGGTGCGGTCTATTTCGAGGCGCGCGGCGAACCGCTCCCTGGCCAGCTGGCTGTGGCGCAGGTGGTGATCAATCGCGCCGCCAGCGAACGCTTTCCATCAAGCTATTGCGGGGTTGTCTATCAGCGTGCGCAATTCTCATTCGTGAAGGGCGGGGACATGCCGCAGATCAACACCGGGTCGCAGGCCTGGCGGCAAGCCAAGGCGGTTGCCCGGATCGCGCACGAGGGCATGTGGGAATCCGAAGTGCAGGATTCGCTATACTTCCATGCCAAATATGTCCGGCCCAGCTGGAGCCGCAAGAAGGTTGCCCGCGCGACAATCAGCCAGCACATCTTCTATCGCTGAGCGGGTTCGCGTTACGTGATTTGAGGGGCCCGCCGCAAGGTTGGGCCCCTTTTCCCTGCGTGGTCAATGGCGCAGATCGGCCCATACCGGCGCATGGTCGCTGGCTTTCTCGCGGCCGCGGTGATCGCGGTCCACTCCGACAGCGACCAGCCGGTCGGCAAGCTCCGGACTGAGCAATATGTGGTCGATGCGAAAGCCATGGTCGCGCTGCCAGGCACCGGCCTGATAGTCCCAATAGGTCCACACCCCGCCGCGCGGATTGTGCGTGCGCAAGGCATCGGTCCAGCCATCGGCCAGAAGCCGGGAATAGGCAGCGCGCGATCCAGGCTGCATCAGGGCATCGTCTGCCATGGCCTTGGTTGACCAGACATCATTGTCTTCAGGGATCACGTTGAAATCGCCCAGCACCACGGCGGGCACTTCCTCCGCCCAGATTTCGGCCATTCGAGCCCGCAATCGCTCCATCCAGGCGAGCTTGTAGTCGAATTTGGGGCCAGGCTGCGGGTTGCCGTTGGGCAGGTAGATACAGGCGATGCGGATCCCGCCGACATCGGCTTCAAGATAGCGGGCCTGCTCTTCGCCCGAGCCGTCAGGACCCGGAATGCCAAGCCCGCGCTGCACCTCTTTGGGGCCCGCGATCCCCGCGCGCTCGTCAGCCAGTATGGCGACACCGTTGAAGCTCTTCTGCCCGTGCCAGATCGCGCGATAGCCGATCGCTGCGAATTCTTCGGCCGGGAAATTCTCGTCCATGCTCTTGATCTCCTGCAGGCAGGCGACCGATGGGCGCGTTTCTTCGAGCCATTCCTTGAGGCGCGGCAGGCGCGCCTTGATACCGTTGATGTTGAATGTTGCTATCTTCATGACAACACTTGTGCCTGAAGACGCGCGAGCGGTCTAATTCAAATCCCGAAGCTTGAACCGCAGCCGCAACCGGCGGCGGCCTGGGGATTTTCGACCCTGAAGGCTGCGCCGCCCAGTGATTCGACGAAGTCAACCACACTGCCGGAAACCAGGTCCAGGCTCACCGGATCAACCACCAGCTGCACGCCATCGGTTTCGCTTACCGCATCTTCGCCCTCTGCCGCTTCGGCAAGATCGAACTTGTATTGGAAGCCGGAACACCCGCCCCCCTCAACCGAAAGGCGCAAGATCGCCGGCCTGGACTGTTTTTGCGCAATCCAGGCTACCCGCTTCGCCGCAGCAGGGGTGAGTGTGAGTGTTGCTGTCATCGTTACACCGATCTAGGTGCTCGCCTGCCAATTCTCAAGCACTCTGGATATAGATCCGCATCGCTTCGGCTTCATGTTCGACCTTGTCTGTCTGGTGCTTGACCAGATCGCCGATTGAAATGAAGCCCACCATCGCACTGTCATCAACCACCGGAAGGTGGCGAATCCGCCGCCGCGTCATCAGCGCCAGCGCTTCGTTGATTGGTGTTTTCGGCGCAACAGTGATCGGCGGCGCGGTCATCACTTCGGCAAGCGGGCGGTTGAGGCATACCTCCCCCTCTTCAGCCAGCCGATAGATGACATCGCGTTCCGAGAAAATCCCCACCACGGATCCTCCGCGCATTACCGGCAGCGCGCCGATTCGCTTCTGGGCCAGCAGCGCCACTGCCTCGCGCATCGGCACGGTCGAATCGCAGAAGATGATGTCTTGCGAACTGCGCTTTTCGATGATCCTTGCGATAGTCATCCCAACCTCCTGACCTCCATGCGGAGTGATTCCGAAGGGAAGAATGCCATTCTTGCACCAAAAAGGCGAGTCACGACGCATATGACGGGCATTGCATCGCCGCGCGCGAAGGCCCATGTGGCCCCCATGGTAGCCAAATCCCCACTCGATGATCCTCAGACGGCGGCGCATGCCTGGGCGCGTTATCGCCGCCTGATGCGGTTCATGTTCATGCTCACCGTGGGCACTGTCATGATTGCCATGGCGCTGCTCTACAAGTTCAACGGCATGGTTTCGGTCCATTTCTACATTGCCCTGGCGCTGGGCATGGGCTTCATGATGTTGCTCACGAGCGCGCTGATGGGGCTGGTTTTCCTGTCCAACGGGACCGGACATGATGCCGCTGTCGACAACAATATGCCCAGCCATGACGAGGAATAGACCGCTGCGCTAATCGGGGTAGCGCAGGCGAAATTCCTCCACCGGTTTCCCACTAATCAAATGCTGCTGGATAATTGCTTCAAGCACATCCTCACGCGCGGAATGATACCAAACGCCTTCGGGCCAGACGACCGCAATGGGCCCTGCGGCGCAGATTTGCAGGCAATCGGCCTTGGTCCGCTGCACGCCCCCGCAGGGCCTGCCATCGGGATTGATGCGCTTGGGGCCGGACAGCCTCAGTTCGTTCAGGCGGCGCTTGAGGTATTTCCACGAGGCCTCACCTTCCTCGCGCGAGCAGCATTTCTGCTTATCGCTCATCGCGCAGAGAAAAATGTGCCGCGCGGTGCTTTGGCCGCCGAGTTTGGCGAGCGCCAATTGTGCTTCGTGGAGCGTGACGGGGGGCGGCTTGTCGCTGGGATCCATCGGCTGCGATGTGCTAGCCACGTTTGCCGGCGATCCGGGCGATTTCGGCCTGGACCATCTTCTCGACCATGCCGGGCAGGTTCCTGTCGAGCCATTCGGCCAACATCGGGCGCAACATGTCACGCACCATGCCTTCAAGCGAGGTTTCGCCGGAGCGCACGATCTGTGGGCGCGCGCCCGGTTCGGCCAGCATGGCCAGCGCCTCGAAATTCTCGCGCATCGATTGGCGCACCGTATCGGTAGTCAGTGGGCCGTCTTCGTCAACAGCGTCATCATTGTCGCGAGCGCCACCTTCGACAAATTCCATGTCCGAAAGATCGAGCACTTCATCTTCTGTTCGCGAATTTGCTGACGGCGGCGGGTTTCCGCGCACCGGGCCGGCGGCATCACGATTGTCCCGCGCGATCACTTTCTTGATCGATTCGAGGATCTCTTCGACCGAAGCTTCACCGTGCTGCGCCATCGCGGCCTATTTCCCTGCTGCTTGTCTTGCGTCCCGCCCAAAAACCGGGTGACACTACTAAGGCGTGCCGCCATCCGATTCATCAAGCGGCCCAATCATCGCGTCAGGCGCCGGGATGTCAACGGTTCTTGTTGACGTTGCCGCAGGCTCAGGGTCGCGTTGCCAGTCAAACATCGCGCCCCGCACCCGATCGTAATTCGCCCGTGGGTCATACAGCACGCTGCCGGTGTCCAGATTGAGGTCGCGCGCCTCGGCTTTGCCCATCGCGGCAAGCACGCTGAAGCCGGCAACATAGGCGTTGCGGCGGGCCGTCACCAATTGTGCCCGCGCCGACAGCAGTTCCTGCTCTGCATTGAGCACATCAAGGATTGTCCGGTTGCCGATGGAATTCTCTGCACGCACACCCTCCAGGCTGAGCTCGGCGGCGGCCACTGCGGTTTCGGAGCTTTCGATCACGGCGTTCGACGCTTGCCAGTTCGAATAGGCGGCGCGGACTTGCGAGATGATGCTTCGCTCGGCCGCAATAACTTGCTCGAGAGCGGCAGTCTCGCGGGCAAAGGCCTGGCGCTGGCGAGCGGCGGGCAAACCGCCCTGGAAAATCGGGATGGTTACCTGCACGCCGACATTGGCGGTGGTTTCATTTTGCACGAAATTGGCTGCAACCGGACCGCCCAGCGTTCCGTAAAAGTCGGCGTAATCAAGGTTGGCGAAGACGCCCACCGTCGGCAATCGCCCAGCACCTGCCACTTCAGAATCGAACCCAGCGGCATCGGCGCGTTCGCGCGCGGCAATGAGGTCAGGATTGCTTTCCAGCGCGGTTTTTACCGCCTCGCCAACGGTTTCGGGCAGGCCGGGCAGCGGCGGCGGGGACTCAAGCTCGCCCGGTGCACGGCCAACCAGCTGGATATAGGTTTCGCGTGCGGCGATCAGGTTTGCCTGGGCATTGCGCAGGTCGCCCTGTGCCACCGCCAGGCGCGATTGGGATTGCGCCACGTCAGTGCGGGTCAATTCGCCGATCTCGAAGCGGTCAGAGGTGGCCTGCAAATTTACGCTCAGCACGTCGACCTGGTTGCCTGCCAGCGTGGCCAGCGCCTCGGTGCGCAGCACATCCATATAGGCGGCAACCACCTGACTGAAGATCACGCTTTCCGTGCCGCGCAGATCGGCCTCACCAGCGGAAACGCGCCGCTTGGCTGCCTTGATCCCGTTGCGTACGGCACCGCCGGAATAGACCGGCACAGTCATGTCCAGGCCGGCCTGGACCCGCCGTTTGGGGGCGGTGAAGCTGTTGGGCGAAACTTTCACAAACTCGATATGGTTGGCGGTCGCAGAAATATTATGCAGCCCCTGCGCGCGCTGAATCGGAACCTCCTCGTCAACCGCGCGCTGCTGTGCGCGTGCAGCGATCAAGTCAGGATTGGTCTCATAGGCACTGATCAGCGCTGAACGCAGATCATCGGCCTGTGCCGCCGCCGGGGCCAGCGCAGAGCCCAGCAGCAAGGCAGCCGCGATGCGCCGCAGGTTTGGGCCCCGGTCAGGCAAAATCAGAAACTCCATTCCTTTGGACGGTCGAAGGAATGCAGCACCGGTATGCCGATTTCAGCCAGCGGCTGCAGCGCCACGTTGCCGCCAGTCTTGCGCCCGGTGGCCAGGCGAGTGACCCCGCGCAACACCAGCCCGGTTACGATACGCCCGCCTTCTTCGATCCGTTTGGCAAGCGTATCGGGCAATTGCTCGATCGCTCCGTCGATCATGACAAGCGAAAAGGCCTTGCGGCCCCGCTTGTTTTCCAATGCTTCTTCCACCGACATGGTTTCAAGCTTTCCTGCCAGCGGACGCACAAGTTCGGCGAGATAGCTGGAACCGGATTCCACCACCAGCACGCCGTCATCAAGCCCTGGCCGCGCTTCGGCCAGCATCATGCCGTGCACCAGCGGGGCGGCGAGGAAACGTCCTTCGCCAAGCGGGATGGCGCGATCCATATAGGCGATGGAACGTACGCCTTCGGGCACGAAGTTCTCACGCGCCACCGATCCCATACGCGCGAGCACGAAGGGCTCGTTCACGCCGCTGGTGCGGAGCTGGCTATCGATCATGGCTTTGCGGGCTAAAGACATATCACTCTTCGTCATGGTTGTTACCGGCTGTATTACACACACAACACACTAGGTCAATTACCTCTAGCGATTGCGATGCTTGCAGCCAAGCGCTTTGACGCTAGGTGCGCGAGGGGACTAAGGGGCGGTGGAATCGACCGACAGGAGCGCAGCTTCGATGAGCGACATGACCATTATCCGCGAAGACGATCTGATCGAGACCGTGGCGGATGCGTTGCAATACATATCTTACTATCATCCGATGGATTACATTCAGGCGCTGGGCAAAGCCTATGACGCGGAACAGGGGCCTGCGGCGAAGGATGCGATCGCGCAGATCCTGACCAACAGCCGGATGTGCGCAGAGGGCCACCGCCCGATCTGCCAGGACACCGGCATCGTCAATGTCTTCATCAAATGGGGGCAGGAGTGCCGCCTCGAATCGCGGCAAAGTTTGCAGGAAGTGGTCGATGAAGGGGTGCGCCGCGCCTACAACCATCCTGAGAACAAGCTTCGCGCCTCGATCCTGGCCGATCCCGCCTTCACCCGCCGCAACACCCGCGACAACACTCCCTGCGTGCTTTCTGTCGAAATGGTGCCAGGCAACAAGATCAGCATTGATGTCGCGGCCAAGGGCGGGGGCAGCGAGAACAAGTCCAAGTTCAAGATGATGAACCCCAGCGACAACATCGTCGGCTGGGTGCTCGAACAGATCCCGTCGATGGGCGCCGGATGGTGCCCCCCGGGCATGCTGGGGATCGGGATTGGCGGCACGGCGGAACATTGCATGAAGCTGGCCAAGCAAAGCCTGATGGAACCGATCGATATGGCTCAGCTGAAGGCGCGCGGCGCGCGCAGCGATATCGAGCAGCTGCGGATCGATATTTTCGACGCGGTCAACGCCACCGGGGTCGGCGCGCAGGGGCTGGGCGGGCTCTCAACGATTCTTGACGTCAAGATCCTGGACTGGCCGTGCCATGCGGCGGGCAAGCCGGTGGCGATGATCCCCAATTGCGCCGCTACGCGCCATGCGCATGTGGTGATGGACGGTTCGGGCCCGGCCTATATCCCGCAGCCCGATCTCGATGCCTGGCCCAAGGTGCAGTGGCAGCCCGACGCAGAGGCCAAGCGGGTCGATCTCGACAATCTTACGCCTGAAGAGGTAGCGAGCTGGAAGGCGGGTGACCGGTTATTGCTTAATGGCACAATGCTGACCGGGCGCGACGCCGCGCACAAGCGCATCCAGGAAATGCTCGACAGGGGTGAAGATCTGCCGGTGAATTTCAAGGGCCGCGCGATCTATTATGTCGGCCCGGTCGATCCGGTGATGGGTGAAGTGGTTGGCCCGGCCGGCCCGACCACGGCAACGCGAATGGACAAGTTCACCGAGATGATGCTCGATCTTGGCCTGCTGGCGATGATCGGCAAGGCCGAGCGTGGGCATGATGCAGTCGAGGTTATCAGCCGTTTCAAGGTATCCTACCTGATGGCGGTGGGCGGTGCAGCCTATCTGGTTGCGCGGGCGATCAAGGAAGCAAAGGTGGTCGCTTTCGAAGACCTTGGCATGGAAGCGATCTACGAATTCACGGTGAAGGATATGCCTGTCACCGTCGCGGTCGACAGCGAAGGCACCAATGTCCACACGCTGGCCCCGGCGCAGTGGAAAGAACGGATTGCAAAGGATAAATTGCTCGAAAAGGGCTGAAGCCGGAACGTTCGTCGTTCGATGAACTTTCGATGAACGGCATATCTTGACCGACGACGGATTCGCCTTCCATAAAAGGCGGGTCTAGGTGGTGATGCGATGGACAAAAGCTTATTTGAATCGCATGCCCGGGTTCCGTTCCGCACCGTAGTAATCTCGATTGTATTGTTGTGGGCGGTCTATTTCGCGCTTGCGACGATCCGATGGGAGATACTCGGAGTCGGCATGGGGCTCGAGATGATG
The DNA here is from genome assembly GCF_054957755.1 of Altererythrobacter chaiwopuensis. Lineage (NCBI taxonomy): Bacteria > Pseudomonadati > Pseudomonadota > Alphaproteobacteria > Sphingomonadales > Erythrobacteraceae > Altererythrobacter > Altererythrobacter chaiwopuensis. The sequence continues at coordinate 532,127 of NZ_JBTXJG010000001.1, forward strand.
CGCCTGCGTGCGATCGTGGCTGTGGCGGGAGTCGGGGTCACAATTGTCCTGTGGTTGCTGCTCCGCCTGTTCGATTCGCGTGCCCTCTGGGTGCAGGCCACCGCCGCGCTGCTGCTGGCAGCCCCGGCATCGGTAATGCTGGCGCAGATCAACTATTACGTTTTCGCCGACATGAATACGAAAATGGAGCAAATCTTCGTTGATATCGCATCCGGAAAATCGCCACCTGACGGCGGTCCGGAATCTGCCCAATCCTCCGCCGATAGGAACGCCGCGAGCGAAAGGGAGCCTGGCGAAGCGGAGGAAGCGGGCATTTCCGAACCGGACATATTCGTGGAAAACGACGCCTTGCGGGGCGCGCGCCAGATCAATCGCAAGATCGACTTGGGCATGCTCAGCTTTTTGGGGCCTCTGACTGAAATCGCCTTCAGCCGCTATTTCATGATGCTGGCGTGGTGCTCGCTTTATTACTCGCTATTGGCGATTTCGAAAGCGCGGCTGGCCGAGCGGCGCGAGCAGGAATTTCGCAATGCAGCGAAGGCGGCCGAGCTGCGGAGCTTGCGCTATCAGGTGAATCCGCATTTCCTGTTCAACACGCTCAATTCGCTTTCGTCTCTGGTGATCACCGGCAAGGCCGAACGCGCAGAACAGATGATCCAGCTGATATCGCGCTTCTATCGCCATAGCCTGGCTGACGATCCCACGACCAATGTCACACTGGCCGACGAATTCGACCTGCAGCGGCTCTACCTCGCCATCGAGGCGGTGCGTTTTCCGGAGCGGCTGCGGAGTGAATTGATCCTGCCGCCCGAACTCGCCGATGCGCGCGTGCCGGGCATGATCCTGCAGCCGTTGATCGAAAACTCGGTCAGATATGCAGTCTCGCCGGTCAATCGGCCGGTCCTGATCCGGGTGGAGGCGCGCGAGGAGTTCGATCGACTGGTGATCACCGTCAGCGATGATGGGCCCGGAGTGCCAGATAATGTGCGCAACGGTTTCGGGATCGGCCTAGCCAATGTGCGCGACCGGCTGGAGGCCCGTTTCGGCCCCGATATCGTACTTGAGTCGGGCCCGGTTCCTGGTGGATATCGCACCGAAATGCGCATACCATTGACGCGCAATGGCTGAATCAGAGCAAACCGATGCGCCGCTGAGAACGTTGATCGTTGACGACGAGCCTCTCGCCGTCGAACGGATCCAGGTGATTTGTGCTAAGCTGAGCAAGATCAACGTCATCGGAACGGCAAGCGATGGCGCGGCGGCACTGCGCCTCGCCGAGGCGCTTGCGCCCGACCTTATGCTGCTCGATATGACCATGCCTGAACTCGACGGGTTGGGTGTCGCACACCAGTTGGCCGGGCAGGAGAATCCGCCTGCAATCATTTTCGTGACAGCCCATGATGGCTTTGCGGTCGAAGCATTTGACCTCGAAGCGGTCGATTACGTGCTGAAACCGGTTGCCGCCGATCGGCTCGAGCGGGCGATTGAAAGAGCGGTCTCTCGCCGCGGGTCAGAGCGCAACAGCACCAGCGAATGGCTTGAAGAACTGTGGGTGCCGCACCGTTCGGAACTGATCCGTATCGCAGTGAACGAAGTGAGCCGGATCGATGCCGAGCGTGACTATGTGCGGCTGTTTGTCGGCGATCCGGCCGAAGGTGGGCGCAGCTATCTGCTGCTGCAGACCATCGCGGGGCTGGAGAAGAAACTCGACCCGAGTGAGTTCATCCGCATCCACCGATCCACCATTTTGCGTAAGGATCGCATCAGGGGTCTGAGGCACGATGGACTGGGAGTGTGGTCGGCAGAGCTGGATTGCGGCGAGGCATTAAGGATCGGGAGGACATATCTGCCAAAGGTCAAAGCGATGGCCGGGCGCTGATAGTGCTGTGTTTGAGCCGCTGATAAGGCCGCCTGTAAAGATGCGGCCTGAACCCCGGGACTGGAAAGGGCTCAGGCCGCAAGGCCGCACTTGCGTGCTTGGGGGTGCGTCGGGTTAACCGCCGAGCTGTTGTTCGCTGACAATTTGCGCGAATTGCGCCTTGGCACTTTTGCGCGCTTCATTCAGGCAGCGGCTCTGATCGGGCGGGGTAATGCGGCTGCCAGTGCGAAGGCCGTCAACGCCGCAAGCCTGGCGAGCTGCACGTTCGAGGCGCTGCTCGAGCTTCTTCTGTCCTTGCTCGGTCGCGAGATTGAGATCGTGATAGGACACAGATACGCTTTCGCCCTGGGCCTCTCCGGCAATTGCAGGCGTGGTTGCGAGCGCTGCACTGATCGCGGCAGCTGCAAACATGGATTTGAACATAGTTTCCTCCATTTGCGGCGATCTCGGAAATGAGGGGGGAGAGAGACCGGATCCGCACAACAGGAGATAGGCGATTGCCGGTGCCCAATCAGCTTGCACTCGACATGCACGCAATCCGTATCGACCGGAGCTACGACATACTGATCGATGTCAGATCGCGCCCGACGAACAGCCATTTCCAATCGATGGAAGTTTGCGCAATAATATGACCATGGCGATGGTGATCATCTTTCTGCTGGGGATCGGCAATTTCACTCTGCACAAGGCGGTGCTCGAAAGCCGCCATCCTATGCTGGGGCAGATGCCGTGGTTCGTGCACATGCTAGGCGGCAGGCTGACGCTGGTAACGGAATTCCTGATCCTGCTTGCCGCGCTGCTGCTGGCGTCCAACGGCTGGCCGGGCCTTGCGTGGGGCTATCTCGCCTACACAGCGCTTAACTGCTTCGCCGCCTGGCTGATACTGACCGACCGGATCTGATGCTTTGCTTTCATGCTGCAGCGAATCTGCTAGGCGCCAAACATGGCTAGTGACGCCTCCGTACTGTTCCATGTCAGCGATACCCATTTCGGGGTAGAGGATCGCGCTGCCACGGCCTGGTTTGAGGCGGCGGTGCATCTCGAGCGCCCCGACGCGGTGATCTGCACCGGTGATCTCACTCAGCGCGCGACCCATCGGCAATATGCCCTTGCCGCAAAGTGGTTCGCCAGCCTGGGCGTGCCGCTTATGGTCCAGCCTGGCAATCATGACATGCCCTATTACAATTTGTGGGAGCGCTTCCGCAGGCCCTATGCACGCTTCGGATCGCTTGAGCGGGCCGTGGGTGCAGAGATCGTTCTGGAACATGCCCTGATCGTGCCCTTCGATACCAATGTTCCCGCGCAGTTGCGCTGGCCCTGGTCGGACGGGGTGGTCACGCGGCGTAACCTCGATGCGGCGCTGGCGCGGTTGGAAGCTGTGCACTCAGATCCACGCCCCAAGCTGGTTGCTTGCCATCATCCCCTGTTGGCGGATGAGGATGGGCGCAGGAATCCGACCATTCGCGGGGATATGGCCTTCGCTGAACTGGCCGCGGCAGGGGCCGCCATGGTGCTATCGGGCCATGTGCATTTCCCGTTCGACCAGGTCCGCTCGCGCGAAAACCATGCCATGCGGATGGTAGGGGCGGGGACATTGTCGACCCGGCTGCGCAGGGCGGCGCCGCCGTCCTACAATGTCGTGCGGATTGACGCCGCAGGCATCATCGAAGTTGAGCAACGCGATTTCATCGCTCAGCCTGCCTGACCTTGAGCGCAAACAAAAAGGGCGGCCCCGAAGGACCGCCCCTTGATTTTCCGCAAGGCTGGAAATCAGCGCTTCGAGAACTGGAAGCTGCGGCGAGCCTTGGCCCGGCCATACTTCTTGCGTTCGACCACGCGGCTGTCGCGGGTAAGGAAGCCAGCGGCCTTGACTGTGGAGCGCAGCGCCGGCTCGTACTTGGTCAGCGCCTGCGAAATGCCATGCTTGACCGCACCGGCCTGGCCCGACAAGCCGCCGCCACGCACAGTGGCGATCACATCATACTGGCCTTCACGCTCGGTGATGCCGAAGGGCTGATTGATGATCAGTCGCAGCGTCGGACGCGCGAAGTAGGCTTCCTGATCCTTGCCGTTGACAGTGATCGTTCCCTTGCCGGGCTTGATCCACACGCGGGCCACGGCATCCTTGCGGCGACCGGTGGCATAGGCGCGGCCCTGCGGGTCGAGTTCCTGTTCGCGCAGGGGCACTTCGGCCACAGCGGCGATTTCGGCTGCATCGCCTTCGGGCACATCGCTGGCGATGTCCTTCAGATCCGCCAGATCCGAAACGGTTTCGTTGCTGGTTTCGCCAGAGTTCTCGATACTCATTATGCGGTGACCTTGTTCTTGCGATTCATGGAAGCTACGTCGAGCAGCTGCGGCGCCTGGCCATCATGCGGATGCTCGGTACCGGCATAGAGGTGCAGCGCCTTCATCTGCTGGCGACCTAACGGGCCGCGCGGGATCATGCGCTCGACAGCCTTTTCCAGCACGCGCTCGGGGAAACGGCCTTCCAGCACCTTGGCCGGGGTGGTTTCCTTGATGCCGCCGGGATGGCCGGTGTGCTTGTAATATACCTTATCGCCCATCTTCTTGCCGGTGAACTTCACCTTGTCGGCATTGATGACGACAACATGGTCACCGCAATCGACATGCGGGGTGTAGCTCGGCTTGTGCTTGCCGCGCAGGATGTTGGCGATGATCGTTGCAACGCGGCCGACAACCAGGCCATCGGCATCGATCAGGTGCCATTTCTTTTCGACCTCGGCCGGTTTTATGGACCGGGTCTGCTTGCTAAGCGCCTTCATGGGTTCAACTTCCTAGATTTGGGTAGCCGCAGCGTCTGCCGCCCCAGCCTCGAATCGCGCCCGTGACTTTTTGCCGCAGGTGCGAGAACGGGGCGCAAATGCCGCCTGAGTGCGCGCAAGTCAAGCAAAACCGCGCTTTTCAGTGGAGGTAAAATAATACCGTTTGATTTTGCGCGTCCAGGTTTCGCGCATGGCCCAGCGCTCGCGCGAGCTCCGTTTGCTCCAGCCGCCGCGCGCCCTCGATCAAGCCGTCAGCGCCGGGCATGACCGGGGATATGCCATCAATCTTCTCACTCCCTCAAAGAGCCAAGCCAGGCCTGTGTGGCAGTTGAAGCTGCATCGCACTTCCAACCCATAATTGCAGGAGCATCATAGGGATGGAGTGCCGCCAACCGCCCGGCAGCACGGTCAAGCAAGGCGGCATCGGTCTTGAACAGCACCCCTATTTCCTTGCCGCTCTCGCGCGCACCGCCCCATTCGAAGATCGATTCCACATCCGGGAGCAGGTTGGCGCAAGCGATCAGTTTCTCATCCAGCAAGGCATTCGCTACTTCGCGCGCAGCGCTGCGATCGGGAAAGGGGCACCAGATCAGCGCGCTCATGCCCCGCCCCGACTGCGCCGACCGTCTGCATGCATGCCCCAGGCAAGGCCCGCCACCAGCAAAGCCCCGGTCAATTGGTGTGCCACCGCAACCCACAGCGACACTTCGCTCAGGACCGTGGCTATGCCCAGCACTACCATGGTTCCGAACGCACTATGGATGGCGATCGAAGCGCCGCGTTCACGTGTGCGTACGCGCCGTGCCAGCCACACCAGCGCGGCGACAGCAACCCAGGCCCACCAGCGATGGAGAAAGTGCAGCAGGAAGGGATCATGCGTCAGCGCCCAAAGCCAGCCCCGGGCCAGGTCCGGCTGCGGGAAGAACCGCCCATTCATCAACGGCCAGTCATAGGCGGCGTGACCCGCGTTGAGCCCCGCCACCCAGGCCCCGAGCAAGAGCTGGACAAACACCGTGATTGCCACGATCAGCGATGGGCCGGTGAGGCCGGCGGGCCGCGCAGCAGGATCCTTCGCAAGCTGCTGCAGATCGCGCGCGGTCCATACCAATCCGCCCAACGTGAAGAAGGCAGTAAGCAGGTGCACCGAAAGCCAGAAATGGCTGACATCGGTCATTTCGCCGCTAAGGCCAGAACGCACCATCAGCCAGCCGAAGGTCCCCTGCAACCCGCCCAGCGCCAGCAGCGCCAGCAAGCGCAGCTTGTAACCCTTAGGAATGGCTCCCTTGATCCAGAACCAGGCCAGCGGCAGGGCAAAGGCAAGTCCGATGAGGCGGCCGAGCAAGCGGTGGAACCACTCCCAGAAGAAGATGAACTTGAAATCTGCCAGCGTCATGCCCGCCGGCCCGGCCTCGTAAAGATATTCGGGCGTTTGGCGGTAAAGGTCGAACTCGGCTTGCCACGCCGCCTCGCTCAGCGGGGGCAGCACGCCGGTAATCGGATTCCATTGCGTAATCGAGAGCCCGCTTTCGGTTAGCCGGGTAATTCCGCCCACCATGACGATCACGATCACCATCGCGGCGATCACATACAGCCAGAATGCAAGTGCCAGGGGGCGTGCCGTTTCACGCACTGGCGCCCCGCAGGTGGTTTGCGTTTCGACGTGTGTAGCCATGGACCGGCATCTGCGCAGCGCGCCAGAAAAGTGCAAGTCCATTCGCCGCAAGATCGCTTGCACCTCTTGCAAGATGATACACCATAACATAGATACAACCGGTACCATGCCAGTAAACAACATCTCGATTCGCCGCCGGCTTGACCGTGCGGGCATCTGGCTTTCGAGCCTTTGCCTGCTGCATTGCCTTGCGACTATCCTGATTGTTTCGGTGTTGGGATTGGGCGGGCAATTGCTGCTTGCGCCGGAAATCCACCGCTACGGCCTTGCCTTGGCGCTGATCATCGCGGCGGTGGCGATCGGCTGGGGCGCGCTGCGCCACCGGCGCCCTGCGCCGTTCGTGACGGCAATGATGGGGCTTACCTTTATGGGCGGCGGGCTTGCCGTGCCGCATGGCTGGCACGAGGCGGCGCTAACTATTATCGGCGTGGCGCTGGTTTCAATCGGCCATTTGCTCAATATGCGATCGCACTTGCCTGACACGCATTGAGGCTTATGTGGCCCTTGTATGAGCGCCACCAAGACCATCACACTCAACGGCGATACGCGCCGGACCACAGCCCGAACCATCGCTGCGCTTGTACGCGAGCTCGAGCTTGAACCGGCCAAGGTTGCGGTTGAGCGCAATCACGTGATCGTGCCGCGCTCGACACTGGAAGAGACCGCCCTGTCCGATGGAGATATGCTGGAGATCGTGCATTTCGTTGGCGGCGGTTCTGCTGCGGCAAAGGCGGATGACAGCTGGAGCGTGGCGGGCCGGACATTTCGCTCGCGCCTGATCGTGGGCACCGGCAAATACAGGGATTTCGAGCAGAATGCCGCCGCGGTCGAGGCGTCAGGGGCGGAAATCGTTACCGTGGCGGTGCGCCGGGTCAACGTCAGCGATCCCAAGGCACCGATGCTGACCGACTATATAGATCCCAGGAAGATCACCTATCTGCCCAACACCGCCGGGTGCTTTACTGCCGATGAAGCCATCCGTACCCTGCGGCTGGCGCGCGAGGCGGGCGGTTGGGACCTGGTGAAGCTGGAAGTGCTGGGCGAGGCGCGAACGCTTTATCCCGACATGCGCGAAACGCTTAGAGCGACCGAAGTATTGGCGGGCGAAGGCTTTCTGCCGATGGTCTATTGCGTTGATGATCCGATCGCGGCGAAGCAGCTGGAAGATGCCGGCGCGGTGGCGGTGATGCCGCTCGGCGCACCCATCGGTTCCGGCCTTGGCATCCAGAACCGCGTCACGATCCGCCTGATCGTCGAGGGCGCGAGCGTGCCGGTGCTGGTCGATGCGGGTGTGGGCACTGCGTCGGATGCGGCAGTGGGCATGGAGCTGGGCTGCGACGGGATTCTGATGAATACCGCGATCGCCGAGGCAAAGGATCCGGTCCGCATGGCGCGCGCAATGAAGCTGGCTGTCGAGGCAGGGCGCGAAGCCTATCTCGCCGGGCGCATGGGGCGGCGCATGTATGCCGATCCGAGTTCACCGCTGGCAGGCCTGATCTGACTTCGGGTTAGTTTCCGGCGGCTGACCATGGCCCTGTGCGCAAGCAATCCCGCTATAGTTACCGTTAATTAACCACGCTCGGCCAAAATGCTCCTTGCAACAGGGAGCAAGAGCCATGCCGGTAACTGGCACCGCCTCGATGACCATTAGCGAGATGCGCGAATTTGCGAGCTTTTCGGCCGCAGAGCAGCGTTACATCAAGCGCAGCCTGGATATCGGGCTGGGACGGCAGGATGCGTTCAAGCTGTGGGCGCGCAGCGAAGGCGAGAACGCCGCGATCCGCTGCCAGTATGTTGCCTATCAGGAACTGAAGACGCTCCGCGCGACCATTCCAAATGATGTCACCATTGCGCAGATCGAAACCTTCATCGGCAAGCTGGTGCGGGTTGCCGCTTTTGACCTGTCACAAGAACGGATCAGCAGCTTCTCGGCATTCCGCTTTCTCTACGAGCGCTTGCTGGGCGCCGATGTGCGCCCTTGGCTGCCCAGCGCATTCTGTGCTGCCGCTGCGCTGCCGCAAATCCGGCCCGATTGCCGCAAGGAGTTGCTGCAAAGCCTGAGCGAAGCCGCCGCCACCGCACCAGGCTGGTCGGATCGCGAGCCGAGCTTCTATCCCGAATATGTTGAGGATGTTGAGGCTGCGTGAGCGAGCCCCATCCGGAGGGACAGGGCCCTTACAAGAATGCCCGAACGGAGATCGACTCGTGGCGCGGGCGCTGTCTTGATCTATACGCCCGCTCCGAAAAGGCCGTCGCTTTAACGCTGGAGACTGCAAAACAGCATGGTCATTCAGTCAAACTAAGGCACTTAGCAGGCCAAAGGCTCGACGATCTTTCGTTAATAACGGACCAGGACAACGGAACCGCCAAGCAGAAGGAAGCTCTCGCCCGCGCAATTGATGGTTGGCGCGCCATTGAGAGTTACCGAGTTTTCCTGGCCCATGGAACCATGAAAGAACTTATTGACCGCAAGGGTAAGTGGCACGCGCAATTCGATGTGACGACTTACAAGTCTAACAATCCAACGCCTGGTCGAATGACGATCAGCCAAACCGAGGCTTTGGAACTGCAGGCGGATTTGGAGAAGGGCTTTAAATCACTTTCGGCTCAACTCGGCCAGTTTCGAAAGCGCCTCGCGACCTAACCCTTGTAAAGCCCGTCGATCCGGTCCTGGTAGCGCTCGCGAATCTTGTGGCGGCGGATCTTCATGCTCGGCGTCAGCTCCTCGTTCTCGATACTGAACGGCTCGTCAGCGCAGGCGAACTTGCGTACTTTCTCGATCACGGAAAGGTCATGGTTCACGCGGTCGATTGCTACGCGCAACGCGCTCTTGAAAGCGGGCAGGTCCTGCAGCGCCGCCATGTCGAACTTCTCGTCATTGGCCTTGGCCCATTCCAAAGCCCATTCGGCGTCGGGCACGATCAGGCCGACGATATAGGGCCGCTTGTCGCCGCTCACCATGGCCTGCGCGATCTCGGGCTGTAGCGTCAGCATGCCTTCGATCTTCTGCGGTGCGACATTGTCGCCCTTGTCGCTGATGATCATGTCCTTCTTGCGATCGGTGATCACGATCCGGCCCTTGTCGTCGAGATGGCCAATATCGCCGGTGTGGAGCCAGCCATCCCTGATCGTGCGCGCGGTCTCCGCCTCGTTGCGCCAATAGCCGTGCATCACCAGTTCGCCGCGCACCAGAATTTCGCCATCTTCCGCGATCTTCACTTCAACCCCGCGCATTGGCGGGCCAACCGTGTCCATCTTCAGCCCGGCCTTGGGCCGGTTGCAGCTGATGACCGGGCCGGCCTCGGTCTGGCCATACCCCTGCAGCATGGTGAGCCCCAGCGCGTCAAAGAAATTGCCGACATCGGGGTTGAGCGGTGCGCCGCCGGAAACCATGGCCTTGATCCTGCCGCCAAAGCGTGCCCGGATCTTGGGCCGAAGGGTCTTTTCCAGGATAAAGTTCATCGGCTTGTCACGCTTGCGCAAGCGCCCGTGCTCGCCTTCCTTTTCGCTGATCATCAGCGCCCGGCCCATCAGATAGTTCGCGACCTTGCCCTGCTTTTCGACCTGTTTCATGATGCGTGCGCGCAGCACTTCGAACAGGCGGGGCACCACCACCATGATCGTGGGGCGAGTTTCCTCGATATTGCTGGCAAGCTTTTCCAGCCCTTCGGAATAGAAAATTTCCGCGCCTACGCTGATCGGCAGGTACTGCCCGCCGGTATGTTCATAGGCATGGCTGAGCGGCAGGAAGCTGAGGAAGCGTTCGTCACTAATCCCGAAATCCTCGATCAGGATCTCCGCCGCCCCGGCGACATTGCACAGGATCGCGCCGTGATGCTGCAACACGCCGCGCGGTGCCCCTCCAGTGCCGCTGGTATAGATGATGCAGGCGGTCTGCTCGCGATCGATTCCCGCCATTCGCTCGTCCACCGCCTTGCGCGCTGCCACAGGATCGCCAGCGATCATCTGCTCCCAGCCATGGTAATCGAAGCTGCCCGACTGATGCCGATGCAGGTCCTCGATACCGATAACGTGCTCGATGATTCCTGTTGCCAGGATCGCTGGATGAAGTGGCTGAAGCAGCCTTTCGGTCGACACGATCACCGCCCGGGCGCCCGAATTGTCGAGAATATGCGCATGGTCGCGCTCGGTATTGGTAACATAGGTCGGCACGGTCACACAGCCCGCCGCCATGATGGCCAAGTCTGCTATGCACCATTCGGGGCGGTTTTCGCTTACCAGGCAAACCCGGTCGCCATCCCTCAGGCCCAGTGTGCGCAGGTTTTCTGCCAATAGGCAGACGTGATCCGCCACTTCACGCCAGCTTTGCGTCACCCAGCTTCCGCCTTCCTTGCGGCCAAGGAAGGGCGCATCACCTTTGGCGTCCGCGCGTGTAAGGAAAAGCTCAACCAGATTTCTGGCATTGTCGATATCGGTCAGCTGCACTGACTTGCTCCTGCTCCCGGGGAAGCCCCCTTTATTCCATGGCCGGGGTCTAGGGTCCTGCCCGCCGCACCGCAAGAGCGACTGCACTTGCGCGCCGTGCAAGCCACATTGCCTTGTCCTGCGCGCCGCCTTAATGGGCGGCGCATGACACTGCACCGTCTGCTCCTTTTGCTGCTCGCCGCCCTCGTCACCGCCTGTGCCACTGTGCCGCCGGGCGATGCCGCCACACCTCGGGCGGGAGTGGCCCAGCCATTCGTGATCGCGGCAAATCCAATGGCGGCACAGGCCGGTATGGACGTGCTCGATCAGGGCGGGAGCGCAGTCGATGCAGCGATTGCGGTGCAGGCGATGCTTTCGCTGGTTGAGCCGCAGTCTTCGGGCATCGGCGGCGGTGCATTCCTATCCTATTATGACCAGCAGTCGCGCAAGATAGCCATCTATGACGGGCGCGAAACCGCGCCTGCCGGGGCCACGCGAACGATGTTTCTGGGGCCGGATGGGGCGCCACTGGCGTTCCGCGAGGCAGTCGTCAGCGGCCGGGCCACGGGAGTTCCCGGGGCTGTGGCGGCGCTGGCAATGGCACACCGCGAACACGGCGCATTGGCATGGAGCAGCCTGTTCGATGCCGCGATCGAGACAGCGCAAGAAGGCTTTGTCATCAGCCCGCGGCTCGGGCGGTTCCTGACAATACCCTTTCCCCAGCTGTCCACGCCAGATGCCAAGGCCTATTTCTCGCGGCCCGATGGCACTCTGCGGCAGGCCGGTGACCTGCTGGCCAACCCCGACTATGCGCGCTTCCTGCGGCGGCTGGCCGAGCATGGGCCGGAAGCGCTTTATGGCGGCAGCACTGCGGCAAAGATCGTTGAGCGTAGCCGCGCCGCACCGCTGAGCGGCACCATGACCATGGCCGATATCGCCGCCTATCGCCCGGTCAAGCGCGAAGCTGTGTGCCATCCCTATCGCGCCTATCTGGTATGCGCTCCGCCGCCGCCATCGAGCGGCGCGGCGCTGCTTCACCTGCTGGGCCTGCTCGAGCGGACTGATATCGCCGAGCGCGGCCCGCACGATCCGCAAGGGTGGTACCTGTTCGCCGAGGCAAGCCGGCTGATGTATGCTGATCGCGACGCCTATTTCGGCGATGGGGATTTTGTCTCGGTGCCGGTGCAGGGCATGCTCGCAGCTGCCTATCTTGATCGCCGTGCCGCGCTGATTGGCGAGCGTGCGGCGATAAAGGCTTTGCCTGGCGAGCCGGAAGGCTCGACGCAGGGCGTAGCGGACCAGACGCTGGAGCCAGCGGGCACATCGCATTTCATCGTGCGCGACGCGGCGGGCAATGTGGTTTCCATGACTACCACGGTCGAATCGATCTTCGGCACGGGCAGGATGGTCGACGGCTTTTTCCTCAACAACCAGCTGACGGATTTTTCGTTCAACCCGCTGCAGCCCGATGGAGAGCTGGCCCCCAATGCGGTTGCACCGGGCAAGCGGCCGCGCTCGTCGATGAGCCCGCTCATCCTGCTTGATCAGGACGGAAGCTTCGCCGGCGCGATTGGATCGGCTGGTGGCAATTCGATCCTGGCCTATGTCGGCAAGTCGCTGGTAGCCGCGATCGACTGGAACCTCCCGATGCAGGAGGCGCTCGCCCTGCCCAATCTGGTCGCGCGCGGAGACAGGCCGATGGGCGAAGTGGAGAAGTTCGATCCTGCGGTCATCGCGGGGTTGAAGGAACGCGGCATCGCGCTTGTTCCCGGGCAAGGAGAGGATTCAGGGGTCCACGCCGTGCTGATCCGCCCCACTGAAGACGGGCGCGGCAGGGTTGATGGCGGATATGATCCACGCCGCGAAGGTGTGGTGCTGCCCGGCGCGCGTTAGAGTGATTTCGAGTGAAATGGAACATTTCGCGGCTCGGAAATCACGGTAAAACAAGAATCTAGACTCAGATTTTGGTTCAATCAAAATCGAGCAGAGTCTAGCGGTTTTCGGCGCCCACCGCCTCGGCAATGCTGGCGAAGCCTTCGCGCCGCATCAGGCGCTCCAACCCGCGAACGATCCTGGCTCCCAACCATGGGCCCTCATAGACCATCGCGCTGTAGATCTGCACCAGGCTGGCGCCGGCCTTGATCCGTTCCCATGCATCATCTGCGCTGGCAATACCGCCCACGCCAACCAGCGGGATCGCGCCGCCGGTGGCCTTGCGGAAATCGCGCAAACGCTCGAGCGCAAGTGGGCGCAGTGGCGCGCCCGAAAGCCCACCAGTTTCCCCGGCATGGGTTGATCTTAGCGGTGGGCGCGAAATGGTTGTGTTGGACACGATCAGCGCGCCGAGCTGCTTGTCGAGTGCGATTCGGGCGATTGCATCAATGTCGGCCGGTTCGAGATCGGGCGCGACCTTGAGGAATATCGGCGGCGGTGCTTCGGGCATTGCTCCGGCACGCGCAGCCAGCACGGCATCGAGCAATTCCGCCAGAGCGCCTTCGTCCTGCAGCGCGCGCAGCCCCGGCGTGTTGGGGCTCGAGATATTTACCGCCAGATAGCTTGCATGCGGCGCCATCAGCCGGGTCATGGTGGCATAATCGGCAATGCGATCCTGCGAATCCTTGTTGGCGCCGATATTGATACCGACCACGCCGGTGCGCCCTTTGCGCGCAGCAAACTGTTCGAGCGCGGCCTGTGCACCACCATTGTTGAAGCCCATGCGATTGATCACTGCGCGATCCCGGGTCAGGCGAAACAGCCGCGGGAGCGGATTGCCTGCTTGCGGGAGCGGGGTGATTGACCCCACCTCTGCAAAGCCGAATCCCAGCCCCAGCAGCGCGTCGGGCACTTCCGCATCCTTGTCGAAACCGGCCGCCACGCCCACGGGGTTGGGAAAAGCAATTCCGGCGACTTCGGTGGCGAGAATCCCGGCTTTGGGCGGGTTGCGCTGCGGCAACATCTTCAGCCCGCCCACCGCGAGTCGGTGCGCGGCTTCCGAATCGAGCAGGAAAAGTGCCGGGCGAAGGAGGTCAAAGAGCATGAAGCACGCCTATGGCAAGCGTGGGCGCGCCTGTCGAGCACCGATCAAGCTTGACCGATTTATTTAATTGTTTCAGAATAATGACTTAAAAAGACCTGATTCAAATCAACTCTTGTCGTTTGCATACAATTCAGGACACTACGAATCGGTTAAGTGGGGACTGCGACCCGAAGGGCTCAGAGCAGCGATGCGAAGAGTTCCTCAACTTCAACGGCGGTCCCCCACAAGGGGACCGCCTTTTTTCGTTGAATTGGAGGCTGATGAAGAATCCAGACGAGCCGGGTGCTCCGCGTGAACGGAACAGATCCGACTTTGCGCTCACGCCGCAAAGCCTGTTTCAGCTCGACTATATCGCCGCGCCGCCTGCGCTCAGCGACTTCATCACTACGCTTTATCACTTTCGCTGCGATGCAGCGCTGATTCGCGATATCCAGCCGGCGGCGCTCGGTCAGCTCTCCATTTTCCCTCATGGTGTGGGTGAGATGCGGTTTCTTGATGGGCGGGTTGATCCCAGCCATGAAACCAATCTGCTCTCCCCCTTTTCAATGGCGGCACCGTTTGTGGTCGATGGACCATTCCATGCGATCGGGGCGGCCCTTTCGCCACTTGGCTGGGCCGCGTTGACCGGGCGCAGTGCGGCGAAATATAGTGATCGGTTCGTTCGTGCGGGCGAGTGGCTTGGCGATGAAGCAGACGCGATGGGCGGTGAATTATGCGCGGCCTATCGCAGTGGCGAGAAGAGCGGGCGCGATTGCGCGCTGGGTCTGTGCGATTATATCGCCGCGCATCTCAGGCCCGTGAAACCGCGCCACATCGAGCTTATTCATATCACCACACGCTGGCTTGGCTCCTCGCTCAATCCCGATCTTGCACAGCTCAACCATGAGGCGAGCTATTCAGAACGGCAGGTACAACGGCTGGTTGAGCGCTATTTCGGCCTTCCGCCGCGGGCCCTGGCGAGGAAGTACCGCGCTTTGCGCGCAGCTGCATTGATGGGCCTGCCGCAGCTTTCCGACGAATATGAAGCGCAATTGGGCGAGGCCTTTTACGACCAGTCGCACATGATTCGCGAGATCAGCCTGTTCGTGGGGCGCACGCCTGCGCGCCTGGCGGGCGATGAAAACCCCTATCTCGCGGAAATGCTCACGCCCAAGAATCTGCGCGAAGTGCGCATTCCCGGCGAAGTTGGAAACAAAGCGGCCCATCCGCTTGATGAGCCCTGACGCCGGCGAGGTGATCTTGATGCGGGCGCTTGTGACAACTTCTGCGGCAAGATGGCCTGCCATGTCGCTGAGCTACAATGGAAGTGACTAGCTATGGACTATCCCTGCTCACGCACCAAAAGAATGAGTTCCTCGCAAAGCCCTTGTTCGGTGCATGGGGCGGTTCGGTCCGTGGTTGGGTCGTAGATGACAGGCTATGCCGCCCCACTTTCACCTGGAATATTACGAACCGCCTCAAGGACTTGAGCGCCATCTGCTGGCGCTGTTTCATTTCGCCTGGGACGCGCCGGTGATCCATGAGCGCCACCCCGGTGCGCTCGCCCAATTGGTGCTTTTTCCACATGGGACCGGGACGGTGACGTTCGGGCAACGCGAAGATGCCATTCTGGGCGAAGCGTATATGATCAGCGCGTTTTCGACCGCCGTGCCCTATTCGATGAACGGCCCGTGGCACGCCATTGGGGCTTCGCTTTCCCCGTTCGGATGGGCCGCGCTAACCGGCCGCTCGGTCAAGGACCTGCTGGACAGAGTCCATCCCGCACACGAATTGCTGGGAGATGATATCAGGCAAGCCGCCCATAACATCAACACCGCCTATCGCGCCGGCAAACTAGACGGGCGGCAGGCCTGCAAGTGCCTCGCGCAATGGATCGAGGCACGGCTGCAACAACTGCCTCCTGCGCATGAACGCCTGATCGAACGCACAATCGACTGGCTCGGGCAGTCGCTCAAGCCCGATGTCGAAGCCCTGTTTGATCGCCTTGACTATTCACGCCGCCAGGCTGAGCGCCTGATCGAACAATATTTTGGCTTTCCGCCCGCCGCATTGGCACGCAAATATCGTGCGGTGCGCGCCGCATCGCTGCTGGCCCGTGCAAATCTTAGCGACAGGGCGGAATCCGAAATCGCGGAGGCATTCTATGACCAACCGCATATGGTGCGCGAAATCCGGCGCTATTGTGGCTATACACCTGCCAAGCTTGGCGGAAGCGATGAGCCGCTGTTTCTTACCCTGCTGCGGATGAAGAATCTCAGCCAGTTGGGCCGGTCGCGCACGAATGGTTGAGACCTTTTGCTAACGACTCGCAACAAGGGATTTCGCATTGAAACCCACCGAACCCGCTCCTAACTGCAAATACGAACGAATCAGTCTGATTTAAGTAGGAGCGCTATGCGCCTGTCGAACCTAGCCGATTATGCCGTCGTGACGATGAGCGCCGCCGCGCGCCATTGCGGCGGTGGGCGCGTATCGGCAGCGGAACTGGCGGCGGAAACCGGCTTGCCCGCTCCGACGGTGCAAAAACTGGTCAGCAAGCTGACGGCGGCGGGCCTGCTGCGATCGATGCGCGGCGCGGGCGGCGGGCTGCAACTGGCGCGTCCGGCAGCAGCAATCAGCCTGGCCGATATTGTCGAGGCCGTGGAAGGGCCGATTGCGCTCGCCCAATGCATCGATGCGCATGCCTGCGGTTATGAGAAGGGGTGCGAGGTCAAACCGCATTGGCCGGTCATCAACCAGGCCCTGCGCGGAGCCCTGGCGGCCATTCCACTCACCCAACTGACTCGCATGGAAGAAGCCGTATGAGCGAAGAACTGAACATTCAGGATCGCCCCGAAATCGACAGGGAGGCGCACGAAGCTGCCGCCAAGGCCGCCGATTACGAGCACGGCTGGTCATCCGAAATCGAGACCGAATTCGCCGAAAAGGGCCTCAGTGAAGACACCGTCCGGTTCATTTCGGCCAAAAAGGGCGAGCCGGAATGGATGCTCGAATGGCGCCTCAAGGCTTTTCGCCTGTGGCAGACCATGGAAGAGCCTGACTGGGCCAAGGTTGGCTATCCGCCGATCGACTACCAGAACGCCTATTATTATGCCGCGCCGAAGAAGAAGCCGACACTCGCCAGCCTTGATGAACTCGATCCCGAGATCAAGGCGGTCTATGACAAGCTCGGCATCCCTGTAGCGGAGCAGGAAGTGCTCGCCGGGGTGGAGGGCGCGCGCAAGGTCGCGGTCGATGCGGTGTTCGACAGCGTCAGCGTTGCCACCACTTTCCGTGAGGAGCTGAAGCGCGCGGGCGTGATCTTCCTCTCGATCTCCGAAGCGATCAGGGAATATCCCGAACTGGTGAAAAAGTGGCTGGGCAAGGTGGTGCCGCAGCATGACAATTTCTTCGCTACATTGAACTGCGCGGTCTTTTCCGACGGCACCTTTGTCTACGTGCCCGAGGGGGTGCGCTGCCCGATGGAACTCAGCACCTATTTCCGCATCAATGCCGAAAATACCGGCCAGTTCGAACGCACGCTGATCGTGGCGGAAAAGGGCAGCTATGTCAGCTACCTCGAAGGCTGCACCGCGCCAATGCGCGACGAGAACCAGCTCCACGCCGCAGTGGTGGAACTGGTCGCGCTGGAAGATGCCGAGATCAAATATTCGACCGTGCAGAACTGGTATCCCGGCGATGCCCAGGGCAAGGGCGGGATCTACAATTTCGTCACCAAGCGCGGGCTGTGCCAGGGCGCGCGCAGCAAGATTTCATGGACGCAGGTGGAAACCGGCAGCGCAGTGACGTGGAAATATCCGTCATGTGTCCTGAACGGCGAGGACAGCGTGGGCGAATTCTACTCGGTCGCCGTCACCAATAATTACCAGCAGGCCGATACCGGCACCAAGATGATCCACAATGGGCGCGGTTCGCGCTCGACCATCATCTCCAAGGGAATTTCTGCGGGCAAGAGCAACAACACCTATCGCGGCCTGGTGCGCGTCGGCCCCAATGCCGACGGGGTGCGCAACTTCACCCAGTGCGATTCGCTGCTGCTGGGCGATCAGTGCGGCGCGCACACCGTGCCCTATATCGAGGTCAAGAACCCCACGGCGCAGATCGAGCACGAGGCGACCACTTCGAAAATCTCCGACGACCAGCTGTTCTACGCCATGCAGCGCGGATTGCCGCAGGAAGAGGCAGTGGCGCTGATCGTCAACGGCTTCGCCAAGGACGTGCTCAAGGAACTGCCGATGGAATTCGCGGTCGAGGCGCAGAAGCTGCTGGCGATTTCGCTTGAGGGGAGTGTGGGGTGATTGATTTTAGCCTCTATCGTCATGCCGGACTTGATCCGGCATCCCGCTTTTCTTCCGCCGTGCCAACCAGACTCAGCGGGACCCCGGGTCAAGCCCGGGGTGACGAATTGTCGATTTCGCTGGAAGGGAGCGCCAATTGAACGTTAAAAAAACCCTCAAGCTTCCCGATCCGTCGGAAACACCCGAAGCCCCCGCGCTCAGGAAGCGCGGCCGCGGCTGGGAAATCTCGGACAAGCGGCTTGACGTGCTGCACGAGCAGGCGCGCGAGATGCGGCGGCATTCGTCCGAAGCGCACAAGGCGCTCGCGGCGCGCTTCGCCAAGGCCGATCTCGGGCGCCACAAGTTCACCCGCCACGCGGTGGTGGGCAGCGCGATCGTCGATTTCAACTGCCACAGCCTCGGCATGGCGATCGATATCGACGAGGAAGGCGAAAACGAAGCGCTGGCGAAACGCCGCGACAAGAGCCTGGAGAGCGTCGGCATCCGGGTGATGCGGATCAAGGCCGCCGAGATTCTCGAAAACATGGACGATGTCCTCGCCCGGATCACCGCCGGAATGCGCCTACGGATCGCCGACAAGCGGGATGCCGCGCGCGCGCACAAGGAAGCCAACCCGCGCCAATCCTATTCACGGCCCAGGAAAGATTACCCCAAGAAAGATTACAATGCTGACAATCGATAACCTCCACGCCACTGTCGCCGACAAGCCCATCCTCAAAGGCCTGTCCCTCACCGTTGCGGCGGGCGAAATCCATGCGATCATGGGGCCGAACGGCGCGGGCAAATCGACGCTGGCCTATGTGCTGGGCGGGCGGCCCGGCTATGAAGTGACCGAAGGCAGCGTCACCTTCATGGGGCAGGATCTGTTTGCGATGGAGCCGCATGAGCGAGCGGCTGCCGGCCTATTCCTGGGCTTCCAGTATCCGGTCGAAATCCCCGGCGTCTCATTTGTGCAGTTCCTGCGCGAAGCGCTCAATTCGCAGCGTAAGGCGCGCGAGGAAGACCCACTGTCGGGCGGCGATTTCCTCAAGCTGGCAAAGGCAAAGGCGGCCCTGCTCAAGCTCGATATGGATATGCTCAAGCGGCAGGTGAACGTCGGCTTTTCGGGCGGCGAGAAGAAGCGCGCCGAGATGGTGCAGATGGGAATCCTCGATCCCAGGTTTGCAGTGCTCGACGAAACCGACAGCGGGCTCGATATCGACGCTCTGCGCGTGGTGGGCGAGGGGATCAATGCGATCATGCGCGATCCCTCCAAGGGCGTGTTGCTGATTACGCATTACCAGCGCCTGCTCGACGTGGTGAAGCCAGACAAGGTTTCGGTGCTTGCCGCCGGGCGGATCGCCCAGACCGGCGGGCCCGAGCTGGCGCAGCGGCTCGAAGAAGAAGGCTATGACGCGGTTATGGCTGATGCCTGAAGCGGCGATCCTTGAGCGGCCTACCAATAGGGACGAGGCCTGGCGCTATGCCGATGCCGGCTATCTGGCGGAGGCGGAACTTGCCTTGCTGACCGGCTGGCAAGAGCTCCACATTCCGGCGGGCGAAGCGCGTGAGGAAACGCGAATTGTCGAAGCGGGCGTCGAACGTCTGCGCGTCAACGTGGGGCAGGGCGCGCGCTATGCCCTGTTCGCGATCAACGCGGCGGGGCCTTACGCTCGGCTCGAAGTCGAGGTGACGCTGGAAGAGGGCGCGCATTTCGAATTCGGCGGCGTGACCCTTGGCGGCGGCGACAAGGTGCAGGAATTTGTCACCCGCACGATCCATGCACAGCCCAATGCGACCTCAAACCAGATTGTGCGCGCGGTGCAGTGGGGCCGCTCCACGGGCAATTTCCTTGGCCGGATCGAAGTGGTGAAGCACGCGCAAAAGACCGACGCCGCACAGAATTTCCGCGCGATGCTGCTGGAGAAGGGCGCCAGCGCGAATACCAAGCCGGAGCTCGAAATTTTCGCCGACGATGTGCAATGCGCGCATGGTGCGGCGATCGGCCAGCTTGATGAAGCAGCGCGTTATTACATGGCTGCGCGGGGGATCGCGCCCGATGTTGCGCGCAAGCTGCTGGTACAGGCATTCATCGGCGATGCCTTTGTCGAAATGAGCGACCAGTCACAGGCCGAATCGATGCTGGAGCGTGCGCTGGCGCAGCTTGACGAGGCCGCGCTGTGAGCAGCGCCGCCACCCTTTCACGCCTGGCTGATGCGCGGGCGCAGTTTCCCGGCATGGTGACCGCGGACGGCAATCCGTGGCACTATCTCGATACTGCTGCCACCGCGCAAAAGCCGCAAGCGGTGGTGGATGCGATGGCGCGCGCGCTGGGCAAGGATTATGCCACCGTGCACCGCGGGGTCTATGCGCGCTCGGCAGAGATGACCCTGCGCTATGAAGCTGCGCGTCGGCGGGTGGCGGAATTCATCGGCGGCAGGGAAGAAGAAGTGGTCTTCACTCGCGGCGCGACCGAGGCAATCAACCTGGTCGCCGCGACATGGGGCGCGGCCAATATCGGTGCGGGGGATCGCATTCTGCTGTCCACGCTCGAACATCACTCCAACATCGTGCCGTGGCAGATGCTGGCCGAGCGGGTGGGCGCGCAGATTGACGTGTGCCCGCTCACCGATGACGGGCAGATTGACCTTGATGCTGCCGAGGCCATGCTGAGCGAGCGGCACAAGCTGGTTGCGCTGGCGCATGTCTCGAACGTGCTCGGATCGGTGCTTGATTGCCGCCGCGCGGCGCGCTTGGCGCACAAGGTTGGCGCAAAGCTGTTGCTTGATGGCTGCCAGGCCGTTCCGCGCCTCCCCGTGGATGTGGCCGCGATTGATTGCGATTTCTATGTTTTCAGCGCGCACAAGCTCTATGGCCCGACCGGGATCGGTGCGTTGTGGGCGCGGGCCGAAGTCCTGGCCGGGATGCCGCCATATCAGGGCGGCGGCTCGATGATCGATCGCGTAACCTTTGCCAAAACCACATATGCCCCGCCGCCGCAGCGCTTCGAAGCGGGAACCCCGGCGATCGCAGAGGCAGTGGCATTGCATGCGGCGATCGACTTTGTCGAAGCCATCGGGCTCGATAGGATCCATGGGCATGAGGCGCAGCTGGTGGCGCAGTTGCGGGCAGAGCTTGGCGCCATGAACGATGTCACGCTGTTCGGCCCGGCAGATAGTGCCGGAATCGTAAGTTTCATGATGGACGGGGTTCACCCGCACGATCTGGGCACCATATTGGATGAAGCGAATGTGGCGATCCGCGCCGGGCATCATTGTGCGCAGCCGCTGATGGATCATCTGGGCGTGCCGGCTACGGCGCGGGCCAGTTTCGGGCTCTACTCGGATGAAAGCGATATCGCGGCGCTGCTCGAAGGCATCGCCAGAACCAGGAGGATATTCGGATGAACAAGCCATCCGAGGATAAGGAATTCGTGGCGGCTCCCTCGCCTGCCGAAGCGGTAGGGGGCGCGCTTCAGAAGCCAAGGCGCGCACGAGTGGAGGATGCTGTCGATCCTGATGAGACGCCGCGCGAAACCTTGGAGCGCAAACGCGATTATCTTGAGGGCTTTCTGGCCAAGAAGCCGGAAAATGTCTCGCCCGGCGAACCGGGAGGCGAGCTGCATGACGCAGTGATCGCGGCGCTCAAGGAAATCTATGACCCCGAAATTCCGGTCAACATCTATGATCTTGGCCTGATCTATGGCGTCGAGATCACTGACGATGCCGATGCGCTTGTAACCATGACGCTTACCACGCCGCATTGCCCGGTGGCCGAATCGATGCCCGGCGAAGTCGAGCTGCGCGCCGCCAGCGTGCCCGGTATCCGCGATGCCGAGGTCAGCCTGGTGTGGGATCCACCTTGGGGGCCGGACAAGATGAGCGACGAGGCCCGGCTCGAACTGGGGATGCTGTGATGCCAGAATCAGATAACGCAACGAAAACCCGCGAAATTCCCGCAGCCGTCAAGCTGACGCCCGCCGCCGAGGCGCGCATTGCCGAATTGATGGGCATGGCGCCTGAAGGCGCGATCGGGGTGAAGCTGTCGACCCCCCGGCGCGGCTGCTCGGGCCTTGCCTATTCGGTCGATTACGTCACCGAAGAGGCGAAGTTCGACGAAAAGATAGTGACCCCGGGCGGCGCGTTCTACATCGACGGGGCAAGCGTGCTCTACCTCGTCGGCAGCACGATGGATTGGGTGGAAGATGATTTCACCGCCGGTTTCGTGTTCGAAAATCCCAATGCCAAGGGCGCATGTGGCTGCGGCGAGTCCTTCATGGTGTGAATTCCACCGTGGTGGGCTGCGAACGGCGCCGGGCTGCGCTTCCGGTGCTCACGGACCTAAAAGTCCGCTGCGCGCCGGTTCTCGCGCGGCGTCGTTCTCGCTCCACCACGCCGTAATTTCATGACAGGCCTATAGAGTTTCAGCCCTCGTCGATGATCCGCGCGAGCAGAGCGCGTTCGAGATCGTCAACCTCGCCATCGGCGTCGATCATCTTCTCGAGCCATTCCTGCTCGAAATCGTCGACCAGGTTTCCGGCGGCGGCAGCCTCGGTATAGCTCTGGCCCTTATCATTCCTGCCGAAGACCTTGCCGAAATGGTTCCGCGCTTGCGGCACCTCGCGCGCCATGGCGCCGATGAAACGACCGACGCGCGCCTGGTTGTCGGCAACGAAAGCTTCAAGCTCCTTGACCCGTGCATGGTCGAGTTGCGCATTCTGCAGCTGGAAGCCCTTGAGGTAATTGGCCACACCGTCGACGAAGAGATCGTCCCACAGCGGCGAGTTCTCATCCTGCATGGTCGCATCTTTCAGGCGGAACAGCAGCTCGGCATCGTGGCGGCTGACGGCAGCAGGGCCATAGCCCCCGCTGGCAAAGATCACGCGGCGCAGCAGGCGGCATTCACTCGCGCTGATATGGCTTGCCGAAAGCTCGCCGCCGCAGCGCGTCGGGCCGTTGCCAGTCATTACCGCCTGATCGATCTGGCGCAGGACATAGCGCTTGAAGAACTCTGGCACGTTCTGTGCCTTCTCAATCACGCTCACCAGCAGTTCCAGCTCGGCCATGGAGTCGAGCTTGCCGTCATGGTCCAGCGCGCCGATCAGCCAGCGCGCCTCATCATCATCGCACATGCCGCGCGGTTCGGTGCCATTGAGCACGAATTCGCCGATCGCCTCGACGAAGAAATCGACCCATTCGTCCGAGGGCTGCTTGAGCAAGCGATTGATCGCGAAGATGGCTTCGGCCTCATCGCGATAGATCTTGCCGTCGCCCCAGCCGATCTGTCGCAGCGAAAGCAGTTCTTCAGCAGTTAACTGGCCATCTTCCGCCACGCGGCTGGCCAGATCGGCAAATTGAATGCTCATCTTGCGCAGATCCCCTGATTAATGCGGGATTTCTATCGCAGAACAGACTTAAAACCGGGTTACCAGCCGCAATATCGGCTTCATTTGCCGCCCAGCGCTTTCACGCAGGCGGCGCGATCGACATCGAGCCCGTCGCTGGCGCGGCGTGCCTCTATATGCGTGGCCACCGGGTCCGCGCCAGGGCGCAGCGGATAGAGGAAGATGTCGAGCACACAGGGCTCACCGGCAAATTGCAGCTTGCGCGCATCGCCCTCGATCACATCAAGCCTGGGCTTGCCGAAGCGTCGTTCGAGCTGCGCTGCGCCCACTCCGATGACATTTTCGAGCCCCGGTGCGCGCATCAGCGGCGGCGGGATGAAGCCGGAAGTTGGCGGCGCGGGATCGCTTGGAGGCACGCGCACTGCCTGTGTTGGCGCGCCGCTTGACGATGGCCGGTCAGGGACCAGCACCGGCGCGCTTCCGGCCGAGACGCAGGCGGCAAGCAACGGCAGCGGGGCGATGGCGGCAAGGATTTGGCGAAAGGGACGCATGGTTTGTTCCTAGGTCGCTTTTGGACGGGAAAGTTGCACAAGGTGGGTTCCGGCCGCTGCACCGATAATTGGCGCCAGCAAATTGATGAAGGGCACCGCCATCAGCGCAGCGATCACGCCGCCCAGCAGCAGCCGGTCAAATCTGCTCACCGGGGATGGATCGGTTGGTGCCGGGCGATGGCGCAACCAGCCCATATCGGTAAGCTCGCGCCCCAGCAGCACCGCATTGACAAGCAGGAACACCACTGCGGGGCCGATCGCGGTGAACAGCAATACCAGCGCCACTGGCGCCGCCAGCGCGTTGAACAGGAGCGCGCGGCCAGCGCCGCGCAGGCTGTTGGCCAGATCCTTGTGGAATGGCAGCTGGCGCGCTGTCACGGCGGCTTGCGGATAGTGCTTGCGCTCGACCGCGATCACCACTTCGTCGGCAAAGAACTGCAGTACAGCGAGGGCGACAACGCGAAACAGCAGCCACGCAGCCAGCAAGGTCAGCACCAATGACGCCAGATAGGTGACTTCAGCTCCAATATTCATGCCGATATAGGTGCTTAGCGCCGCAATAGCCTGGAATGCCGCCACGCCGAGCAAGGCGAAAACCACAAGCGTCAGGGCAACACTCTTCGCCAGCACGCGCAGCACAGCGCGGTCACCCATTTGGCTGAAGGCAAGGCCGAGAGATTTGAGAACAGCGCTCATCCGAGTGTGCATTTCCCTGCGATTGCGCGACAAGTCAACGCACTGAGAGACAATCCGCCCTTGGCGCGGGCGGCGCGGGGCGCTAGGCGCCGCTTTCCATATCTGATCCAGCAACGAAATCAGGAATTCCTGTGTCCGAACCCCGTTATGATGTAATCGCCATCGGCAACGCTATTGTCGACGTGATGGCCCCTGCAACAGATGAACTGATCGAGGAATTGCAGCTCAATCGCGGCGGGATGACGCTGGTTGATGCAGACCGCGCGCGCGAACTCTACGAAGCAATGGGTCCCGCGCGCGAGATTTCCGGCGGTTCGGCTGCCAACACGCTGGCGGGGCTTTCGGCGCTGGGCGCGCAATGTGCTTTTATCGGCCAGGTGGCGGATGACCAGTTGGGCGAGGTTTTCGCGCATGATATCCGCGCCGTGGGAATCGATTTCGACGTTGCCCCGCGCCCGACCAGTCACACCGATGCCGATCCGCCCACCGCGCGCTGCCTGATTTTTGTCACGCCCGATGCCCAGCGCACCATGAACACCTTTCTGGGCGCGAGCCAGTTCCTGCCAGCCAGCGCACTGGATGACGAGGCCGTGGCGGCGGCGCGCGTGCTTTATCTTGAGGGTTATCTGTGGGATCCGGAAGAACCCCGCGCGGCGATGCGGCGCGCCATTGAAACCGCCAAGGATGCCGGGCGCGAAGTCGCCTTCACCCTGTCCGAAGTGTTCGTGATCGACCGCCATGGCGACGATTTCCGCGCGCTGATCGAGGATGGGCTGATCGACATATTGTTCGCCAATCATCTCGAGCTCTTCGCGCTCACTGGAACAGACAATATCGCAGCGGGGATCGCCGCGCTCAAGGACAAGGTGCCGACACTGGTCGTAACCCGCAGCGCCGATGGCGCGATCGCGACCCGCAATGGCGAACGCGCCGAAGTGCCCGCCGAACCGATCGAGCATGTGGTGGACACGACCGGGGCGGGCGACCTGTTTGCTGCGGGCTTCCTGTTCGGCCACGTCCGCGGCGAGCCGCTCGAACGCTGCCTGCGGCGCGGGGCGATTGCTGCGTGCGAGATCATCTCGCATTATGGCGCGCGAACCGAGGTGGACCTCAAGGCCCTGATGGACGCAAAGCTGGGTTGATCAGGCCCGGGCGGCTGCAGTGGCTGGCTTTGCTCGACTGCTGCCGGCCCGCCATCCGTACCATCCGGCCAGGGCGCCCGCTGCGACACCGGCAGTGAAGGTCACCCCCTGTGGAATCTGCGCATAGGCGACGAACCAGCCATCAAGCCCTGGCATGAAGGGCACATTCCACATCACCACCGCCTGCAAGCCCATGAAGAACGAGGCGACCAGCCACGGCATGCCATGCTTGCGATCCATGAAATACAAGGTCATGGCAAAGATGATTGCCATGCCATCGCTGATTACAATCGTGTCCTGCACTGCCTGCGGCCCGTCGCTGCCAATCACATTCATCCACGGCATGAACTGATCGATTACGCGGCTAAACGGGGATTCAAACAGGATCAGCGGCGTGGCCAGCATGTAACCTGCGTGGAGCTTTACATTTCGCCGGTTCTTGAGCGCCTGGTAGAACAGAGTCAGATAGGCACTGATTGCGATCACCATGCCGATCCCGAACGAAGGGCCATTGTGCAGGATGAATTCATTTTCTGCCGAAGCCATGCGCTGCGCGGAAACGTCGATGATCATCATGAAGCCGAGGATCAGGAAGGGGAAGAGCGCGAAGCTGGCCAGCCCCATTTGCTTGTGAAAAGCGTTTGAGCGGCGATGGATCGCAACGCTCTGGACAATCAGCAGCAGCAACCAGGCCGAAGAGCTGATCGCATGGACGTGGAAGGCCAGCGGAACATTGCCGATTGCCGACCAGTAGCTGGCCCAGAATCCGGCCAGGATAACCAGCAATACGAAACCGACGAAATAGTGGCCATGACGATAAGGCATCGAGTAATCCCCCTCTCGATGCGACCCCTGATTTCATATTAGCACGGACGGTGGGAAATCCGCAATCGGCGGGGCGTCGGCCCTATTCGGGCACGCGCCGGTAATCCTCGCTCTGCAGGGTCAGGATGTAGTCCGCAATCTGTTCAACCTGCGGCGGGTCCAGGTCAAAATCCATCATCTCGGGATAGTTGTGTGCATCGGTCAGCCAGGTGACCAGCGTGGCGCGGGTAAGCCCTTCGCGATTGGCGATATCGGCGAATGGCGGCGAGGCCGGGTTGGGCGAGACGCCGGGAACTTCAACCGCATGGCAGCCGCCGCATGCCGCCTGCACGAAGGCAAGCCGGTGGTGTTCGGCTTCGGACATGGCCTGCGGTGCAGGGGCTTCCGCCAAGCCCTCTTCCGGCGCTGTATAGGCGCAGGCCGCAGCGCCGAACACCAAGGAAACGATGAAACCAACTCTTGTCATTACACTTCCTTCCCAACATCGCCCAGTGAATCAAACCGCAAGTCTCTGAGCCAGTCCATGACCGCGATCAAACTTCCGTTTCGCGCAGCACTTCGCGCCAGCCGATGTCGCGGCGGCAGAAGCCGCCGGGAAAGCTGATCCGACCCACCGCTTCATAGGCGGTGCGCTGTGCCTCAAGGACAGTCTTACCCGTTGCAGTGACATTAAGCACGCGCCCACCGCTGGCGACAAGCTGGCCGTCCTTCATTGCAGTGCCGGCATGGAATATCTTGGCGCCGTGTCCCTCGGCATCGCGCAGATGGATTGCGCCGCCCCTCTCTGGCGTGCCAGGATAGCCATTGGCCGCCATGACCACGGTCAGTGCTGTCTCATCGGCAAATTCGCCTGTCACGCCCTCCAGCTTGCCAGTGGCGCAGGCGAGCATGATCTTTGCCAGATCGCTCTCCAGCCGCATCATCAGCACCTGGCATTCGGGATCACCGAAACGGCAGTTGTACTCGATCAGCCTGGGGCCGGTATCTGTCAGCATCAGCCCGGCATAGAGCACACCCGAATAGGGCATGCCTTCGGCTGCCATGGTGCGCACGGTCGGTTCGATGATTTCGCGCATTACCTGCGCCTGCAATTCGCTGGTCAGCACCGGGGCGGGCGAATAGGCGCCCATCCCGCCGGTATTGGGGCCGGTGTCGCCATCACCCACCCGTTTGTGATCCTGCGCCGTACCAAACGGAACGATGGAGGTGCCATCGGTCAGCGCGAAGAAGCTGGCCTCCTCGCCCGCCATGAATTCCTCGATCACCACCTCGGCCCCGGCTTCACCGAAACTGCCGCCGAACATGTCGGCCAGCGCAGCTTCGGCTTCCGCGCGGTTTTCCGCGATCACCACACCCTTGCCCGCGGCCAGCCCGTCAGCCTTCAGTACAAAGGGGGCGTCGAAGCGATCGAGCGCTGCCGTCGCTTGCTCAAGCGAAACCGTGCGAACATAGCCAGCGGTTGGAATGCCTGCGCGTTCGCACAAATCCTTGGTAAAGCCCTTGCTGCCTTCAAGCTGCGCGGCCGCCTGCGAAGGTCCGAATACGGGGATGCCTTCCGCACGCAAACTGTCCGCCAGCCCATCAACCAGCGGAGCCTCCGGCCCGATCACAACCAGGCCAATCTCGTTCGTCTGGCAGAATGCGATGATTGCGGCATGATCGGTTGCATCAAGGCCGACCAGCTCTGCCTCTTGGGCAATGCCGGGATTGCCGGGGGCATCATAGAGTTTTGTGCAGCCGGGGGATTGCGCAAGCTTCCATGCCAACGCATGTTCGCGCCCACCCGAACCGAGCAAAAGGATATTCATGGCCGCCGCGTCCTCCGATGATCAGTCAAACGGGCTGGTAGCGCGCACGCCGCCGGGCGACAACGCCGCACCGCTCTCGATCACCGAGATTTCGGCATTGCTCAAGCGCACGGTCGAGGATCGCTTCGGCTTTGTCCGGCTACGCGGCGAGCTTTCGGGGGTGAAGCGCGCCGCATCGGGGCATCTCTACCTGGCGCTCAAGGATGAGAATGCCGTGCTCGACGGGGTGATGTGGCGCGGCAGTGCGCAGCGCCTGCCCTTCGTGCCCGAAGACGGGATCGAGGTTATCTCCAGCGGCAAACTGACGACCTTTCCCGGGCGATCGAAATACCAGATCGTGATCGACAGCCTGGAGATCGCGGGCGAAGGCGCCTTGCTGGCACTGCTCGAAAAGACCAAGCTGAAGCTCGAGGCCGAGGGGCTGTTCGCGCGCGAGCGCAAGCAGGCGCTGCCCTTCCTGCCGCGCGTGATCGGCGTGGTGACCTCGCCCACCGGATCGGTGATCCGCGATATATTGCACCGGCTGGCGGATCGCTTCCCCAGCCATGTGCTGGTGTGGCCGGTGCTGGTGCAGGGGCAGGGCGCAGCGCAGCAGATTGCCGATGCTGTACGCGGGTTTGCCGCGCTCGATGGGAGCGGCACGGTGCCGCGCCCCGATGTGGTGATCGTCGCGCGCGGAGGCGGCTCGATCGAGGATCTGTGGGCCTTCAACGAGGAAATTGTGGTGCGCGCCATCGCCGATTGCCCGATCCCGGTGATCTCTGCCGTGGGGCATGAGACCGATACCACGCTGGCGGACTATGCCGCCGATCGCCGCGCGCCTACGCCAACGGCCGCCGCAGAAATGGCGGTACCGGTGCGTGCCGACCTTGTTGCTACGGTGGCGGATCTGGTCAATCGCCAGCAGCGCGCAGTGCTGCGCCCGGTTGAGCTGGGGCGCGAGCGGCTGGAGGCGCGAATGCGGCGCATGCCCCGGCCTGAACAATTGTGCCAGCCATATTCGCAGCGGCTCGACGAACTTGGCGAGCGCCTGCGCCGCGCCTTGCGCGACAGGGCGGGGCAGGGGCGCGAAAGGCTTGCCGGGGTTTCCTCACGCCTCGCGCCGGTGCTGCTGAGGCGGAACCTGGCCGATGCAAAGGGCCAGCTTGAACGCGCCCGGCTCAGGCCCGCGCTTGTCACCGCGCCACTTGACCGCAAGCGCGAAGCGCTCGCCGCTCTCTCGCGGCTGGCGCAGCAGTTCCATCCCGAAGAGCCGCTGAAGCGCGGCTATGCCATCGTTCGCGATGCGAGTGACAAGGCCCTGACCAGCCGCGAGCTGGCAGCGAAGGAGGCGGCATTGGTGCTGCAATTTGCAGACGGGCGGCTCGATGTGGTGCAGGCCGATGGAGCCCAGCCAGCATCCAGGCCCCGCAATCCGGCCCGCAAGGCGGCCCCAACCTCGCCCAGGCAGGATGATCTGTTCGGTTAATTGCAGGTTCGGTAATCACTTGCTAGAAACCGGGGCATGTTGATGTCGTCAAGCGATGGTGAGGCCAAGCTCTATTACGGTCCAAGCGCGTTCAAGGTGCTGCGCGGCGGGAAATTCGTGCGCTGCGCGATCAGCGGCGAACCGGTTGCGCTTGAGGAGTTGCGCTATTGGAGCGCGGAATTCCAGGAAGCCTATGCCAGCTGTGAGATTGCGACCCGGCGGCTGACCGGACAGATTTGATGCAGCTGCGGGCGATCGGAGCACTTGTTGCTCTCACCGCTTTGCTCGGGCTTGGGGCTTGCGAAAACCGTGAGAACAACACAGCGCAGCCGGGCTATCTCCCCGTTCTTGCGGCACCGCTGTTAACGATTGATCTGGCGCAGGGCGCCGTTGACGCGCCCCCACCGCAAGCGGAACCGCGAGATGGGCCGTCCGAGGCCAAGCTGACTATGGTGGCCAATCTCGCTCAAGGCGGCTGGATGCGCGGCCAGTTCACCTCTCAGGCCAAATCGGTCCGGCTCGACGGGACCGAACTTGCGCTCGATGACAATGGCCGATTCTTCGCCGGTTTTGATCGTGATGCGCCCAGCGAGATGTTGCTCACCGCGATGCTGGCTGACGGTTCCGAATATCGGCATCGGATCGAATTGGCGGCGGGGGATTGGCAGATCGAGCATGTCGATGTCGCGATGCGGCCGAGCGGAACAAGCGAGGCTTTCCTGGAGCGCCGCCGCCCAGAACTGGCCGCGATCCATGCTGCACGCGCCAAGGAAACCGGGGCGCAAGGCTGGCGGCAACCTTTCATCTGGCCGGTAAATGGCCGCATTTCAGGGCGCTTCGGATCGCAGCGGATCTATCGCGGCGAGCCGGGCAGCTACCATTCCGGCCTCGACATCGCGCCCGGCGCGGGCACGCCCTTTGCTGCGCCGGCTGACGGTGTGGTGGTGCTGGCGGCGGACGATTTCTCGCTCGAGGGCAAATTGCTTATCATCGACCATGGCCAGGGGCTCAACAGTGCCTTCCTGCATGCCTCGCAGCTGTTCGTGCGCGAGGGTGATCAGGTCAGGCAGGGCCAGCATATCGGCAATGTCGGCGCCAGCGGGCGCGCCACCGGGCCGCACCTGCACTGGAGCCTCAAATGGCGCGATGCGCGGCTCGATCCGCTGCTGTTTCTTCGGCCGGATAGCCAAGCGGCAATTCCTGCCAGCGATTGAAGCCCTCGCAAGGAAGAGGAATGCGCATGAAAAGAGGCGCGCAGGTTACCCCGCACGCCCCGTTTGATTTCGTATAGCCCTTGCGGGGAGAGTTCAGGCGGCTTCGCTGCCAGCCTTTTTCAGCTCGCGCTTTATCTTGAGCGCGCGCGCGCTTAGCTTCTCGTCCTTGGTCTTCAACAGCCAGTTGTCGAGCCCGCCATTGTGCTCGACCGAGCGCAAGCCATTGGTCGAGACGCGGAACTTGAAGCCGCGGCCCAGCTTTTCGCTCAGCAGCGTAACGTTCTGCAGGTTCGGCAGGAACACGCGCTTGGTCTTGTTGTTGGCGTGGCTCACATTGTGGCCCACCTGGCGGCCCTTGCCGGTCAGTTCGCAAATACGCGACATGGTATCTCTCGTTCGTTCTCTAATGCTGGCTTCCGAACGAATCGGGCGGCCACTCACAATCGGTATGAAACCGTCAGGTTTCCCGGGAAGGCGGGCGCATAGCGGTGGCTTCCCGAATCGTCAAGCAAAGTTGCGGCATGGCGCGAGTGCCGCTAGCGCGCAGATATGACCCGCCAAGGAACCCGGTGGCCGATCCCGCAAGCGATGCAACTGGCGCTCGATGCCGCGCGCACGGCCGCTGCGGAAGGTGAGGTGCCGATCGGAGCGGTGGTGGCGCGCGGGGACGAGGTGATTTCCGTCGCCGCCAACCGCACCCGCATTCCGCCCGATCCCACCGGCCACGCCGAGATTGTCGCGCTGCGCGAAGCGGCCGCGAAGCTCGGCAGCGAACGGCTCAGCGGCTGCGACCTCTATGTCACGCTAGAGCCCTGTGCGATGTGTGCCGGGGCGATCAGCCACGCGCGGATTGCCCGGCTCTATTATGCGGCACCGGATCCCAAGGGCGGTGCGGTGGAACATGGCGCGCGGGTGTTCGAACATCCGCAATGCCTCCATCGACCCGAGGTTTATAGCGGCATGGGCGAAGCCGAAGCAGCAGAATTGCTCAGGGACTTCTTCAAGGCGCGGCGGTAAACCCGGCAATTGCCGGCCCCCTTTTTCGTTTGAACGCAAGAAGCGGGACGCGGAGCCCGGTTTCCCGCTCCATGCTGCGCGAATTGAAAAGGAAACGCCATGTCATTTCGCGTAAAGGGGCTTGAAGCCGATCAGTTCGTCCACCTCTATGGGTTGAGCGACGAGGAGTTGAGGGCGCAGGGCGTGCTCCGCTACCGCGCCGATTCATCCCCCGGCTTCCCGGACCGAATTGAAATGCGCGACGCGCAGCCCGGCGAACACCTGTTGCTGCTCAATCATGAGCATCTTCCGGTCGATAGCCCATATCGCTCCAACCACGCGATCTTCGTGCGCGAGGGCGCGCGGAAAGCCTATGACGAGATCGACCAGGTGCCTGCAGTGATGGCGGTTCGTCAGCTCTCGGTACGCGCTTTCGACGACCTCGGCATGATGCGGGACGCGGCGCTGGTCGATGGCCGCGAGGCGGCCACCATGTTCGAACGCCTGCTGGCGGATCCTGCGGTTTCCTACCTGCATGTGCATAATGCCGCGCGGGGCTGCTATTCGGGCCGGGTCGAACGCGCCTAGAGGCCGCGCCAAATCTTGGCAGGCGCATTGTCCTTCATGCCCAACCGCGTGCGGTCACAGCGTTTGGGCATGAAGTCCCTGCCGTAACAGAGCCTTAGCTCTTCCAGCCAGCCGCGTGCATTGAGCTTTACTCCGATCATATCGGGCTCCCAATGCCTGCCGTTGGCATCGGAGAATGCGCGGCGAATATCGCCAGCGGTCAGCCCGTCCTGGCGCGATAGCCGGTCATAATCGGGGATGCGCAGGCTGTTCCACAAGATACGGGCGGCCTTGAAATAGGACTCGGGTCGCGCCGCCATGCAAGAACCATGCTTGGCCCATTGGCGCGCCATCAACCGGACAGAGGGCGTCATGCACAAATTGCGGCGCACCTCGGCCGGGCTGACGGTTCGCGCAGTTTGGCACCACTCAGGCCAGGTGCTGAGCCCGTGAGGCCACAGTCCGTGGACGATGAGGCCGAAACGACCGTTGCGGCCCGAACATTGCAGGCGTTGGCGCGCGTCCATTTCGCGGTTCTTGCAGAATTCAGGGCTCCAGCTGAGTGCAAGCGTATAGCCTGTGACGGGGACCTGCCGCGTCGGCCCGTCGCCGCGCACCTGCGGCACGCTGACACTTTGCGGCATGCGGCATTGATAGGCCTGGGCTGA
Organism: Altererythrobacter chaiwopuensis; assembly: GCF_054957755.1. Taxonomy (NCBI): domain Bacteria; kingdom Pseudomonadati; phylum Pseudomonadota; class Alphaproteobacteria; order Sphingomonadales; family Erythrobacteraceae; genus Altererythrobacter; species Altererythrobacter chaiwopuensis. Next base: position 565,482 of record NZ_JBTXJG010000001.1, read on the forward strand.
CGCAATTCCCGGGAACAACAGCAAAAGGACCGTCATCGCGAGCGACGAAGTCGCGCGGCGATCCAGAGCGCAAGCATGCAACCGGGCTGGATTGCCGCGTCGCCTGCGGCACCTCGCAATGACGACTTTGGGCACCAACCTATTCCAGCGTGAAGTCCAGCCCGATATCGGCGGCTGGCGCGCTCTGGGTCAGCCGCCCGACCGAGACATAGTCCACCCCGGTCGCTGCCTTGGCCTTGATGGTTTCAAGATTGATTCCGCCTGAAGCCTCGGTGGGGACGCGGCCTGCCACAATGCCAACCGCTGTGCGCAAAGTCGGTGGGTCCATATTATCTAGCAGCAGCCGCGTTGCGCCTGCTGCCAGCGCAGGTTCGATCTGGTCCAGCCGGTCGACTTCGCAGATGATTTCCTTCACCCCCGCCGCCACCGCGCGGCGCACCGCTTCGCCGACATTGCCGGCAACCAGCACGTGGTTGTCCTTGATCATCGCCGCATCCCACAACCCCATGCGGTGGTTGCTGCCGCCGCCCATGCGCACGGCGTATTTCTCAAGGTGGCGCAGGCCGGGGATGGTCTTGCGGGTGTCGAGCAGGGTGCAATCGGGATTGTCCATCGCGCGCACGTATTCGCGGGTCAGCGTGGCGATGCCGGAGAGGTGCTGCACAGTGTTCAAGGCGCTGCGTTCGGCCGTAAGCATGGCGGGGGCATTGCCGTTAAGGCGCATCAGGTCCGTGCCCGGCGGCACCTGCTCGCCCTCGCCGACCAGCAGCTCGATCGCCATGTCGGGATCGAGCGCGCGGAAGAAGGCCTCGGCAATCGGAAGCCCGGCAACGGTGATCGCATCGCGGCTGTCCATCACGCCGGAAAAGCGTGCATCGGCGGGGATCACGCTTTCGCTGGTGACGTCATGCCCGCCGCCGGGAAGCCCTGTGCCAAGGTCTTCGGCGAGAGTCTCACGCACGAATGCGTCCAGATCAAAGCCGGGAAGAGTGAACGTGCTCAAGCCTTATCCCTCATCATTGCGAGCGACCGAAGGTCGCGCGGCAATCCACGGCGCTATGGATTGCTTCGTCGATTGCGCTCCTCGCAATGACGGGCGGCGGGGTCAATGCACGAAGCGCGCCACGACATCCCGGTAGCTGCGCGAAACCTTCACCTCGGCGCCGCTTTCGAGCACGAGGAAGCATTCGCCATTGGTGTGCGGCCTTACCTGGCGGACCTGGTTCAGATTGACGATGGTCGAGCGGTGAACGCGCTGGAAGGTGCGCGGATCAAGCCGCCGCTCGAGGTCTTTCATGGTTTCGCGCAGGATCAGCGAATTGTCGCCGGTATAGATGCACATATAGTCGCCTGCGGCTTCGATATGTTCGATCGTATCCACTTCGACGCGGAAAATCTGGCCGCGGTCCTTGATGTTGATCAGCTTTTCGAACCGGTCGCTGGCTTCGGCCTCGCCGCTGGAAAATTCCACCGCCATCTCGGGCGCGACTTCGGCCAGCACATTCATCAGCTTGTCCGCTTCCTCGGCCGATTTCTTTTCGGCCAGGCGCTGACGCACGCGTTCGATTGTGTCGGCCAGCTTGTCGGTATCAACCGGCTTCATCAGGTAATTGACCGCATTGGCCTCGAAGGCGCGGATTGCATGCTCTTCATAGGCGGTGACGAATACGAACAACGGCGGCTCAATCTCCATCACGCCCTTGACCACGCCGAAGCCGTCAAAACCAGGCATCTGGATATCAAGGAACACCAGATCGGGCTTTTCGGTCTTGATCGCGCGGATCGCCTCGCGCCCGTTCGAACAGGTTGCGATCACTTCGATGTCCTCGAACGGTTCGAGTCGCAGTTGCAGGCCCTGGATAGCCAGCTTCTCGTCATCGACCAGTATTGTACGGATTGTCATGCTTTGGGTTCCATGCTGCGGATTGGCGAGAATGCCATGGCGGGCGCCTGCTTGGCCAGCTGTGCCGGCAGGGGTGGGGTTGGGGGCTGGGGCTGGGGCGTTTCTTCCGCATCGGCCGAATCCTGTCGTGCTGTCTCGAACGGTATTTCGATCAACACAGTAAATCCGCCGCCAGCGCCAGAGCGGGTTTCAAAGCGGTGATCCGGACCATAAGCCTGGATCAGACGGTTGCGAATATTGGCAAGGCCCACACCGGTCGACATGGTCTCGTCTGGCTTTTCGCCAGAGCGCAGCAGATCTCCCTGGCGCTGGCCGGAAACCCCGGGACCGGTGTCTTCGATCTTGATCCGCAGCCGGTGGCCCTGAACCTTGGCAGTGAGCGAAATGCGCGCGCCCTCCTCTTGCGGCGAAACTGCGTATTTGACTGCATTTTCCACCAGCGGTTGCAGGAGCATCGAAGGCAGCAGAGCCTCCTGTGCAGCATCGTCGATATCGAAACAGGTGCGCAAGCGATCCTCGAAGCGCATACGCTCAATATCGAGATAGAGTTGCAAGGTTTCAACCTCCTGCGCCAGCGTGACCTGGCTGCCTGGCTGCATGATCAACGTATGACGCAGGAAAGCGGACAGGCGCGAAAGCATGGCATTGGCCGGCTCGGTCTGCTTCAGCAGCACCAGAGTGCTGATCGAATTCAGCGTGTTGAACAGGAAATGCGGGTTGAGCTGGTAACGCAACATGGCCAGCTGCGCGCTCGTGGCCTGTGCTTCCAGCCGCTCTAGCCGATCCGCCTGTTCCTCTACGGTGAGGAAGTAATTGATTGCGAAGTAGAGTGCACTCCATCCGCCCAGCAGCGTCAGCGGAATATAGGAGAGGCCGATGAATCGCTGGGCAAATGTCGTCTCGCGAATCCCGGCAAAATAGATGCCCTGCACCCAGGCATCGATCGAGGCATGCACTATCACTGCCACCAGCAAGATTACAACGGTCATGCCCCATGCCACCAGCGGCTGCCTGTCGATCAACTGACGGAACACGACCGAAAGCACCATGCTGATCGAAAAGCCGGTGATGGTCGTGACCAGTATAACCGCCAGCAGGTCCCACGGCTGGCCATTGGCGATTGCGGCACTCGCGCGCAGCAGGAATGCCCCGCCCCAGCCGACCAGCTGGAGGTTCCAGAATGCCCGATTCTTGTTGGCAAAGAAGGGCGTGGGACGGAAGGGCAGCACTGCCATAGCGCTTCCCCTTAGCCGATTTGGCAGGCGGGGTGCAGTTTGTTTTGCGGCCAACCGTCGCGCGGGCTACACTGGTCACCAGCAAGGAGAGGAATCATGGCCACGATCGAACATCCGCAAGAGCGCGCCAAGTTCACCGCGATGACAGAAGGCACTGCGGAAGACTGGGCAATCATAGGCAGTCAGTATCGCACCTTTGCCAAGGGCTTGCCGGATCGGGTGCTCGATCATCTGAAGCTGCTCAAGGGGGATTTTGGCGGCTTCCCGGTGTGTCGACTCGAGCATTCGCTGCAGACCGCGACTCGCGCGCATCGTGACGGGCGCGACGAGCGATATATCGTCATGGCATTGCTGCACGATATTGGTGACACACTGGGCACCTATAATCACCCCGATGTAGCCGCCGCGATCATCAAGCCATTCGTGCCGGAAGAATACCACTGGATCTGCGAAAAGCATGGCGCCTTCCAGGGCTATTACTATTTCCATTACGTTGGCATGGATCGCGATATCCGCGAACAATATCGCGGTCATCCGCACTTCGAGGCCTGTGCCCATTTTTGCGAGAAATACGATCAGGCGGCGTTCGATCCCGGCTATGACAGCGCGCCGCTGAGCTTCTTCGAACCGATGCTGCGACGGGTGATGGAAAAGCCGATAAACTCGATGTACGCAAAGGTGATCGACGACTGAGGCTCATTGGTCCGGATCAATATCGCGCCGGAAATGGCTGTGCCAATCAGCGCTGCCATCTGCATGCCTCACCTTGTCGATCTGTACCAGTTCGGCCTCGATGAATTCGAGCCGCTCGTCCCAACCGTCATGGCTGCGTTTGCGGAAAATCCCGCCCGAATGGTCCGGGCCCCAGCGTGCCATGAAGCGCGACGCGGCTGACGGCTGGTAACCGGCATTGGCGAGCAGCCACGGCATCAGCCGGTCGGCCTCGCGCTCGGTCAGGCGGATGTTGCGGCGACCGCGCCCTTCGCGCTCGAGCCATATCCTGTGCCGCAGCAGATTGTGCGCCAGCTCGTGCGCCAGCGCGGCGGCCAGTTCGTCTTCAGGATAACCCAGTCCCGGGAAATCGCGTTCAACAATCACCCGCATACCCTCAGCAAGCGCGCCCTTGCCGCCGCCGCCCATTTCGAAACGCGAGGCGCAGGCAGGTTCGCCGGCCAGCTTCACCCGGCTGCCTTCACGGCGCTGCAGAACGACTACTCCAGAAGTTGCGAGCCGCGCAGAGATCAGATCATGCGCGCGCACTGTCCGGCGCCAGTCGCCATGCGTTTGCGAGGGCCAGCTTGAGAGCACCTCATTGTCAATGGCGGCAATTTCGACGCCTGTAGCCAACCCAGCTTTAGCGGCAGGTGACCCCTCGGCTGCGGCCAGCACGGCGAAATCGCTCTCGAGCCCCAGCAGGTTCCGCACTGCGGCTGGTTCGCGATAGCTCGCCATGTCGTGCAGCAACAGGCCGATCGCGGGCACCACATTATCGCAGAAGCGGCTGTTCCCGGTGACCAGGCGCCAGCCGATGTCCTGAACGCGCTGCTCAACCTGTTGCTGGGCCTGAAACCGCTCGAGCGCAGGGGTGTTGCTGCCAGCTTTGGCGCTTGAAGCAGGAGTTGCCGCCGCAGCAAGCGCGGCAGACAAGGCCAGGGCAAGCGCGCGGGCCGCAGGCATCAGCTACCGCTTGGTTCCAGCGCTTCCTTGAGTGCGCCAAAGCCCACGGCACCTTCGAAGGCGCGGTCCCGCGTCACCCAGCTGGGCGTGCCGGTAAAGCCCAGCTGGCTGGCCAGGGCATGGTTGCGGGCGATTTCCTGCGCCACTTCTTCCGATTCGGCATCGGTACGTGCGCGCTCGAGATCGAGCCCGGCTTCGCGGGCGGCTGCCTCGACACTTTCGGGCGAGACTGGGCCAAGGCGGAACATGGCATCGTGAAAGGCAGGATATTTGCCCTGTTTGGCTGCGGCGAGCGCCATCTTTGAGGCGATTTCGCTGCCCTGGAAAATCGACCATTCGCGGATCACAACCTTCACTTCGGGATCGGATTCGACCAGCCGCTGCACATCGGCCTGGCTCATCGCGCAATAGGGGCAATTGTAATCGGTGAACTCGACCAAGACTTTCGAACCCTGCGGATTGCCGATCACGGCGCCGGGAAAGGGCACCATCACCTGATCCGAAATGCCCGCAAGCCGTTCCTGTGCCTGCCTTTCCTGATAGGCTTCGGCCATCTCCGGCAGGATTTCGGGATTGGCGACGAGATAGCTACGGGTGCGCTGATCACCCAGGCCTGAATATGACCATATAGCCGCACCTGCAAAGCCGAACAGCATGGCCAGTGCGGCAGTCAGCAGGGATTGTTTGAACATAGGGGTCATCCGTAATTCCAGTGGTGCGGTCTAATTGCGGTCGCGGATTTCTTCCAGCGAGGCGCGGGCCTGAAGGGCGATGTCCTGCGCGCGGATCCAGTCAGGCGTGTAAGGTTCCAGCCCTACCTCGGCGGCCTGCGCACTGCGCAGGGCTTCAGCGTAGCGGCGGTTCATGACCTGCTGTTCGGCGCTGGCGAGCCTTGCCCGGGGCATGTCGCCGCGTGCAGCATAGACCACGCCAAGCTGGTACCAGGCAAACGGGTTGAGCCGGTCGCGCGCAACGGCCGCGCGCAGCACCCGCTCGGCCTCGTCATAGCGCGACTTGTCCTCGGTTGCGATCAGGGCATGGCCGAACATCGAAGCGATCAGCGGATTGTGGCCGGTCAATTCGGTGGCTTCACGCAAATATGGCAGTGCGCCAGCAGGATCGCCCGATTCAAGCAGCACCTGGCCGCGAAGTTCCAGAAAATAGGGGTCTTTCGGGCTGATTTCGAGGAGTCTGTCCGTCTCTGCCAAGGCCTGATCGATCAGCGCGCTCTTGTGATAGGCATAGGCCCTGGCATAATGCGCCGGAATGCTGGTGTCGGTCGCCGGATATTGGGTCAGGGTGCGCTTTGGATCGGCAAGATAGCCTGACAGCTTGGCCTTCACGCGCTCGAAGCGGGCTTGCAGCACCGGATCGCCGGGCGCCTCCCATGCGGGGTCGACAATATAGGTTTCGCGCAGGCGCGCGATGCGATCGCCAGAAAGGGGGTGTGTGCGGGTGAAGGCGGCGTCATCATCCTGGCTCACGCCATAGCGGAACTCCAGGCTCTGCAGCTTGCCGAAGAAGTCCAGGCTTCCACGGCCTGAAATTCCCGCGAGCGAGAGATATTCGGCACCAGCGGCATCGGCCGAAGCCTCCTGCACGCGGCTGAATGCAAGGAATTTGCCCATTGCCGCGCGCTGGCCGGCCATCATCACGCCCATCGCCGCCTCGCCGCCGCCAGCGAGTGCCGCGCCAACGCCCAGCAGCAGGCTGAGGATCGAGATATTGCTCGCGGCACTGACGCCTTCGCTGAAGCGCACTACATGCCCGCCGGTAATATGGCCCAGCTCGTGTGCGATCACGCCCTGCACCTCATTGGCGGTGTCCGCCGCGTCAATCAGCCCGGCATGGATATAGACCGCTTGCCCACCGGCAACGAATGCGTTGATCGAGGGATCATTGATCAGGACGATATCGACATTGCCCGGGGCAAGCCCTGCGGCATCAACCAGTGGCGCAGCCATATCGGCCAGCAAGGCTTCGGTTTCGGCATCGCGCAGCACCGATTGTGCGACGGCGGGGTGCGCCGCAAGCAGCAACACGGCAAGGAAAGCGGCAATATGACTCAGCAATCGCATGATGCCACCGTGCTAACTGATTTTGTCCTGAACTGGAACTGAAGCTGTGGCATTGCGTGCGAAATTGACCACCGCATCGATTAGCTTGCGATCGCGCCGCCAAGGGTTTGCCAGCGCGAGCAAGGGATCGTTGTGGTTCATATCGGCGAAGAACAGGGTTTCCACTTTAGCCCCCGCAGCTTTGAGGCGGCGGGACAATTCACGCGTATTTCGCGGGCGCACCAGTGTATCGCGTTCACCATGGATCAGCAATTTGGGCGGTGCGTCGGCGCGAACATGGTTGACAGGCTGAGTTGTTTCGGGCCGCGCGACGTGATTGAAGCTGGCGCGGGTCGAATCACTGTCGAACGGATAGAAGTCATAGGGCCCGGCCAGCCCGATCACACCGGCGATGGGAGGCTCGGCTGTCTCGCCATTCGCCAGCCATCGCTGGTCGAGCGCGGTCATCACCACATTGTATGCGCCGGCGGAATGCCCGGCCAGCACGATCCGCGCGGGATTGCCGCCATATTGCGCGATATTGGCACGGGTCCAGTCGACTGCGGCGGCGGTATCTTCAAGCATCGCGGGATAGACCGCTTCGGGGTGGAGCCGGTAACCCGCCAGCACCACAACAAAGCCTTCGGGCACGAAAGCGCGACCGATGAAACCGTAATCGTCGGGGCTGCCCTTGTTCCAGCTGCCGCCGTGCACGAAAAGCAGCACCGGGCGCGCCTCGCCAGCCTGCCGGTTGGCCGGGCCGAACACGATCACCTTGTGCTGCGGCGACGGGCCGAGCGCGACCTCGGCCAGCCTGGCCGTTCCGCGCTGGCCGCCGGTTACGCGGTCGATGGCATCGACCACCGCCGGGCCGTTGCGCCAGATTGCGATTTGCATTGCAATCGCGGCCAGCGCAGCAATCGCCAGTATCCCGCCGCTTGCCCAGATCATGCCGCGCTGCCTCCGCCTTGCCATGGATGCGCCCTATCGCGCGCCGAAAGCGCTGGCCAGCGGGAAGTGAACCGTAGGTGTGGCGGGGCAATCAGCCGAGCAGTTTGCGCGCGGCGCGCTCGATCAACGGCACATCCTGTTCGATTTCGCCCAGCATCACGACTTCGCCGGCTTCGGTGCGACGGATCATTACCAGCGCGAACTCTTCGCCAGCGCTTGCGATGTCGGAAAATTCCTGCGGTGCGAGTTTACGCAGCTTCTTGGCCAGCGCGCCGCGCACTTCGCTTTCCGGCTCGATATCCTGCCCGGCCTGCTCCTTGCGCCAGCGGCGTTCGGCGCTGACAACGCCCTTCAGGCCGCCGCGTGCCTGCGCGACATAATCGGCCAGGCCGTCAGGAGCGATTCCTACGCGGTGGGCATAACTCAGCACGGCCGCATATTCGGTCAGGCGCGTCTTGTCGTAATCGGCGCCAAAAACCAGCTTTACCACTGGCGTCATGGGTGCACGCGCCTGCGCTTCCAGCCCGCATTTGGCGAGCAGCTCGGCATAGTCGTCGGGTGCCTCTTGCGCCGCAACAGAGAAGTCGTAAGCCTGACCTACCGCAAGATATAGCGCTCTACGGCCGCGGTCCTCGCAATCGCTGGCATGCTGCGCGGCCTCACGAGCTGCGGCAAGGTAATCATACAGGCCCGCATCTTGCGACAAGTCGACGCTGAATTCGATCTCGTCTTCTTCGGCGGCGAACTCTTCGTCGAAGCGTGCGGGTGCGTTTTCTGCTTCGCTTTGCGCTGCAGCGCGGCCAAACTCTTCGCGAGCGGGCGCGACCGTTGGCGCCTCAGGTTCGTAGCCGGGTTCCTGGCCGGTTTCGTAGTCGGTTTCGTAGCCGGTTTCGAGGTCGGTTTCGAAGCCGGGTTCGTCGCCTGCCTCTTCATCCTCGTCATCCTGTGCATCTGACGGCACCAGATCATCAAGATCGAGCGAGAGCGCTTTCTTGGTGGGCGTGGCGATATGATCGCTGAGCGAAGCGAAATCATAATTGGCTTCTTCTTCACCCTCTTCATCGCCGAAGTCCTCGTCATCGAGCGAGTAGTCGCCAAAGGCGATCTCGGACAAGTCGAGCGCATCCTCGTCATCGAGCGAGTAATCGCCGAAGGCGGGCTCAGGCATGCCTTGCGCTTCCGCGTCATTGCCAATGCCGAAGGATCGGCCGAAGGATGCGCCGAAGCCGCCGATGTCACGAATATTGGATTCTTCATCCGCCGCTGGCGCAGGTGTGGAAGCAGAGAAATCGCGGTCCGCGCTTGGCCCGTCGGCCCAATCGGTCACCGGATCATTATCGCGTTTGACCGGCTCGTCTTCTTCGGCTTCGATTGCCTGGTCGATTTCGAGCAGCAATTCGTCGGCCTTGTCCTGGCCCGCCATCTCCTTCCAGTTGATCACGCCGTAAATGAAGTCGATCGTATCATTGTCGCTGGAATAAGGCAGCAGGATGCCGCGATAGAGGATTGTCACCGCGCGTTGGTTGACGAACTCGGCTTCGAATCCGATCGGCGCCTGGTTGGCGAGAATCTGCAGGTAATGGTCGGTTATCCGGCTCAGCAAAGAGCGGCTGGGCACGTCTGACAATCGGGCGATATGCCCGTCTGTGCCGCATTCGGCGGCCAGTTCGTCGCCCAGGAACTGGATCGCCGGGTCTTCGATCCCGGTCGAGAAGTCGAGCAGCACGCTGTAGGGGCCGAAATCAGGCAGGTTCTCCGGGTGGAGGTCTTCGATTGACGGGAAGCTGTGCTCGCCCAGCATGCTCGCCCAGTGATTATAGGCGCGCACCTGCATGCGCCGCTCGTCCTGGCCGATCGCTGCCGGGGGCAGGTCGCGGGTGCCGTCATCGTCTCCAAGATCGTAATCGTTCGAGATCTCGGTGAAGTCCGGCGCATCGAAATTGCCGCGCAAGCTGTCCATGGCCCAAAACTACTCCTGCAAGTTCAGTCAGACAGGGTTTTGACGGACCATGGTAAATTTACCGTTAAGCCCTGATAAAAAGCATACAGCCTTGCAATGGGAGCCGCAGCATCACTCCTCGCAAGGCGGGGACACGGGCTGCAATTCAGCGCCGGCTCAGAACAAATAGCGCATCCTGATGGTTAGCGACGCACCGTCCCCGTCGTAATCGAACGCGGCATCGTTAAACGATGGCGGGCCCATCTTGACCTTGGCGTCACGCGAAAAGCCAAAACCTTCCCGCGGGGCAATACCCAGCACGCGGTCGGCCTTGCCGTTGTCATTCTCGTCATGCAGCAAGGCGATCGAATAACGGCCAGGCTTCACATCGGCAAAGCGCAATTCGATCTTGCCTTCCGCAGCAGCGGCCGTCGCGCGATAGGAAGCGGGATCCTTGTCGCAATCCGGGAAGGTTTCCGGCCTGGCAGTCATGCAGGCCAGTACCGTCCCCTTCGTAACGCGCAGGCCGGTGGCCGTAACCGCGATTTCGCCAGACCGGGGCGGTGCGGCTGCGCCGATCACCATTGCCAAGACCGCAAGGCTGACAGGACCGGCGCGCATCAAGCGAATTTTTCCGTCAGACCCCGGTCGGTGCGGCACAGGTGATCCCAGAAACGGAAATAGAGACCGTAATTGCATCGATATTCCTCATGGTGCCGCTCGTGATGGCTGGCGGTTATCAGCCATTTGCCCAGTTGCGAATGAACAATCCAGCGCGGAAAAAGCTCCCAGCCCATATGATTGGTGACCCCCATCACCGTCATGATCGCCAGGACCAGCGCCAACGCACCGGCGTGGATCGGTACCACGAATACCAGCGCAGGGATCACCACCGCGCCCAGCACAGCTTCGATAGGGTGGAAACTCATCGCCGTCCATGCAGTGGGCGGTTTGCTGGCATGATGCACCGCATGGGCCAGGCGAAACAGGCGCGGCCGGTGCAACCAGCGATGGGTCCAGTAGAACCAGGTGTCATGCGCGAACAGATATATCGCCAGCGATAGCGGCACGTACCATAGCGGATAGGCTGCAATGGCGGTGTAGATCACAGTCCAGCCCCGCTGTTGCCAGCCCCAGGCCACTATTCCTGCCGGCACGCCATAGATTGCCGCAGAAGCCAGTGACCAGCCGATTTCCTTGCGAATCTGCGAGCGCATCCCGGCATATTGCCCTGGGCGCAGCCTGCTGGTGATCCAGGCGAACAGCCCGCTGCTGGCGAAATAGCGCAGTGCAATGATGGCGCTCATGGCGATGGCTGAGAGGAGAAGTCCGGGCAACATGGCGGTGTTCTAGCGAGCATGGAGACGAATGGCGATGCCCCGCGATCTGGGGCTCCACCTATTGCGCCCAGGCCAGCCTGGCGCAGTGCGGATCGATCAATCCGGCGTGGCGCCGCAAGGCCGCCCTCGCGAGCCGTTCCAGCTCTTTTTTGCGGCGCGCGGCATTGAGCGGCTGGAGCGGGGCCGGGCGCAGGATTTCCGCATCATAGCCATCGGCCACGATCACGCCGCAACAATCGGGACGAAAGGCCTCGATTTCGAGCGGACTGCGGTCGAGCCCAGGTGGGAGCGCCCAGAAAAACCGGTCACAAAAGTCGAGATACTCGGGCCACTTCGCATCTCCCAGCAGATCGCTGCGCGCCACCTTTATTTCCACGATCACGATCTGCCCTTTGGAATCCACTCCCATCAGATCAGCGCGGCGGCCATTGCGCAGCGGCATTTCGGGCAGGCACCAGATATCGTTGCGCGCAAACAGGCGGCCAACACCGCGCGCGACGGCAAGGGCATCGGGCAGGGCTGCAACAAGCGAATCAGGTGTGGCTACGGCAGGGTCCGGCATAATGCCAGAATGGAACAGAGAGCGAACAGCGTCAAGCCTCAGGCGGCAACCGAAGAGGGCTCGCCTTCACTCTCATGTGCCAGGCCAATCAGCGCGGTGCGCAGGGCGTGGAACTCGCGCCACAGCGCCAGCGCGGGCGCGGTGGTGTCTTGTCCGCGGGCCTGTATCGTGCGCAAGGCGGCAAGGCCTGGTTGCAGGATCGCGTCGATATCGGCCAGGGCGTCGCGCGCCAGGGCAAGCCGGGCGCCGCCAATCTCTTCGATGCGTGAGGGAAACATTGCCAGCGTGCCATCAAGGGGCTCAGGGGCAAGCGCGGCCATTGCCCCGATTTCCTTGCCGGTTTCGTGCAGCGCGCCCCAGCGCCGTGCAAAAAGCTTCGCTTCGCTAGCTGGGGATGCTTCAATGGTGGCGGATTCCGACATGACGACTCGGATTAGCGCGGTGGGCTTGCCAATTCCCTAACAGCGCCGCCAGCCGCGTTAACTGCGCATGGTTGTGCTTGCGAGCAGCGGCGATGCTTGTAGCCTGGGGCCCGGCGCGATTTTGGCTGGCAGGCGCTGCATTGCTTTGCTAAGCGCGCCGCTCGCTTGTCGCTGACGGCGCCACGCACCCGTAGCTCAGCTGGATAGAGCGCTGCCCTCCGAAGGCAGAGGTCGCAGGTTCGAATCCTGTCGGGTGCGCCATAATTTCAGTCATTTTTGACCAACCCACCCGCCAGCACTAAGCGCCCGGGCAGGCCATGGCTAGGCCATAGGGCAGTTCGCTTCTATCTACTCCTTCGAGTTAACTTAGCCGTTCGCTTTCAGTTGTGATGGTGGCACGATGGGCCGATGCACTGACCATCTGCACTTCACCCCGGCCTTACCCAAGACACGCAGCGGCAAGATCATGCGGCGCATCCTCAGGAAGATCGCGGAGAATGACTTCGGTGCATTAGGCGACACATCGACTCTTGCCGATCCGGGTGTCGTCGACAACTTGATCGAAGGGCGACAAAACCGCTAGCGCAGCTGATTCGCCGGCCGCCCGGCCCTGCGCAAGGCTTCATCCGGTCTATGCATGCGAATTCATAAACAGCCTACCGAGGCCCGGCCGGCCTTGGCAGCAGTGATGATTTCCCAAGGAAAATTGCGATCTGCCTATCGCGCATTTGTGGCAAGCACGCCACAATCAGGCACGAAATCCGAATAACCGAAGCTACGCCGCTGTTGACCGAGTGAACGTTCTCAATTATGCGAACGTTCACATAAGTCGTCACGCGCGTAATATTATTGCGTGTCTTTGGGAGGGAGTATTGGAATGACTTGGAAGCGTAAGCCCGCTTGCGTGAAGTTCATGGCGGGGGCCTCGGTTCTTGCCCTGGGTCTCACTGCGCAAACTGCGGTCGCACAGGATGCGGGCGCAGACGAGGAGGTCGCGGAAGGTGAGGAGATTGTCGTAACCGGCATCCGTGCCTCGCTGCAGCAATCGATGAACGTGAAGCGCGAGGCTATTGGTGTGGTCGACGCGATTTCGGCCGAAGACATCGGTAAGTTCCCGGACACCAACCTTGCTGAATCGCTTCAGCGTATCACCGGTGTGTCGATCGATCGCAACAGCGGTGAAGGTTCAACTGTTACCGTTCGTGGTTTTGGACCGGATTTCAACCTGGTTGTTCTGAACGGTCGTCAGATGCCGGCTTCGGGCCTTGGCAGTTGCTGCGAAGCGCCTGCATCGCGCAGCTTTGACTTTGCCAATCTGGCTTCCGAAGGCATCGCTGGGGTCGAGGTCTACAAGTCGGGTCGCGCATCTCTGCCGACCGGTGGTATCGGTTCTGTCATCAACATCAAGACTGCCAAGCCTCTGGACCGTCCGGGCCTGCAGGGCAGTATCGGCGTCAAGGGTGTGTACGACAACTCGTTCGAAGGCACCGACATCACGCCGGAAGTTTCAGGCATCATCTCGCAGACTTTTGCCGACGACAAAATCGGCATTCTCCTTAGTGGTTCATATCAGAAGCGTAAGGCGAGCCTCGCTCAATTTAACGCCGGCTGGCGTGAGGGTTATACGCCCAACACCGATGCATGGTCATGGGGTGGTCTGAAAAATGGTGACCCAAACGACTGGCGCGCTGCAAGCACTATCGAAAACGGTCCCATGGGCGACGATATCTACCAGACCACGCAGAACGCTGGTTATGACTTCACCGACATTGATCGTGAACGTATCAACGGTCAGGCCGTGCTGCAATTCGCACCGACGGACTCGCTGACGGGTAGCATCGATTTCACCTATGCTCAGAACACCATTGATGCACGTACCAGCAGCATCGGCGTTTGGTTCAACCACAATACAACGCAGAGTAGCTGGACCGACGGTCCGGTCGCTGGGCCGAACTTCTACGGTGAAACCTTCGGCGCCGGCGAAAACAAGGATCTGGCGATCACCGGCGCTGTTGCGGCCAACCGCACGATCCTGAAGTCGCTGGGTGGTAACCTTGCATGGGACAAAGGTGGCCTGCGGCTTGAGCTGGATGCGCACCGTTCGACTTCGGAAAGCAAGCCGACTTCGCCATTTGGCAGCAACATCGCTGTCGGCAGCGCCGTCTATGGCGTGGAAAGCCAGCGCGTCGATTACACGACGGATATGCCGGTGATTTCGGTCAACATGTATCCGGGTTCGGAAGTTCAGGCATCGAACATCCGCCCTGCGGGTAACGCCTTCCGTAACGCCTACATGAAGGATACCATCACTGAATTCACTTTCCGTGGCGGTTACGATTTCGATGCCTCGTTCATCGAAAGTATCGACTTCGGGGTGACCTACATCGAAAACAAGGTCCGTTCGGCCTTTGGTGTGATTCAGAATGACACCTGGGGCGGCACGCTTTCTGCAGCCGAAACGCCGGACGATCTGTATGAAATGACGAATCTTCCGAACGATCTCGCTGGCATGAGTGGTTCGAATGATCCTTCGATCATCCCGAACTACTTCAAGGTCAGCACCGAAGAACTGATCGGCCTGCTTGATACGCAGCTGGGCATTTGTTCCAATGCGCAGGTGGCAGGGACCTGCCTTGCGGCTTACACTACCGATCGCCGCATCGAGGAAAAGACGATTGCGCCGTACATCCAGTCGTCGCATGAATTTGACCTTGGCGAAGCTAGGGCAACGCTGCGGATGGGGCTGCGCTACGAAGAGACAGAGATCGATTCGTCCGCGCTCGTGCCGATCCCGACCGGTGTTGTCTGGGTTGCTGATAACGAAATGAACCTGGTGTTCGGAGGCGGTTCGGACTTCACCACGCTTAGCGGTAAGTACGATAACTGGCTTCCGGCTATCGATTTCAGCCTTGAGCCGTTGGATGATGTCGTGCTGCGCGCATCGTACAGCCACACCATCACGCGTCCGGACTACACCAGCATGCAGGGTGGCCTGACCGTCAACCAGCCGCTGCGTCCGCTTGGGGGCAGCACTGCCAGCAGCGGTAACCCCGGCCTGCTGCCGTACAAGTCGAAGAACATCGATCTGTCGGCTGAATGGTACTACGACACATCAAGCTACGTTTCGGTTGGTTTCTTCAGCAAGAACGTCAGCAACTTCATCGCCAGCGCACCAATTCAGGGTTCGTTGTTCGATCTGCCAAACCCGGCACAGGGTGCAGCGGTTGAACAGGCGCTTGCTGCTCTTGGTGGCAACCCGGGCTTCAGTGATATCCTGAACTGGCTCGATGCCAACAACCCGAGCGTTGTTCAGTACAACGGAGCAGGCGCCCCGACCGGGATTATCGGTCAGGCTGCTGATCCGGACGTGGTGTTCACTATCACTCAGCCGGCCAACAGCGACGACACTGCTAACCTCACGGGTTGGGAATTCGCAATCCAGCACAGCTTGTGGGACACCGGGCTGGGTGTGATCCTGAACTACACCGTGGTGAATTCAGACACGAGCTACGACAACACGCAGCAGTTCCTGAATCCGCAGTTTGCCGTCACCGGCGTCAGCGACAGTGCCAACGCGGTTCTGTACTACGACAAGGACGGTATCCAGGCGCGTGTTGCCTACAACTGGCGCGATGAATTCCTGTCCGGTTATGGGTTCGACCCGTTCTACGTCGAATCCTACGGTCAGTTTGACGTCAGTGCGAGCTATGAGTTCCGTGAAGGGTTCACAGTGTTCGTCGAAGGCATCAACATCCTGAACGAAGATCGTCGCGGCCATATGCGCGCTGACCAGGCTGTGTTCTTTGCAGCACCGGGCTATGCACGCTATGCTGGCGGTGTTCGCTTCAGCTTCTAACGCTCAGGGGTTGATAGACCCCGCGCTTTAAGAGAGAGTCGCTTTGCACAGGCAGGGCGACTCTCTTTTTTTGGGGCCGATCGCGCGCACGAGAATGGACATGCAAGCCAAGACAAGAAAGGTGGTTATCCTGGGCGGCGGCACTGCCGGCTGGCTATCTGCCTGCATGCTCGGCGCGCGGCGACCCGAACTTGATGTAACCCTTGTCGAGGCGCCTGACATTGCCACGATCGGAGTGGGCGAAGGCACCTGGCCGACAATGCGCAGCACCTTGGCTGCCATCGGTATTTCCGAGGTGGAATTCCTCAAGTCATGCGATGCGAGCTTCAAGCAGGGTTCGCGCTTTGATGGCTGGGTCAATGGCGAAGCTGGCGACAGCTATCTGCACCCCTTCACCCCACCTGCGCCAGGCGACATGATGCAGTTGCTTGCTGCCTGGCGCGATGTCTCACCCGAAGACACCTTTGCGCAGGCCATGACTGCACAAACCGTTTTGTGTGATCAGGATCTTGCACCTCGCCAACGGCAGATGCCCGATTATGCGGGCGCGCAAAATTACGGATATCATCTGGATGCAGGCAAATTCGCGCAACTGCTGAGCCAGCACGCGGCGCAGCATTTGGGTGTCGAACACAGGCCTGCCCATGTGACAGCGATCCAGCGCACAGCGAATGGCGATATTGCTGCGCTGGAAACTTCCACTGGCGATTTGATTGCAGGCGATCTGTTTATCGATTGCAGTGGAGCAGCAGCAGTCTTGATCGGCAAGGAGTTGGGGGTCGAGTGGATTGACCGCTCCGATGTGTCCCTCAACGACCGCGCGTTGGCGGTGCAAGTACCGACCGAACCCGGCAGCGCGATTGCCTCGCAAACTGTTGGCACCGCGCATGAAGCGGGTTGGATATGGGACATTGCCTTGCCGAAACGGCGCGGGATTGGCTGTGTCTATAGCACGCAATTCCTCGACGATGACCGCGCCGAAGCTATCCTTCGCGGTTACATCGCCGATAAGATGCCTCAAGCCGATCAATCTGGCTTGCAGCCGCGAAAGCTACAATTTTCAACGGGCTATCGTGCGCAATTCTGGCACCGCAATTGCCTCGCGATCGGCCTGTCAGCGGGTTTTATCGAGCCGCTTGAAGCATCAGCCATTGTCCTGATCGAATTGTCGCTGAATGCATTGACGGAAAACTTTCCGGCCTCACGAGCGGCAATGGACATTCACGCGAAACGGTTCAACAAGCTGTTCCACTATCGCTGGGAACGGATCGTGGATTTCCTGAAACTGCATTACGCCCTGAGCGAGCGCAGCGGACCTTATTGGCAGGCGCAGCGCGCGCCCGAAGCCATGCCCGAGCGATTGCGCGAACAGCTGGAGCTGTGGCGCGACCAACCCCCGTCAAGCTGGGATTTTCCGCAAGTTGACGAAGTGTTTTCGGCTGCCAGCCAGCAATTTGTGCTATATGGTATGGGATTTCCGGCTCCGGATACAGTTCCCGCGACACCAACAACACAGGCGCTTGTGCGGCTGCGCCAGGTGCGCGAACAGGCCCGGGCAATGAGCGCGGCCTTGCCGACAAACCGGACCTATTTTGATAGTCTTGACGCGGACAATGGTTTGTCGGCGTTGAAGGAGAAGACCGGTTAACATGAACCAGCATCGCATTCTCAGCCGTGATGAACATCGTGACTTGCGTGTCCGCAACGATTCCCATGCGGAATTGGGAGACGCGGTCATGGCCTGCATCACGACGCCATATGAATTCCGACAGGTGCAAACGTGTTACCCGATCGTTTTCAAGCGGGATAATGAAACGGGTCAATTTTCTGCCATGGCCCTGTTCGGATTTACCAATGGCGAAAACCTGTTCCTCGAAGACAATCAATGGACCGCCCGCTACAAACCGTTGGCGCAATCGATCCAGCCGTTTCTGATTGGCCGGATTGAATCCGAGGATGACGCGCAAATCCATATCGATATGGGCCATCCGCGCATTTCGAGCGATGGCGAGGGAATTCGTGTTTTCGACGAAGATGGAGCTGCGACGCCTTACCTTGAAGGTATCGCCGACAAACTCGGCCTGCTCCACGCGGGATATCAGGCCAGCCCGGCATTCTTCGAAGCGCTTGAGCGCTATGAATTGATCGAACCCTTCAAGCTCGAAGTGCCATTGGAGGATGGTTCCAAACATTCACTGGTGGGATTTCATACCATCAACGAAGACAAGCTGCGCGATCTGGGTGCGGATGAACTGGGGGACCTGCATCAGGGGGGTCATCTTATGCCGACCTTCATGGTGGTGGCATCCCTCGGCCATTTCAGCGATTTGATTGACCGCAAGAACCGCCAATTAAGCCGTGGCTGAAGCTGATCCTTCCATTTTTTCCTCCATCGAGCGAGTTGAGGAGCGCGAGGCGGTGGATCTCGCTGCTCTCGACGCGCTGATCCGCGCTGCGCACACTCCGTTTGTCGTGCGCGGAGTGGCCCGCGATTGGCCATTGGTTCAAGCAGGCAAGCGGTCTGCCCGCGAAGCGCGCGAATACATCGCGAACCATGCCCGCAACCGCCCGTTCACCGTTTCCATCGGGCAACCCGGTGGTGATGGCCGGATGTTCTATGATGACGGAATGCAGATGAATTTCCGCACGGGCACAGGCAAGCTTGCGGATATATTCAAAGGGCTGGATGACAATGAAGGTCGGCCCGATCTGCCGCCCGTGTATCTATCTTCGATCGACATGCACCAGTTCTTCGACGGGTTGCACGAAGCGAACCATATCGACCTTGGCGATCGTAATTCCTTGGCGAGCATCTGGATTGGCACGCCGACCAGGATCGCAGCACATAATGATTTTCCCGATAACCTCGCCTGTTGTGCGGTTGGAAAGCGACGCTTCACGATCTTTCCGCCCGATCAGTTCCGCAATCTATACCTTGGACCGATCGACAATACTCCGGCGGGCCGGGCGGTTAGCATGGTCGATTTCCATGAGCCCGACCTCGAAAGGTTTCCGCGCTTTGCCGATGCGCTGGAGACAGCTCTCGTGGCTGAACTCGACGCAGGAGATGCGGTGTTCATCCCGTCGATGTGGTGGCACCATGTCGAAGGGCTCGCCCCGTTCAATGTTCTGGTCAATTACTGGTGGCGGGAAACCCCGCGCTGGCTGGGTCAGCCGCAGGATGCGCTCAATCACGCGATCATGGCGATCCGCGATTTGCCTGATGCAGACAAGGCCATCTGGCGCGAACTGTTTGACCATTACGTGTTTGAAAACGATGAAAGCGTAGTCGCGCATATTCCGCAAGGAGCGCGCGGAATTCTCGATCCTCTAACCCCCGAAAGCGCCGGACGACTCCGCGCGTTCCTGACCAGGAGCATCAGCCAATGAACAGCAGCAAACCAGTCACCCGTGTTGTGGTCGCTGGCGGCGGCACAGCCGGTTGGATGACGGCAGCCGCCCTGGCCCGAACTTTGGGCAAGACAATCGAATTGACCCTGGTCGAATCCGAAGCGATCGGCACGGTTGGAGTTGGAGAGGCGACGATTCCGCCGCTGGTAGCTTATAACAGGCTACTGAATATCAACGAGGCGGAATTCATGCGCCGCACCCAGGCGACCTTCAAGCTTGGGATCGATTTTGAAAACTGGAAAGTCGATGGCGAAAAATACTTTCACTCTTTTGGCTCTACCGGCCGTGACCACTGGGCCGCGGGGTTCCTGCATTTCTGGCTCTATGGCCTGACGAAGGGGCACACGGCGAGCTATGACGATTACTGTCTGGAGTTGACAGCAGCCTATGCGGGCAAATTCGCGCAATTGCCGGACAACAAGCTCAATTACGCCTATCATCTCGATTCCGGGCTTTATGCTGCGTTTCTTCGCAGCCTCGCAGAAGCCGACGGCGCCGTGCGCGTCGAAGGCAAGATCGCAGATGTGGAACTCGACGGAGAAAGCGGCGATATCGCCGCCTTGCGGCTCGATTCAGGCCAGCGCATCGAAAGCGACCTGTTCATCGATTGCACCGGCTTTCGCGCGCTGTTGATCGAAGGTGCGCTGCACGCCGGTTTCGATGACTGGGCGCATTATCTGCCGTGCGACCGGGCGATTGCAGTACAGACCGCCAGCGTGCGCCCGCCGCTGCCCTATACCCGTTCGATCGCGCATGACGCGGGCTGGCAGTGGCGCATCCCTTTGCAGCACCGCCAAGGCAACGGGATCGTCTATTGCAGCCGTTATCTGAGCGATGAGGATGCGGCCGAGCGCCTGCTTTCCTCGGTCGAGGGCGAGCAGCTGACGAAGCCCAATTTCATCCGCTTCACCACCGGTGCGCGGCGCAAGCAATGGTATCGCAACTGTGTTGCCGTGGGGCTTTCCGGTGGGTTCATGGAACCGCTTGAATCGACCAGTATCCATCTGATTCAGCGAGCAGTGCTTCGCATCATCCGGATGCTGCCCGCTGGCAAGGTAAGCCAGCACGATATTGATGAATTCAACGATCAGCAATTGACCGACATGGTGCAGATCCGCGACTTCCTGATCCTGCATTACAAGGCGACGGAACGCGCAGATTCCCCGTTCTGGCGGCAATGTCGCGATATGGACATTCCCGACACGCTCCAGCACAAGATGGACCTGTTCAAGGCCACCGGGCGCGTGTTCCGCAAGAATGAGGAACTGTTTGTCGAAAACAGCTGGACGCAGGTCATGATGGGGCAGGGGATTGCTCCGCAAAGTTATCATCCCATCGCAGAGAAGCTGTCGGATCAGGAATTGAATGCCTTGCTCACCAACCTGCGGGAATTGGTAGAAAAAACGGTGGCAGGCATGCCCGCCCACCACGAATATGTGACGCAATTCTGCGGCACCAAAGAGGAAAAGGCGGCATAAGACGCAATTAGGCCCCAGCCTGCGGCACGGAGGGATTGCAGCAGGCAATAGAGGGGAATTCGGGATCGAATAGGGGGTAGGCGGGAATGGCTAGACGGCGGCAGGCTGTCACGATCAGGCACGTGGCCGACGATGCAGGGGTTTCCCTGCAGACGGTCAGCCGCGTAATCAACAATGAACCCAATGTTCGCCCGGCGATGAAGCAGCGGGTGCAGGCCTCGATCGACAAGCTCGGTTATGTTCCCTCGATCGCGGCGCAGCGCATGAGTGGTTCGCGCTCATACCTCATTCTTGCGCTCAACGATCGGGAAAAGACGATCGCCGAATGGCGCGCACGCAGCGGCACGGACTGGGTTGATCAGATGCTGCTGGGCGGGATGCTAACCTGCGCCGAGCATGGCTATCGCATGATGGTCGAACTGGTCGACACGCATAATGACCATGTCGAGCGCGAACTCAGCGCTGCGATTGCCGCGCTCCAGCCCGATGGTGTGATCCTGACACCGCCGCACTCGGAAAACCCGCTCATCACAGGTTTGCTCGCCGCGCGCAAAATCCCTTTCGCCCGGATCGGATCGCTCGAGCCTGGTCCCGGCATCCGCCTGACCATGGATGATGAGCATTCGGCGGTGATGGCGACCGAGCATCTTATCGCACTGGGCCACCGCCGCATCGGGCTGATTGCAGGGCCTGCAGAATACAGCCTTAGCGAATGGCGCATCACCGGTTGGTGCAAGGCAATGGAGGCGGGCGGGCTCGCCACCGACGGCCTGTGTCAGCGCGGCGATTTCGGCTATGAATCCGGGCTTGCCGCAGCACGATCCCTGCTTACCCTGCCCGATTCACCGTCAGCGATCATTGCCAGCAATGACCAGATGGCGCTTGCGACGCTGGAGGTGGCGCGCGAAATGCAGCTTGATGTCCCGGCGCAGCTTTCGCTGATCAGTTTCGACAACACGCCGATCGTGCGCTTTACCGATCCGCCATTGACCGCTGTCGACCAGCCGATCGCGGCCACCATTGCGCAAGCGGTCGAGCTGTTGATCAAGGCGCCGCGCGAGCCTTTGCCCGAAGCGCCGATCACTGTCGAAGGGAGCCTGGTCGAGCGTGGATCGACTGCACCGCCGCCGGGCGGTAATGACTGCTGACACCGCCCAACCGGCGCGCCAGCCGCTGTGGTTTCTGCTGCTTCTGGCGTTGGCGGCGGCCGGGGGTGCAGTGGCCTATGTGCCCTTTCTCACCGTACTGCTTCCGGTGCGGATTGCCGAGCTGACCGGCAGCGATGATGTGGCCGCGCTGTCCTATGCCACCTTTGCCGGTGCGATAGTCGCAAGTCTGGCCAATATCGGTTTTGGCTGGCTCAGCGATCGCAGTGGAGGCCGTCCGGCCTGGATCGCGGCTGGCCTGCTGCTGTCGAGCGGATTGCTGATCGCCGTGGAGCAGGCGGCCTCGTTGACCCAGCTGATCATGGTGATCATGGCCTGGCAGCTGGGGCTGAACATGATGCTGGGACCGCTTGCGGCATGGGCTGGCGATTGTGTGCCCGACGGGCAAAAGGGCCTGCTGGGCGGATTGTTTGCCTTCGCCCCGGCGTTGGGGGCGCTGGCAGGCGCGGTGGTGACGATACCAGGGCTGGCCGACAACGCTACCCGGCTGGCCATCGTGGCGCTGCTGGTGGCGGCCATGGTGGCGCCTGTCCTGCTGCTGGGCCGCGGCCGCGAGTTGCCGCAGCTGATGCAGCCGCATCTACCCACGGCAGAGCCTCGCCGGGAAGCGTGGCAGACCCGATCGACCGTTCTGAGGATGTGGTTTGCGAGGCTGCTGGTGCAGATTGCCGAAGCCGCGCTGTTTGCATTCCTGCTGTTCTGGCTGCGCTCGATCGCGCCGGGCTTTGGCGAGAATGACGCTGCACGGATTTTCAGCATCGTCCTGGCAATTGCAGTGCCGCTGGCGCTGGCCGCGGGCCGCTGGTCCGACCGCACTCAGCGCCCCATTCTGCCTCTGGCTATCTCGGCAGCGATTTCGTCTTGCGGTCTGATGTTGATGGCGCTCGCCGGGGACGCGAATGTGGCGATTGCGGGTTATGTCCTGTTCGGGGTGGCCTCTGTGCTGTTTCTGTCGCTCCATTCGGGCCAGACCTTGCGCGTGCTGCCGCGTCCGGGAAACCGCGGGCGGGATCTGGGCCTGTTCAACCTGACCAACACGGTGCCCTCGTTGATTATCCCGTGGCTCACGCTTTCGCTGGTGCCTGTGTTCGGCTTCAGCGGGCTGTTTTGGGTGCTGGCGGCACTATGCGCACTGGCAAGCACGCTGCTTCTGGCCATTTCCCGCCGGATTTAAGCCCTTGCAATTTGGATTCCCCCGTGCCAATCGAGTAAGTTGAGAACGTTCTCAATTAGCGTTCACAAGGGATTTGCATCCTGCGGGAGGGGATGGGTTAATGCGTTTTTCCGGGTTGTTTCTGGCAACGGCACTGGGCCTTGGCGGCTGCGCTACAGTGCCATTGGCAAGTGTATCTGAATCAGGTGAAGCTGCGGCATCCGCCAGTGCGGCTGCGCCAACACCTGCCGACGCCGAGATTGCAAACCTGATTGCGCGGATGAGCCTCGAGCGCAAGATTGCGCAGCTCATCCAGCCCCAGATCAACTCCTTCACTGCCGAGGATATGGAGCGTTATCGCTTCGGCAGCTATCTGAATGGCGGCAATGGCGGGCCCTATGGCGACGAGTTTGCCCCGGCATCGCAATGGCTTCGCCTTGCCGATGAAATGTATGATGCCTCGGTCAAGCCGCTGCCGAATGGCGAGCCGGCCATCCCCACGATGTGGGGGACCGACGCGGTGCACGGACATTCAAACATTGTCGGCGCAACGCTGTTTCCGCACAATATTGCGCTTGGCGCGACCGGCGATCCCGACCTTGTGCGGCGGATTGGCCATGCCACCGCGATTGAAATAGAGGCGACCGGCATCGACTGGAATTTCTCCCCCACTGTCGCCGTGGCGCGCGATGACAGATGGGGCCGTACCTACGAAAGCTATTCAGAAAATCCCGAACTTGTTGCCAGCTTGGGCGCTGCGCTGGTCGAAGGCCTGCAGGGCAAGCCCGGCAGCGAAGACTATCTCGGCGGCGGCCGCGTGATCGCCACGGCCAAGCACTTCTTCGGCGATGGCGGCACGGACCAGGGCGTTGATCAGGGCGATGTAAACGGCGATATCGATGCTCTCCTCGCCCTGCACGGGCGGCCCTATCCGGCGGCGATAGACGCGGGTGTTGAAGCAATCATGGCCAGCTTCAATTCGATCAACGGCCGCAAGATGCATGGCCATCAAGCCCTGCTAACCGATGTGCTGCGTGGCCGGATGGGCTTTGACGGACTGGTCGTTGGCGACTGGAACGGTCACGGCCAGGTCAAGGGATGTGAAGTGACCGACTGCCCGCAATCGCTGATGGCCGGGCTCGACATATATATGGTGCCGGATGACTGGAAGCCGCTGATGGAATCGCTGATCGCGCAGGTCAGGGACGGGACCATTCCCATGGCGCGCGTCGATGAGGCAGTCGCCCGCGTGCTCAGGGTCAAGCAGCGTGCGGGCCTGCTGGGCGAGAATGTGAGGCGACCGTCGGAACGCGCCTTTGGGGGGCGGTTTGAAATGCTCGGCTCGCCAGAGCACCGAGCGCTCGCCCGCGAAGCCGTTGCGCGCTCACAAGTCCTGCTGAAGAATGATGGGGTTTTGCCGCTCAGGTCCGGGGCGAATGTTCTCGTGGCGGGAACTGCCGCTGATGATATTGGTCAGGCTTCCGGTGGTTGGACGCTTGAGTGGCAGGGCGGCCGCAAGGACCGGTTGGGGCGAGACAAGTTTCCCAATGCGAGCTCGATCTGGGAAGGATTGCGCGATAGTGTGGCCTCCACGGGCGGCACAGCCATCCTGTCCAAGGATGGAACGTTTGGAACCCGTCCCGATGTGGCGATAGTCGTGTTCGGAGAGGCGCCCTATGCCGAATTCGCGGGAGACCAGCGCGATCTGGTGTTCCGCGACGAGGAAGGGCTCAAGCTTTTGCGAAGCTTCCGCGAACAAGGCATCCCCACCGTGGCCGTATTCCTGTCCGGCCGCCCGCTGTGGGTGAACCGCGAACTGAATGCAGCCAACGCCTTCGTGGCGTCATGGCTACCGGGCAGCGAAGGTGCTGGCGTGGCCGATGTGCTCACCGGCGCGCACGATGCTAGCGGCCGCCTTCCCTTCTCCTGGCCCGCAGCTTGCGAAGGCCAGCCGGTCAACGGGCCAGAGGGCGCGCTGTTTCCCTTCGGTTATGGGCGCTCGCTGAGCGACACCACGCCGCTTGCCCAATTGAGCGAGGAATGCGCGGCGCTGGCGGAGAATAACAACGCCGACATGTTCAGTTCAGGCCGCCTGGGCGCCGGAGTGGTCGCTTTCGTCGGGCGGCTGGATCACAGCGGCGTCGAGGAACTGATGCCGCAAATGCGCGGCGACATGAGTGCTGCCGGCGTGATCTCGCGCGGTCATGATCGCGATGCCCAGGAGGATTCGCGCGAGATCCTAATGCGCGGCGGTTCCTATTTTGGTCTTGCGCAAGCGACAGATACCGGCGGAGCCTATCGTATCGATTATACATTGGTCACGCGGCCCAATGCACCGGTCCGCCTGCGCGTCAGCACGGCCGATGGAAACGAGCAGGTAATCGATGTCACGCAGCAGTTCGACCACGCATTTGCCAAGGGTTGGCGCGAAATGGTCATCAGCGAAAGCTGTGTCGGCAGCCTGGGCCCGCGGATCGCTTTCGAGACCGAGGGTGACGTTACTCTCCGCATTTCCAGCATTCAGCGCGAGGAACTGCCGGAGGGAACCGAATGCGCGTTCTGAACGGTATGGGCGGCGCGCATTCGTATACAGCTAGACCGGGATTGGCGCGCCGCTAATCTGCCGGGGTGAGAGAACCAGGCCGCAGGATGTCGGCCTGTTGGGGGAGGAAATACATGGCGTTGGTACCCGATGTGGCTTCCAGTTCGGACCCGGTTCCGATCGAGCACGAGGGCACGTCGATTGACGCGCCCGGCCTGAACTATTTCGTGTTCGGCCTGTTCTTCATCTTCGGTGGCATCACCTCGCTCAACGATGTGATCATCCCCAAGCTCAAGGAGCTGTTCACGCTCAGCTACACCGAGGCGATGCTGGTGCAGTTCTGCTTCTTCGCCGCTTACCTGATAATCGGGATTCCTGGCGCCAAGCTGGTGAAGAAGATCGGCTACATGCGCGGCGCCGTGGCGGGACTGTGCACGATGATCCTGGGCTGCCTGCTGTTCATCCCCGCCAGCCAGACAGCGACCTATGCGATTTTCCTGGGCGCCTTGTTCATCCTCGCCAGCGGCGTGGTGATCGTGCAAGTCGTGGCCAATCCGCTGATCAGCCTGCTTGGCCCGCCCAGGACCGCCCACAGCCGGCTGACATTTGCTCAGGCATTCAATTCGCTGGGCACCACGGTTTTCCCGATCGTTGGTGCCGCCATCATCCTCGGCAGTCTCGCCGACGTTTCGGCAGACCAACTGGAGGGCGCTGCCCTGCAGGCATATCGCGCTGCCGAGAGCGAGGCGATCTGGCAGGGCTATCTCGGCGTCGCGGCGCTCATTGCGGTAGTGGCTGCGGCTGTCTGGATGTTCCGCAACCGGCTGCCGCATGACGCCAGGATCATGGGTGACGGCGAACTTGTTTCCAACAGCCGCTACCTGATCGGCCTCGCTCTTGCAGCCGCAGGCGTATTCCTTGCGATCCAGGTCAACGGATGGCTGGGTGTACTGGTGATTCTGCTCGCACCGGCGTTCTGGCTGTATGACAACGACCTGCTGAAGCGGTCCCGCTTCGGCTATGGCGCGCTGTGCATCTTTCTCTACGTCGGTGCCGAGGTTTCCATCGGATCGATCGTCATCAATTACCTCTTGCAAGAACATGTGATGGCAAACGGCGGCCCCATCACCGCCTTCCTGAACGGAATCTTCGGGGCAGAACCAAATGCCGTGGAATGGCTGATCGGTCTTTACTGGGGCGGTGCCATGGTTGGCCGTTTCATCGGCTCGTGGGCGTTGCGTATTTTCAGCCCGGGTAAAATCCTCGCGTTCAACGCGACGGGTGCAATCCTGCTCATCCTGATCTCGGCGAACAGTTCTGGGGAGCTCGCGGGTTACACGCTGCTGGCGGTGGGCCTGATGAATTCGATCATGTTCCCCACAATCTTCTCGCTCGCCTGCGAGAAGCTGGGGCCGCGCGCGGCGGACGGATCGGGTATCATCAACGTTGCCATCTTCGGTGGTGCCGTTGTCCCGCTGCTCTATGGCGTGATGGCTGATGCAACCGGTGGCAATCTGGCGCTGGCGATGGTGATCCCGGTGATTTGCTACGCAATTATCGCAGGCTTCGGGATTTTCGCCCGCCGGCCAGCCTGAACGGGCTCTCCCCGGCGCTTCGGGGGGAGCGCTGGACAACTGACCGGGGTCGCCTTGGGCGGCCCCGGTTTCTTGTTGGTGCTAGCCCTGGCTCCAGCCCGATTCGAGGAATTCGAGCGCGCAGCCTGCCAGCATAGCCGTGCCCTTGGGCAAGGCCTTTTCGTCGACATGCATGCGGGGCGAGTGGATCGCGCAGCATTGCCGCCAGTCCTCACCCTCATTGGCCACCCCCAGGAAGAACATCGCCCCGGGCACTTTCTCGAGCAGATAGGCGAAGTCTTCCGCGCCCATGATGGGATCTGCCAGGTCGCGCCACCCGCCCTCGCCGCCCAGCTTCGTTGCGACCGCCTTGCCCAGTTCCACCGCGCGCGGGTCGCAAACCGTGACCGGGAAGCCCTGTTCGAACTGACATTGTGCAGTCAGGCCGTGTGCCGCGGCAGTCAACTCGGCGGTTTGCGCGATCAGTTCCTGCGCTTTGACACGGTGCTCGGGGCTCAGCGTGCGGATGGTGCCGCACAGCGTGGCCGAATCGGGCGTGACGTTGAAAGCGGTGCCGGTGTGGATCTGCGTCACGGTGACGACCACGGCGCTCGCCGCGTTGAAGCGCCGCGTGACCATGGCCTGCAGCGCGCTGACGATCGCTGCCGTGCCCGGAATCGGGTCGATACAATCATGCGGCATCGAGGCATGGCCGCCCTGGCCCTTGACGGTAATGGTAAACTGGTCAGCCGCCGCCATCAGCGGACCGGGCCGGCCGGCCAGCACGCCGAAGGGGGCATTGGGCATGATGTGCAGCGCGAAGGCCGCATCGGGCGGCGGATCAATCAGCCCGTCTTCGAGCATGAAGCGCGCACCGTGATGGCCCTCTTCGCCCGGCTGGAACATGAAATCCACCGTTCCTGCAATGTCGTCGCGCATCGCGCATAGCAGCCTTGCAGCGCCCACCAGCATGGCAGTGTGCGTGTCATGTCCGCAAGCATGCATGCGCCCGGGTATCGTTGAAGCGAATTCGAGATTGGTCTTCTCGTCCATTGGCAGCGCGTCCATATCGCCGCGCAGCAGCACGCGGCGCCCCGGTTTCGCGCCTTCAAGTGTAGCCACCGCGCCCGTGCAGGACGTGCCTTCGCGCCAGCTCAACGGCAGATCGGCCAGCGCCTCGCGCACCTTGGCAAGCGTCTTGGGGGTTTCCAGCCCCAACTCGGGCTCGGCGTGGATGGCGCGGCGCAGAGCAACGATCCCGTCGCTCAGGCTGTTGGCGGATGAAAGCAGGTGTTCTGTCAGCATTCCTGCAACCTAGCCGATTCGGCGCGCTACAAAAGCTGTTTTGTGGCGGCCCGCTGGTCAAACGCAACTCCACCACTGCAGCCGGCAAAATTGGCTGCGACAAAGAAAATCCTAGTGAACGCTTATGGTTTGCCGCTAAGGCACAACCAGCAATGGCCAGTCCGATCCACGAATTCGACCATTCGCTGCACAAGCGAACTGAGGCAAGGTCCACGGCGCAGCGGGAAGGCGCAGCCGCCGTGCCCGGGCGTGCGCCTACCGTCGGATTGGTTTACAATCCGCTCAGCCACCGCAACCGTGGCAAGGATCTTGAGAGCCGCATTGCGCCCGATGTGATCGTGGTGCAGCCGAGCAATCGTGCACAATTACCCGAAGCGTTGGCGCGGCTGGCCGGGCGGGATATCGATCTGCTGGTGATCAATGGCGGCGATGGCACCGTGCGTGATGTGCTTACCTGCGGCGATGTGATCTTTGGCGAGAATTGGCCCGCCATCGCGGTATTGCCCAAGGGCAAGACCAACGCGCTTGCAGTTGATCTTGAAGCGCCGGCTGACTGGACGCTGCAAGCCGCGATCGACGCATTCGGTAACGGAACACGGATCGTTCGCCGCCCCTTGGCGATTACGCGGCTTGAGCAGCCCGGTTCGCGCGTTCTGGGCTTCATTCTGGGCGCTGGCGCTTTCACCATCGGCACCCGCGCCGGGCAGAGCGCCCACAAGCTGGGGGCGTTTAACAGTCTTGCAGTTGGCGTTACCACGCTGTGGGGCGTGCTTCAGATACTGTTTGGGAGCCGCGCCAACCCGTGGCGCCGGGGCACCAAGATGGATATCCGGCTGGCGCCCGGTGGGGCACCAATGGCGCATAGCGGCGCGGGCGATCCGGAGCGGCGACAGCTGCTGCTGGTGTCGACGCTCGAGCGCTTTCCTGCGGGACTAAAGCCCTTCGGCACCTTGCGCAAAGGGCTCAAACTGGCGGTGCTTGACCAGGTTGCCCGGCGTATTGCGGCTCTGTTGCCGGCAGTGATGATGGGGTGGTCGCCCGCCAAGCTGCGCGAACGCGGCATCCACCAGTTGGTAGCGACCGCTTTCGAAATCGAGCTCGATGACCAGTTCATACTCGATGGCGAAGCCTTTCCTGCAGGGCGATACCGGATCGAGCCCGGGCCAGAACTCGAATTCGTGGCGCCCTGAGAGGGCTGCGAATGGCGGGACTGGTTGAGCGTATTGATGTGCAGGCGAGCGCATCGGTCGATCCTGCGATTAGCGAATTCGCCGCGCTTCTTGCCGAGGAAAGCGGAGCGCTGGCGGTGCTGTTTTATGGCTCCAACCTGCGTACGGGCGCGCTAGAAGGCGTGCTTGACTATTATGTATTGTTGCCCGGCAATCAGCGTGACCGGATCTGGCCGCGCGTAAGTTATCGCGAATGGGAACACCGGGGGGCGGTGTTGCGCGCCAAGATCGCGACCATGTCACTTTCGACCTTTGCCGAGGCTGCGCGCGGGGAACTCCTCGACACCACCATCTGGGCGCGGTTCGTGCAACCGAGTGCGCTGGTATGGCAGCGGGACGATGATGCGCGTCGGCAAACTCTCGCGGCGGTGGCCGGGGCAGCGCAGACTGCGGCGCGACTTGCGGTAGCGCTTGGGCCTAAGAGCGGCGCCGCCGATGACTATTGGCGCGCACTGTTCCGCGCGACCTATCAAGCGGAATTTCGCGTCGAGCGGCCCGGCCGTGAAGACAGCATTCTGGCGGTCAATGCCGCGCATTTCGACGGGTTGCTGCCGCTTGCGCTGGAGGCGCAGGGTATCGCATTCGAAAGCAGCGGCGCGACTATCGTGCCGCAGCTACCCGCCAGCGAACGTGGCAGGATACTGGGCTGGTGGCGCCGCCGACAGAGGATGGGCAAGCCGCTCAACATCCTGCGCCTTGTCAAGGCGAGCACCACATTCGATGGCGCCGCGCGCTATGCCGCATGGAAAATCGAACGCCATACCGGCGTCCCGGTGGAAGTGACGCCATGGCGCGAAAGGCATCCCGTGCTCGCAGCACCGGCAGTTCTGTGGCAGGTGTGGCGCGCGCAGCGAAAGCGCGGCCCACACGCCTGATCACATATATTTCATGTTGATCGTGATCGAAGTCACGCCCGTGCCGAATTCGATCGCGGTCTTGCTGTAACTCGGCTTGCCGAGGTTGAAGATATTGATCGAGGGGTTGTTGGACATACCGCCTCCATCGCGCGCGAAATCGGTTTTGCCATTGCCGTCGGCATCATGCCGCACCGCGATGCCGTAAGAACCTGTCGCGGGCAGTGGCACACAGAATGTCATTGTGCCCTTGCGCGCGGGAACCTCGATCCGGTTGATCCATTTGCCCTGTTCGAGCCAATCGGACTTGGTGCCGCGATAGCTTTGTACCCGCACCGTGCCTTCGGCCGCTTTCACTCCGTTCACCGTCACGCGTGCGGCAGGCCCGGCACCCGGCGCGCATTTGCGCATGTCGTTCGCAATCTGTTGATGAAAGGGAAATGCACTTTCGGCCGCTTGTGCAAGGCTGGTGGTGCCAGCCGGGGCAAACACCACCGCAGCCAGCACCAGGCTTGTCTTCGGCAAGTTCGATC
The DNA here is from genome assembly GCF_054957755.1 of Altererythrobacter chaiwopuensis. NCBI lineage: Bacteria > Pseudomonadati > Pseudomonadota > Alphaproteobacteria > Sphingomonadales > Erythrobacteraceae > Altererythrobacter > Altererythrobacter chaiwopuensis. The sequence continues at coordinate 596,669 of NZ_JBTXJG010000001.1, forward strand.
GCATTATCATATCCGTTCTGGCTTAGCTTGTTTGCGGCGTAGTATAGATGTCGCCTTGATATCGCCAAGCCAATGTCGCTGGCGGGCTGAATTGGCGCTGAATTGGACGCAAACCGGCGCTTAATGTGCCAAGTGGGGGCATTGTGTGCCGGCGTGTGTGGAAAAGGCGCCGCCTGCTGCTTGTTCGAAGCACCTGCAGCGCATTACTGGGGATACTTGCGCGATCCGGAACACACCATGGCGGCACCGCTGATTTCTCCCTCGATCCTTTCGGCCGATTTTGCCCGGCTAGGCGAGGAAGTGCGCGCCATCGACGCCGCAGGCGCGGACTGGATCCACGTCGATGTCATGGACGGGCACTTTGTCCCCAATATCACCATCGGGCCAATGGTGGTGAAGGCGCTGCGTCCGCATAGCAGCAAGGTTTTTGACGTCCACCTGATGATCTCGCCGGTCGATTCCTATCTTGAGGAATTTGCCGAAGCGGGTGCCGACATCATCACCATCCATCCCGAAGCCGGGCCGCATGCGCACCGCACAGTTCAGGCGATCAAGGCGCTGGGCAAGAAAGCGGGCGTTTCGCTCAACCCCTCGACGCCGGTTGAAGTGCTTGATTACCTTATCCAGGATATCGATCTGGTATTGGTGATGAGCGTCAATCCCGGTTTCGGCGGGCAAAGCTTCATCCATTCCCAGCTCGACAAGATCCGCCGGATCCGTGCGCTGATCGATGCCAGCGGACGCGACATCCATCTCGAGGTTGATGGCGGGGTCAATACGGAAACCGCGCGGCTCTGCGTCGAGGCTGGTGCCGATGTGCTGGTCGCGGGCTCGGCCACCTTCAAGGGCGGGCCGGATCGCTATGCAGCCAACATCGCTGCGCTCAAGGGCGAAGGCTGATGGACGCGCTGCTTTCCGGCCAGAGCGACCGGCCCTCCGACCAGGGGCTGGAAGAAGACCTGTTCGGAGAAGTTCCTCAGCATCGCTCTGCGCTGCCACTAAAGCGCGCTGACAAACAGCCACTGGCAAACGTTGCAGATGCGGCGCCCATCGCACCGGCTACTGAGCCGCGCGCACTGGTGTTGAGCGATTTCGTACCGCCCAAATCCGATTTCAGTGCCCGATTGCTGCGTTTTGCCTATCGCCTGGGGGTGGGCGGCGCGACACTGTCGGCACCGTTTCGCAAACCCGCGCGCCCGCGGCTGCTCGGCACAGTGGAAAGCGCGCTCATGGGCGATCGGGCAACGGGCATGGCGCTGCGTGCGGGGCATTTCCTCATCAGCGGGGCCAGGGCCCCGATCGCTGAGGTGGATTACGAATCCTCCTCGCGCCTTGCCCCGCCGTTCGAGCGGGTGATTCACGGCTTTGCCTGGCTGCGCGATCTCGCTGCTGCGGGCCAGCGCGAACAATGCGTCGAAACGGCCGAGCGGATTACGAAATTGTGGCTCGATGCCAATCCAAGGCCTGGAAAATGCGCCGCCTGGCAGGCCGAGCATGCTGCGCACCGCCTGATGGCGTGGCTCGTATATGCGCCGCTGGTGCTCTCGGGCCAGGACGTGAAACTGCGCCCGCGCATGCTCACCGCGATTGACGAGACCGCGTGCTGGCTCGACCGCGAAGTGCGCCGCACGCCCGATCCGCTTGGCGCAGTGCTGGGCTGGGGCGCAATCACGGCGGCTGGCTTGCTGATGCCGCAGGGCAAGCCGCGCCGGCTCTATGGCGAGGCGGGGCTGATCGCCGCGCTGGGCGATTTCGCAGGCGAGGATGGCGGTGCCCTGTCGCGCAGCCCGATGGCGCAGGCCGATGTGATCGCAATGCTGACCGACCTTGAAGCGTGCTACAAGGCGACAGAACGTGACCTGCCGGCACCACTTGGCCTGATGCGCGAACTGCTGGTGCCGCCGCTGCTGGCGATGCGGCATGGCGATGGCGGATTGGGTAGCTGGCAAGGCAATGGCGCTGCCCGTGCTGATCGGCTGGCCGCGTTGATCGATGCCAGCGGGGTCCGCACCCGCCCGCTCAAGGATGTGCGGCACTGGGGCTATCACCGGCTGGCTGGCGGCAAGACAGTGATACAGATCGATGCTGCACCTCCCCCGCGCTCGAAACATGCGCGCTGGGGCTGCGCCTCGACGCTGGCTTTCGAAATGTCGGACGGGGTACACCGGCTGATTGTCAATTGCGGCGGAGCTGCGCTTGCGGGCGGGCAGGTGCCTGCCCGAATCGAGCAGGGCCTGCGCGCCACGGCCGCGCATTCGACGCTGGTGCTGGACAATGCCAATTCCACCGCCGTTTTGCTCGGCGGCAAGCTGGGCAAGGGCGTCGAACAGGTCGAGGTCGAGCGCGGCGAGATTGCGCGCGCTGGCGGTGACGTGCAGCGGATCGAAGCAAGCCATGACGGCTATGCCGCACGTTATGGCCTGGTCCATCGCCGCATCTTGATGCTGCGCGGGGATGGCTGCGAGCTGCTGGGTGAGGATATCCTCACGCCTCCCTCGAAGAAGGGCCAGCGCGGGAAGGTTGGGTTTGCAATCCGCTTTCACCTCGGGCGCGGGGTTGAAGTGCGGCTGTCCGAAGACCGGCGCGGCGCCGGCCTGATGCTGCCCGACGGGGCGCTTTGGCAATTCCGCCTGGGCGGCAATGACAGCGGCGCGAGCGTCGAGATCGAAGAAAGCATGTGGGTCGATGGCGACGGGCGCCCGCATGCAATCGATCAATTGGTGGTGCAGGGAATGACATCGCGCGGCGGGGGGCAATTCTCCTGGCTGTTCAAGAAAATGGGGTGAAATCCGAATCGTGACGGATGTGGTAATCAGGCGGGCACTGCTTTCGGTGTCCGACAAGAGCGGATTGGTTGAACTGGGTAAGGCTCTGGCCGCGCGCGGGGTGGAACTGGTTTCGACCGGTGGCACGGCAAAGGCGCTGCGCGAAGCGGGCCTGGAGGTGCGCGACATTTCCGAACTTACAGGATTTCCCGAAATGATGGACGGGCGGGTCAAGACGCTGCACCCCAAGGTCCACGGCGGGCTGCTGGCGGTGCGCGATAACCCCGAACATGCTGCGGCGATGGAAGAACATGGCATCGGTGCAATCGACCTGGTGGTGGTCAATCTCTACCCCTTCGAAGCGACTGTGATGCGCGGTGCCGCGCGTGACGAGATCATCGAGAACATCGATATTGGCGGGCCCAGTATGGTTCGCTCTTCGGCGAAAAATCACCAATTTGTCACCATCGTCACCGATTCCGGCGATTATGCCGAATTGCTAGACGAACTTGACGCGAATAATGGGGCCACATCACTGGCCTTCCGCCGCAAATGCGCGGCCAAGGCCTTCGCCGCCACTGCCGCCTATGACAGCATGATCAGCCAGTGGTTCGGATTTGCCGACCAGCAACAGCTTTTTCCAGACTTCCTTGCGGTCAATGGCAAGGCCCCCACTGTGCTGCGCTACGGCGAAAACCCGCACCAGCAGGCCGCGCTTTACACCCCGGTTGGCCCGCATGGGCGCGGGATCGCGCAGGCTGAGCAGCTCCAGGGCAAGGAGCTCTCCTACAACAATTACAACGATGCCGATGCCGCGCTCGAGCTGTGCGCCGAGTTTGCCGGCGGTGATCCGGCAGTGGTGATCGTCAAGCATGCCAACCCCTGCGGCGTGGCGCAGGCAGGCACGCTGGTCGAGGCGTGGGAAGCGGCGCTGCAATGCGACAGCGTTTCGGCTTTTGGCGGGATCGTGGCGGTCAACCAGGAACTTGACGGGGCAACCGCCGAACAGATCGCCAGGATCTTCACCGAAGTGGTGATTGCACCGAGCGTGTCGGATCAAGCGCGCGAGATATTCGCGAAGAAGAAGAACCTGCGCCTGCTCACCGTGGGCGATTTGCCCGATCCGCGACGCGGCGGCTTGCTGGTCAAACCGATCACCGGCGGGCTGCTGGTGCAGACGCGTGACAACGGCGCGATCACCGAGGCTGACCTCAAAGTGGTGACCAAACGGGCGCCAACCGAACAGGAACTCAAGGACTGCCTGTTTGCCTGGACCGTCGCCCGGCATGTGAAATCGAACGCGATCGTCTATGCCAGGGATGGCGCGACAGCCGGGATAGGCGCGGGCCAGATGAACCGGCGCGATTCCTCGCGTATCGCCGCGATGAAGGCGGCGGAAGCTGCCGAAACCTATGGCTGGGATGCCCCGCGCACGGTTGGCAGCGCGGTCGCCTCCGATGCCTTCTTCCCCTTCGCTGACGGCCTGCTTGCGGCAGCCGAGGCGGGCGCCACCGCGGTGATCCAGCCGGGCGGCTCGATCCGCGACGAGGAAGTGATCGCTGCGGCGGACGAGGCGGGGCTGGCGATGGTCTTCACCGGGATGCGCCATTTCCGGCACTGATGTTTTTGCGCTCACCCATCCGGGTGAGCGTCCTTGGTGCGGTTCTCGCTGCGCTACGGCTCACCTGCGCTCGCCCAGTCGGGTCCTGACCCTTGAATTTGAGCCAGCGCTGGCGGCGTAGAATCGCATGCGCGCAGTTGTGCCCCGGGGCGCCCGTTACCCCGCCGCCGGGATGCCTGCGCGCGCAAGGTAAAAGCCACAAGCAAGCCCATTGTGGCCACCGCCGATGATGATCGCTTCACTCATTTCGTCAGCCCGTAACCACATTCTGTCGCAGAGCGAATAGACATTTTATGAAAGCCGTGTTCACCGCGCCTCAATTAATTGAGGCTAACACAGCTTCGAGCATTAAACCTGATTCGAGGCGTGAGCGAATATCCCATGGGTCTCTTCAAGTCCGATCTTTACCGTAACTTCGGCGCCGGCTTCCTGATCGGGGCGCTGCTGGTCGGCGCGAGCATGGCGGGCGACATCACGGCCGAAATTGCCACCCCGGCCCAGGCCGCGCCTGCGGAAACACCCGGCCAAAGCGGGCCTGCCAGCGCCAACTGAGACATGACCGCGCGCTGTCGCTCCGGCGCGGTTTGCCACCCACCCGTAACGATTGCCGCGAGGAGTGGCGCCGTGCGCCGCGGTGCACTATATGGCTTGAATGGCCAGTCATCATCACGCTCACCAGGAACATTCCGGCACCCGCCTGATCGATGCCGCCCGCATTGCCTTGACCGATGCGGGCGAGCAGTGGACCGGCATGCGCGAAGCGGTGTTTGCCGAACTCGCGCGCCATGAACGCCCCGTTTCCGCCTATGACATTGCCGACAATCTTTCGCGCGATCGCGGCAAGCGGGTGGCGCCCAACAGCGTCTATCGCATCCTCGACCTGTTTGTGACCAACAATCTCGCGCTCAGGGTTGAAAGCGCCAATGCCTTTCTTGCCAATACCCATCCAGGCTGCGAGCATGATTGCATCTTTCTCGTGTGCGACGAATGCGGCGAGGCGACCCACATCGATGATGATGAAGCGTCCCTGCGGGTGCGCGCGCTGGCCAGGACACGCGAATTCCAGGCGCGGCGCCCGGTGATCGAAATTCGCGGCGTGTGCAGCAGCTGCAGGGGCTGATGACACGCCGATTCCCTGGTCCGCCGCGATGCCCGGTCTGGCAGCCATTCATCGACAGTTCCCGAATTCGTATGTAAGCGCTTGAATCATGAGTCACTCACCGCAAACCCCGCTGCTAGACAAGGTCAGCTTCCCGGCCGACCTTCGCCAGCTCGACAAATCGGAGCTGCGCCAGCTTTCTGACGAACTTCGCGCCGAGGTGATCGACGCAGTGGGCACCACCGGCGGGCATCTGGGCTCCGGGCTGGGTGTGGTCGAATTGACCGTGGCGCTCCACTATGTCTTCAACACGCCGGAAGACCGGCTGGTGTGGGACGTGGGCCACCAGTGCTATCCGCACAAGATCATCACCGGGCGGCGTGACCGGATTCGCACATTGCGCCAGGGCGGGGGCTTGTCAGGCTTCACCAAGCGCTCCGAAAGCGAATATGATCCGTTCGGGGCAGCGCACAGCTCCACTTCGATTTCGGCGGCGCTCGGCTTTGCTATCGCCAACAAGCTGCAGGGTCAGCCCGGACGCGGCATTGCCGTGATCGGCGACGGCGCGATGAGCGCGGGCATGGCCTATGAGGCGATGAACAATGCCGAACAGGCGGGCAACCGGCTGGTGGTGATTCTGAATGATAACGACATGTCGATCGCGCCGCCGGTGGGCGGGCTTTCGACTTATCTCGCGCGGCTGGTTTCAAGCGGCAAGTTCCTGGGGCTGCGTGAACTGGCGCGCAAGTTCGCCCGCAAACTGCCTGAGCCGCTGCACAAGGCGGCGCGCAAAACCGATGAGTTCGCGCGCGGCATGGCGATGGGCGGCACGCTGTTCGAAGAGCTGGGCTTCTATTACGTCGGCCCGATCGACGGGCACGATCTCGATGCGCTGGTTCCGGTGCTGGAGAATGTCCGCGATGCGGCGGAGGGGCCGATCCTGGTCCATGTCGTGACGCAAAAGGGCAAGGGCTATGCCCCTGCCGAAAACAGCGCCGACAAATATCACGGCGTGCCCAGGTTCGATGTGGTCACTGGTGAGAAAGCCAAATCGAAGGCCGGCCCGCCTGCCTACCAGAACGTGTTTGGCGATACGCTGGCCAAGCTTGCAGAGACCGACAAGCGGATCTGCGCCATCACTGCTGCCATGCCATCGGGCACAGGGGTTGACCGTTTCGCCAAGGCTCATCCCGACCGCGCCTTCGACGTCGGCATTGCCGAACAGCACGGCGTAACCTTTGCTGCGGGGCTTGCCGCCCAGGGCATGCGGCCGTTCGCGGCAATCTATTCCACCTTCCTTCAGCGCGCCTATGACCAGGTGGTGCATGATGTTGCGATCCAGAACCTGCCAGTACGCTTCGCAATCGACCGTGCCGGGCTGGTGGGCGCCGATGGCTGCACCCATGCGGGCAGCTTCGACATCACCTATCTTGCCACCCTGCCCAATATGGTGGTGATGGCTGCGGCGGACGAGGCGGAGCTGGTCCATATGACCTACACCGCTGCCGAATATGACGACGGCCCCATCGCCTTCCGCTATCCGCGCGGCAATGGCGTGGGGGTGGAACTGCCCGAGACCCCGCAGAAGCTTGAGATCGGCAAGGGCCGCGTGATGCGGCAGGGCACCAAAGTCGCAATCCTGTCACTGGGCGCGCGGCTGGCTGAAGCGCTCAAGGCCGCTGATCAGCTCGAGGCAAAGGGGCTGTCGACCACGGTCGCCGATCTGCGTTTTGCCAAGCCGCTCGACACTCAGCTGATCGAGAGATTGATGCGTACCCATGAAGTTGTGGTGACGGTTGAAGAAGGCGCGATCGGCGGGCTGGGCGCGCATGTGCTGACCTTCGCCAGCGACGAAGGGCTGACCGATGTCGGCCTCAAGATCCGCACCCTGCGCTTGCCCGACATCTTCCAGGACCACGACGATCCCGAGCACCAGTATGACAAGGCGGGGCTAAACGCGCCCGATATCGTCGCCACTGTTCTGCGCGCGCTGCGGCACAATAGCGCTGGCGTGGAAGAGGCGCGGGCTTGAAGATTCTCCGCCGCGTCCGGGGTGACGGCGGGTAATAATGCTGGCAAGGCATCCGGCGAAAGGAATTCGCCGCATGTCACTCCTGAAGATCGAAACAGCCGGCCACATCACCACACTTACGCTTGACCGTGCGGAGACGATGAACCCGCTCGGCGCCAAGGGCGATGGCGATGCCTTTGCCGCCGCTTGCGACGCAGTGAATCTCGACATGAATGTGCGCTGCGTGATCCTGACCGGTGCGGGGCGCGCCTTCAGTGCGGGGGGCGACATCAAGGCGATGAAGGATCGCAGCGGCACCTTCGGCGGCAATGCGCCCGAGATTTCGGACGGCTATCGCAACAACATCCACAAGGTGTTGCGCGCGCTTTACGGCTTGCGCGTGCCCCTGATCGCAGCGGTCAACGGCCCGGCGATCGGGCTTGGCTGCGATCTCGCCTGCCTGGGAGACATCCGAATTGCTTCCGACAAGGCAAAGTTTGGCGTGACCTTCCTCAAGCTGGGCATCATCCCCGGCGATGGTGGCACCTGGATCCTGCCGCGCATCATCGGCGAAGCGCGCGCGGCTGAACTGTTCTATACCGGTGATGTGATCGACGCGCCGACCGCGCTCGACTGGGGCCTTGTCAGCCGCGTGGTTGCGCATGACAGCTTGATGCAGGAGGCACAGGCACTGGCAGCGAAAATTGCCGCCATGCCCCCGCACGCCCTGCGCCATGCCAAGAACCTGATGCGCCAAGGGCGCTCGACCAGCTATGACACGGCGCTGGAAATGGCCGCCAACACGCAGGCACTGATGCACCTGACTGGCGATCACATGGAAGGTATCGACGCGCTGCTTGAAAAACGCAGCCCCGCGTTCAAGGGGCAGTAGGCCGGCCGATCAAACTTCGGGCAGCGGCTGGACCACTTCCTTGCCGACATAGATGATCTCCGGCGGCGGTGCGGGTTCATCGGGAGCCAGAGTTTCGGCCGCTTCCGAAGGCACTGCGGGTGCCTCGATTGACGGCGGCGCGGCAGCGGACGCTGCCACCGGTTCGGGCCCGGCCATGATCGCTGCGATGCTGCAATCGCGCGGCGGCGGGCGGTTCTTGAGCGCGGCGATGTCTGCCTCACGCAGGCACAGATAACTTTCGCGCATCGCATAATAGGGATCATCGCTGGTGCTGATCTGTTCGAGCCGCTCGTCGAACTCGATCCGGTATTCGAGCGAGTTCACGGTAAAGGCAGGGATGGCATATTTCAGCGAATCGAACGGCTTGCCGACAACTGCGGGCAGGAACGATTGATCGAGCAGCCCCCCCACCAGATCGCGCACCGTGGTTGCCCCAACCAGCGGCAAGACCAGGAAAGGCCCACTTCCAACCCCGTAATAACCCAGCGTATTGGCAAGGCCATTGCGGCGATAGGGCAGGTTGAAGGGCTTGTTCTTGGCCACGTCGAGCAGTCCGCCCACGCCTACAGTTGTGTTAAGGGTAAAGCGGCCGAGTGTTTCGAACGCCTTGCCCGGTTTGAGCTGCAACAGATAGTTGAGCGCGTTGACCGGCTCCATCAGATTGCGGAAGAAATTCCTCAATCCCTTGCGCAGCGGGCCGGGCAGTCCCTCTTCATAGGCATCGGCGATTGGCGCGATCAGAATGGTGTCGACTTCCTGGATCACCTTGTAGGCGGCGACATTGACTTTCTCGAGCGGATCCTTGAGCGGGGCCTGGCCATCGGCGGTGACAATGATGACATTTCCTTCGTCCGCTGCCCCGGCGCCTGGCTCATCTTCCGTTGCTGTATCCAGAACGGCAGGCTCGGCCGCCTCCTGCCCTTCGTCTTGCGGCGGCGCGTCTGGTTGCACTCCATCCACAACCGCAGGCGCGGTTCCATCGATTGCTGCGGGGGCTTGTGCTTCTTGAAGTTCGGCATTCGCCGGCGCGGACTGCACAAATGCAACCTGGGCCTGCGAAAGTAGCGCAATTGGTGTGCTCGCCGATGCGAGCAGCGCAGCCGATGTCAGCAAAATTGGCATTCATTTCCTTTCGTGCCCCCCGCGCGGACCACTGTTGCCTGTTGTTGAGGCTCAAGACAAACAAAAGGTTATTTATGCTCTTGCCGCGTGAATTGCGGTTGAACTTCGCCTGGGCGCCCAGGCACTGCTGTCTGAGGTGCGCCGGGTGGGAAAGGTCCGGTCAGAACCAGCGCCACACACCTGCCGGAATCCCGCCCAGCGGCAAGTGCGCCCAGCTGAGCGCCAGCCAAAGGCCCAGCCCCACGGCCCAGCACAGCGGGCCGACCGAAAACAGTTTGCCGGGCCGCGGCCAAAAACTGGTGCGGCTTTCCCATGTCGACCAGGCCTCGCCCATCAGCGCCTCTTTCTTGCGGTCCTGCAAATGCGCGCCGACCAGCGCCAACACGCCCATCGCCAGCGCGGTGATCACGCTGCGCGTGCTCCACCACAGCACGATGTGCGACAATGCCCACAGGCCGATCGCCCACATCATCGGGTGCCGGGTCACCTGGAACACGCCCTTGGGCTGGGCACGGGCCTGTTCGGCTGCGGCCGGTGTCGGCAGCGCCGGATTGCCCGACATCGATCCCGCCAACAAAACCAATGCCGGAAGCGTCAGCAGCGTCGCCACGATCCAGCCAAGGTCGCCCGAACCGCCCAGGTCGCCCGCTGGCGCAGCCTTGAACGCCGAATAGACCCAGAACAGAGCCGCCGCGCTCACGAGCGAATAAACCGCGCTGAAACCACCTGCGCGCAGCAGCTTCACCATTGGCGCGCGCAGCGGATGCGACATCGCAAAATGCGACCCGACAAAGGCCACATTCGCAGCGATCAGTTCTACCAAGGCATCATCCATGACCACTCCCCCTTACATGGGGGATTTGGCCACAGTGCCGGGCAAATGGCAAGACAGGCGGCGAGGCATGCGGTGGACGGGCGCCGCTTGGCTTACCAGTCGAAGGCTTTCGGCAGCTCGCTCTCGTCAAGGTCGCGATATCGATCGCGCAGCCTGGTCTGGTGATTGTCCAGCGGTTGCTCGATCCCGTCGATGAACACGCGCAGCGGTGCGCTTGAGACTTCGAGCGGATCGCCGTCCCAGATCACCACGTCACCCATAGCCCCCGGCTTGAGAACGCCCAGCCTGCCGCCCATGCCGATCGCTTCCGCTGGGCGTGAGCTGATGGCGGCAAAAGCCTCGCCCCAGCTCAAACCGGCTGCGCCCGGCATGCGGGCGAGCGCGACCAGATTGCCGGCATATTGGGTGTAGTGATGGCTGTTTTCGATCGTAGCGGCGTTGAGTGCCACCTTGACACCGGCGGCGCGCATACGGCCGATATTGCTCTGGGTCGAGGCCAGCTGCTCGAATCGCTCGGGCAGGTCTTGCAGGCTTTCCGCGATCACTGGCACCCCTGAAGCGGCAATTTCCGGCGCCACAAGCCAGCCTTCGGTTGCGCCGACCAGTACCAGATCGAGTGCGGGGAATTCCTGCTTGAGCGCCAGCACGGCGCGAATGTCGGACGCGCGGTGTGCCTCGATCAGCAGAAGCTGCGAGCCCTCTATCACCGGGCCCAGCGCTTCCGCATCGGCGCGGGTGAGAAGGTTGTCCTCCCCGCTCCAGCGCCCGGCGGCAAAGTCGCGCGCTTCGCGCAGGGCATTGCGAAGTTCGGCATGGCTCGCATTACGGCTGCCCCCGGCAATGCGCGCGCCGCCTTCACCCAGCGCGATCATCTGGAATGCGCGCGGCTTCATCACCGGATCGGGATCCGCCCCGGTATCGATGATTGCGCCCTGCCCGGCAAAGATCGAATTCGACGAGCCACCCGAAACCACCGCGCGAGTGATCCCGTTGGCGCGGCTCACCTTGATGTGCTGCGAGGCCGGATTGATCGCGGGGGCAACATCGAGCGCGGCGTTGAAGCGCGCCTTGCTGGCACGCGTGTCATTGCTGTTGCTTACGGCGCCAACATCGAGCAGGCCAAGGTCAGTAACCGCAGCGACGAGGCCGGGGGTTACCCAGAGCCCGGTGCCGTCGATTACCGGCAGGGAGGGATCGGGCTGCACGTCTGCCCCCACGGCGGCTACCTTGCCAGCGCGTATGATTACCGTTGCGCCTTTCATCGGCGCGCTGCCGTCACCAGTGGCGACGTGGGCATTGGCAATGGCAAAATCCTGTGCCTGGGCTGGGGTGGCCGCGAGCGCCACTGCGGCAGCGGCAAATGCAAGGAGGCGGTTCATTTCACGTCTCCTTCGCCCTGCTGGCCTAGCTCGAAATCGCTCACCGGGCGGTGTTTGGGATCGAGCGCGTCGAACATCAATGCGCCATCGACCCAAACCTTCTCAGGCCGCGAATAGACGCTCAGCGGATCACCGTTCCACAGCACCACATCACCCATTTTGCCCGGCTCAAGGCTGCCGGTCATCGCATCGATTCCCATCGCCTTGGCGGCGTTGAGCGTGAACCAGCGCACCACTTCGCCATCGGGAATATCGATCCCCATTCGCTTGCCCGCTGCTTGCGCCTTGGCGGCTTCCTGGTTGAGCCGCTGGATGCCCTGATCGCTGTCGGAATGGATTACCACGCAGGCCCCGGCCTGCTGCAGCAATGCGGCATTTTCGGGAATGCCGTCATAACTCTCCATCTTGAAGCCATACCAGTCAGCCCAGATCGCGCTGCACACGTCGTTTTCGCGCAGCAGATCGCCGATCTTGTAGCTCTCAACCGCGTGGTGGAAGGCGGTGACGCGGTATCCCATCTCCTTGGCCATATCCATCACCAGCGCCATTTCGTCCGCGCGGTAGCAGTGATTGTGGACCAGGATCTCGCCCGCCATCACGCCGACGAGGGTTTCCTTGCCGAGATTGCGCTTGCGATCCTCGTCTGCGGCATAGACCTTGGCGTCGAGCCAGGTCTGGCGGTTGACCGCGAAATTGCCCATACGGGTAGAGGGGGCACGGCCCTTGCCGCCATAGACCCGCTTGGGGTTCTCGCCGCAGGCCATCTTGAAGCCATAGGGTGCGCCGGGGAATTTCATCCCCTGCGCGGTCCGTGAAGGCACATTCTTGAGCGTAACCGCACGCCCGCCCATGAGATTGGCCGATCCAGGCAGAATCTGCAGCGCGGTGACCCCGCCATTAGCGAGCGCGCGGCTGAAACCCGGGTCCTGCGGCCAGACCGAATGTTCGGCCCAGACTTCGGGTGTGGTGGGTGCGGTGGCTTCATTGCCGTCCGAATGCGCATCGACCGAGGGTGAGGGATAGTCACCCAGATGCGAATGGATATCGATCACCCCGGGGGTGATGAATTTGCCGCGCGCGTCGATCAAAGTGTAGCCCGAGGTGTCGAGCCCGGATCCCACTGCCTCCACCTTGCCATCGCGCAGCAGCACGGTGGTGTTGTCGAACTGCCGCCCGGTGCCGTCAAACACGGTGGCGCCCACCAGTGCCGTGGGGGCGCCGGGGTAAGCGCGATAGGTTGAGGGATAGGGATCCTTTTCGAAATCATTGGCGCTGGCTGAGGCTGGCTTTGTACCGGCATCGGCCCCGCCAGTGGTTGCGCAGGCGGCGAGCGCCACCGCGCTCCCCAGCCCCGCGATTGCGCGCATCATGCGTGACATATAAATTCTCTTGATAGTTGCGACCAAAGTTCCGGGGGCCCGGCGAACCGGGCCCGGCAGTTCAATTCTCCGTCAGGACGGTGGGCGACTGGCCGGATGAATGCCGCCTTCCTGTGCCTCCAGCCCTGCTGCCGCAGCGCCTTCAAGCTCGTCATCCTTGAGCGTGTCGAGGTGCATCAGCTTTTTCACCAGCGGGCTGATGACAATCACCGCCACGCCCACACCCACCGAAATCCAGCCGATCTGGCTATAGACGGCGAGCACGGTTTCCTTGGCCGCGCCTTCTCCCAATGCCGCTTCCGAACCGGTTGCGGCCGAAATCAGACCGGCAACGAAATTGCCGGTGGCCGACGCGAAGAACCACGTGCCCATGATCAGCGAAGCCATATGCGCGGGCGCCAGACGGTTCATCGCCGAAAGGCCCACGGGGGAAAGGCACAGCTCGCCGGTGGTGTGCAGCAGGTAGATCAGGAACACGAAGATCACCGGCGTCATGTTTTCCATGCCGACGGCCTGCGCACCGAATACCAACACCAGAAAGCCTGCCCCCAGCTGGATCAGCGCCAGGCCGAACTTGGCCGGGGTGGAAGGCTCCAGCCCCTTCCTGCCGAGCCACGTCCACAGCCCCGCGAACAGCGGTGCCAGCATGATGATGTAGATCGGGTTGATCGACTGGAAGATCGAGGCCGAAACGCCCTGCCGGTCGACATAGCGATCGGTGAACAGGTTGAGCGACGAGCCGGCCTGTTCGAACAGCGCCCAGAACAGGATTGAGCCGATGATCAGGAACATGGCGGCAAAGATCCGGTCACGGTCATGCCCGCCAATCTTGATCGCCTGCCAGATGACAAAGGCTACCAGCAAGCCACCGAAAACACCAAGAATGCTGCCCACTACCGCCTGGTTCTGCACCAGCCACCACGTCACGGCGACCGCTGCGAAACCGATGATGTAGAGCAGCCATTCGAACTTCATGCCCCACTTCAGCGAAGCGAGCTTTTCAGGCACACTGCTTTCGCCTTTGCCCAGCAGCAGCGGCTTGAAGATGATGAACACCACCAGCCCCAGCAGCATCCCGAAGCCCGCCGCGCCGAAGCCATAGGCCCAGCCATAGTTCTGGCCAAGATAGCCGGCGATGATCGTGCCCACTGCGGCGCCTACGTTAATGCCCATGTAGAAGATGGTATAGGCTCCGTCGCGGCGAATATCCGTGCGCGGATAAAGCTGCCCCACGATGACCGAGATATTCGCCTTGAGGAAGCCCGAGCCAACAATGATGAAGGCCAGCGCCGCCCAGAACACGTCGATCATGGGGTTGTTCTGGCCAAGCGTACCTTCGCCTTCGAAGGCCATCAGGAAGTGGCCAATGGTCAGCAGGACCGCGCCGAACAGCACCGCCTTGCGCTGGCCCAGATATTTGTCGGCGAGGTAGCCGCCCAGCACCGGCGCAATGTACACCAGCGCCGTATAGGCACCGTAGATGACAGAGGCCTTTTCGTCATTGAAGAGCCAGTGCTGCGTCAGGTAGAAGATCAGCAGCGCGCGCATGCCGTAATAGGAGAAACGTTCCCACATCTCGGCAAAGAACAGCACAAACAAACCCTTGGGGTGTCCGGCGAATTCGGCTTTCGACGAAGTCACGATCGTCGCGCCACCAATCAGCAGCAGCACCAGGAATGACGCCGCGACGGCGACGATAATTTCTTCAAGCGACACGAAGGTCCTCCCCAAATTCCTATGGCAGCGCGGCGCTGACGCACACCGCTCTGACGCGGCACACTAACGCCTGAAATTCCCATGTGAAGCTTTAGTTTCAGCCGCAACCGGAATCCGGCAGAGCCTTGACGCGCATGGCTGTATTATGGCACTGATGCACCAATCGCGAGGAAATCATGAGCCAGAACCGCCCCGTATACCTCAAGCTGCGCGACCAGATCGCCGCAGCGATCATCGAAGGCCGCTACGCCGAAGGGGAAATGTTGCCTTCGGTTCGGGCGCTTGCCGCAGAGGAAGGTGCCAATCCGCTCACTGTCGCCAAGGCATATCAGCAGTTCCAGAACGATGGCCTGGTCGAGGTTCAGCGCGGGGTCGGCATGTATGTCGTCGAAGGCGCGGCAGAGCGCTTGCGCAGCCGCGAGCGCGAGCAGTTCCTGGCGCGCGAATGGCCAGAGATCCGCGCACGCATCGACCGGCTGGGAATCGATCTGGCCGGATTGGTTGAACGGGCCTGATCCTGTGCGCGGCTGTGCCAAGCCGCGACACTTGCTTGAAAAATTACGCCACACGCTTGCGGACAATCCACGACTCTGGCACGATGCCTCCAGATTTGGCCGTCTTTCGGGTCGCAGCTAAGGTCAGGTCTTTTTCGGGCGTGCTCTTCCTGTGCTGGGAAGCCTGGGCACGTTTGCTGGGAGGCGCAAATGATAAGATCCGAATTGCTCCAGGCGCTCCATCGGGACAATCCCGAACTGCGGGCAGAAGAAGTCGAACAGGTGGTCGACATTTTCTTTGACGAAATTGCCGAACGGCTGGCCGAAGGGGGCCGGGTGGAGCTGCGCGGCTTTGGTGCCTTTTCCACGCGTGAGCGCGAAGCACGGCAGGGCCGCAACCCGCGGACGGGCGAAACGGTGGATGTGCCGGCAAAGAGCGTGCCCTATTTCAAGCCCGGCAAGGACATGCGCAAGCGCATCAACTAAGGCTCAGCACGCTTTCGCCGGCCCATTGTGCTGCCTATTGTGCTGCATGAAGGGTTTCGCACCCGCGTTGCCGTTTCTCGGTGTGCATTCCTGCGTTGCCGCCTTGTCAAGCGCCCGCTAACAGGCCGCGCTGGCATGCAAACCGTGCGGGTGTGGCGGAATGGTAGACGCCGGGGACTTAAAATCCCCTGACCTTTGGTCGTCCGGGTTCGAGTCCCGGCACCCGCACCAGCTTCCATTGGCGATCTGTCCGTAGACTGGATCGGCGGCCAGGCCCTGTTGCAGGGGGCAGGCATTGTTATCTCAGTATTAACTCCTAATGGGGCAAAGTTCTTTCTTAAAGCACTGCTGCCATAGCAAGCTTTGGTGGCCAATAAAGGTCGGCATAAACGGGGAATTCGGAACAATGGACCATGTGGCGTTCGGGCCAATTCCGCAGATGGATCCGGAAGAGCAGCATGAGCAGCGCCGCGCGCGCCGCTATTCGCTGCTGATCCGTCCAGCCAAGCTTCTGTGTTCGCAAGGCGAGTTCGTGTGCGTGCTACGCGACGTGTCATCGGCTGGCGCCAGCGCCAAGCTGTTTCACCGCCTGCCCGCTGGCGATTGCTTCACGCTCGAACTGCAAAGCGGGCAAAGCTATGAAATAAAGCGTGTGTGGGAGCGCGATCTTGAGGCCGGGTTCGTTTTCGGCACCAATGTCGATGTCAACCAGGTGGTCAGTGAAATCGGGGCATTCCGCAAGCGCGGTTTGCGCCTTGCGCTCAATTTTCCTGTAACGCTGATGGCCGGGCCAGTGCGCAAACTGGCATTGGTCGAAAATATATCACAGCAAGGTGCACGCCTGGAATGCAGTGAATTGCTGGCGCTTGACCAGAGCCTGCGGCTTGAGGGGCCGGGCTTGCGCGAAACCCGCGCCAAGGTGCGCTGGCGGAGCGATGAGAATTATGGCCTGGTGTTCGACGACACTTTCTCGCTGCGCGACTTCGCGCTCCTCGCGGCGCGGCTTCAGGCTCCCGGGCTGCTTGTTGGCGCCTAGCTTGCTTCGCCTGGCGGCCCGGTGATTCTTGACCATCTTAACGCGCTGATAACCAATTTCCTTCACTCCCAAGGCTGCAATTGTTAACGGGGTAATTGATGGAACAGCGTGCGGCCCGCAGCCATGGCGCAATCGATGTTGACGTGGCGATCATAGGTGCAGGCCCGGCCGGGCTTACCGCCGGCTATCTGCTGACCAAGCAGGGCAAAACGGTCGCTATCATCGAAAAAGACGCCACCTATGTCGGCGGGATCAGCCGCACGGTCGAGCATGAAGGCTATCGCTTCGACATCGGCGGGCACCGGTTCTTTTCCAAGAGCCAGCAGGTGGTCGATCTGTGGAACGAGATACTCCCTGACGATTTTATCCAGCGGCCGCGGATGAGCCGCATCTATTACGAAGGCAAGTTCTACAGCTATCCGCTGCGCGCATTCGAAGCGCTGTGGAACCTCGGCATATGGCGCAGCACGCTGTGTATGCTCAGCTACCTGCGCTACAAGCTGTTCCCGATCGCACAGGTGAAAAGCTTCGAGGACTGGACCACCAACCAGTTCGGCCACAAGCTCTATTCGATCTTTTTCAAGACCTATACCGAGAAGGTGTGGGGCATGCCTTGCGACGAGATGAGCGCCGATTGGGCGGCGCAGCGTATCAAGGGGCTTTCGCTGTGGAATGCGGTGGTTGACGGGCTCAAGCGCTCGCTCGGCCTCAACAAGCGGCCCAATGACGGGCAAGCGGTCAAGACGCTGCTCGAAACCTTCCGTTATCCCCGGCTTGGGCCAGGCATGATGTGGGAGGCCGCGCGCGACAAGATCACGGCCACCGGCAAGGGCCAGCTGTTGATGGGGCACAGTCTCAAGCAACTGGCAAGCGACGGACAAGGTGGCTGGTCGATGACGGCAGACGGCCCCGAAGGGGACGTGCAGGTGCGCGCGAAACATGCGATCAGCTCGGCACCGATGCGCGAGCTTGCGGCGCGGCTCCATCCGCTGCCCGAAAGCACGCTGCAGGCGAAACAGCTTAAATATCGCGACTTCCTCACCGTGGCGCTGATGATCCGCAGCGAAGACCTGTTCCCGGACAACTGGATCTATATCCATGACAGCAAGGTGAAGGTCGGCCGCGTGCAGAACTTCCGCAGCTGGTCGCCGGAAATGGTGCCCGATGCCGATGTCGCCTGCGTTGGCCTCGAATATTTCTGTTTCGAAGGCGATGGGCTCTGGTCGAGCGCGGACGCCGACCTGATCGAACTCGCGAAGCGCGAAATGCAGATCCTCGGCCTTGTCGATCCGGACAAGGTGATCGGCGGGGCGGTGGTGCGCCAGGAAAAGGCCTATCCCGTCTATGACGGCGATTATGCCGCAAATGTCGATGCCATGCGGGTGGAGCTGGAAGCAAAGCATCCCACGCTGCACCTGGTTGGGCGCAACGGCATGCACCGCTATAATAATCAGGATCACGCGATGATGACCGCGATGCTGACGGTCGAAAACATCCTCGCGGGCGAACGCCTTTATGATACCTGGTGCGTCAACGAAGACGCCGAATATCATGAAGCGGGCGATGAAGGCGCGGAGAAAGCGATCCCCGCGCGCGAGATCGGCACGGGTTTGAGCGAAGACCAGGCGGCTGCGCTCGCATCGGTGCGCAGCGTTCCCGCGCGTATCAAGAAGTCGGCCTGACGGGAGGCGGCGCTGAAACATTACGTTGCTCGCCTCTTTTCCTGGCGCTTCACGCGCTACGCACTGGCCAGCACCACCGGTGCACTAGCCGACCTTGCCAGCTTCCTCGCGCTTTATGCGGCGGGAATGCTGGCGGCCGTGGCCGCAGTGATCGGCTATGCGGTTGGCACGCTGGTCCACTGGCTGATTTCGAGCCGGGTGGTGTTTCCCGACAGGCTGGCCGAAGCGGGCCTCAAGCGCGGGGGGCAGCAGGTCCTGTTCGTCGGTTCCGCGTTACTGGGAATGGGCCTCACCGCCCTGGTGGTGGGGTGGGGAGATGCTGCGGGCTTCGATCCCAGGCTGGCCAAGCTGGCGGCGATGGGGCTGAGCTTTCTGACTGTATGGCTGGTGCGGCTTACCGTGGTGTTTCGCGCCAACCCCGAATAGCCCCGGGATTAGCCGGATTTTCGCCGCCACGGCATTTACCCTAGCGTTTTCTTAACCTTGTTTTGCGACATGGTCATGCGGGCCTGAAAGGCCTGACAACCGGGGGGCATGCGTGTTTTCAATCCTTGCCAGGCTGCGCGATATTCGCCTGCTCCGCTACGGGCTGGCCAGTGTCGGTGCGCTGGCGGTTGATGTCGGGGTGTTTCTCGCCCTGCTCTCGGCGGGTGTGGCCGCAGCGCCAGCCTCGGCCTTTGGCTATACTGTCGGGATTGCTGCGCATTGGCTGCTTTCCAGCCGCAAGGTGTTCCATGATGGCCTTGCCGCTCGCGGGCGCGAGCGCATGAAACAGAAGGCATTATTCGTGATATCGGCGCTGATCGGCCTGGCGCTTACCACTGCGATTGTCGGTCTTGGCGATCAAGCCGGAGCAGACCCGCGGTTAGCCAAGCTGGCCGCCATTGTGGCCAGTTTCATTCTGACCTATCTGATCCGTAGCAGGGTGGTATTTCAGCGCGGGCTGGACTGATGCATATGGATGACCGGCGTATGCGCCTGGGCGAGAGCCCGAATCGCGCCATATTTTTGGCGTGGCTGGGCCTATGCGCGGTGCTGCTGCTGGTTGCCGGCCAAAACATCCTTGCGGTTCGCTTTCCCGGTCCGGACGATTCGCTCCGCCTGGCACAGGTGAGGGACCTTCTTGCAGGGCAGGGTTGGTACGATTTGCACCAATACCGGATGACCCCGCCCGAAGGCACGCTGATGCATTGGTCGCGGCTGGTCGATGTGCCGATTGCGGCGCTGATCCTGCTATTCTCGCAATTCATGGAGATGCCGCAGGCCGAACGGGCGACGATGATCGTGTTGCCGTTGCTGATCCTGCTCCCGACTACATTCGCAGTGGGGCGGCTCACCTGGCGGCTGTTCGACCGGCAAACGGCGATCTACGCCTGCCTTGCGTTGCTGCTGCTGCCGCTGGTGCCGATGCAGTTCCAGCCGCTCAGGATCGATCACCATGGCTGGCAGATCTTCACGGTAGCCTTCGGAGCTTGGGCAATGTCGTGGCGCAGCGCACCGCGCGGCGGGGCGGCAGCGGGCCTGGCGATGGCATTCGGGTTGATGATTTCGCTCGAAGTGATCTTCCTGGCCGCCGCATTCGGCCTGATCTTCGCCCTGCGCTGGATGCGCGATCATCGTGCCCGCTGGTGGCTGGTTGCTTACCTGCAAACGCTGGCGTTGGGCCTTGCCGTCGCCTTTGCCTTGACCCGCGGTTTGCCTGACCTTGCCGCGCATTGCGATGTGATTTCCCCGCCGCATCTGGGTTTTTTTCTGATCGTGGCGCTCGGTTCCGGGATGCTTGCGGTGGCGCCGCGCATGCCGCGCCTGCCGCTGGTGCTGGCACTGGGCAGCTTTGCGCTGCTGGGGCTGGGCTTTCTTGGCTGGTCCGCCCCGCAATGCCTGGCCCCGCCCTTTGCCGGGCTCGATCCACTGGTGCGCGATTACTGGTATCTCAACGTGAGTGAGGGAAGGCCGCTGTGGAACAGAAGCGTCAGCGACATCATTCCGGCGTTGGTCCAGCCGCTGTTCGCATTGGGCGTGACGCTGTACCTGGCGGGGCGGAGCCATGACTGGCTGCGAGGCTGGCTGTTCGAATATGCGTTGCTGCTCGCAATCGCGTTTTGCGGCGGTGTGATGACCTATCGCTCGATGGCATTTGCGGGCGTGCTGGCGGCATTGCCGATGGGTTGGTTCATCGGGCAGATGTTCAAGCGCTGGCGTGCTTATCCCAGCCTGCTGCCCAAGCTGGGCCTGGCGCTGCTTCTGTTCGCGGTATTTCTCCCCGGCGGCTTGGTGACGATGGCAATGAAACTTGCACCTGACAGACCAAGCCAGGGTGCAGTGCGGCTTGGGGATTCGCGCTGCGAGCTACATAGCCAGGCGCAACTGCTCAAAAAGCTTCCGCCTGCGATCCTGTTCACGCCGCTTGATATTGGCCCCGCGGTATTGGCTCAAACACGTCACAGCGTGGTCGCATCGGCCCACCATCGCGCAGAGCAGGCGATGCATGATGTGATCTTCAGTTTCACCAGCCCGCCTGCTCTCGCACGCCAATATGTCGATGCCTATAAGGCCGACTATGTAGTGCTCTGCGCCGATGTGGTAGAGACGCGCAACTTCAGCATAGGCGGCGGCGAAGGCGCCTTGATGAGCCGCCTGTTGGCAGATGACCCGCCCGATTGGCTTGCGCCGGTCGACATCGGCGGACCGGATGAACTCAAGGTATGGCGGGTGATCCGCAGCCAAGGCCCTGGCCCTGGGGCGCTTTCCACCCATGCCGGATCACCATGCCTGGGCACACAGGCCCACTGCACCAAGGGATAGCGCACCGCAGGGCAAGGCCATCAGAGCATCAGAATTCGGTGATCTCGACCTCTAGCTTGCGGAAGCCGTGCACGAAATTGGCCCGCACCCGCTCGACATTGCCTGCCACATGCACCCGCATGCGCCGTTTGTGCATTTCCTCGAGCAGGACCTTGAGCTGGAGCTCTGCCAGGCGCGCGCCGACGCAGCGGTGAATACCATAGCCGAAGCTGAGGTGGCGCCGCGCGTTCTCTCGGGTGATGTCGAGCTTGTCGGGATTCTCGAACACTTCCTCGTCGCGATTGGCCGAAAGATACCACAGCACCAGCTTGTCGCCCTTTTTCACCTGCTGTCCAAACACCTCGGTATCTTCGGTGCAGGTGCGGCGCATATGCGCCAGCGGGGTCTGGTAGCGGATGCATTCCTGCACTGCGTTGGGGATGAGGCCTGGGTTCTCCTCGAACAGCTTGCGCTGGTCGGGGAACTTGTCAAAGGCATGGATGATCCCGCTCATGGTGTTGCGGGTGGTATCGTTCCCGCCCACAATCAGCAGCACCAGATTGCCCATGAATTCCTGCGGGCTCATCTGGTTCATCGCGTCCGAATGGATCATCATCGAGATGAGATCGTCACCCGGCTCCTTGTCATGCGTCCGCTCGATCCAGAGCGACTGGAAATAGGCGCCCATCTCTTGCAGGATGCCCCAGCGCAGCTCGTCAAGCTCGCGCACAGTGGCAAGCTCCGTATCGCCCGACCAGTCTGACCAGTAGGTCAGCAAGCGGCGATCTTCCCACGGGAAACCGAACAGGATCGCCAGCATTCCGGTGGTCAGCTCGATCGAGACTGTGTCGACCCAGTCGAACACTTCCCCACGTGGCAGCGAGTCAAGCAATTCGCCGGTGCGCTGGCGGATTTCGCCTTCCATTTCGGCCATTCCGCTGGGGGTGAACTTGGGCGCAACGGTGCGGCGCTGGCCGGTGTGCTGCGGCCGGTCCATGGCGATGAACATCGGCAGCTCGCGCCGCTCTTCCAATCCGCGCTCCGCCATCTCTTCGTCGCTGAGGCGTTCAAGGATGGTAATCCCGCCATATTCCCAGCTCGACGAGAACAATTCCGGCAACGCTTCGATATGCTGGATCGCCTTGTGTTGCACCACCGCCCAATAGGGGCCGAACGGGCTTTCGGGAATGTAGTGCAGCGGCCCGGCCTCGCGCATCTCCTTGAAGATCGGCTGCCAGGTATCGTTGTAATAGATGTCGGAACGGCTCACGTCCCATTTGTGCGGATGCTGCAACCTTTCGTCAGGGTGCGTCTTCAGATGTTCGCGCAGCGCCTCATAGGCAGTAGGGGACCGGCGGACTTCGGGGCGCTGGGGAGCAATCGTGGCCATTTCTCTCTCCGTTTCGGACGACTCTTTCAATCGCCCACTCTCTCGCCGCTATCCTGCGGCTATTTACAGCCATGTCAATAGTCAGTTTCGATCAGGGACTTATTCTGCGTCGATTCATGCCCTTGCCGCGCCGAACAGGCGCCGCCTGGGCTTGTCGCGCCCGGCGCCGCCTGATTTCATCACCCGCTTGCGGAACAAAGTCGAGCCGCCCTTGACGATCAGCAGCACCATCAGCGCCTGCCAGGCGAGCGCGGCCGCATGGACCCACAGCGTTTCCTGCATGGCCGCGCGCGCCAGCATGGCGAAGGGCGAGCTCAAGGGGAAAACGATCGCAACCATTTCCAGTGTCGAACCCGGCTGGGTGATCACATATGCGGCCAGGAAGAATACCATCAGCTGCATCATGGTGACCGGCATCGACAATGTCTGCACTTCGCGCACTGTCGCCGCCATTGCGCCGATGGTGAGGAACAGCGCACCGAGCAGGAGATAGGCCATGGCAAAATAGAGCACACTGAGCAGCGCGAATATCGGCCAGCCTACGGCCGGCGCGGGCAAGTTGGACGGGTTGAAACCGGTGGCATCGGCGATCGCTCCCCCGCTCAGGCTCCACAGGCCGTATCCGGCCAGGCCCCATACTGCGATTCCCACGATCGAGACCGCCAGCATGGCAAACAGCTTGCCCAGGAACACGGCATCCATCGGGATCGCGGCGGCGAGGATTTCGATGATCTTGTTGGCCTTTTCCTCGACCAGGTTGGAAAGCACCATACCCGCCAGCAGCATGGTGAGCAGGAACAGCATCATCTGGGCCGCTTGCGCCGTGCGGATACGGTCGGTGCGCACGGTGGCGGCGCTGGTGCTGACCAACTGCGCCCGGATCTGCGGCAGTGCTTCCGGCTGCGCATCGGCGGCATTGCCAACCAGCAGCGCCACGGGGCCCTGCCAACGCACCACCTGGCCGCGCGTGCCGACCAGCTCTGGCGCATCGAGCGTGCCACCCAGGATTGCGGCATAATTGCCGCGTTTCTGTTCAAGGAATGTGCGCGAATCGAAATCGGGTTCGCTCTGCGCGGCTTCGACCGGCACCAGTATAGGCAAATTGCGGCCCAGCTGCGGTCGCAAGCGGTCCTGAGCGGCGAGCAAGGCCTGATTGTCCGCGCCGCTCATCGCCAGGCCAATTTCGTGGCTTACGGATTCGCGTTGCACCTGCCCGCCGATACCGCCTGCCAGTCCGCCCACGATGACAGGGAACAGCGGCCCCAGCAGGAAGAAGAAGAATGCCCGACTGAACAGGACTGCGACAAAATCGCGCCGCGCCACCACCCAGGCCGCCTGCAGGCGCGACAGCCGCGATCTGGCATGCGTCTGTTGGATCATCGGCGTTCTCCCGCCAGATCGGCCGCTGAATCCTCGGCCAGCGCGCGTGCTGCGGCTTCACCGGCTATATGAACAAACGCATCGTGCAGGCCTGCGCGCTCGATCGAGAGTGACAGAATTCCGGCATTTCCTTCGATCAGTTGGCGCAGCAGCGGTTCGATTCCGCTTTCAGGCAGCGGAAAGTGGAAGAAATCGCCTTCACGGCGAGCTTGCGAAGGCAGCGCGTCCAGCCATGCGCCCTCGCGTGCACGCGTCTCCAGCCGCACTTGCGCCGGGATGCGGTCGCGCGCTGTTTCCACCGATCCTGCATAGGGCACCTTGCCGCCGGCGATGATAGCCACGCCTTCGCATAAACGTTCGGCATGGTGAATCACATGGGTTGAAAAGATCACCGTAACCCCGTCATCGGCGAGCTCACGGATCATCCGTTCCAGTTTGCCCTGGTTGATCGCGTCAAGCCCGCTGAAGGGCTCGTCAAGCACCACCAGTCGCGGTTGGTGAACCAATGTGCCGAGCAATTGCACGGTCTGCGCCATCCCCTTGGAAAGCTGCCGGATCTGGCGTTCGGCAGCGTGGCCAAGATCGTGCCGTTCCAGCAATTCGCGGCCGCGTCGGCGCCCTTCGGGCAATGGCAACCCGCGCAGTGCGCCCATGAAAGCAATCGCTTCGATTGCCTTCATGGCAGGATAAAGCCCTCGTTCTTCAGGTAGATAGCCGATTATCCTGGCAATTTCCTGGGGCCGGTCATGCCCGAACACACGGCGCACCCCTTCGTCAGGGTCAATGATCCCCAGCAACATGCGCAAGGTGGTGGTCTTGCCCGCGCCATTGGGCCCGAGAATACCGTAGATCGCACCTTCGGGCACAGAAATGTCGATCCCGTCGACCGCCAGCGTTCCGTCAAAGCGTTTGACCAGCCCGCGCGCCTCGATCGCAAGCGGGCGCGCCGCATGCTCATGATTGCCGGGCAGGATTGGATCGCCTACCGCCATATGCCCAGTCACTGTATCCATCATGCCCAGTTAACGCTTAGGGCTAAACGGGAGCAACCCCAAGCTTGGTTAATGCCGCAACAATTGGCGAATTGACCGCCCGCCTCAAGGCAGAGGCTGCACAGCACGGCTTTGTCGCTTGCGGGGTAGCTGCGGCGCGCGATGATCCGCTGGTCGGGCGGCGGCTTGACGAATGGCTGGGCGACGGGTGCCACGGCACGATGGAATGGATGGAGGCGCGCTCCGATGTGCGGCGCGGCCCCAACGCCATGTGGCCGGCAGCGAAAAGCGTGATCGCGCTGGGAATGAGCTACGCGCCAACACATGATCCGCTGGCGCTTGAAGCGCACCCCGACAAAGCGCGCATCTCGGTTTACGCGCAGGGGCGCGATTATCACGACACGCTCAAGAAGCGCCTGAAGGCGCTGGCGCGGTGGCTGGTGGCTGAAAGGCCGGAGGCAGAGTTGAAGGTGTTCGTCGATACCGCGCCGGTTATGGAAAAGCCGCTGGGGCAGGCGGCCGGGATCGGGTGGCAGGGCAAGCACACCAACCTGGTCAGCCGCGATCATGGCAGTTGGCTGTTTCTGGGCGCGATCTACACCACTTTGGAGCTGGCGCCCGACGCGCCGCATGATGACCGCTGCGGTTCATGCAATGCCTGTCAGGCGGCCTGCCCCACCGATGCCTTTCCCGCTCCCTACCGGCTCGATGCGCGGCGCTGCATTTCCTATCTAACGATCGAGCACAAGGGCCCGATAGCGGAGGAATTCCGCAAGGCGCTGGGCAACCGGATCTATGGCTGTGATGATTGCCTGGCGGTTTGCCCGTGGAACAAGTTTGCCCAAACTGCGCAGGCGCACCGTGATTTCCTGCCGCGCGAGGAACTGCTCGCCCCGTCCCTTGCCCGGTTGCTGGTGCTTGATGACGCTGGCTTCCGCGCACTTTTCTCCGGTTCGCCGATAAAGCGGATCGGGCGTGACCGGTTTGTGAGGAACTGCCTTTATGCCGCGGGCAATAGCGGCGATGCATCGCTGCTGGCGCAAGTCGAGCTGCTGCTGGGAGATCCCGATCCGGTGGTGGCAGAGGCCGCCGATTGGGCAGCCGATAGGCTCAAAGCAAATCCTTGAGTGGCACCTCTGGATCAGCCAGCAAGTCCAGGTCTACTTCGCCCACTTCATTCTCCAGCAGCTTGCGCCCCTGGACATAGTCCCTGGTATTGCTGACGCAGTCGAAGGCGATCGGGCGCCGCTCCTTGAGATAGACAATGCTGAACTTGCGCGTGGCCGGATCGCCGCGCACCACCGCCTGGTCGTAGCCAAGCGACAGCCCGGCAGTCTGTAGTTTGAGATCATACTGGTTCGACCAGAACCATGGCAGCGCGTGATAGGGCTGCTTGTCGCCCATGATCGCGCGCGCGGCAGTATTCGCCATATCATTCGCGTTCTGCACCGATTCGAGCCGGATCACCGCCTGGTCGGCAAAGGGATTGGCATGCGCGGCGCAATCGCCGATGGCATAGATATCGTCGAGCGTGGTGCGGCAATAGACATCCACATCGACGCCGTTCGATCCGGCCGCTCCGGCTGCAATCAGCGGGGCGACTGTCGGCACGATGCCGATCCCCACGATCACGGCATCACAAGCGATCACCTCGCCTTCTGCCAGCCGCACGCCCGTGACCTTGCCATCGTCGTCACCCTCGATCGCGTCGACTGCGGTTTCGAGGCGCAGGTCGACGCCATGCTCGCGGTGTTCCTGCTCGATAAAGCGCGAGAGTTCCTCGCCCGCAACCCGCGCCAGCACGCGCGGCAATGCTTCCAGCAAGGTCACTTCGCAACCGAGCTTGCGCAGCACCGCGGCTGCCTCCAGCCCGATATATCCGCCGCCGATGACAACGAAGCGCTTCGCGCCTTGTTCGAGCTGGGCCATGATTGCATCGACGTCGCGCTTGTCGCGCACCGCGTGCACGCCCTTGAGATTGGCGCCCGGGCACGAAAGGCGGCGGGGATCGCCGCCGCCAGCCCAGATCAGCTTGCGATAGCCAATGCGCGCGCCATCGCCCAGCACCACCTCATGCGCCGCCGGGTCAACATCGCGCACCATCGCGCCGAGCCGCAGTTCAATCTTCCTGTCAGCCCAGAACTGCACCGGTCGGATCATGATCCGTTCGAACGGCTTGTCACCGGCCAGATACTCCTTGGACAAGGGAGGGCGCTCATAGGGAGGCTCGCTGTCGCGCCCCAGCATCAGGATCGAACCCTCGTGGCCCTGCTGGCGTAAGGCGATTGCCGCCTGCGCGCCGCCGTGGCCCGTGCCCACGATCACTACGTCTGCATTGTCCATGGACGCAGTCGCTCGCCGCAAATATGCGCGCCGTCAAGCCCCGCGTTAGCCAGGCCCGCTTACCTCTCGAGCAAATTCCGCGCCTGGATCGCGACCTGTGCCAGCACTGCCGGGCCGACCGGCGATTGCAGTTGCGCGCGTTCGACCATGCTCCGGAACTGTGTCACGGCTGCCTTGTGCCGCTCTAGCCATTGTTCGACCTCGGCCTGCACCCTGCCCCTGTCCTGGCAAGTGCGCCGCAGGAAATCGAGCCGCATGTGCTGGAAGTCGCGCGCCAGCCCGTTGACCAGCAATCGTTCCCACGGGTCGGATGGGATCATGTCCTCGGCACTCTGCTGGGCCCAGTCGAGCCCCAGTTTCGAGCCTAGCCAGATAAATGCCTTGGCGAGTACTTCGGGCTCGATACCGCTGTCGCGCGCGAGCCCGGCCAGCCCGATCGACCCGTCCATATCGAATAGGTGCACAACCTTGGCGGCCAATGCCCGCGGCGTGCCCTGGTCGACGAAATATTCGCTTTGTTTCCGCGAACGCTGGCGCACGGCATCCGAGAGCAACCGCTCGGCAGCTTGCTCGAGCAGACCAATTCCCTTGCTCAGCTTATCGATCGCCGTGCTTGGTGCAATGCTGGCACCGCTGTGGCGTATGAGATCGGCCATATGCGAACTCATTGCAGCCGCCGCCCGCTCCAGCAGGGCCAGTCGCGCCGTCTCGGGCATGTCGCCATTCTCGATCGCTTGCCAGATCTCGCGCATGCCGAGAAGTTCCTCGACTGCGATGAAAGCAGAGGCGACCTGCGCCAGACCGACACCTTCTTCCTCGGCCAGTTCGAACGGATGGATCAGGCCCAGCCGGTTGATCATGCGGTTGGCAAGCTTGGTCGCAATCAGTTCGTCGCGCAGCCGGTGTTCGAAAATCTGCTTGCGATAGTTCTGCCGCAGCTCTTGCGGGAACGCCCCGATCAGCAGCGGCTCAAGCGCGCTGTCCCGCACCAGTTCACTGCCTTCAATGGCATCCTGCAGCACCAGCTTGGCCGATGACAGCAACACCGCCAGCTCGGGCCGGGTCAATCCCTTGCCCTCTGTGGCGCGGCGCAAATAGGCTTCCTGATCTGCCAGCCCTTCGGTCTTGCGGTCGAGCGCGCCCATCTCTTCGAGCTTTTCGATCAGGCGCACGTGCGAAGCGGTCGCCTTTGCCCCGCCCATTTGCGCGATCGACAGCGCCAGAGCCTGGAGCCGGTTGTCTTCGAGCACTATCTCGGCGACTTCGTCGGTCATACTCTCGAGCAGCGCATTGCGCTTTTTCCCGGCGAGCTTGCCCGACTGCTGTGCGGCGGCCAGCGCAATCTTGATATTGACCTCGTTGTCCGAACAATCGACGCCCGCCGAATTGTCGATGAAATCGGTATTGATGCGCCCGCCGCCAAGCGCAAAGCCGATGCGCCCGGCTTGAGTCACGCCCAGATTGGCGCCTTCGCCGATTACCTTGGCGCGCACGTCGGCGGCATTGATCCGCAGCGCATCATTGGCGGGATCGCCCACCTGGATGTTATTCTCGCTCTCAGCCTTGATATAGGTGCCGATGCCCCCGAACCAGATCAGGTCGACCGGGCTCTGGAGGATTGCAGCGATCAGCGAATCAGGGTCGATCTCGCTGGCAACGATGCCCAATGCATCGCGCGCCTGTTTGGACAGCTTGATGCTTTTGGCGCTGCGCGGGAACACGCCGCCGCCCTTCGAGATGAGTGCCTTGTCATAATCGTCCCAGCTCGATTGCGGCAGGTCGTAAAGCCGTTTGCGCTCTTTCCAGCTTTTTGCCGGATCTGGCTCTGGATCGATAAAGATGTGGCGGTGATCGAACGCCGCGATCAGCTTGATCGCCTTGGACAGCAGCATGCCATTGCCGAACACGTCGCCTGACATGTCGCCGCAGCCCACCACTCGCACCGGCTCCGCTTGAACATCAATGCCCATCTCCAGGAAATGGCGCTGGACTGAAATCCATGCTCCCTTGGCGGTGATGCCCATGGCCTTGTGGTCATAGCCGTTCGAACCGCCGCTGGCGAAGGCATCGCCCAGCCAGAAATTGCGCTGCTCGGCGATACCGTTGGCCACGTCGGAAAAGCGCGCCGTGCCCTTGTCGGCCGCGACCACGAAATAGGGATCTTCCCCGTCGAGCACGCGCACTTTTTCAGGGTGCACGACCTTGCCGTTAACCAGATTGTCCGTGACAGACAGAAGGGTGCGAATGAATATCTCGTAGCTGGCCTGCCCTTCGGCGGCCCAGCCGGCGCGATCCTTTTGCGGCGATGGCAATTGCTTGGGATAGAAGCCGCCTTTCGCGCCCGAAGGCACGATCACCGCGTTCTTCACCTTCTGCGCCTTCATCAGGCCCAGGATCTCGGTGCGGAAATCGTCCCGCCGGTCCGACCAGCGCAGGCCGCCGCGCGCAATCGGCCCGGCGCGCAGATGGATGCCTTCAACCCGCCGCGAATAAACGAAGATTTCACGCCATGGCACGGGCTTGGGCAAGTTGGGGATCAGCGCGGAATCGATCTTGAATGCGAGTGCCTCCTCGCTTGCCGGGGCAAAGACATTGGTGCGCAGGATCGCCTCGATCAAAGCGTGGTACAGCCGCAGCAAGCGGTCGTCATTGATCGCCGAAACCTTGATCAGGCCCTTGCGCACAGCATCGCCGGCGGATTTGGCAGCATCTTCGCGTGCGCCATTGAACTGGGGATCATGCCGCGCACGAAACAGCGCGATCATTTCGCGCGTAACATGCGGCGCGTTGGCCAGTGCATCGACCACGGTATAGATGGTGAAGCTCACCCCTGCCTGGCGCAGGTAGCGATAAAAGGCGCGCAGCCAGTCGGCTTCGTGCGCCAAAAGGCCCGTGCCGATCACCAGCCGGTTGAAGGGATCGTTCTCGTTCTCGCCGTTCAATACGGCGGCAATCGCATCCTCGATGATCTCCGCCCGGTCGAGCAGCGCCTGCGCCTTCTCGCCATCGGGCAGGGCCAGCGTGAAATCGTGAATCGTGCCAAGCTCGCCATTGTCGAGCGCTGTCGGCATTTCGGTGAGCACCCGGAAACCGAAATTTTCCAGCGCGGGTACCGCGTCGGACAGCGGCAGTGCGCCATGCTGTTGGTAGATCTTGAGCTGCAGGCGTTCGGGGGCTTCGTTCTTCTTGTGGCACAACCGCACATCGCGTTCGCGGGCATCATTGGCCACCAGTCGGCGCAGCCGGCAAATTTCGATTGCTGCCTCATGGTGGCCGTAATCGGTGCGGTAGGAAACCGGAAAAGCCGGGGCATAGCGCGCCGCGATCGCGGCGGCGCGCGATGGATCATCCAGCTCGGCAAGATGGCGCTCTACCGCTTCGGTCCAGCCGCGCAGCATGTCCTGCAACCGGGCTTCAAGCGCGGCTTCGTCATGCGGCTCACCAGTCTGGCGGATGTCGAGCACAAAGCGCAACATCGCCAGAGCGCCTCCTTCGACTTCAAGGCTCCAGTCGAGCAGTTCGGTGCCCTTATTCTGCGTGAGCAGCGCCTGGATCCGCTCGCGCACCTGGGTCGAGAGCATATCGCGCGGGAACCAGACAAAGGCGAACAGGTGGCGTGCGAGCGGCGCCTCGATAAGAACCATTCGCGGGCGCGGACGATCGACCAGGCTCATCATGGCCGTCGCGAGCCGCTGAGCATCCTTATTATCCATGCCGATCAGCAGATCGTGCGGCAGGGCGGTGAAGGCATGGATCAGGGCCTTGTCGGCATGGCCGCCGCGGTGGAAACCCAGCTTCTCGGACACCTGGCTGAGCGCATGGCGCAGGCGCGGCACCTTGTGGGGGGGGCTCGCCAGAGCCGCGCTGGTCCAGACGCCGGCATGAATTGAAAGTGCGGTCAGCTTGCCGTCTTCGCGCAGCGGCACGATGAACAGGTCGAGCGGCACGCGGCGGTGGACGTTGGACACGTGATTGGCCTTGACGATCAATATGTCACAAGGCCTGCCGCTGCGGTGTTCACCGTCGAACCAGGCAAAGGCGCGTTCATATGAGCTGTCCGCCAGCAATTGGCGCGCGCTCTTGCGGCAAATCCCCAATATCCGGCCATGGCTGCCGTCGCGCTTGCGGGTGATGTGGCCAAGCTGGGTCAGCATGCCCGAATTGAACCATTCGAGCAGTTCGACATGCTCTGCATCGTCCAGCCGCTCTGCGTCTTCAGCCATGGCAGCCTGCATCTTGGGCCAATCGCGCACCGCTGCGCGCACATCGCCCAGCGTGGTTCGCAGGCGGCGCTCAAGCTCGCGCCGCTGGCGCGCATCGCAGCGCTCGGTCTCGATATAGATCATCGATTCGCGCGTGGCGCCTTCGGCGTCCTTGCCTTTGGGAAATGCGTAGAGCTTGCCTGCCTCGGTGCGTTTTACCGGGATGATCGGGTGTACCAACCGGTCGATCGACAGCCCCTGCGCTGAAATTGTTGCGGCGATCGAATCGACCAGGAACGGCATGTCGTCATTGATGACGGCAATGCGCAGGAAGCGGCGGTCACCGGCGATCGAGACCATCCCCAGCGCCGAGCGATCGGGCTCGCGCTGACGTGCCGTATCGAGCACAAACTGCGCGGCGCGCTTCAAGGAGGCAGGGGAGAAAGGAGTATCACCGGGGAGCAGTGAGCGGCGCATGTGCTGCGCCAGCTCTTTGGCCATCACCGCGTCATTATCCCCGGTGGCGTTGCTTTTTCCGGTAGTCTTACTGGCTTCTGAAACCATGGCTCTGCCTGCCCTGCGCATGTAATTTTATTCTTAAATCACGTAGCAATCATGCGCCGATAGGCTCATGGCTACAGGCCCGCAAGCGGCAATGTCTCGTTGGCAGCCGCTCACGGGGGCTCATTTGATAGCTATACATCAATTCCCAACACTGCATGGGCTTTCCGCTACGGCAAGGCGCATAATCAAAGATGAACGCGCGCAATTCAGCTGGCCAGCGCGTCAATTGTCAATTCGAGCGAACGGATCCGCGCCGCCGGGTCAAAGGTGGCCCCGCAGGAGATGATTTCGTCTGCTTTTGTCCGTTCGACAAAAGCCGCGATCTTCTCGCGCACTGTTGCCGGGCTGCCCACTGCTGCGGCTTGCCCCAGATGGTCGAGCATGGCCTGCGCAGGCGCGGGCAAGGTATCGCGATAGCCGGCAATTGGCGGAGGCAGCTTGCCGGGCTGGCCGCTGCGCAGCCGGACAAAGCTTTGTTGCTGGCTGCTGGCGAGCAATTCTGCCTCGGCATCGGTTTCCGCGGCGAATATGTTCATCGCCACCATCACATGCGGCTTTTCGAGCGCATCGGAAGGCTTGAATTCCCGCCGGTAGAGCGCCAGCGCGGCATCGAGGTGATCAGGCGCGAAATGCGCTGCAAATGCATAGGGCATGCCCAGCCTGGCGGCGAGCTGGGCACCGAACAGGCTCGATCCCAGCATCCAGAATTCGATCCCGGCACCGCGCCCCGGCGTTGCCGCGATCGGCAGATCGACATCGCCGGTGATCAGTGCGCGCAGCTCGAGCACATCTTGCGGGAACATATCGGCGGCCTGGTTGAGATTCTTGCGCAAGGCGCGCTGAAGCTCGGGTCCAGCACCCGGCGCGCGGCCCAGCCCAAGGTCCACCCGGCCAGGAAACAGCGCATCGAGCGTACCGAACTGCTCGGCGATCTGGAATGGCGTGTGGTTGGGCAGCATGATCCCGCCTGAACCGATGCGGATGGTGCTCGTTGCATTGCCGATATGCGCCAGTACCACCGATGTCGCGCCGCCTGCGATCCCGTCCATCGCATGGTGCTCGGCCACCCAGAAGCGGGCATAGCCGCATCGCTCCGCCGCCCGAGCCAGTTCGGTGGCCGTGGCCAGTGCATCGCTTACGCTGCCGCCTTCGCGAACCGGCACCAGATCGAGCACGGAAAGCCTGGTCATGGCTGCGGGGCCTCAGCCGCAGTGGGCGCAGGCGGTGCCGGTGCCGGGCCGATCTGATCTAGATAGGATTGGGCGGTGGCGGCTTCGGGGCTGCCGGGCGCCATTGCAGTGACTGATAGCCAGCTCGAACGTGCCGCCTCTTCGCGGCCACTCAGCATTGCGATCACGCCCGCTTCCAAGCCGATCGATGGTTCGAGCGGGGCAAGCCGTGCGGCCTCTTCGATCTGTTCCTGAGCTTCTTCCAGCCGATCGAGGCGCCGCAGCAAGGTTGCCGAAAGCAGCCTGGTTTCTGCATCCTCGGGTTGCAAGGTCCTGGCTTCGGCAAGCGCAACCTCCGCTGCTTCGAGATCGCCACCTTCCACCAGTGCGTGCGCGCGATCGAGCGCGATCAAGGCCTGCAGGGTTCCTGCCATAGCGGCGATGGCGTCAGCCCGGGCGGCATCGAGCAGATCGAGCGCTCCAGCAGTGTCGCCGGTAACCAGCGCGGCATTGCCCGCCATGGCGCCAAAGCGCGCGCGCAGCCGCGCGTCGCTTTCCGGGGTTTCCTGGCGCGCTGCCGTGAAAGCCGCGCGTGCCTCCTCCCAGCGCCCCAGCTCTGTCGCGGCCAGGCCAAGGCAGTGATTGGCCAGCACACGGTCATCGCCGCTGGTCGTGTCGCGGCGAATCTGTGCCTGGACATGCGCGCGCGACGGCTCTTCCTCGATCTGCTCGAGGCATTCGCCCAGCCAGCCGGAGTCCTCGGGCGCATCGATGATCGACGAGCTGCGCGGCGGGCGATCCTGCACCTCGGCGGAATAGTCGGGCACTTTCATGTTGCTGGGATCGGGGATGGCTTGCAGCAGCATGGGCAAAAGTATGGCGGTGAGCGTCATTTTATGCGTTTCCTAGTCGAGCAGGCTCCAGACCTGCTGTAGCAGCAGGGCAATATCCTGCTCGCGCGACAGGCGGTGATCGCCGTCCTTGAGCAAGGTCACCTGTATATCATCCGAACGAAGGGCTTCGGCAAGCTGCAGGCTGATCTGCCACGGCACGTCTTGGTCGCGCTGGCCGTGCAGCAGCCGCACGGGGCAATCCACCGCAATTTGCCCGCCGAGCCGCAGCTGCGCCTGGCCATCAGCGAAGAAGCCGGGATGCAGCGGTGTGGGGTCGGGGCCATAAGGATTTTCGTCCCACACTGTTTGCCCGGCGGCGAGTTTGCGCTTGTCTGAATCCGATCGGCCCCATTCGGTAAAGTCGGGCGCCGATGCAATCCCCACCAGCCCTGCCAACCGACCGCCCAGCGCTTCGCCCACCAGCAGCATTAGCCACCCGCCCATGGAGGAACCGATCACCACCACCGGGCCATCGATTTTCGCCTCGATCAGCGCGAGCACTTCCTCGCGCCAGCGGCTGAGCGTGCCATCGGCGAACGCGCCGCTGCTGGCCCCACAACCCGAATAATCCAGCAGCAGGCAGGCATGACCTTCGCTGCGCGCCGCCTCGAAGATCGCGGTGGCCTTGCCGCCTTCCATGTCGGACATATAGCCGGGCAGGAAAACCAGCGCTGGTCCGCTGCCCGGCGTGAAGCGATGCGCGATCTGGCGGCCATCGGGCATGGTGTGGAACAGGATGTCGCTCATGCTTGTCTCATGCCCGCCCTCGCATGGGTGACGCAAGGGGCGATGCAGGGAGCTGTGCAGGGAGCTGTGCAGGGAGCGATGCAGGGGCGCGTTGGAATCGCTTGTCATTTGCATGCCACAGGCGCAGCTTAGATCGCACCTATGATCAAGACAGACCCCCCTGCTTCGCCTGCGCTCCCGGCGCATCCGCTCACCCGCCGCAATCTGTTCCGGCTGGGCGGGCTAGCCGCAGTAACAGCTGCCGCGCCGCTGGCCGCGCGCGGTTTCGGTAGCGGCTTCACGCATGGCGTGGCGAGCGGGGAGCCGGGGCAAGACCGGGTGTTGTTGTGGACGCGCTATGTTGCTGGGCAAGACACCAGGCTTGCCTGGGAAGTGAGCGATGCGATGGATTTCGTGCGCGTTGTTGCCGCAGGTAATGTGATCGCCAGCCCGGCCAATGATAGCTGCGCCAAGGCGTGGGCCGAAGGGCTGGACCCCGGTCAATGGTATTATTACCGCTTCATCGCGCCGAACGGTACGCAATCCGAAGTCGGGCGCACGCGCACGCTGCCCGATGGCGCGGTCGAGCGTTTCCGCATGGCGGTGTTCAGCTGTTCGAATTACGGCTTCGGCTGGTTCAACGCCTATGCCCATGCCGCAGAAGCGAACGATCTCGATCTGGCGCTGCATCTGGGCGACTATATTTACGAATACGGGCGCGGCACATATCCATCGGCGAGGGAGGCGAACCCCAACCGCGTGCTTTGGCCGGAAAACGAGATCGTGGCGCTGGCCGATTACCGTCTGCGCTATGCCACCTATCGCAGCGATCCAGACCTGCGGCGGATTCATCAGCTATTGCCGATGATCAGCGTGTGGGACGATCACGAAACCGCAAATGACAGCTGGAAAGGCGGGGCGCAAAACCACCAGCCCGATACCGAAGGGCCATGGGAAGCGCGCAAGTCGGCGGCGATGCGCGCCTATCGCGAGTGGCTGCCGGTGTCGGATGAGCCCTATGCCGAATATCAGGTGGGCGAGCTTGCCACCCTGCTGCGGCTGGATACGAGATTGGCCGGGCGTGACAAGCAGTTCGACCTGGCAGAGGTGATCGGGGGCAGGCGAACACCCGAGGAAATCGGTACCGCATTGGCAGCTTTTCGCGATGGCAGCTTCCGGGCGGCCGATCGCGAGATGCTGGGCGCCGCGCAGCAGTCATGGCTGGGCGATCGCCTCAAGGCTTCACGCCAGCTTGGCGCAACCTGGCAGGTGCTCGTCCAGCAAGTGCTGATGGGCGAGCTTTATGCCGAACCTGGCCTGGCCGAAGCTCTGCCTGCGGATACACCAGAGTATGTGCGTCGCCAGGTGCAGGCAAGTGCCATTGCCGGGCGTGCCGGCTTGCCTGCCAATTTGGATGCTTGGGATGGGTATCCTGCCGCGCGCGCACGCCTGTTCGAAGCTGCCCTGGCTGCCGATGCCAATCTCATCTCGCTGGCGGGCGATACGCACAATGCCTGGGCCTTCAATCTTGCCCACCAGGGCAACCGCGTCGGGATTGAGTTCGGGGTGCATTCGGTCAGCTCGCCGGGGCTTGAGAGCTATCTTGGCGCAATTGCGCCGGAAAGACTCGCCCGATCCATAGTGGGCCACAATCCGGGCCTGACATTCGCTGACACATCGCAGCGCGGCTATATGGTGGTCGAACTGACTTCCGAAGCGGCGAGCAGCGAATATCGCTTTATGGCGAACGTCCGCCATCGCTCAAAAGAGCTTGCGGGAACCAGGCGGATGATGACCGCTGCCGGCTCCCGCAAGTTTGCAGGCTAAAGCCTATTTCGATTCGCCAAGCATCTCCTTCAGTTCGGTCTGGAATGCATCGGGCCGGTCCAGCATGATGAAATGCGCTGAGTTTTCGACCGGAACAAGATCGGCGCCGGACAGCGCAGCGTAATTTCTTGAGTATTGCTCGGCTGACTTGGCGGGCTCATCTCCGGCGGCATAAAGTACGGTCACCGGCATGGTTACCTTGGATATCTCTTCGCGCAGATCGGTGGTGATAAGTTCATAGACAGCCTGAGCTGTTGCCAAGGGTTCGGATTTCATCGACCAATTGGTGACGCGTGTAGCAATTTCCGGGTTGATCGAAATTCCATTTGCAGGCGCACTTTCGACGCCGGTCCGCCCGGCAGCTCGCATGGCTTCGGCTTGGGCGGTAATTGTCGCGCGGATCCTGTCGGCACGCGGAGCTACACTCTCAGCTGTTGCGTCCGGGCCAAATTCCAATCCTGCGAAAGGGAGCGCATCGATCACCATCAATTGCTTGACCCGGTCGGGATGGGAGAGGCCGAATTTGAGCGCCAATAGGCCGCCAAAGCTGTGCCCGACCACTGCATCTGCCGTCAGTTGGCGGGCATCGAAATCTCTGGCCAGGTCGGCGATGACGCCGTCGACCAGGCCGGGCTGTTCGTTGGCGGTGCCGCGCTCTCCGTCAAAGCCGCGTACTTCAACTACCAGCAGGCGGTGGTCCGGCTCAAGCGCCTCAACCGTGTCGCTCCAAACTTCTGCAGGGGTCGACATGCCGGGGATCAGCACGACAACCGGGCCTGTTTCCCCGCTCATCTGGGTGCGGATATGTTCATGCTCGACCGGGTTGGCGGCTAGCAACTGGGTGGGCGACAGCACCAGATGAATTGTAATCACCGCAGTAATCGCGGTAAAAATTTGACGCACGAAGCCGTGCGCGGGATCGCGCTTGATCATGATTTATCTCCTTCAGATTGTCTTTGGGCAGATTGTCCTTGAGCGCCTAATCACGCTCGAAGATTTCCTCGATTTTCAGGGCGAACACATCGGCGATTCTGAACGCCAGCGGCAGCGAGGGATCATAGCGCCCGGTTTCGATCGCGTTGACACTCTGGCGACTCACGCCAAGGCGTTCGGCCAGATCCTGCTGGCTCCAGTCGCGCTCTGCGCGCAGCACCTTGAGCCGGTTCCTCATTTCTGAAACCCACGCAGACGATACCAGTAATAGGCCAATATCCAGGCCAGGATGGCGATACCGGTGATGTTCTGGCCGGTCAGTTGGGGGATGGCGTAGAACTTCATCGCCAGCATCCAGATCACATTGACCAGAGCCATGCAGCCCATGGCAACCAGCGCCGCGTTGGCCATCAATTGGAAGATATAATCCTCGCTACATCTGCGATCGAATGCGGTCGCCCTGATGACGAGAAAGACCAATACCAGCGTGCCGGCACCAAGAATGGCGGCCTGTTCCCAGGCAGTGAAGTTCAGGGTGACGGCTCGTTCCTTGGCTGCTTCGCCGATCATCAGCAGCGAAGCGCCAAGCGGTAGGATGAGAAAGGCATCCAGTCGCCGAGGTGACAATTTCATGCTCTTGCCCTCCAGTTGCAACTGCTGCGCCCCTTGAGCGAGGCAAGCGCCAGTATGGGAAGCGTGGTGACCAGCATCGCGCTCGTGTCATGATTAAGCAGCACCTCACTGCGCCCGGCAAGCGCGACCGCGATGATCAATATCGCCCACGCAGCTGCCTTCCAGATATTCGACATATGACAAGCTCCTTTGCTCTTGTGTAAAGCACCATTTACAAGATTCGCGCGGTGTGTCAAGTTACCTTTCCTTTATGGCGCGGGTGCTTTCCAAATCGGCCGGGGTAATGACATCGCGACCTTGCCGCGTTATACGCAGCCAATGGCCAAGCTGCTGACCAGGATCGCTACAACTACCACCTCGGATTTCCGGGGGCGGCTGATCGCGGCTTGAACGTGATGCCTGCCACCCGGTTTCGGGTGGCGCGGTGTCTTCCCGAAATCGGCAAGTATTCTTCACATCGCACTTCAAGCGCGCGTTTGGCTGTGCCATGGGCGTGACAGTTGAGAATGTAAGAGAAACCGATGACGGAATTGCTCAAGATCAGCCTGCCCGATGGCTCCTCCCGCGAAATGCCTGCCGGTTCGACCCCGGCTGACGTCGCGGCGGCCATCGGCCCCGGCCTTGCCAAGGCTGCGCTGGCCGCGCGCGTGAATGGCGAGGTGCGCGACCTCAATCGCCCCTTCGATGGCGATGCGGAGCTGGCGCTCATCACCAGCCGCGATGAGGCCGAGGCGCTGGAGCTCGCGCGGCATGATTATGCCCATGTCCTGGCCGAAGCGGTGCAGACGCTGTGGCCCGGCACGCAGATCACTTTCGGGCCGGCAACCGATGACGGGTTCTATTACGATGTGATGGCGCCTGAGGGCCGCGAGCCGTTCAGCATGGACGACCTTCCTGCGATCGAGGAAGAAATGCGGCGGATCATTCGCGCCGACAAGCCGCTGGTGCGCGAGGCCTGGTCGCGCGAGCAGCTGATCGAGAAATGGGAAAGTGAAGGCGAGACCTTCAAGGCCGAATGGGCGCAGGAATTGCCCGAGAACGAGGAGCTGACGGTCTACTGGTCCGGGGCCCCGAATGAACAGGGTTCCTGGCTCGACATGTGCCGCGGCCCGCACCTGCCCAGCACCGGCAAGCTCGATCCGGCTGCGTTCAAGCTGATGCGGGTTGCCGGGGCATATTGGCGCGGCGACCAGAAGAATGCGCAGCTTACGCGCATCTACGGCACCGGCTGGCTCAACAAGAAGCAGCTCGACGCGCATCTCCACCGCCTGGAAGAGGCTGCCAAACGCGACCATCGCAAGCTGGGCCGCGAGATGGACCTGTTCCACCTGCAGGAAGAGGCGCATGGCAGCGTCTTCTGGCACCCCAATGGCTATATGATCTGGCGCGAGCTGGAGGCCTATATGCGCCGCGCGATCGACGGGGCGGGCTACCAGGAGGTCAAGACACCGCAGGTGATGGACGCGCGCCAGTGGGAGAAGTCCGGACACTGGGGCAAATATCGCGAGAACATGTTCGTTGTGCCCGATGTGGTGCCCAATACCGCGGATGAAGGCGAGCTTATCTCGCGCGATGCAGACTGGATGGCGATCAAGCCGATGAACTGCCCGGCGCATGTGCTGGTTTTCAAGCAGGGCATCACCAGCTATCGCGATCTACCCTTGCGCATTTACGAGAACGGTTGCTGCCACCGCAACGAGCCGCACGGCGCGCTGCACGGATTGATGCGCGTGCGCCAGTTCACGCAGGATGACGCGCATATCTTCTGCACCGAAGACCAGATCGTTGCCGAAGTGCAGGCATTCTGCCGGCTGGCCGACCGGGTCTATCGCGACTTCGGTTTTACCTACCAGATCAAGCTCGCGCTGCGGCCGGATCAGCGTTACGGCTCCGATGAAGACTGGGACAAGGCCGAGGCCGAACTGCGCCAGGCGGTGGCCGAAGCAGGCATGGCGAGCGAGGAATATGGCTGGGAAGAACTGCCCGGCGAAGGCGCCTTCTATGCGCCCAAGCTCGAATGGCATCTGACCGATGCGATCGGGCGTACCTGGCAGGTTGGCACGATCCAGTCCGACCGGGTGCTGCCCGAGCGGCTTGATGCGAGCTATATCGGCGAGGATGGCGAAAAGCATCGACCGGTAATGCTGCACCGCGCGATCTTCGGTTCATACGAGCGCTTTATCGGCATTCTGATCGAGCATTTCGCGGGCCGTCTGCCGGTCTGGCTCGCGCCGACCCAGGCGGTGGTGGCGACAATCGTTTCCGATGCTGATGGCTATGCGCAGGATCTGGTCGAGAAGCTGAAGGCAGCGGGCATCCGCGTCGAGGCGGATCTTCGCAACGAGAAGATCAACTACAAGGTGCGCGAACACTCGTTGGCAAAGGTCCCGCATTTGCTGGTGGTGGGCAAGCGCGAAGCCGAAGAAGGCACGGTCGCGGTGCGCACACTGGGCGTCGAGCACCAGAAGGTGATGAGCCTCGATGAGGCGATTGCGATGCTGGTGGAAGGCGCGACCCCGCCGGATTTGCGCGGCAGCTGAGCGTCAGGTCAGAAAGGAAGCGCGCGGCCGGCGGCGATGAGTGCCACGGCGCAAGTGCACACGATCGAGGATCGCAGCACTTCCGCCCGGGCCTCGGCGACCTTGTTTGCCAGTTCGGCCGCGCGCATGAGGGTAATGACCTTGGACATGGCGGTGATTGTCGCGCCATCGCCCTAACGAAGGGTTAAAGGGCGGGCATTTGCTGGCTGGCACAATGGAAACCGCCGCCACCTGCCAGCACGGCGTCACCGGGCAATCCGATCGTTTCGCGATCGGGGAACAGCGCGGCGATGGCCGCGACACCTTCCGCGTCATGCGGTGAGCCGAAGGTTGGCACCACGACCAGATGCGTGGTGATGGCGAAATTGACGTAACTTGCCGGCTCTATCTGCCCGTCGCGGGTGATCAGCCCGGGTGAGGGAATTTCGTGCAGCTTCAGGCCGGCATCCAGGATGCGCGCCTTCGCATCTTGATAGATTCCCGCATTGGGATCGTCTGTACCGGTTGCGCGAGGGAGCGTCACTTCGCCCGGTGCAACGAAGCGCGCAAGATTATCGACATGGCCATCGGTGTGATCATTAATCAGCCCGTCGCCGAGCCACACGACGTCGGTAAAGCCGAGGTCGCGGCCAAGCCGCGCCTCGATCTCGCCCCGCGAAAGTTCCGGATTGCGATTGGGGTTGAGCAGGCATTGCTCAGTAGTGAGGGCAGCGCCGGTGCCGTCACCATCGATTGCGCCGCCTTCCAGAATCCAGTCCGATTCGATTACGGGTAGCCCTGCATCGTGTGCCAGCTCTGCTCCGATCGTCTGGTCGCCGGGCATCAGATATTTGCCGCCCCAGCCGTTGAAAGCACAGCGAAGGGCTGAGCCGTCGCTGCGGACCAGCGGCCCTGTATCGCGCAGCCAGATATCGCCAAAGGTGCGGCGCTCGAGCGTGACAAGGGCGGAAACCAGCTGGCGCGCGCGCGCTTCGTTCGCCTCGTCACGCACCAGCAGGCGCACTTCCTGCCCGCTCTCGGCCACGGCACTGGCAAATGCGGCGATCTGCTCCTGTGCACGCTCAAGCCAGCCCGGCCACTCGTCCGCCAGATGCGGAAAGCCGATCCACAGCCAGCGCTGCGGCGCCCATTCGGGCGGCATCAGGAGGTTGGCCATAGGCCGGCTTTCCCTGTCAGTATCCGGCGATGGACTCAGCAGCCGGCGTCAGACGCGGCGCAGCTCTTATCGCGGGTGGCGCGAAACTCGTCGCCCTCGTTCCAGTTCGGCCAGCTGGAACTTTCCGCCATCATCCGGCCCAGGCGATAGAACAGCTGCAGGTCCGCCATCACGCCCGACCAGTCCCAATTCTCGTCAAATTCGTCCTTCGGCCCGTGATAGCGATTGTCACGATACTCGGCCTGTATGGCAGCTCCCGCCTCACGGCCCCCGTCGATCAGATCTTCGCCCCCGTCGAGATAGAGCATCGGCACGCCCTGTTTGGCAAAGGCGAAATGATCCGAACGATAGTAATAACCCGCTTCGGGATTGGGGTTGGGCGTCCACACACGCCCATCGGCCTTCAGCGCAGCCTCCAGGAACTGGTCGAGCTGCGACTTGCCCGGACCCACTACCGTGACGTCCTTCGAAGGGCCGGCAACCAGGAACGCATCCATGTTGATGCCGCCTACTGTCTGCGCCAGCGGGAAAACCGGATTGGCAGCATAGTAATAGGCACCAAGCAGGCCCTGCTCCTCTGCTGTCACCGCCAGAAACACCAGGCTGCGCTCGGCAGGCCCGGCCTTGGCGTGTGCTTCGGCAAGTGCGACCAGTGCGGCGGTGCCGGTGGCATTGTCGACTGCGCCGTTGCAGATGTCATCGCCATCGGGTGCGGGCGTGCAGCGGCCCAGATGGTCCCAATGGGCGGTGTGGATGACATACTCATCGGGAGCTTCGCTTCCGCGCAGGATACCGATCACGTTTTTCGAGGCATAGCGGCGAATGTCGTTCTTGAAGCTTGTCGATGCGTTCAGCCCCAACGGAACGGCGGTAAAACCTTTCTTTCGCGCTGCTGCAGAAAGCTTGTCCAGGTCTTGCCCGGCGGCGGCCAGTATCTCGCGCGCGGCATCCTTCTGCACCCAGCCGTTCATCACGGTCAGCGGCGGTGCATCCTTCCCGCGCTGCGAATAGGCTTGCGGGCCGGACCATGACGATTCAACCACGTTCCAGCCATAGCTGGCGGGTTCGGTATCGTGCACGATGATCGCACCCGCCGCACCCTGGCGTGCGGCTTCCTCATATTTATAGGTCCAGCGCCCGTAATAGGTCATGGCCTTGCCGTTGAACGGCCCTTCCAGCCCTTCGCTCCCGAAATCGGGGTCATTGACCAGGACCACCACCGTCTTGCCGGTGACGTCCACGCCCGCATAGTCATTCCAGCCGCGTTCGGGAGCATTGATCCCGTAACCGACGAAAACGAGCTCGCTATTGGCCAGCTGGGTCTGGGCATCTTCGCGATAGGATACGCCAACCCATTCGCTGCCATAGTCATAGACGAGATCGGTTGCGCCATTGGTGATCGTCAGCGGGGCGAAATCTCTGCCGGTAATTTCCATCAGCGGCACGTCCTGCACCCATGATCCGTTGTTCCCGGGCTCCAGCCCGGCAGCCTTGAACCGTTCGGTCAGCAACGCGACAGTCATCTCTTCGCCAATCGTGCCGGGCATGCGGCCTTCGAACTCGTCGGACGATAGTTCGCGGGTCAGGTCGCTCATCGTCGCTTCGGAAATATCACCTGCATCCACATCGGGGATGTCGAGCTCGGCATCCCCCTTGATCGATCCGCATGCGGCAAGCAAAAGCGCGCCTGCCATTAGAATTGGGGTCCTCATCATCATTTTGGGGGTCCTCTCCAAAAGCTTTGCCGTCCCTTCGCATATGCAGCGGGGTGGGGGCAAGCGGCAGGAGCTTGCGCGGCTTCGCTTGAGCGGGCAGGGAACGCGAATGGCAGGCGAATGGCAGGACGCATTGGCGCGGGCGCGGGAGGAAGCCCCGTTTCTGGCACGCGCGCTCGAGCGGCAGCCTGAACTCGCGGTGCTGCTGGAAGCGGGCGAGGGCGATGCCGCGCTGGAATGGGCGCGCCAGGCTGGGCAAGGCGCACCCAATGTGGGCGCCGCCCTGCGGCGCGAGCGGCTGGCATATGCCACGGCGCTGGCAGTGGGCGATCTGGCCGGTGCGTATTCACTCGACACAGTCATGATCGAATTGTCGAACCTTGCCGATCGCGCGCTTGACCTGGCGATCAATGATGCCATCCAAAAACGCGTGGAGGGCGCGGAACCGCGCGGCATGATCGCGCTCGCCCTGGGCAAACATGGCGCGCATGAGCTCAACTACAGCTCCGATATAGATCCGATCCTGCTCTTCGATCCTGACACGCTGCCGCGCCGCCCCCGCGACGAACCGGGTGAAGCGGCGCAGCGCTATGCCCGCGAAGTCGTCCGCACACTCAGCGAGAGCACCGAGGAAGGGTATGTTTTCCGGGTCGACCTGCGCCTGCGGCCTGCGAGCGAAGTCAGCCCGCTGGCGATTTCCTGTAATGCGGCGCTGACCCATTATGAAAGCCTGGCGCTGGCATGGGAACGCGCCGCCTATATTCGCGCCCGCGCGGCAGCTGGCGACATTGCGGCGGGCGAGCGTTTCCTCGAGGCGCTGCGCCCCTTCGTGTGGCGATCGAGCCTGGATTTCGGTGCCATCGACGAGATCCGGCGGCTGACTGCGCGCATCCGGTCCAACTATAAGGGGCCCAATGTGGTCGGCCCCGGCTTCAACCTCAAACACGGACGCGGCGGCATTCGCGAAGTCGAGTTCTTCGCCCAGACCCACCAGCTGATCCATGGCGGGCGTGATTCTTCTTTGCGGCTG
The DNA here is from genome assembly GCF_054957755.1 of Altererythrobacter chaiwopuensis. Taxonomy (NCBI): domain Bacteria; kingdom Pseudomonadati; phylum Pseudomonadota; class Alphaproteobacteria; order Sphingomonadales; family Erythrobacteraceae; genus Altererythrobacter; species Altererythrobacter chaiwopuensis. The sequence goes on from NZ_JBTXJG010000001.1 coordinate 641,484, forward strand.
CGCGGTACGCGTGCAGCACTTGATGCTTTGGCTGTGGCAGGCCGGATCGAGGCTGGTGAGGCAACGATGCTGGGCGAGGCCTATGACCGGCTGCGGGTGGTTGAACACCGTTTGCAGATGGTCAATGACCAGCAGACGCATACGCTGCCCGCTGCCAATGCATTGGATGCTGTCGCCCGGCTTGACGGCCTGAAGGATGGTTCGGCCCTGGTTGAAGAACTGCGGCAGTTAACCGAGCGGGTAGCGCGCAGCTATGATCGGTTGCTTGATGTCGGAAATTCGGCCGTCCCGATAGAGGCGGAGCCTGCCCCGTTAGCCGAGCGGCTCGAAAGCCTTGGCTTTGCCGAATCGGGGCGGTTGGCGGAGCGCATCGCAGGCTGGCGCGATGGCCGCTATCGAGCCCTGCGATCCACTGCCGCGCGTGAAGCCTTCGATGCCATGCTTCCCGCACTGATGGAGGCTCTGGCAGCAGCAGATGACCCGGATCGCGCGCTGCTGCGCTGGGAAGGCGTGCTTGCCAATGCCTCTTCTGCGGTCAACCTGTTCCGGCTGCTCGAAGCGCGGCCCGGACTGTTTGATCAGTTGATGGCCGTGCTGACACTGGCCCCGACCTTGGCCGAAGAACTCGGCCGCCGCCCTGAATTGCTCGATACGCTGATCGATGCCAGCGCGGTTGACCTGCCGGGCGATGTCGATGCAATTGCCGCGCGCATGCAGGCGGGCGACGCATCGCGCAATTACGAGCGGCAGCTTGACCGGATTCGCATCGTTACCGGTGAACTGCGCTTTGCCTTGGGGCTGCAGCTGATCGAAGCGGTGCACGATCCGCTTGAAATTGCCGCCGCCCTGGCGCGAACGGCCGAAGCTGGCCTCAAGGTTGCCCATGCGGCCGCCTGCGAAGAGTTCGCGCGCAAGCACGGGACGATTCCAGACAGCGAGTTGCTGGTTCTGGGACTGGGCCGGTTTGGCGGCGGCGCGCTGACCCATGCGAGCGACCTCGATATTATCTATCTCTTCAGCGGAGAGACCGGGGCGGAGTCCGATGGCGACCGCCCGCTTGGCGGCACGCATTATTACAATCGCCTGGCGCAGCGCGTGAGTGCGGCCTTGTCAGTCCCGACGGCGCACGGGGCGCTGTACGAAATCGATACGCGGCTTCGCCCGCAAGGCGCGCAGGGCCCGCTCAGTGTCACGCTTGAAGCCTTTGCCAAATATCAGCGCGAAGCCGCCTGGACCTGGGAGCATATGGCGCTCACCCGGGCACGAGTGCTGATTGGAACGGATGGCGGCCGCACCAGGTTGGAGGCCATTATCGCCGACGTGCTGGGGCAGGAACGCGAGCCCGCCGAACTGCGCCGGGATGTTCTGAAGATGCGCGCTGAAATGGCGCAACACAAATTGCCGCGCGGCCCACTTGACGCGAAGCTGCTGCGCGGCGGGCTGGTCGATCTCGAATTCGTGATACATTATCTGCAGCTGCGTGACCGAATCGGGCTCGATCCTGATCTCGCGACAGCGGTCGCGGTGCTGGTCGATGCTGGCCTTCTGCCTGCTGAAATCAAGCCGGCGCACGATCTGATGAGCCGCTTGCTGGTTGCGGGCAGGCTGCTCGCCCCGGATCTGGCCGAACCTTCGCCTGCGGCCGCCCAGGCACTGGCACGGGCTTGCAAGTGCGAGACCTATGCCGAACTTGTGCGTAATCTGGGGGTTGCGCGGCAGATGGTCGCGCGCGTCTGGCGGGAAACATTCGATGAAGAATTGGAGATAGGGTTATGAACGGAATTCCCGGTGTGGGCGGCACGCTGCCCGATATTGCGATGGAAACCCCCGACGGCGGCCAGGTGAAACCGTCAGACTTCAAGGGGCGCAAGCTGGTGATATTCTTCTATCCCAAGGACAATACGCCGGGCTGCACCGCAGAAGCGAAGGATTTCACGGCCCTGAAGGATGAATTCGACAAGGCGAACGTGGCCTTGCTGGGAGTGAGCAAGGATTCGCCCAGGAAGCACCTCAATTTCATCGAAAAGCATGACTTGAAGACACCGCTTGCCAGTGACACGGAGGCAAGCGGGTTGTCCGATGCCCTGGGTATCTGGACTGAAAAACAGATGTACGGGAAAACCTATATGGGCATGGTCCGCACAACTTATCTTGTGGATGAGGGCGGAAAGATCGCCCGGGTGTGGAACAAGGTGAAGGTCAAGGGGCATGCCGCCGAAGTGCTGGCCGAAGCCAAGGCCCTATGACCGCTTGGGCATGATCTCGTTTGCTTCGGCAATCCGCGCGGCGTTGCTCACCGCCGATCCGCGCGCCAAGGCCTTCGCTGCGCGCGATGTGGCGCGAAGCTGGCGGCTGGGGCGGCTCGAATGGACTTTCGATGGGGAGATGCCGGACGAACCTGCGCGTCCCGACTGCCCCGAGCTGCTGCCGCCGGGCCGTATGCCCAGACGCGGCAAGGGCGGATCGCAGCGCGCCCGCTTAGCCCTGTGGCATTCGCTGGCGCATATCGAATTCGTTGCGATTGACCTTGCGCTCGACATGGCCGGGCGCTTCGGCGCAGAAATGGGGCCGGTTTTCGTTTCCGATTTCCTTTCGGTCGCAGCCGATGAGGCGATGCATTTCGCACTGCTTGAACGCAAGCTTCGCAGTATCGGGAGCCATTACGGCGCGCTGCCGGCTCACGGCGGGTTGTGGCAGGCCGCGCACGAGACGCGGCACGATGTCAGCGCCCGGCTTCCGATCGTGCCGATGGTGCTGGAGGCACGCGGCCTTGACGTCACGCCTTCCACGCTCGAGCGGGTGCAAGCGCAGGGCGATGAGCACGGCGCACGGATTCTGAAACGAATCCTTGATGACGAGATTCGCCATGTAGCGATTGGCACCAAGCACTTTATCGCTCGCGCCCGTGCGGCAGGCGAATCCCCTCAGGAAAGCTGGCGAAATCTGGTTTCGCGCCACTTTCGCGGGGCGATTAAGCCACCGTTCAACGACTCGGCGCGTCTTGCAGCCGGTCTGTCGCGAGACTTCTATGCCGCTATTGCTTCGTAAATTTTTAGCCCGTTAATCCATCCTCACACGAAAGCGGCAGATCATTTGAGCCGCTTAACGCACGCCGGGGCAAAGAGCCCTTCGGGTTGAACGACAAGATAAAGCGGGCTCTTCAGTGAGTGCTGCGTTGAGGAACGGGTTTTGATCGGATCGCATATCGGGCAATTCTGCAAGCAGGCGGGCTTTGCGCTTGTTGCTGGTTGTCTTTCGGTGGCCGCAAGCCCGGCATTTGCCAACAGTAATTCCGCTGCAGTCGACATCAGCGACACGGTCCGCCAGGCGCAGGATGATTCGCTCATCACCGGCGATCAGGGCTTTCGCCAGCTCTTCGCCAGCTGGGAAGCGCTGGACGCGCGCGGTCCGGCTGCGAATACCGTCAAACCGTCCATTTCCGTGCCGTCGCGCATGCCGCTTGATGGCGCGCGGCTGACCAGCGATTTCGGGATGCGCACACACCCCGTGCTCGGCGGTCGGCGCAAGCACAAGGGGATAGATCTGGCAGCCCCGACCGGCACGCCGATCTATGCAACTGCTGACGGCATCGTCGATCGTGCCGAATGGTTTTCCACCTACGGCCTGTTTATCGAGATCGATCACGGCGCTAGCCTTGAAACGCGCTATGCCCACATGTCGCGCCTTTTGGTGGCTGAGGGTGAGCGGGTCAAAAAGGGCGACATCATAGGCTACGTGGGATCGACCGGCCGGTCGACCGGCCCGCATCTCCACTATGAAGTGGTCATGTCGGGTATTGCAGTCAATCCAATTCCCTATATGGTCGAATCGCCGGTCCAGCAGCGCTTGGCGAAACTGGCACAGATTTCTGGCGAAGGCGGCCAGGGCGGCGACTAGGCCGCAGCAAGAGTTTCCCGCCTGGAAGCGGGTTCGGACAGAGGAGAGGATGTCCGATAATGGCGGCGGGTTATCCCGCCGCCTTTTTTCTTGTCGTCTTTGGCTAGTTAGCTAGGTTTCCATATGCAACCATACGGCATAAAGTCCGCATGGGGAGAGGACACCGATGCATCCGATCGAACACGCAAGAACGCGCCCAAACCAGCCTGCCGTGATTATGGCCGGAAGCGGCGAAACCATGACCTTCGGCGAAATGGATCGCGAATCGAATCGCTTCGCGCAGATGCTCCGGGCACTTGGGTTGCGGCCAGACGATGCTTTCGCCGTGTTGCTTGAAAACCGGATCGAATTCTACACGCTGATCTGGGGTTCCCAGCGAGCGGGCACGATGCTGGTGCCGATCTCGACGCGGCTGACTGCGCCCGAGATTGCCTATATTCTTGAAGACAGCGAAGCCAAGCTGCTGATCACGTCGCGCTACTTTGATGCGGTGTTGCCCGCCGTGCGCGCTGCCTGCCCCGATCTGCCGGTGCTGGTGATGGGGGGTGATGGCGACGAGGATTTCGCAGCGGCCCTGGCGGCGCAACCAGCTGAGCCCATAGCTGACCAAACAGCGGGCATGGTGATGCTCTATTCCTCTGGCACAACCGGCCGGCCAAAAGGCATCCGGCCCAAACCACCCGTAGATCCCGATCCGCAGGCAATTGTGCCATTTCTCGGCCTCGCGACAATCGGGGCGGGCATGCCGACCGACGGCACTATGATCTATCTTTCGCCGGCACCGCTCTATCATGCAGCACCGATCGGATGGTCTTCGGCTGTGCACCGCCTTGGCGGAACAGTGGTCATGATGGAGAAATTCGATCCCGAAGCTGCGCTTGCCGCGATCGAGACATACAAGGTGACCGACAGCCAATGGGTGCCGACACATTTCGTGCGCATGCTCAAATTGCCGGAAGAGATCCGTAGCAAGTATGACCTCTCCAGCCATAAGCGTGCGCTTCACGCTGCTGCGCCATGCCCGATCCCGATCAAACAGCAGATGATCGAATGGTGGGGGCCGATCGTGAATGAGTATTATGCCGGGTCTGAAAGCATCGGCATGACGATGATCCATTCACCTGACTGGCTCACTCACCCGGGCAGTGTCGGGCGCGCGATCCATGGCAAGCTGCATATTTGCGGCCCCGATGGCGAAGAACTTCCTGCCGGGCAGGACGGGGTGATCTATTTCGAAAACGAGATTCTGCCGACGTATCACAAGGACCCTGCCAAGACGGCTGAAGCCATGCATTCCGAAGGCTGGATGACGCTGGGCGATATCGGCCATCTCGATGAGGACGGCTTCCTCTACCTGACCGATCGCAAGAGCCACATGATCATCTCTGGCGGGGTCAATATCTACCCGCAGGAAATCGAGAACCTGCTGGTGAGCCATGACAAGGTGATGGATGCGGCGGTGATCGGCGCGCCCGATCCGGATCTTGGCGAGAAGGTTGTCGCGGTTGTGCAGCCGGTCGACATGGGTGAAGCCGGCGATGCGCTGGAACAGGAATTGCGCGATTACCTCAGCCCGCAACTGGCCCGGATCAAGATGCCCAAGCTGTTCGATTTCCGGCCCGATCTGCCGCGTGAAGCCAATGGCAAGCTCTACAAGCGCGAACTGCGCGATGAATATGCTGCCAAGGCCCAAGCGGAGGCGTGAGCATGGCCGATCAAGCAAAGGTTCTGCCGCCCGAGATTGCCCGCGAAGTCATCGATCCGCATTCCTATGCCCAGTGGGATAGCCTGCTCGATACGTTCGACCAGTTGCGCGAAGAGGCGCCTGTGGCGCTGGTCAAGCCCGAGGACGGCAAGCTGTTCGATCCCTTCTGGCTGGTCACCCGCTATGAAGACGTGATGCGCATTTCGAAGGACAATGCCACCTTCCTCAACAATCCGCGCCCGGTGGTGTTCAGTTTCCGCGACGCAATCGAATTCAGTCGCAAGGCAACCGGCTCCAACATGCTGGTCGATTCGCTGGTGGTGTTCGATGCGCCGATCCACCCCAAATATCGCCGGTTGACGCAGGACTGGTTCATGCCGCGCAACCTCCAGAAAATGGAGGGCGAGATCCGCGCCATCGCCAATGCAACGGTGGACCGGCTGGTGGCCGCTGGCGAGGGCGGGGTCGGAGAAAGAGAGGGCGTGGACTTTTGCAAACTCGTTTCGGCGCCTTATCCGCTGCATGTCGTGATGCAGATCCTGGGCGTGCCCGAAGAGGACGAGCAGCGCATGTTGATGCTCACCCAGCAGATGTTCGGCGGGCAGGATGCGGATCTTTCCGGCACCGGCATGCAAAATATGACGCCGGAGCAAGTGGTGCTGCTGGTTGCGGGCGCGGTGAAGAATTTCGAGGAATATTTTGCCGGGATCGCGCGCGATCGCCGCGCCAACCCTACAGGCGATGTTGCCAGCGTGATTGCCAATGCGACGGTCGATGGCGAGCCCCTGCCTGAGCGCGATATGGCGGGATATTACATCATCGTTGCCACCGCCGGGCATGACACGACCTCGGCTTCCACTGCCGGGGCGATGCAGGCCTTGGCGAAGGACCCGGAGCAATGGGCCAGGGTCAAGGCAGATCGTTCGCTGTTGCCGGGCATCGTCGAGGAAGCGATTCGCTGGACCACGCCGGTGCAGCATTTCATGCGTACTGCGGCTGAAGATGTCGAGCTGGGTGGGCAACAGATCAGGAAGGGCGATTGGCTGATGATCAACTATGTCGCCGCCAATCACGATCCGGCGCAGTTCGCAAATCCGCGCAAGTTCGATGCCAGCCGCTCGCCCAATCGGCACCTGGCGTTCGGCGCGGGCGCTCACCAGTGCCTTGGCCTGCACCTTGCCCGGATGGAGATGAAGATCCTGTTCGAAACGCTGCTTGACCGGATCGAGAGCATCGAGCTGGCGGGTGAGCCCAAGCGCGCAACTTCGACCTTTGTCGGCGGGCTGAAAACGCTGCCGCTGCGTTTCGTCGCGAGCTAGATTGCTAGAAGACGTTCGGCCATCGCGCGCACTTCCGCGCCCATGTCCTCGCGTTCAAGCGCCAATGCCAGCGTCGCCTCGACGAAGCCGAGTTTGCTGCCGCAATCATAGCGCTTGCCGTCAAACGTAACTGCGTGGAACGGCTGGCTGCCGATCATCTTGGCCATGGCGTCGGTCAGCTGGATTTCGCCGCCCGCGCCTTTCTCTTGCGCTTCGAGCACGCGCATCACTTCGGGTTGCAGGATGTAGCGGCCCGAAATGATCTTGTTCGATGGCGCGTCGGCAACAGGCGGCTTTTCGACCAGGCCGCTTACCTCGGTCAGCGCGCCCATTTCAGCGCCGGGGTCGATCACGCCATAGCTTGAAACATCCTCGCGCGGGACTTCGAGCACGCTGATCAAATTTCCGCCGACTTCATTATAGGCATCGACCATCTGTTTCATGCAGCCTGTGCCGCCAACCTTTCCGATCATCAGCTCATCGGGCAGGAAAATCGCAAAGGGTTCATCCCCCACGATGGCGCGCGCGCACCAGATTGCGTGGCCCAGCCCCAGCGGCACCTGCTGGCGCACGGTGATGATGTCACCCGGCGTTGCCCGCGTCGTTTGGAGCACGCTCAGATCCTTGCCGCGCTCGCTCAGTGTCGCCTCAAGCTCGTAAGCGATATCGAAATGCTCGACGATTGCCGTCTTGCCGCGCCCGGTGACAAAGATCATTTGCTCGATCCCGGCCTCGCGCGCTTCATCTACGGCATACTGGATCAACGGGCGGTCTACGATTGCCAGCATTTCCTTGGGGATCGCTTTGGTCGCGGGCAGGAACCGCGTGCCTAGCCCGGCGACGGGGAACACTGCCTTTCGGATCGGTTTGGGTGTGCTCATGACGATGCGGGATAGGGGGCAAATGTTTCACCTGCAAGCATGACTACCTCCAGTTTCATGCGCTTGTTCGTTTGCTCGGCAGCCGAGATTGGCTAAGGGCAGGAAATGGACAAACTCGTCATCCGCGGCGGCAACCGACTCGAAGGCACGATTCCGATTTCCGGGGCCAAGAATGCTGCGCTTACACTCATCCCCTGCGCGCTCCTGACCGAGGAGCCTCTGACGCTCAGGAACCTGCCGCGCCTGGCCGATATCGACGGGTTCCAGCACCTGATGAATCAGTTTGGCGTCACCACGGTGATTCAAGGCACGCGGCCTGAGGATTTCGGCCGCGTAATGAGCCTGGAAGCGCCGCGGATCACCTCTTCGGTCGCGCCCTATGATCTGGTGCGCAAGATGCGCGCCTCGATCCTGGTATTGGGCCCGATGCTGGCGCGCATGGGCGAGGCGACGGTGTCGATGCCGGGAGGCTGCGCGATCGGTAATCGCCCGATCGACCTGCATCTGAGGGCGCTCGAGGCTTTCGGTGCCACTATCGAGCTTGCACAAGGGTATGTTCGCGCGATTGCGCCCGATGGCGGGCTGCCCGGCGGCGAGTTCGATTTTCCGGTTGTCTCTGTCGGGGCGACCGAGAATGCGGTGATGGCGGCGGTGCTGGCGAACGGCAGCTGCCGCCTGTTCAACGCCGCACGCGAGCCCGAGATTGTCGATTTGTGCAATCTGCTGGTCGCCATGGGGGCGGAGATCGAGGGTATCGGCAGCTCCGATCTCACCATCCACGGGGTCAGGCGGCTGCACGGCGCAACCTATCGCGTGATGCCCGACCGGATCGAGGCTGGCTCTTACGCCTGCGCCGCAGCGATCACCGGCGGCGACGTCCGGCTTGAAGGCGCCAAAGCGGGCGAGATGGCGGCCACCATCCACGCGCTGCGGAATATCGGGGTCGAGGTGGAGGAAGACGCCAAGGGGATCAGGGTTTGTCCCAATGGCAAGCTCAAGGCCACCAATCTCACCACCGCACCCTATCCCGGCCTCGCCACCGACATGCAGGCGCAGCTGATGGCGCTGCTGTGCAAGGCTGAAGGCACCAGCGTGCTCAAGGAAACCATTTTCGAGAACCGCTTCATGCATGTGCCCGAACTGCGGCGCATGGGGGCGGATATTGAGACCGAGGGCCGTACTGCCATCGTCAAGGGAGTCGATCGGCTCACGGGCGCTGAAGTGATGGCGACCGATCTGCGTGCCTCCTTCAGCCTGGTGCTGGCGGGGCTGGCGGCCGAAGGCGAGACCACCGTGCGGCGGCTATACCACCTCGATCGCGGTTACGAGCGGCTGGAAGAGAAGCTGCAGCTGGTTGGCGCAGACATAGAACGGGTGGGCGACGATTGAGCCGATAGAGCGGACCTTTCGCCCCCGCCAGGCGTTGACGGGAGGGGTAACGAAGGAGATCGTATCATGGGACTATTGAAAATCGCTGCCTTGTCGGCACTCGGATATGCCGGATACAAAGCTATCGAAAAGAAGCGGGGTGCCAGTCCGGCTGCTTTCGCCACCGGCCAGACCGGCAATGTGCGCGACGCAGGGCCGGGCGCCATGCGGGACAATTCGTCGGATACGTGGAACAAGACGGACGAGGAGAGCGACGCAAGCTTTCCGGCCAGCGATCCGCCAGCGAATTACTGACCGCGAAGCTTTGAACGTGGTGCGCAGATAGAACAATCGGAACGTCCCGGCGTTTCGCCCGTAATTCGCATATGGACCAATCAAAACGCACCCATAATTCCGGGATGGGCTATCCGCGCTTCTTTGCGATGATCGCAACATCGACTGTTGTCATGTATGCGATCATGTATCTCAACACTTACGAAATTTCCCATGTCTGGTTCAGCCAGACAAGGGCGTGGATGGCGCTGCTGATGGGGGCAGTGATGGCGGTAATAATGCTTCTGTTCATGTGGCGGATGTACCACCAGCTTCAGTGGAACCTACTGATCCTGGGCAGCGCGGTAGCGGTGTTCGGCGGATCGCTCTGGTTGGTGCGTAGTCAGGAAACAGTCGGTGATGTCAGCTGGATGAAAGCGATGATCCCGCATCACTCGATCGCCATATTGACCAGCCGCCGGGCAGAAATTTCCGACCCTCGCGTGCGTGCACTCGCTAATGAAATCATTGATGCGCAGGTCAGGGAAATTGACGAAATGGAAAAGCTGATTGCCGACATCCAGGCAAACGGAGACGCACCGGGCCCGCCCGCCCCAGCCAGCTAGGAATTGAAAATCAACCACACCCTGATCGCCCCGGCGAGGCCGGGCGGTGTTTCCGACTTGATCCGCTCTTCATCGATTCGTGCGACGAGTGCGTTGATTGGCAGGCCTTCCGCTTCAGCCGCCGCGCGCAGCATGTCCCAGAACAGCGGCTCAAGGCTGATCGAGGTCTTGTGTCCGGCAATCTCGACCGAGCGCTTGACTGGGGGGTGGTAGGGCGGCGGCTGTGTCACCTGCGCGGTGATAAGGCGCATACCGCCGACTCGCCAGTCAGATTCTCGCGCTTCTCAGACGCAGCGAATTGGTCACGACCGAGATTGACGATGCGCTCATGGCGAAGGCGGCGAACATCGGACTGATCAGTATTCCGAAGTAGGGATAGAGCAATCCGGCCGCCACCGGCACGCCTGCGGCATTGTAGATCAGCGCGAAGAACAGGTTCTGGCGGATGTTGCGCATGGTCGCCTTCGAGAGGCGGCGTGCGCGCACGATCCCGTCGAGATTGCCTTTGACCAATGTGATGCCTGCGCTTTCGATGGCGACATCGACGCCGGTGCCCATGGCGATCCCGACATCGGCCTGCGCGAGCGCGGGGGCATCATTCACCCCGTCGCCCGCCATGGCAACCTTGCGACCTTCCCTCTGAAGCTCCTGGATTATGCGCGCCTTGTCTTCGGGCAGCACGTCGGCGCGGATTTCGTCAATCCCGAGGCGGGCGGCCACCGCTCTGGCGGTGCGTTCGTTGTCACCCGTCGCCATGATGATGCGAAAGCCAAGTGCATGAAGCGCCTTCAGGGCGTCAGGCGTCGTTTCCTTCACCGGGTCGGCTACGCTGACGAGGCCTGCTACGGCACCCTCCAGCATGACGAACATCACCGTCTCGCCCTGGTCGCGATGGGAATTGGCTTTCTCCGTCAATTCGGCGGCTTCAAGGCCAAGGTCGGTTACCAGCTTCAGATTTCCGAGCGCGACACTCTTGCCATCGACGACGCCCTTCACGCCTTTGCCCGTAACAGCCTCGAAGTCGCTGGCTTCGCCGAGCGCCACGCCGCGCTCCTCTGCGCCTGCAACAATCGCCTCCGCCAGTGGATGCTCGGATCCCTTTTCGAGAGTGGCGGCCAGGCGCAGCACTTCCGCTTCATCATGACCCGGTTCGGGAAGCACGGCCACCAGCCGGGGCTTGCCCTCGGTCAGCGTCCCGGTCTTGTCGACCATCAGCGTGTCGACTTTTTCAAAACGTTCGAGTGCCTCCGCATTCTTGATCAGCACACCGGCCTGCGCTCCTCGCCCGGTGGCGGTCATGATCGACATCGGTGTGGCGAGCCCTAGCGCACAGGGGCAGGCAATGATGAGTACAGCAACGGCAGCGATCAGGGCATACGACATTGCGGGCGCCGGACCCCATATCGACCAGCCGATGAATGCCAGCACGGCGACGGCGATCACGACCGGCACGAACCAGCCCGAAACCTTGTCAGCATATTTCTGGATCGGCGCGCGCGATCGCTGCGCATTGGCAACCATTTCGACGATTTGGGAAAGCATGGTGTCGGCGCCGACACGGGTCGCTTTGATGATGAGACTGCCGGTCCCATTGATTGTCGCCCCGGTAACAGGATCGCCGGCGACTTTCTCGACCGGCAAGGGTTCCCCGCTGATCATGCTTTCATCGACCGAGGAACGCCCGTCGATAACGACACCATCGACCGGTATCTTGTCCCCCGGTCGCACGCGCAGGCGATCGCCTACGCCGACTTGTTCAAGCGGAATTTCTTCCTCGCTGCCGTCGTCGCGGACGATGCGTGCCGTCTTGGGTGCCAGGTCGAGCAAGGCGCGGATCGCCTTGCCGGTTCCCTCACGCGCCCGCAACTCCATCACCTGACCCAGCAGCACCAGCGTGACGATGACCGCCGCCGCCTCGAAATAGACGCTGACATTGCCCTCTGCATCGCGGAAACCGTCGGGAAATATGCCCGGCGCAAGGACCGCGACGATGCTGAACAGCCAGGCGGCCAGCACTCCCATGCCGATCAGCGAGAACATGTTGAGGTTCAGCGTGCGAAATGAATTCCATCCCCGCACGAGGAACGGCCAGCCGCACCACAGAACGACCGGCGTGCCGAGCACCAGTTCGATCCAGAGCGTGTTGCGCTCTCCAAAAATATCCCTGACGCCGCCAAGCCCGAGCATGGGCCCCATGGTGAGGACCAGCAGCGGAACAGTAAGGACAGCGCCGATCCAGAAGCGCCGTGTAAAGTCGGCAAGTTCGGGATTACGCCCATGCTCGGCCATGGCTGCGGATTCGAGCTCCAGCCCCATGCCGCAGATCGGGCATGACCCGGGAGTTGGCTGGCGCACCTGCGGATGCATCGGGCAGGTGTAGACCGCGCCCTGATGACCCGGCGGAACCTGATCGTATTTTCCCCCTCTTACCTCAGCGCCTTCAGCGGATGCATGTTGATCGCTGTGGCCGTCACGGGCATCGCCATGTACCCGCCCATGGCAAGCATGGCTGGCCTCGCTTACGCCTGAAGGTTGGTCGCTATCTGGCATGTTTGGCAAGATAGCGCGGATTGTGGCCCGGCGCCAATTTCTTCAGCCAGGCGCCAGCGCATCAATACATGTGCTGGCCGCCGTTGATGCTCATGGTCGAGCCGGTTACGAAGCCGGCATCCTCGCTGCACAGGAAGGCGACCCCGCGCGCGATTTCATGGGCATGGCCCAACCGGCCCACCGGGATCTTGGCGACGATCTTTTCCAGCACCGGCGGCGGGACGGCGGCGACCATGTCGGTATCGATATAGCCGGGCGCGATGGCGTTGACGGTTACGCCGAACTTCGCGCCTTCCTGTGCCAAGGCCTTGGTAAAGCCGTGGATGCCGCTTTTCGCCGCCGCATAATTGACCTGGCCATACTGGCCCGCCTGTCCGTTGATCGAGCCGATATTGACGATCCGGCCCCAGCCGCGCTCGCGCATGCCGGGGAAGCAGGCCTTGGCCATATTGAAACAGCCGCCCAGATTGATGCGCATCACCTCGTGCCAATCATCGTATGACATCTTGTGCAGCACGCCGTCGCGCGTAATCCCGGCATTGTTTACCACGACATCGATCTGGCCAACTTCTTCTTCAACGCGCTTGCAACCGGCCAGCGCTGCTTCGTGGTCCCCTACGTCCCATTTGTATGAGCGGATACCGGTATCGGCCTTGAGCTGTTCAGCTGCGGCATCATTGCCGGCATAGTTCGCGACGACCGTGAAGCCATCCGCGTGAAGCCTCTCGCAAATCGCGCGACCGATTCCGCGAGTTCCGCCAGTAACAATTGCAACGCGCGCCATATCCGATTCTCCGTTCCGCAGTATCTGGTTAGAACTAGCGATGCCGTTACGTCAGGGAAATGAAAAACCCCGCCTAAGCGGGGTTTGATCATACGAATTCACGATGTGAAAGCGTCGCCGCGCGATCAGAAGCGGAATTGCGTGCCCACATACACTGCCTGGCTGTCTTGCTCCGAATCGGTCACCGGCCTCAGCCGGTCGCGCTCCTGCGACAGCCGCACGCCCGCAGTCACATCAAGATTGCGGGTAATACGATAAGCACCGCCAAGATCGAAGGTCTGCGCGCCGAGCGAGTCATAGGTATTCGGCGAACGACCCGCGACCTCTTCGTCTTGCAGTATGATGCGCGGCTGGAAGCGGTTTGGCTTTTCCGGCGCGCTTGAGCGCGATGGTTCGAAACTTGCCAGATCGGGCATTGCTATATCACGCATGCTGCCCGACAGGCCAAGCTGCGGTTCGGGGCGTTTGAAGCTTTGATAGCCGCGTGCCGTACCAAGGTTGAAACGCGTTGCTGCCAGAGCCGTGAGGCCTTCGCCGCCGCCCGGTGCAACATTGAGCACATTGCGCACGGAAATCGCCCGCGCAGTATCCTGATCAACCCGCACTGCCACCGTTACTGTGCGGTCCCGCTTGATCGTGCTGCCGCTTGGTGTGAAGCGCAGCGCCGAATTGTCAGCCCGCCGCGCCATACGCTGTGCCAGCTGCGGATCAACCGACGCCGGGGTGAATACCGCAAACGGCGAAGATGCGCCGTCGCCAGCCCCATCGGAAAGGGCGGCAACCGCCAGGCCCGCCGAAGGAACGCCAAAAGCCAGGCCAGCAGCTGCCAGCAGCAAGGGCAGCTTGCGCGCCGATCTTGCTGGGTGAACTGTTGCCATGACCGTGACCTTAAACCCTTCTTCCCGTTCGCCAAGACCTTGGCGGGTTAAACCTGATCGAACCTCTAAAGGCTCTGGTTTACTTAAACTCAACCATGCTGAACCGCAGATGACTGCGCATTTCGCAAAAGCCGCGACTCACTATCACAGTTGTGGACAATAGGACCCTTTGGACTTGCCAGGCAATGCCCGCGATCCGTTGCGTGACGTTAGGGCAGCCTTGTGTTGCAATTGGCACACAAGATGGCTCCACGCACATAAGGCGGCCGTTGGGAATCGCGCCAAGGCAACCGCCTCGTTGCCTGCGTTCAGGAAGGATAAAGCCGCCTTCAGTGCACAAAAGCGGGCATGGCCAGCTGCCTGCGATTGTTTCCCGCCTTGTCGCACGCGCACGGACAGCTATAGAGCCGAAAACGACAATTCCGCTTGAGGACCTTTCACCAATGAGCCTGATCCAGCCTGCCATCCGCCGCACTGCCCAATTCGCGCTCGCCAGCGCGGTGCTGGCGACACTTGCTGCCTGCGGTGGGCGTGAGCGGCCTGAGGCTGACCTTGCTGCGGCGCAGGTCAACACCATAGGGGTGAACTCCTATCTCTGGCGCGCTGCGCTGGAGACTGTCAGCTTTGCTCCGTTACTGCAGGCAGACAGCGCAGGCGGAGTGATTGTGACTGATTGGTATGCGAATCCCACCAACCCGAACGAGCGGGTCAAGGTGACGGTGACGATCCTCGACACCGATCTTCGCGCCGATGCGCTGCGCGTGGCTGCCAGCCGCCAGGTGGCGCAGGGTGGTGGCTGGGTCGATGCCCCGGTGCAGGCGGCCACTGTGCAGAAGCTGGAGGACATCATCCTTACCAAGGCCCGCGAACTGCGCCGGCAGACGCTCGCTTCCTGATTTGCCCGTCAGCGCCTGCGAACTTCGCGGGCCAGCCTGTCATCCGCCAAACCGGCGATGAAAGGCCAGTTCTTGATGCGAACGCGCTTCCAATCGCGCCCGAAATCCCTAACAGGTTGGCCATGACCGATACCCGTTTCGATCCATCGCAAGCCGATGCCCGCTGGCAGCGAGCCTGGGAGGAGGCAGGCACGTTCCACGCCGACAGCAATTCGCCCAGGCCGAAAAGCTATGTGCTCGAGATGTTTCCCTATCCTTCGGGCCGGATCCACATGGGCCATGTGCGCAACTACACCATGGGTGACGTGCTGGCGCGCTACAAGAAAATGCGCGGGTACGAGGTCCTTCATCCGATGGGCTGGGATGCCTTCGGCATGCCAGCGGAAAATGCCGCGATGGAAAAGGGCGTGCATCCGGGCGGCTGGACGCGCGAGAATATCGCCAACATGAAAGCGCAGCTGAAGCGGATCGGCTTCGCGCTCGACTGGAGCCGTGAATTCGCCACCTGCGATCCCGAATATTACGGCCACGAACAGGCGCTGTTCCTCGATCTGTACGAGGCGGGGCTGGTTTATCGCAAGGAATCGACCGTCAACTGGGATCCGGTTGACATGACCGTGCTTGCCAACGAGCAGGTGATTGACGGCAAGGGCTGGCGCTCGGGAGCCGAGGTCGAGAAGCGCAAGCTCAGCCAGTGGTTTCTCAAGATCACCGATTTCGCCGAAGATCTGCTGGGCGGGCTCGGTGCGCTCGAAAACTGGCCTGACAAGGTCAAGCTGATGCAGGAAAACTGGATAGGTAAATCGAGCGGCCTCGAATTCAGCTTCGAGCTTTCGAATGGCGAAAGCCTGCCGGTTTATTCGACCAGGCCGGACACGATCTTCGGCGCAAGCTTCGTTGCGGTCGCCGCCGATCATCCTCTGGCGCAGTCGGCCGCGATGAACAACTGCGATGCGGCGAAGTTCATCGAACAATGCAAGCGCGGCGGCACCACTGCTGCTGAGCTGGAAACCGCCGAGAAGCTCGGTTTCGATACCGGCATCGGCGCTAAACACCCCTTTACCGGGAAGCATTTGCCGGTGTTCATCGCCAATTTCGTGCTGATGGATTACGGGACCGGCGCGGTGATGGGCGTGCCGGGACATGACCAGCGCGACTTCGAGTTTGCAGCCAAATACAACCTACCGATCGTGCGCGTAATCGCCGCCTCGCCCGAGGCTGCAGGCGAACCGCTGAACGAGGCTGACACTGGCGACGGAGTGTGCGTCAATTCGGACTTTCTCGACGGGATGAGCGTTGAAGCGGCCAAGGATGCGGTGAACGCACGCGCTGAAAGCGAAGGCTGGGGCAAAGGTACAACGGTGTGGCGCCTGCGCGATTGGGGCGTTTCGCGCCAGCGCTATTGGGGAACGCCGATCCCGTTCATCCATTGCCAGACATGCGGTGTTGTGCCTGCACCCAAGGACAGCCTGCCGATCACACTGCCCGATGATGTCGATTTCAAGACGCCGGGCAATCCGCTGCTGCGCCACCCGACGTGGAAGCACACGACCTGCCCGAAATGCGGCGGCGCTGCCGAGCGGGAGACCGATACGCTCGATACTTTCGTCGATTCGAGCTGGTATTTCCTGCGCTTCGCCAGCCAGCCGGCGGACAAGCCCTTCGACCGCGAGGAGGTCGCCAAATGGCTGCCGGTCGAGCAATATATCGGCGGGATCGAGCACGCGATCCTGCACCTGCTCTATGCCCGCTTCTGGACCCGCGCCCTGCAGCATATCGGCCAGCTCGATTTTGCCGAACCCTTCGGCAGCCTGTTCACGCAAGGCATGGTCACGCACGAGACCTATTCGCGGCGGACCAATGGCCGCACCACCTATTTCCTGCCGGCTGAGGTCGATCGCAGCGGCAATGGCGCGGTGCTGAGAGACGATGGCCAGCCAGTCGAAATCGGCCGCGTCATCAAGATGTCGAAGTCGAAGAAGAACACGGTCGATCCCGACAATATCATCGACACCTATGGTGCCGACGCTGCGCGCTGGTTCATGCTCAGTGACAGCCCGCCCGAACGCGATCTGCCATGGTCGGAAGCCGGGATCGAAGGCTGTGGGCGTTTCGTCCAGCGGCTGTGGCGGCTGTTCGGCCAATATGACCCCGCTGCACAAGTCGAGGACACCCAGGACGACAAGGCATTGTCGCGCAAGCTGCACCAGACGATCGCCGCCGTTGCGGACGACATCGAAGCGCTCAATTTCAACAAGGCAGTGGCGCGGATATACGAGCTGACCACGGCTGCCGAGAAGGCTCAGCCTTCCGCAGCACGCAGCGAAGCGATTGCCGGGTTGATGCTGCTATCCGCGCCGATGATGCCGCACCTGGCAGAAGAGGCATGGCACCGCGCCGGGCTCGCCAGCCATTCGGGGGGCCTGATCGCCAATGCCGCCTGGCCCGCGCATGATCCGGCGCTGCTGGTGGAGGATGAAGTCACCATCGCGGTGCAAGTTAACGGGAAGCTGCGCGACACGGAAGTTGTCGCAAAGGGCACCGATCGAGCTGAACTTGAGGCGATCGCTGTTGCCAATACCAAGGTTCAGGCCATTTTGTCCGGGGCTTCACCAAAGAAGATCATTGTGGTCCCTGACCGGCTGGTCAATATTGTGGTCTGATGCGCGCACTGTTTGCCAGCCTTGCCCTGATGGCGCTTTCCGCTTGCGGTCTTCAGCCGATGTATGCCGGAAGTGGCGGCACAGCGGTGGCGCAGGGGCTGGCAGCGGTTGAGGTTGCCCCGATTCCGGGCCGCGATGGCTGGCTGGTGCGCAATGCCCTCAATGATCGGCTGCACGTAACCGGGCCAGGCACTGCGCCGCGCTATCGCCTTGATGTCCGGCTCGACGATTCGCTCGAAGCGCTGGGCGTGCTCAACGATGACACGATCAGCCGCGAACGCCGCATCCTGCGCGCCCGCTATCAGCTGGTTGACATCACCAGCGGCGCAATCCTGCTGGATGCCAGCGCTGGATCGGATGCCGGGATTGACGTTGTGTCCAGCGAATACGCCACCATCGCGGCCGAACAGACTGCGCTGGAAAATCTCGCCCGCGATGTGGCTGAACGGATGGTGCGGCAAGTGGCATTGACCTTGCGCCAGGCCGGCCAGGCGCAATGAAGGCCACCCAGCGCGACTTTGCCTCCACCGCGCGCCGCGCTGCTGAACAATGCGGCATCTTCTTCTTCTGCGGACCTGACGAAGCGGGCGCCTCTGCAGCGGCGCAAAGCATCCTGCAGCTGCTGCCGCAGCCCAGCGAACGAGTGGAGATTTCAGGCGCCGATTTGCGCAAGGACCCGGCGCTGCTGGGTGATGAGGCGCGCTCGGGCTCGCTGTTTGGTGACAAGCGCCATATTTTTGTGCGGGCCAATGGCGATGAAGCGCACGATGCGCTGCAGGTGTTGATCGAGACCAGCGAAGGTGGCGCCGGTGAAGCGGCGCCGGTGCTGCTGGTGGCGACATCGGCAACCGACAAATCGCGCACCGCCAAGTTGCTGGAGAAACGCAAGGACGCGCTGGTGGCGATGTTCTGGCCGCCCGATCTGCAATCGGTTTCTGCCTCGGTGCGGCAGATGGCGGATGCGGCGGGGCTGAGGCTGGGCGGAGACCTGGCAGAGCGGATTGCGCGGGCCGCCGGTCTGGACGTGCGGCTGGCACAGTCTGAAATCACCAAGCTGGCGACTTATTGCGATGCTTCGCCGCAATCACCGCGTCAGCTGACCATTGAAGATCTCGACGTGGTGGGAGCTGCGACCGAGGAAGACGGCTTCATGCCGCTGGTCAATGCCGTGCTCAAGGGCGACACTGGGCGGCTTGACCGCGAACTCAGGCGAATGCGCGAACACGGACTGAACCCGGTCGGTGTGTTGCTGGCGGTTGAACGCCGGGCTGCACAACTGGCGCAGATCGCCGCACAGCTCGGCCCGCGCGGTTCGCTCGACGGGCTCGATCGAGGAGCCAAGGCCCGGCTTGGCATCTTTTTTCGTGACGAGCGCGATATTCGCGACCAGCTGCAATGCTGGCACAGGCGCAAGCTCGAACGGCTCGGCCCGCGGCTGATGCAAATGCATCGACAGTTGCTTGGCAACAGCCAGGCGGCGGAATTGCTGCTGGCCCAGGGTCTGACCGATATCGCCCGTTTCGCCGCGCGGCGATAGGCCGCACTATTGCTTCTGATCGCTGTCCGCAGCGCCGCCGCCAGCTTTCTGCGAGACAGTGAAAGTGCCGGTTACGCGCCCGCTCGAATTCTCGCCCGACGAGGCACCTTTGCCGTCAACGCTGGCGCGGCCGGAGGTGAGGTCGATCGTCAGCCGGCCACCTGAAAGCGTATCGCCATTGCGGCGCAATTCGACATTGCCAGCCATGGTGATCAGCCGCCGCTCAAGGTCATAGACGGCCACATCGCCGCGTGCGGTTTCATTGCCGCGCGTCACATTGACCCCGCCGGTAGCGGTGATGCGCGAAATCGAAAGATCGCCCTGGTCGCTGTAATCAACCAGCATGCGTTGCGAACGCACGCGCAGCCCGGCCTGGGTCACGTTAACACCGCCGATAAGCACGACGCGGTTCTGGCGGTCCTCGACACTGATGTCGCCGGCATCGAATTGCACCGGCGCATTTGAATCATGGCGCGAGAAAGCCTGTGCGTTGAGCTGCATCCCGCCAAACGCCACCAGCGTAAGGGCAAAGCCGACGATGGCTGAACGTGCAGCGGTGGGGATAAGTGAACGGTTCATCACGGCTTCCTCAATTCGCCCGGCCGCATTCTTAGCCGGGCATTGCCCTTCAGGGAAAATACGCGCTTGTCGATATCGACGGTCATTCGATCAGCTGAAAATGTGCCGGCGGGGACTTCGCCTTCGACGCCCCCCTCGCCGGTTATCTGGCGCGAGGCCAGGTCAACCGATACACCCCGCGTGACCATCGAATAGCCGTCTGCGGCCGACAGGCGTAAAGCGCCATCGATTGTCATGACTTCGCGGTCAATGTCATAGGCGCCGGCTTCAGCGCTGATCCGCGCTGGCCCGTCGCGCAGCAGGATCTGCGCCTCAAGGTCGCGCATGCGCACGATACCTTCGGAGTTTGAGCGTTGCACGGCATCCCCCGCAGTCAGCGAAAAGGGGCGCCCGGAATCGTCTTCGCCGCGGTACATCGCATTACTGACGGAAAGCCGCTCGTCGATCATGGCCACCTTGTTGCGATCAAGCAGGAAACTCACTTCGCTTCCCGGGCCAAGCGGGGTGATAACCATCAGAGCCGCGATCACGCCCACTGCCATCGGCAGGAAACGAGCCAGAAAGCGCACCAGCCGATCATGCGAGCCGCCCGGCGCGGCAAAGTGCTGGCGCTGGCTGCGCAGCTCCTTCGCTTCGCTGGTTTCGATTCGCGGGTGGATCGACATGTCTGGGACTATACGCCTCCGCGCATCACTCGTGGCTGAATATATCGCTGTCTGGCCAGCCGGCCAGATCGAGCCGCGCACGGGTGGGCAGGAAATCGAAACAGGCCTGGGCAATTTCCATCCGCCCCTCACGCTCGAGCCGCTTGACCAGCTCGTCACGCAGGCGGTGCAGGAAGCGCACGTCAGAGGCGGCATAATCGCGCTGCGCGTCGCTCAGATCAGGGCCGCCCCAGTCGCTCGACTGTTGCACTTTCGAGAGGTTTTCGCCGAGCAGTTCCTCGACCAGCATCTTAAGTCCGTGTCGGTCGGTATAGGTGCGCACCAGCTTGCTGGCGATCTTGGTGCAGAATACCGGCGCGGCCATCACGCCCAGGTAATGTTCGATCGCGGCAAGATCGAAGCGGCCAAAATGGAACAGCTTCAGCCGGTTCGGATCGCCCAGCACCGCCTTAAGATTCGGCGCGTCATAGGCGCTGCCAGGCCCGAAGCGCACCAGATGCTCGTCGCCGCTGCCATCGCTCAATTGCACCACACACAGCCGGTCACGGGGCGTTATCAGCCCCATGGTTTCAGTATCGACCGCGATCGGACCTTCGCCCAGCACACCTGCAGGCAGGTCTTCTTCATGAAAATATACAGCCATATCCAGCGGCTTTAGGCGCATTGGGGATTTGAGGGAAGGGTGTCTGGCCACCGCCATGACGGCAAGGTATCGCTGGCGTATGAACGAGGCGATCTCTGCGAGCTGGCGGACCGCGCTGGAGCCGGCACTGGCAACGCCCGAGGCGCGGCGGTTGGGCGGGTGGCTTCGGTCTGAGGAAGATCGCGGCAAGATCGTCTACCCTCCGCGCGGCGAGCGGCTTGCCGCGCTCGCAATGACCCCGCTTGAACAGGTGCGCGTGGTGATATTGGGGCAGGATCCCTATCACGGGCCAGGCCAGGCGCACGGGCTCGCCTTTTCGGTGCGTGACGGCGTGCGGCTGCCGCCTTCGCTGGTCAACATCTACAAGGAAATCGAGAGCGATCTGGGCATACGCCCACAGCCGGGCGGCAATCTTGAGCGCTGGGCGAAACAGGGCGTGCTGCTCCTGAACAACACGCTCACGGTCGAAGCCGGGCAAGCGGGCAGCCATGCCGGGCGCGGCTGGGATGCGATCACCGATGCCTGCATTGCGGCAGTGGTCGAACAGGGCCTGCCTACAGTGTTTATCCTGTGGGGAAGCCACGCGCAGAAGAAGGCGAGCCGGGTCAAGGGATTGGGTGAGGGCGATAATCACCTGTTGATTGCCAGCCCGCATCCAAGCCCGCTTTCCGCGCATCGCGGCTTTTTCGGTTCGCGCCCTTTCAGCCAGGCCAATGCTTTTCTCGAGCGGCACGGGCGCGGCATCATCGAGTGGTAGGAATGCGGCTGGTTTCTTCCATCTGGCCACGAGACACTTGGCGCGCGCGCGATCTGCTGCCACATTCGCATATGAAAACAGGAGGATGTCGATGAAACCTCTCGCCGCGGTCGCCATCATGCTGGCAGCCACAAGTGCGATTATTCCAGCCCCGCTTGGTGCTTCGAGCGACCGCCAGGCAATGCAATCGGAACTTGAAGGCAAGCCAGGCGATCAGGAACAGCGCGCCACCGCGCTGCGCGAAGCAGTGGTGGCGGTGGATTACTGGCTCGATCAGGCCCGCCAGTATTCGCGCATCCCGGCGCTGTCGGTAGCGCTGGTCAATGGCCAACAGACGGTTTGGTCGAAAGGCTACGGCTATACCGATCGCGCGATGAGGCAGCCCGCCACTGCCGCCACGATCTATTCGATCTGTTCGATTTCGAAGCTGTTCACTGCGGTTGCCTTCATGCAGCAATGGGAGAAAGGAACAGTCCGGCTGGATGAGCCGGTTCGCACCTATCTGCCCTGGGCGCAATTCGCACCCGATCAGCGTGATAGTATGCCAGTGACCATGCGCGGGCTGCTCACCCATTCTGCAGGCCTGCCGCGCGAGGCGGTCAAACCCTATTGGACCGGGCCGGATTTCCCGTTCCCTAGCCAGGATGAAATTCATGCCGGGGTGGCAGGACAGCATCTGCTCTATCCTGCGTCCACGACGTTCCAATATTCGAACCTTGGGCTTACGCTGGTGGGCGAAACGGTGGAAAAGGTCACAGGCACGCCATATGGCGAATATGTCAGCACCAATATCCTCGCGCCGCTGGAAATGAACAACACCCGACCGTTCGTTCCGACAGGGCTTTATGGCAAGCAGCTGGCGGTTGGCTGGGGCTCGCTCGAACCCGATGGCACTCGCCCGCGCGTGAAGCTGTTTGACGCCAAGGGAATCAATCCGGCAGCGGGGTATAGCTCGACCGTAGAGGATCTCGCCAAGTTCGCACGATGGCAGTTCCGCCTGCTCCAAAGTGGCCAGCCCGAGTTGCTGCGTGCCTCCACCCTGCGCGAGATGCACCGGGTGCATTACATCACCCCGGATCGCCGGACCAGCTGGGGGCTCGGCTTTGCCAACTATCAGATGGATGGGCGCGAAATGGTTGGCCATGGCGGTTCGTGCCCCGGCTATCGCAGCTCGCTGCTGATTGATCCGTCAGCGCAAATGGCAGTTGCCGTGGCCATCAATGCGATGGACGATTCGACCGTCCTTGCACGTGCAGTTGGCGCCTTGGTAGCGGTGAGGTTGGCCACGTCGGCGTTTGAACCACCGGCAAGCGGAGCGGTTGATCTGCGCGACTATGTAGGCATCTATAACGGCCAGCCGTGGGGTGCGGATTTCGCCATGCTGCCGTGGGCAGGCGGGTTGGTGGGCATCGAGGCCGGCTCGCGTGGCCCATTCGACACGATGGATCGCTTCAAGCCGCTGGGAGAAGACCGGTTCCGTGTCGTTACCAGCAGCGGCGAAGAACGCGATATCGTGACTTTTCATCGCGATGCATCAGGCAAAGTCACCCGGATGGAACGTTTCGGGCAGTTCACCCCGCGCAGGAGCTCCGCCAGATGATTCGGCCATGACAGAGGAAGAAGCGCGCCTGGCCCCTGGGCCTGCGCTCGATCATATCGCGCCGTCACAAGTTTTGTATGCGGGCAAGCAGATATTCGCAGCGCAGGTCTAGCCGGAATTTGGGCAACAGGATCGGTTCGCAACCATGCGCTCGCAAGGTCGCCAACAAATGTTTGCTTTCAAGCTCCGCGCTCCTGAAATCGTGGCGGCGAAATTCGTTTTGTTCGAATATCTCGCGCCACGGAGGGGCAAAGAAGACCGCGCGATAGCGGCGGATCGCTTTGGGCAGTTCTCGCTCTGCGGGCAGGTCGCCCAATTTGACCAGGCCCGAAAGGGCATCGATCAGCCCACGGTCGAAGAACACCGCCCCGCGCAGGCTGGCTGCCTGTTCCAAATCCTGTCGCGCCAGCGCTGCGGTGCGTTGGAGGAAGCCGAGCATATCCTCCCATGGCTTGGGGCCACCCGACCGGATCAGACGCAGGCCGGGCTCGGCGACAATGTCGTAACCTCTCGCCGCGAGTGCGGACAGCAGGCTCGACTTGCCGCCCCCGGAACAGCCGGAGATAGTGAAAAAGCCACTTTTCATGGTATATCAGAAACTTGCAGTGACACGCAGGCCAGCAAGGACGCCGGGGTCGCGCGCGCTTACGGCACTGTCAATGACCTGCACATTGGCGGTAACCTGCAAGCCATCCGACAGGCCGAGCGTGTAGAAATATTCGACACCCTCTTCATCCTGCAGCGCCAGGCGCTGGTCGAGCGCCCGGATCAGCCGGTTGGTCAGCGAATAGCGAAACCAGGACACGCCAAAGCGGTCTTGCGGGCGGAAGCGCGGATTTCCCGAGATTCCGATGAAGCCGCTCTTGTCAAGAAAGGTCGGGTCGCCGTTAGAGATATAGACCTGTCCGAAAATCCCCCAGCCCTTGCCCGGTGCTTCGGGATAGACAGACAGATACTGGTAGCCTGCCAGTACCGCCGCAAACTCGCCGCGTCGCTGGCCGAAATCCGATCCCGGCGGAGGGATCAGGACAGCTGGCAGCGAATCGGCGTTTATGTCATTGCGGGTCGAGCCGGAAAGCTTGAGCGCATAGAAGCCCGGCTTGCCTCCGATCTTGACCGGGAATGTCACCGAGCCGAGGAATCCTACGCCGCTTCTGAAGGCGGTTTCGAACCCGCTGCGCTGATACTGCGAATCCGGATCGAACACCCATAGCCGGTAGAGCACCTTCTCGGTCGGCACCTCCAGCAACGCGCCGGTGATCGTGTTGGGAATAATCGCTGATGGCGGCAGGGCGATGCTCAGGTTCTGGAAACCGTAATGCCCGTCGCTTCCTACCACCGGCAGCTTTCCGCCCAGATCAAGCACATTGACCTTCCCGACGGTCAGTTGCGTGCCCGAAGCCCAGTGTTTCGAGACGCTCACTGAAACATCGAAATCGCCCGTGTCTTCGCCGCGAAACAGTGCGGTGTTACTGGGGATCAACCCGATCACGCCGTTGGAGTCCTTGCCCCAGGTATACTCCGGGCGAACCGTCAGCGTGACGCTGTCATCAATCCCGAAGGCACTTCCTTTGATGTCGATATAGGCATCCGCGCGGCCGCTATAGCGTAGCGTTTCGGCGGCATCGCCAGAGACCGGCATGTCGGCAAACTGCGAGATCACCAGCCGCGTTTCCACCGGTTTGCCGGGCGCATTATTGAATGAGGCAGGGGCGGCGGTTGCAGGCACTTTGGCGGGCAAAGCATCCGCCGCTGCAGTTTCAGCAGCATCGCCTTGCGCTGCCGCGTCGGTTTGGATCGTCAGAGATGAAGGATCGGAAGTATCGGAATTGACCAGTGTCGCCGCCACTGCAATCGGTGCACCGCCTGCCAGCGCGCTGCAGGCTGCGCCGGCACATATGAAATGCGGCCAACTGCGCCGTAATTTTATGAGCCGTGATGTTATGGAATGTGCGACCTGCATCCACCTCCCCAAGTCAGCCAGTCATAGCGAATTACTTCTAACTAATACCTGCTGATCAGCTGCTTAGATGGAGCACCTTTCCTACGCATGGTCAATACTTATGCCACTAAAATCCAGCGTTTCCTTTGATTCCGTGTGACAAAGTGACAGTAGATCGCGCATAAATTGTATAGCAGCGACATTTTAATGATACTGCGCGTGTGACGGTGCATATGCCCAGTAAATCAGCGCGGCAGTTCGGTTGCGCCCATCAATGCTTCGTCAACCGCGCGCGCCGCCTGCCGCCCCTCGCGGATCGCCCATACCACCAGGCTCTGCCCGCGCCGCATATCACCGCAGGCAAACACATTCTCGATGCTGGTCGCGTAATTATCGGTATCGGCGGAGACATTGCCGCGCGCATCGAGCTTGACGCCAGCCTGGTCGAGCAATCCTGCCTTCTTCGGCCCGACAAAACCCATAGCCAGCAGGATCAGGTCAGCCTGGATCACGAAAGCACTGCCTTCGATCTCCTGCATTTGGCCGTCTTTCCATTCGACGCGTATGCATTCCAGCCCGGTCACGGTTTCACCGTCGCCTATCACCCGCTTGGCCAGCACGGCCCAGTCGCGCTCGACCCCTTCCTCATGGCTCGAGGAGGTCCGTAGCTTCATGGGCCAATCGGGCCAGGTCAGCGCCTTGTCCTCATGCTCCGGCGGCTTGGGCATGATCTCGAGCTGGACCACGCTCTTGGCGCCTTGCCGGTTCGACGTGCCCACGCAGTCGCTGCCCGTATCGCCGCCGCCGATCACCACCACGCGTTTGCCGGTGGCGAGCAGCGAACCGCGCGGTGCCGCGCGCACTTCGTCATCGCCCGCATTACGCTTGTTCTGCTGGGTCAGGAATTCCATTGCCAGCCGCACGCCGGGCATTTCCGCGCCAGGGATAGTCAATGTGCGTGCATCTTCTGCGCCGCCTGACAGAACCACCGCATCGAAGTTCTCCTGCAAGCTCTTGAACGAGATATCGACGCCCACTTCCTTGCTGGTTTTGAACTCGACCCCTTCGGCCTCCATCTGCACCGCACGGCGGTTGATCAGATGCTTTTCCATCTTGAAGTCGGGAATGCCATAGCGCAGCAGTCCGCCGATCCGGTCATTCTTCTCGAACAGGGTAACGGTGTGGCCGGCGCGGGCCAATTGTTGGGCGCAGGCGAGGCCGGCAGGGCCTGAACCGACCACAGCCACCGATTTGCCGGTCTTGTGCTTGGGCACTTGCGGCGTAATCCAGCCCTCTTCCCAACCGCGATCGACGATCGCGCATTCGATCGACTTGATCGTGACCGGCTGGTCGGTGATATTGAGCGTGCAGCTCGCCTCGCAAGGCGCAGGGCAGATACGGCCGGTGAACTCGGGAAAATTGTTGGTCGAATGGAGCACGTCCAGCGCGTTCTTCCAGTCGCCTTCATAGACCAGATGGTTCCAGTCCGGGATGATGTTGTTCACCGGGCAGCCGTTGTGGCAATAGGGGATGCCGCAATTCATGCAGCGGCTCGCCTGCGCCCGCAGCGTCGCATCGTCCGGCTGGACCACGAATTCGCGGTAGTTGCCCAGCCGCTCTTTCGGATCGAGATAATCCCGCTCACGCCGGTCGAGTTCGAGAAAGCCTGTTTCCTTGCCCATGTTCTGGCGTCCCGTCTCTTCTATTCCGCCGCGACCGAAGCGGCTTCTTCGCGCTCGGCCTCGAGTTGTTCCAGCGCGCGCTTGTAGTCGCGCGGCATGACCTTGATGAACTTGCCCACTTCGCTGTCCCAATTGTCGAGCAGTTGTGCTGCCTTGGCGCTGCCGGTGTGGAGCTTGTGGCGTTCGATCAGGATCTTCAGCCGCTCGCTGTCATGGCGCAGCATGTCGCCCATGCCGAAGTCATTGACCGAGCGCGGCCGCTGCGTTGGCCGCCCGGCCCCGTCATTTTCGTCGCGCACGCCGGTTATCGGCACAAGATCGACCTGGGCCGGATTGACCAGCTGAGCGAATGTGCCATCGGGATCGTAAACATAGGCCAGGCCGCCGCTCATGCCGGCGGCAAAGTTGCGCCCGGTCTGGCCCAGCACCACCACCACACCGCCGGTCATGTATTCGCAGCAATGGTCGCCCGCGCCTTCGACCACCGCAATGGCGCCCGAATTGCGGACCGCGAAACGCTCGCCCGCAACACCTTCGAAATAGGCCTCGCCCGCGATCGCGCCGTAGAGCACGGTATTGCCGACGATGATGTTTTCGCCCGGATCGCGCGACACGCTTTCGGGTTGCTTGACGATGATGCGCCCGCCTGAAAGGCCCTTGCCGACATAGTCGTTGGCATCGCCGGTGAGGTCCAGCGTCACGCCATGCGCCAACCATGCGCCGAAGCTCTGCCCGGCCACGCCGGTGAAGTTGATGCGGATCGTGTCGGCAGGTAGGCCTTCATGGCCATAGGCCCTGGCGATTTCGCCTGACAGCATGGTGCCAACGGTGCGGTTCACATTGCGGATTTCACGGCTCAGTTGGACCGGTTTGGCCTCCACAATCGCATCCTTGCAGGCAGCAATCAGCTCGTTGTCCAATGCTGCGGCAAGCCCGTGATCCTGGCTTTCGGTGTGATGCAGCGGCGCGCCTTCGGGAATCCTTACCTGCGTCAGCAAGCGCGACAGATCGACCCCGGCGGCCTTCCAGTGGCGGTGGGCCCGGCGCATGTCGACCCGGTCGACCCGCCCGATCATCTCTTCCACGGTGCGGAAGCCCATCTCGGCCATGATCTGGCGCAGTTCTTCCGCGACGAAGAAGAAATAGTTGATGACGTGCTCGGGCTGGCCGGTGAAGCGCGCGCGCAGCACCGGGTCCTGCGTGGCAACGCCGACCGGGCAGGTGTTGAGATGGCACTTGCGCATTATGATGCAACCGGCGGCGATAAGGGGAGCCGTGGCAAAGCCGAATTCGTCCGCGCCAAGCAGCGCGCCGATGGCGACATCGCGCCCGGTGCGAAGGCCGCCGTCGACCTGCACCGCGATGCGGCTGCGCAGATCGTTGAGGAGCAGAGTCTGCTGGGTTTCGGCGAGGCCGATTTCCCACGGGCTTCCGGCATGGGTCAGGCTGGTCAGCGGCGATGCGCCCGTCCCGCCTTCATAGCCGGAAATCGTGACATGGTCGGCGCGCGCTTTGGACACGCCCGCAGCCACCGTGCCCACACCCACTTCTGACACCAGCTTGACCGAGATTCGCGCCGGCGGATTTACGTTCTTGAGGTCATGGATCAGCTGAGCCAGATCCTCAATCGAATAGATGTCATGGTGCGGTGGCGGTGAAATCAGGCCCACGCCGGGGGTCGAATGGCGCACTGCGCCGATCCGCTTGTCAACCTTGTGGCCGGGCAGCTGGCCGCCTTCACCAGGCTTCGCGCCCTGCGCCATCTTGATCTGGATATCGTCCGAATTGACGAGATATTCGGTGGTCACGCCAAACCGGCCACTCGCAACCTGCTTGATCCGGCTGCGCATCGAATCGCCATTTTCCATCGGGATAAAGCGTTCAGGCTCTTCGCCGCCTTCGCCGGTATTCGACCGGCCCCCGATGCGGTTCATCGCGATCGCCAGCGTCGAATGCGCTTCGTGGCTGATCGAGCCGAAGCTCATCGCGCCGGTGCTGAACCGCTTGACGATTTCGGATGCCGGTTCAACTTCGTCCAGCGGGATCGACTGTTCGGCCTTCCTGAATTCCATCAGCCCGCGGATCGTCAGCAGCCGTTCTGACTGCTCGTTGATCGATCTGGCGAATTCCTCGTAATCCTTCGGCTTGTTGCCGCGCACGGCGTGCTGGAGGAAAGCCACATTCTGGGGCGTCCAGGCGTGGTCCTCGCCGCGCAGGCGGTATTGGTAGATCCCGCCCGCGTCGAGCATGTTCCTGTACAAAGGATTGTCGCCATAGGCCTGCGCGTGGCGGCGCACGGTTTCCTCGGCCACTTCGATCAGGCCGACGCCTTCGATCATTGTCGCGGTGCCGGTGAAATAACTCTCTATGAACTCGCTGGACAGGCCAACGGCATCGAAGATCTGCGCCCCGCAATAGGACTGATAGGTGGATATGCCCATCTTGGACATGACCTTGAGTATGCCCTTGCCAACCGCCTTGATGTAGTTCTTCTGCACTTCGGCAGCAGTCATTTCGGGATGCTTGCGGGCGCGCACGTCTTCGAGTGTCTCGAATGCGACATAGGGATTGATCGCCTCGGCGCCGTAGCCGGCCAGCACGCAATAATGGTGCACTTCGCGCGCTTCGCCGGTTTCGACGACCAGGCCGGTCTGCATGCGCAGGCCCTGACGGACAAGATGATGATGCACTGCGGCGGTGGCGAGCAGCGCGGGCATGGGAATCCGGTCCGCCCCCTGCGCCCGGTCTGACAGCACCAGGATGTTCTTGTCCTGCAGCACCGCTTCGGTGGCGGCCCAGCACATTTCCTTGAGCGCCATCCTGAGGCCCTTGGCACCCTTGCTGGCGCGCCAGGTCATGTCGATCGTCTCGGTGCGGAACGCGCCATCCAGCGCCACTTCGACCGAGCGGATCTTTGCCAGGTCTTCATTGGTAAGGATCGGCTGGCTGATCTCGAGCCGCTTGTGCGTGCCGGCCTCCATGCCCAGCAAATTGGGGCGCGGACCGATCATCGACAGCAGGCTCATGACCAGTTCCTCGCGGATCGGGTCGATCGGTGGGTTGGTGACCTGGGCAAAGTTCTGCTTGAAATAGTCGTAGAGCAGGCGACTGCGGTTGGAGAGCACCGCGATCGGCGTATCGGTGCCCATGGAGCCAATCGGATCGTCACCGCTCACGGCCATCGGTTCGAGGAAGCGGCTGATGTCTTCCTGCGTATAGCCAAAAGCCTGCTGGCGCTGGAGCAGCGTGGTCTCATGCTGAGCCACCTGGCTCAGTTCGGGCTCGATATGGTCGATATCGCCAAGCGTATATTGCGCCTTTTCCAGCCATTTGGCATAGGGCTGGGCAGCCGCGAGCTCCGCCTTGAGTTCGCCATCCTCGATGATGCGTCCTTGGTTGAAGTCGATCAGCAGCATCTTGCCCGGCTGGAGGCGCCATTTGCGCACGATGTCCTCTTCGGCGAACGGCAGCACGCCGCTTTCCGATGCCAGACACACGATATCGTCCCTGGTGACGCAGAAGCGTGCGGGGCGCAGGCCGTTGCGGTCGAGCGTCGCGCCGATCTGGCGGCCATCGGTAAAGGCCACCGCGGCCGGGCCATCCCACGGCTCCATCAAGGCGGCGTGATATTCGTAGAATGCCCGGCGCGCAGGATCCATCAGGTCGTTCCTGGCCCATGCTTCGGGCATCAGCATCATCATCGCATGCGCGAGGCTGTATCCGCCCGCGAGCAGCAGCTCGAGCGCATTGTCGAGACATGCCGTGTCAGACTGCCCATGCGGGATCAGCGGCCACATCTTGTCGAGATCGGCGCCCAGCAGCGGGGATTCCATCGTGCGGCGGCGTGCGTTCATCCAGTTGACGTTTCCGCGCACGGTGTTGATCTCGCCATTGTGCGCCATGAAGCGATAGGGGTGGGCGAGCCGCCAGCTGGGGAAGGTGTTGGTGCTGAAGCGCTGATGCACCAGGCCCAGCGCGCTGACGCAATCGGGATCGCGTAGATCGTCGTAAAAGCTGCCGACCTGGTTCGCCAGCAGCAGCCCCTTGTAAACGATCGTGCGGCTTGAAAAGCTTGCGATATAGGCCTGCGTCAGCCCAGGCAGGCCGTGCTTTTCGGCCTGCGCGGCAAGCGGGTTCAGCGTCTGCTTGCGAATCACGATCAGCTTGCGCTCAAAGGCATCCTGATCGGCGCAATTCTCGCCCCGCGCGATGATGGCCTGCTGGATCACCGGCATCGAATCGACCACCGCCTTGCCCAGCCCGTCGAGCGAGGTTGGCACATCGCGCCAGCCGATCAGGCGCTGGCCCTCCTTGGCGGTGAATTTCTCGAACTGTTCGGTCACGAAGGCGCGCGCCGATTCGTCCTGCGGCATGAAGCACATGGCAATGCCATAATCGCCGGGCGCGGGCAGTTCCTTGCCTTCGCTCTTCGCCCATTTGCGAATCAGCGGATCGGGAATTTGCAGCAGGATGCCTGCTCCATCGCCCAGCAAGGGATCAGCGCCCACTGCGCCGCGATGGTCGATGTTTTTGAGGATCTCGAGCGCCTGGGTAACGATGTCGTGCGACTGTTTGCCCTTGATATGCGCGACAAAACCGACGCCGCAGGCGTCATGTTCGTTGCGCGGATCATACAAGCCCTGGGGCGCCGGGTATCCCATTTTGCAAAGTCCATTCTGTCAGATGCCGGAAGTTGCGACCGTCCCGAAGGTGCCGACCGGCAATTAAGCGCAATTCTTGCTGCCGCAGCGCGCAGCATTTCCATTGCTGAGGGCCCTCATGGCGACATGAAATGATTTTTGCAACCGCGAAGAGAATAGCAATGTTTGAGCCGCCCAAGGCCCTGCTATCGCAGTTTGCGTGCTTTGGTCCCGGCTGGCCGGGGCCGGAGACTGTCAGGCCGGATTGAGCTTGCGCAAGCGAGTGGCCAGATCGGCTGACGGGCGCAGGCCGGTATACGTATGCGCGGCCCCTTCACCACGCCGGCGATGGTCATCAAGCGCGACTGCAAACCGCTCGATCAATTGCGGCATGGCGAGATCGGCGGTGTCCTGGGAACGCAGCAGGCGGACGGCCTTGCCGTGGCGCGTGGGTGGCTCTGCAAAGGGCGGGCCTTCGGGTTCAGGCGGTGCTGCCTCAGCATCGGGTGGCCGGGGCGGTTCAGTGTCAGCTTCAACGAGCGATCTGGCGCGCACCGTTGGCGCTTCGCTAAGCGTTGCCGTCTCCGCCGGCTTGAACGACTGGAGCGATGCGGCAATGCGTGCCGCCGCAAAACCCACCAAGCCGCCGATCAACATAGCTGCCACAGCGATCATGACCTCGCTGTTAAATACAGAGGGCGGCAATATGAGCCCGAAACCTTGCGTAAGTCCGGTTGCCCGTCCGGCCGGCATGACTGCCACCGATCCGCCCAGCAGCGCGGCAAACCACAGGGTTACCAAGGGCACGAATGCTGGATGTCGGCTCAGCGGTGCGGCTTTGCTGCGGTAGAAACTGTTTTGGACCATGGCTGGTGCGCGCTCCCTGCTTCGGCGGCATGATAGCAAGGCAGGGTAAAGCACTCGATAACGGCCAGGCTTGGGGGGCAGGGTCACGAATCGATGCAGGGCCGGGCGCTGCCGCTGCGCGCGTGCACAAGCTCGCCTTGTTTCTGCCCCGCCATGCCGTAGCGGCAGGTTGACGTTTACGGAAACCGCGTTGCCATCCGGCTCGGGATGCGCCATGAAGCCCGGGTGTCGGGTGGCCGGAGTCGCCCGGATTTGCGCAATTTCGAGATCCGCTTTTTGAGGAGAGAGCCGCATGAGCCCGCAGGATTTGGCCGCCAGGACCGGCGAAGTAATCGGAACCAGTCAATGGGTGGAAATGAGCCAGGACCGCATCAACATGTTTGCCGATGCGACCGGGGACCACCAGTTTATCCATGTTGATCCGGAAAAGGCCAAGCTGACACCGTTCGGCGGCACGATCGCGCATGGCTTCCTGACATTGTCGATGATCCCCTATCTTTCCGCCAACAGCGACATTCCCAAGGTCGACGGCGTCAAGATGGGCGTGAACTATGGCGGCAACAAAACCCGCTTCATCTCGCCGGTACGTGCAGGCAAGCGCATTCGTGGGCACTGGAAGCTGGCCGAAATGGTCGAGAAGCGCCCCGGCCAGTGGCAGCAGACCGCCGAAATCACGATCGAGATCGAAGGCGAGGAAAAACCTGCGCTGATCTGCGAGTGGATCACGCAGTTCTTTATCTGACCGTCATCCCAGCGAAAGCTGGGATCGCTCTCTACCGAGCGCCAAACCGAAAATGATCCCAGCTTTCGCTGGGATGACGAGCTAGGAATTCCCAATGTCACGCGACGCAGTTATCGTTTCAACCGCCCGTACCCCGCTAACCAAGGCCGGGCGCGGCGCATTCAACAATACCACCGGCGCCACGCTGGGCGCATGGTCGATCAAGGCTGCGGTTGAGCGGGCGGGCCTCGAAGGCGGCGAAGTGGATGACGTGCTGATGGGCTGCGCGGTGCAGCAGGGCTCGACCGGTACCAATGTTGCGCGCCTTGCCGCTCTGCGTGCCGGCCTGCCAGTAACGGTTCCGGCGATGACGATTGACCGCCAGTGCTCCTCGGGCCTGATGACCATCGCTACTGCCGCCAAGCAGGTGCTGGTCGACAATATGGATATCTGCGTTGCCGGCGGGGTCGAAAGCATTTCCAAGGTTTCGGGCAGTGGCAAGCTGTTCGTGGAACCCGATCGGGAACTGCTGGAAATGCATCCGCATATCTACATGCCGATGATCGGCACGGCGGAAGTCGTGGCCAAGCGCTACAATATCAGCCGTGAATACCAGGACGAATACTCGCTCCGGTCGCAGCAGCGCACCGCCGCCGCGCAGGCCGCAGGCAAGTTCGATGACGAGATCGTCCCCTGCGCTGCCACCATGGCCGTCGTCGACAAGGAAACCAAGGAAGTCTCCTATCAGGAAGTCACGGCAGATCGTGACGACTGCAACCGGCCCGACACCACGCTGGAAGGGCTCGCCAGCCTCAAGCCCGTGATGGGCGAAGGTCATTGCATCACCGCAGGCAATGCCAGCCAGCTTTCAGACGGCTCCTCGGCCTGTGTGGTGATGGAAGCCAAGACGGCTGAAAAGCGCGGGCTCCAGCCGCTGGGCCGCTATGTCGGTATGGCGGTTGCGGGCACCGAGCCCGATGAAATGGGCATCGGCCCGGTCTTTGCCATCCCCAAGCTGCTCGAACGCACCGGCCTCAAGCTGGACGATATCGGGCTGTGGGAACTGAACGAAGCCTTTGCCGTGCAGGTGCTTTACTGCCGCGACAAGCTCGGCATTCCTGACGAGCTGCTCAACGTCAACGGCGGCTCGATTTCGATCGGGCACCCCTTCGGCATGACCGGTGCGCGCTGCACCGGCCACGCGCTGATCGAAGGCAAGCGGCGCGGGGCGAAGTATGTGGTTGTTACCATGTGCATCGGCGGCGGCCAGGGCGCAGCGGGCCTGTTCGAAGTGCTTTGAATGAGCGCCTACGGGCGATGCAGTTCAAGACGGCGCGGGAGCAATCTCGCGCCGTTCTTTGTTGGGCGGGTGGCAGCGACCTAGACTTCCGCTTTCGGGAAGCGATCCAGAAGCTCATTAGGCAGGAAGTGGGTGGGGCGCGGGCAATTTATACCAGAAGGGTTCAGCCAACTGGGAAGAATGCCTGTTCCGGGCCTGTAACTTCTACTGCGCGCTTGATTTCTGTCCTGAAGTCATAGCCAAGGTCTTCTCCATCGGCACAGTCTGGCCAGATGTCATGCGCAATCCAGAATTGGGCCAGACCAAGTCTCGCGCAAAGTTGTGCAAAACGGCGATCAACACGCAATTCAGGCCAATGCCTGATAAACAGTATCAAGGTAGCGTTGGCAGTGTAGTCCGAGCCTGTCTGACCGCTGCTCGCTAAACCGAGTTCAAGTTGCTCGATGAGATCGTAGGCTGCGGCGGTCGAACTATAGCGGGCCAGATAGAGCG
Source organism: Altererythrobacter chaiwopuensis (assembly GCF_054957755.1). Classification (NCBI taxonomy): domain Bacteria; kingdom Pseudomonadati; phylum Pseudomonadota; class Alphaproteobacteria; order Sphingomonadales; family Erythrobacteraceae; genus Altererythrobacter; species Altererythrobacter chaiwopuensis. The sequence continues at coordinate 676,749 of NZ_JBTXJG010000001.1, forward strand.
CGCTGGCCAGATCGAATTTCTTGGACTCCAAGAACCGATGGCGAATTGCTTGCGCGATTTGCTCTCGCTGATCGGAGTTCTGAGAAAACTCGACACGGGTTATGGTTTCAAGGAAAGCGTATTCCCTGAGCGGATAATCCTTCAGCCTATCCAGAAGGTCGTTCGCTAACCCTTCGTCCGGCAGAACAGTTGCACAGGCAAGCAGCGTTGCGAGGACATGATGATCCGTTGGGTTCCTTTCGTGTTCAGCGAGCAACTGCGGCCGCGCCTTCTCCAATTGGCCGGAGAAATATAGGCAAGACCCGGTAAAGCTCGAATATATCAAGTCATCCGGGTCCAGTTCAGCGGCCTTGGCTGCTGATCGACAGGCCGCCTCCATGCGTCCTGTTTGAACCAGGCTGAAAGCTTCGAAAAAATGAAAGGGAGCGGAGTTGGCCATCGCCTCCCTCATGCTGATAAGCAATTCCCTGGCTTGTTCGAACGCTCCATAAGGCGGAAGTAACTGATATTCGGCGGCCAGTGCTCCCGGCTCGATGGGATCGATCGCTTTGGCTCGATTAACCGCTTCCAGCGCATCTGACCTGATCCGTTCCCAGTCGTTAAATGGTCTTTCAATTCGATAGACAGCGTGAGTGGTTGCCAATTTCCCCCACGCGGGTGCGAATTGGGGCGCTTCACGAGTGACGCGCTCAAGCAAAGCGATTGCGGTTTCGCTGATCGGTCTTTTGCTCGCTGCTTCGTTTGCTCGGAGATAAAGATCATAGATCTCTGGCCTGATCTCTCCCCTTTCTCTATGATCGAACCGAGCCGACAACGTCGCGGAGATTGATGCTGCGATCGTCGTCTGCGTTCGAAGAAGATCGCTTACGCTTGCATCGAAAGTATCCGACCAAAGTGTCTTGTTTTCCTTGAGATCGAGCAGATGGGCGCTGATTCTTACTTGGTCCTCGAATTTACGGACGCTCCCGTCCAGGATGTGAGTCGCATCGAGCGTAGTCTGCGCTCGGGCCTTATCCGCTCCGCGAAAGGCAAAGCTCGATGTTCTACCTATTGTTTCAATATTTGATCCGCGAGACACAACGGACAGGATCTCTTCGCTCATTCCGTCGGACAGATAGGTCATGTCTCCGTTCGGAGAGAGGTCGTCGAACGGGAGGACGGCAAGTTTGGGAACCGGTTGCCTATGCGTCGGGTCTGATGAGCCTGAACTGTCCGCGTCACGGATGATTTTGTCAGTCTCAAGGCGGTAGCCTTTGCCGTAGACTGCGCGGATCATGCCATCCTTGCCCCGGTCGTCCAGAGCGATGCGCAATTCGCGGATGACCGAAGTCAGCGCAGCGTCGCTAACAGCCAGTCCCTGCCAAACATCCGCAAACAGCTGATCCTTGGTGACGAGCCGACCATCTGCTTCAAGGAGCGACCAGAGAACATCGAAAGCCCGTCCGCCTATATGGATTGGGCCACCAGGGCCGATGAGACGCCGGTCGGCGGGATCGACGGTAAATGCGCCGAACTGGATGGGGTGCGGCTGTTCTCCCATCCCTGGTGCATAGCATCGGTTGCGGTCAGGGGTGAGATGGTAATTCTGGAAAGATTCTGAGTCAGAAAATTCCCCGGCTTCTCTCAAGATAGCAGGGAAGGCCGCGGCTATTCCCTCTCCATCGCATCCAAACCCTAATCCGATGGAGATAGAAAATGATCCGCTTTACGTCGCTCTCTGCTGCAGCCATTGCCGCTGTCGTTGCTGCCACGCCGGTGCAGGCGGAACAGCTTCAGATATCTTTCCAATACAATCCGGCCGAGCTGGCCACGACCGACGGGGCGGCGGCCGTCTACCAACGACTGCGCTTGAGGGCCAAGCGCGCTTGCGAAGTTCCCTCGCCAATCCAGAAACGGCAACAATTCGAATGCCGGCGCGACATCGAGAACGATCTGGTTGCCCAGGTCGGCAGCCCAATTCTCCTTGCGATGCATCGCGATGCCCAACATCCGGTGCGTGTCGCCAAGACCGACTGACAGATTGCTCTCCATTCTGCAGTCAATTGACTGAGACCCTGGCGGCCAAGGGCTGCTAGGGTCTTTTTTCGCAGGTCGGCGGCTTGAGATCTCGCGCCTTGTATGCAGCGAACGCGAATGTCCGAAAGTGGGTCGCTAGCTGGAAGGCGGGTTTGGGTACAAGGCTTGCCAAACCTGCCAGTCCAGCTCCGTCGGATCTAGCCCGCATGCGCCGCGATAAATTCCTCGACCACCGGTGCGACTTTCGTCCGCCACCTGCTGCCATTGAAGATGCCGTAATGTCCGGCACCTTCGGCCATGTAGTAGCGTTTCTTCTTCGCTGAGAGGCCAGTCGCGAGGTCCAGCGCCGCCCTGGTCTGGCCGAGCCCCGAAATATCGTCACGCTCGCCTTCGATCGCCAGCAAGGCGGTGTCGGCGATCTTGCCCAGATCCACGATCTCGCCCTTGTGGCGGAACTCGCCATTGGGGATCGAGTGTTTCTGGAACACCTCCTCAACCGTCTGGAGATAGAATTCTGCGGTCATGTCGCACACGCTGCGATACTCGTCGTAGAAATCCTTGGTTGCCTGCGCGCTGTCATCGTCCCCTGCCGTGAGGTGTTTGAACATCTCGTAATGGCTCATCAGATGGCTGCCCAGATTCATGCTCATGAACCCGGCAAGCTGCAGGAAGCCGGGATAGACCCGGCGGCCGCCGCCACTATGGTTCATCGGTACTGTCGCGATCACCGTCTGCCGGAACCATTCTATCGGTCGTTCCATCGCCAGATTGTTGACCGTTGTGGGCGAGCAGCGAGTGTCGATCGGCCCGCCCATCATGGTCAGCGTGGCGGGTGTGGCCGGATCCCGGTGCAGGTTCATCAAGGCGGCAGTGGCAAAGGCCGGCACGGATGGCTGGCACACCGCCATCATATGCGGCCGTTTGCCCTGAGAATCGACGCCGATATACTGCAGGAACTCAATCAGATAATCGATGTAGTCGTCGAGATCGAAGCTGCCTTCGTGCAGCGGCACCGTTTTCGCATCGGCCCAATCGGTGATGTAAACCTCGCAATTTTCGATCATACGTTCGACCGTGCCGCGCAGCAGCGTGGCGTAATGACCGCTCATCGGAGCTACGATCAAAAGGCGCGGCGCATCTTCGGGCAGGCCATCGCGGCGGAAGCGCATGAGATCGCCGAACGGCTTGTTGACGACAATTGCTTCTTCGACCTGGTGTATCTTGCTATCGACCGCGACGCTTTTGATGCCAAAGGCCGGCTTGTCATAGCTTGCGGTGGCGTGGGCAAATACGTCCAGCGCGCTCGCCGCCATCGGGCCCAGGCCGGTATAACCCACCGGATTGACCGGATTGGTAAGCAGTTCTGCCCCGATCGAGGCCATGGCGCTGGCGCTGGAAAGCCAGGCGCGCTGCAACTCATAGGCGTGGTAAAGCAAGGCGTTCCCCTGTTGTTATTTTTCAAGCGGCGCCTTTGCCCAGGCGCCTGAATGCCACATCTTGGACCTGTGATCGCCCTTGTGCAATGCACAATTACCGGCACACATTGCTATTGAGCGACACCGCGCGGATTTAGCGCGTGAAATTTGTGCGCTGTAAGTCTACCTGTGGCCACCAATGGACGGGCATGAAGATACAGAACAGGCGCAAAGGCGCCGTTGGGGCTTGTTTCGCAGCCGCGAGGCCGAAGATCTGGACAAGGATGCGTTGCCCAGGGTGAAGAGCCTGGGGCCGCTCAAGATGGTGTTTGCGGCCGCAGCCCAATATCCGGCGCAAATCGCGCTGGCCTTTCTTGCGCTGCTGACAACCGCCGGGGCGACGCTGGCAATTCCATGGCGCTTCAAGGTGATCATTGACGAGGCTTTCGGAGGCACCACCGGACCTGACCAGATCGCCCATGCCTTCCAGTATCTGCTGATGATCGTGCTGGTGCTGGGGATCGGCACTGCGTTGCGGTTCTATTTCGTCAGCTGGATCGGTGAGCGCGTGGTGGCCGATATTCGCACCAGCGTGCAGCGCAACCTGCTGCGGCTGGCGCCGGCATTCTATGAGGAAAACAGCCCGAAAGAGATTTCGAGCCGCATGACCAGCGACACGGCGGTTATCGAGCAGGTGGTTGGCACCACAGTTTCGATCGCGCTGCGCAACACCTTGACCGCGATTGGCGGCACGCTGCTGCTGCTCTATCTCGCGCCCACGCTCACAATCGGCCTGCTGATAGGGATACCGCTGGTGATCGCGCCAATCGTGTTTTTCGGCCGCCGCATCCGCACGGTGTCGCGTTCGAGCCAGGACCGGGTGGCGGATGTTGGCGCGATGGTGACTGAAGTGCTCTCGGCGATGAAGATCGTCCAGGCCTTCGGGCAGGAAGGTCGAGAGGGTCAGCGTTTCAGCGATGCGGTGGAGCGCACCTTTGCCACTGCGAAACAGCGCATCCTGCTGCGCGCGGCGATGACAGCGATTGTGATCGTGCTGATTTTCGGCGGGATTACCATGGTGATGTGGCGCGGCGCGATCGCCGTTTCCGAAGGCGCGATCTCGGGCGGGACGATCGCGGCCTTCGTGATCACTGGCGGGCTGGTGGCAGGCTCGTTCGGCTCTCTCACCGAGGTTTATGGCGATCTGCTGCGCGGCGCTGGGGCGGCCAGCCGCTTGAGCGAACTCCTCAACGCTCGGCCTTCGATTGCGCCGCCATTGCGGGCCGAAAAACTGCCTGAGCCGCCGCGCGGCAGCCTGTCATTCCGCAATGTCACCTTCCGTTATCCCACGCGCCCCGAAGCCGCCGCGCTCAAGGATTTCACGCTCGAGGTGGAGCCTGGCGAGACAGTGGCGATCGTGGGGCCTTCGGGCGCGGGCAAATCGACCATTTTCCAGCTGGTCGAGCGCTTCTATGACCCGCAGGCGGGCACGATCAGGCTCGACGGCATGCCGCTGACAATGGTTGATCCTGCCGATATCCGTGCGCGGATCGCCTTTGTGCCGCAAGACGGCGTGCTGTTCAGCGCCAATGCACGCGACAATCTGCGCTATGGCCGCTGGGACGCGGGCGAAGAGGAAATCTGGCAAGCCGCGCGCGCTGCCAATGCGGAAGGCTTCCTGCGCGACCTTCCCGAAGGGCTCGATACCTATCTGGGGGAAGGCGGCACCCGGCTTTCAGGCGGGCAGCAGCAGCGCATTGCCATCGCCCGTGCACTGCTTCGCGACGCGCCGATCCTGCTGCTGGACGAAGCGACCAGCGCGCTTGATGCGGAAAGCGAACAATTGGTCCAGCAGGCGCTTGACGGGCTGATGAAGGATCGCACCACGCTGGTGATCGCACACCGCCTGGCGACGGTCAGGGCGGCGAACCGGATTGTGGTGCTCGATAACGGCCGGATTGTGGAGCAGGGCACGCATGATCAGCTTGCCGGGGCGGGCGGGCTATATGCGCGGCTGGCAAAGCTGCAGTTTACAGCGGGCGAGGCCGCCTGATCCGCTGGTTTGCGCTGTAACTATTCGACGAACTGCAACTTCAGCCGACCAATGCCGCCTGCCGGGCGGCCAGATAGTTTATGCCCACCCGCATGGAGCGCGCGCAAGCGCCGGTCGCAAACTGCAATAGGGACGCATTCACATGATCAAGACACTGCTTGCCGCAGGTGGCAGCGCGATCGCGCTGGCGCTCGCCACACCCGCTTTCGCCGATGACCAGGGCGATGAGAGCACACAACAGCCTGCCGCCGCACCGGCGATGGACTTCGGCTCCTGGGGGGTCGATCCGGAATTGCTCGATGACAGCATCGATCCGGGCGATGACTTCTTCGCCTATGTCAACCAGAAGTGGCTCGATGCCAATCCGCTGCCGCCCGAATTCAGCCGCTTTGGTGCGTTCAATCTGTTGCGCGAGAAATCGACCAGTGATGTCAAGGCGCTGATCGACGATCTGGTGGCCAAGGATGTGGCAAGGCTCAGCAGTGACGAGAAGCGCATTGTCGATGCCTACAACGCCTATCTCGATGTCGCGGCGATCGATGCAGCGGGCATGTCTGCGGCGCAGCCCTATCTCGACAAGATCGTGACCGCGAACTCGCTGGCCGACCTTGCAATGCTGTGGGCGACACCGGGGTATCCTGGCCCGATCGGCGGCTTCGTAAGCGTCGATGCCAAGCAGCCGGACCGCTATGTCACCTATCTGGGCAGCGGCGGGCTTGGCCTTCCTGACCGTGATTACTATCTCGATGAAACCGACAAAGGCCGGGAAATCCAGACCAAGTACCGCGAATATCTCACCTTCCTGTTCGGCGAGGCGGGTTATGCCGATCCCGCCGCCGCCGCGGTGGCGGTATATGCCTTTGAGGACCGAATTGCGCGCGAAGTGTCATGGGCGCGCGACGTTCAGCGCAACCGCGATCTGACCTACAATGCGCTCACCGCCGATGAGCTGAGCAAGATGGCGGGCGACCTGCCCTTCGCCGCGATGATCGAGGAACTTGGCTGGACGAAGTCGCCGATCTTCGTGGTCAGCGCGATCCCACCCAGCGATGAACGGGCCAAGGAACTGGGGCTTACGCCCGAAGTTCTGGCGAAGATCGGCAAGGGCCTGCCCGGTATGCTGGAGCTGATCAATGAAACGCCGCTAGCGACGCTGCAGGCATGGACGATCAAGTCATTCCTGTCGAGCCATGCGGATGTCTTGCCGAGCCGTTTCGACGATGCGCGGTTCGATTTCTTCAGCCGCACCTTGCAGGGCGTGCCAGAGCAACGCCCGCGCTGGAAGCGCGCGGTTGATGCCACCGAAGGCGCGCTGGGCGAGCTGATCGGCAAAAGCTATGTCGCGCGCTATTTCCCGCCTGAAAACAAGGCCGCGATGACGCAGCTGGTCGCCAACCTTCGCCGCGCCATGGCGCAATCCATCGACGAGATCGAGTGGATGGGCGAGGAAACCAAGCAGCAGGCCCGCGCCAAACTGGCAAGCTTCGATCCCAAGATCGGCTACCGCGACAATCTTGAAACCTATGAAGGGCTGGCGATCACCCCCCATGATCCGCTTGCCAATGAAGTGGCGGCGCAAGCCTGGCAATCAGCCGATAATTCCGCCAAGCTGGGCCAGCCGATTGACCGCACCGAATGGTTCATGCTGCCGCAGACGGTCAACGCCTACTACAATCCGACCAAGAACGAGATCGTATTCCCGGCGGCGATCCTGCAGCAGCCCTTCTTCGGCATCGGCGCCGACATCGCTGTCAACTACGGCGCGATCGGCGGGGTGATCGGCCACGAAATGGGACACGGCTTTGACGATCAGGGCTCCAAGAGCGATGCCGCAGGCCAGCTCAGGAACTGGTGGACAGACGAAGATCGCAAGGCCTTCGATGCGCGCGGCGATGCGCTGGTTGCCCAGTATAACGCCTTCTGCCCGCTCGATGAGGGCAAAACCTGTGTCAACGGCCGGCTAACGCTGGGCGAGAACATTGGCGATGTCGGCGGACTTAGCATGGCCTACCGTGCCTACAAGCTTGCAACCGAGGGACAGGACGTGCCGGTGATCGACGGGTTTACAGGCGATCAGCGCTTCTTCCTTGCCTGGGCGCAGGTATGGCGTTCGGCTCAGCGCGAGGACGCCTATCGCCAGCGGTTGCGGACCGATTCGCACAGCCCTGAAGAGTATCGTGCCAATGGCGCGGTGCGCAATTTCGATCCGTGGTATGAAGCATTCAACGTCACAGAGGACGATGCGCTTTACCTGCCGCCGGAGGAACGCGTGCGGATCTGGTAAACAGCAACAGGTCAGTATTATTTGTTGGGGCAGGGCAGGTCGCTTGACTTGTCCTGCCCTTCGCTCAAGAGGCGAATTCCATGACCTTGTTCCAGCAGCTAATCATCGCCATCGTCCAGGGGATCACCGAATTCCTGCCGATTTCCTCGTCAGGCCACCTGATCCTGATCCCCTATTTCACCGAGTTGCCCGATCAGGGCCCGATGATCGATGTCGCGGTGCATGTCGGGTCACTGCTGGCGATCATCATATATTTCTGGCGCGATGTGCTGGGGCTGGCGCGGGGCGGCTTTTCGGCAGTCGGAATTGGCAGCGATCCGCTTCAGAAGCGGCTGTTCTGGTGGGTAGTGATTGGCACGATCCCCGCAGTCGCGCTGGGGCTATTCTTCAAGCTCAACGGCTATCTCGAAAGCTTCCGCAGCACCGATCTCGTGGCGATCAACCTGATCGTCTATGGCGTGCTGCTGGGTCTGGCAGACCGGTTCGGCAGGCAGGAAAAGCGTTATGAGGATTTAACACTGCGCGATGCGGTGCTGGTTGGCATGGCGCAGGCGCTGGCGCTGATTCCCGGCACCAGCCGTTCGGGGTCGACCATGACCATGGCGCGCTTCCTGGGATACGGGCGGGTTGAAGCTGCACGCTTCTCGTTCCTCCTCGCTATCCCCGCAGTAGCGGGTGCAGGCCTGCTGGCCGTGCTCGACCTGGCTGAAGCAAGCGCGCAGATGCAGTGGGACGCCTTGCTGACCGGCGCCTTCACATTCATTGCCGCTTTCGCGACCATGGCCTTCCTGATGAACTTTCTCAAGAAGGCCTCAATGATGGTTTTTGTGGTCTACCGGGTGCTGCTGGGGGCGGGGCTGTTATATTTCTTTTGAACCGCCGGTTTGGAACCATTCGTCTTGTGTGCTGTTCAAGGGCATAGAGCGCAGGAAAGTGAACTGGCCCGAGTATATGTACGAATGTCGATAATCATCCTGATCCTGATCGGTGTGCTGATCGGCTGGTTGGCCTCGATCCTGACCCGGGTCGAGGATGTTCCGGGCATTCGCCGCGACATCGCGCTGGGCGTGGGCGGCGCCTTGATCGGCGGTTTGGTTGCCAACAAGGGCGTGCTGCTGGGTGGGCTGAACTGGACGGCGCTGATCGCTGGCATTGCCGCCGCAATGCTGGTGCCTGCGATTTACAAGTTTGTGCAGCGAAGAGGCACTTCCTGAGCCGCTAGACCGGCTTGGCGCCGCTGCCGCGCCCGCCGCGCAGCAGATATTCCTGCGTTCCCTGATGGATCACATTGTCGACATCGATCACCGCCGTATTGGCATAGGTAAAGCTGGCGCCAAGGCTGCGATAAAGCCGGTCGAAATCGCGCTCCACCGTCTGGCGATAGAGGTCCTCGAAGCTCTCGATCACGAAATAGGTCGGCTGCAGATCGCTGATCACGTAATCGGTGCGCATCACCCGGTCGACATTGAGCATGATCCGGTTGGGGCTCTGCGCCTCGACTGAAAACACCGCTTCGGTGGGGCCTGACAATATGCCTGCGCCATAGGCCCGGATATCTCCCGGCGCCTCCTCGATCAGGCCGAATTCCACCGTGTACCAGTAGAGTGCACCCAGTGCCTTCAAGTGGTTGTAGCGCATCGCCTTCCACCCGGCGCGGCCATATTCCTGCATGTAATCGGCGAACACCGGATCAGTCAGCATCGGGGCATGGCCGAACACATCGTGGAACACATCGGGTTCCTGGATATAGTCGAATGTCTCGCGCGTGCGGATGAAATTGCCGGCGGGGAAACGGCGATTGGCGAGGTGCCAGAAGAACACGTGATCGGGGATCAGCATTGGCACCGGCACCACGCTCCACCCGGTCAGCGCCCCGAGTTCTTCCGATAGCTGGCTAAATTCGGGCACTCCGCCGCGCCCCAGATCGAGCTTTTCAAGCCCGGCCATGAAGGCGCTTGCGGCGCGGCCGGGCAGCACTTGCATCTGGCGGGCGAACAGATCGTCCCAAATCGCGTGGTCTTCGGCAGTGTAATTGGTCTGTTCGGGCTCGAGCCAGTCGTCGCCGACATGCGCGGGCTTTTTCAGCGGAGCGGTAAAGACATCCGCCGGCAAATCGGGCAGGATCGAAAAGTCCTGCTGTGGTTTTGCGATCGTAGCCATAGTTTCAAATGCAACTATATCACGTCACCGCGCGTGGTGCAAACGGGAGGTGCGCTTGGAAACGCTCAAACGCAAGCAGTATGAGGAGCTGCTCGAACCGCTCGAGGAAGAGCTGGTGGCGATGGCGCGTTGGACCAAGGCTGTGGGCGCGCGCATTTGCGTGCTGTTCGAAGGGCGCGATACCGCGGGCAAGGGTGGAGCGATCCGGGCAATGAGCGGGCAGCTCAATCCGCGCCAGTGCCGCACCGTGGCGCTGTCCAAGCCGAGCGATGACGAGCAGACCCAATGGTATTTCCAGCGCTACATCAAGCACTTGCCCAGCGCGGGCGAAATCGTACTGTTCGACCGCAGCTGGTACAACCGCGCCGGGGTCGAGAAAGTGATGGGCTATGCCAGCGAAGAACAGGTTGAGGCATTTCTGAAACAAGCGCCGGTGTTCGAAAAACAGCTCGCCGATGACGGTATCCTGCTGTTCAAATACTGGCTCACGACCGACCAGGCCCGGCAGGAAGAGCGGCTGGCAGAGCGGCTGGCAGACCCGCTCAAGCGTTGGAAGCTCTCGCCGATCGACCTCGCTGCGCGCAGCCATTACGATGCCTATACCGAGGCGCGCGAGGCCATGCTCAAGGCAACCCATAGCGCATGGGCACCGTGGACACTGGTCGACTTCAACGACCAGAAACGCGGACGGCTGACGCTGATACGTGACCTGCTTGACCGGCTGCCCGATACCAGGATCGATCCCCCGCCGATTGATTATCCCGAGCTGGGCCGCCAGCCGCAACCCGAGAGCTATTCAGTGCTGCAGCCGATTGCCGATTATCCGGTTGCGCAAGAGGGCTAGGCGCTGGCGGTCGCCTTCACGCACTGGCGGCCGTCACTGGCGAAAGTACCCAGCTCATATCCCTCATCGCCCTGTCGCAAGGCAAGATGCAGCGGCTCATCGGCGATGGCCGGGCTCACGGCGCGGAAGGAAAATCGCTTCAGTCTGTTCTCGCCCAATTCACGCGCCGCCATCTGCAGCAGCAGGCTCGCCATTAGCGGTCCGTGGACGACGAGGCCGCGATAGCGCTCGACATCGCGCGCATAAGGCAGGTCATAATGGATGCGGTGCGTGTTGAAAGTGAGCGCAGAAAAGCGGAACAGCAGCCGCGGATCGGGCGTGATGACATTATGCACGTCCCAGCCCGAAGGATCGAAGGCGCCATCGCCCGGTTCCGGCGGGCTTAGCGGCGCATCGGGCGGCACCGCGCCACGATAGACCAGCGTTTGCACCTCGCGGATCGCCGCCGTGCCATCGGCATGCGTGACATGCTCCACATCGACGAAGCCGAGCTTACCGGTCGATCCTTCCTTCTCGGCAATCGAGGCAATCCGGCTGATCCGTTCGATCCGTTGACCGATGACGAGCGGCTTCAGGAAGGCGATATCGCTCGCCGCCCACATGCGGCGCGGCAGCGGGATCGGCGGAAAGAAACTGTCTGCGCTGTTGCCGCGTGCCGGGTGCCCGTCCTCGCCCAGCGCAGCTTGCGCGGCCTCGGGCGTGCACAGGCACAAATGGATGCCCTGCGGCATCACACCATCCGCCGGCGGTTCGAGATCGAAGGCGCCGCACCAGCGCCTTGCCAGCGACGCACCCAGCCTGTCCTCCTGCCGGGCCTCGCGCCCGATCCAGGAATCCCACCGTCCCATGGTCAGGCTGCCCGCTCGAAGATCGCGGCAATGCCCTGCCCGCCGCCGATGCACATCGTCTCAAGGCCGTAGCGCACCTTGCGGCGATGCATTTCGGCGGCCATGTCGGCCAGGATGCGCCCGCCGGTCGCGCCGATCGGGTGGCCGAGCGAAATTCCCGAACCATTGACGTTGAGGATTTCGCGGCGGCTGTCATCGTCAGACCAGCCCCAGCCCTTGAGCACGGCGAGCACTTGCGGCGCGAAAGCTTCGTTGAGTTCGACCAGGCCGATATCGTCCCAGCCGATCCCGGTGCGCGCAAACAGGCGCTGGGTCGCCGGGACGGGGCCGATGCCCATGCGGCTGGGATCGCAGCCCGCCGCCGCCCAGCCATGGAACCACAGCGACGGTTCGAGGCCCAGTTCTTCAAGCTTGTCCTCGCCCACCACCAGGCAGGCCGCCGCCGCATCGTTCTGCTGGCTGGCATTGCCCGCAGTGACGATGGCATCGGGATCGCGTTTGAGGTCGATCGCACGCAAGGATCCGAGCGATTCCATGCTGGCGTCGGAGCGATAGCCTTCGTCGTGGTCGAAGGTTAGCGGATCACCGCGCCTCTGAGGGATTTCGACAGGGACGAGGTGGCCGTCGAACTTGCGTTCGGCCCAGGCCGTGGCCGCATTCCGGTGCGAACGAACGGCAAAGGCATCGGCTTCCCCACGGCTGATATCGTAATCCTTGGCAAGGTTCTCCGCAGTCTCGATCATACCGGTGATGACGCCGAAACGCTCGATCGGCTGGCTCATCAGCCGCCCGCGCGTAAGCCGGTCATGCAGCACCATGTCGCCCATGCGCACACCGCCGCGCAGATCGGTGGTATAGTGCTCGACGTTCGACATGCTTTCGCATCCGCCCGCGACCACGACATCGGCCATGCCGGTCTCCACCATCATCGCGGCGGTGGCGACCGCCTGCACGCCCGAGCCGCAGCGCCGGTCAAGCTGGAAACCGGGTACTTCCAGTGGCAGCCCGGCGGCAAGCCAGCTCCAGTGGCCGATCGCAGGGGCCTCGCCATTGCCATAACCCTGGCTGAACACAACGTCGTCAACCCGTGCGGGGTCGATTCCGCTGCGCTCGACCAGCGCCTTCAGGATGACCGCGCCCAGCTCGCCGGCATTGAGCGGGGCAAGCGAACCCCCGAACTTGCCCACCGGCGTGCGCAGGGGTGAAACGATTGCGGCGCGTCTTTTGCTCATCACCTGTCCTTGTCTGAAAGAGCGACTGTCCCGGTGTCGACCAGCCTGCCGATTGCGCCGGAGGAAAGGCCCAGCTTTTCCGCCAGCACTTCTTCGCTGTGCTCGCCGAGATAGGGTGCGGGCGCCGGATCGCCCGCCTGCTTTTCCGGCATGCTGGCAAAGCTGCGCGTGGCCGGATATGCGAACCCGCTGGGGTTGGCGGGTGATGGCCCGAACAGAGGATTGTCCGCCACCAGCACCGGATCGTTCGCGGCTTCGTGCATGGTGCGATAGCGCTCGAAAGTGCAACCCTGCTCGCCCATGCGCGCCGCCAGCGTGTCATAATCATGCGCCGCGGCGGCCTGCTGGAACAGCGCGAACAGGCGCTTGCGATGGGTGAAGCGCGGGGTATCGCCGTCGGCGAAGCGCACGCCCAATTCGGCTTCAAGCGCGGCGATGTCTCCCGCGATCCCGAAGGCGGCGACCAGCCCGTCCCACTGTTTCGGCGTGAGCGCCGCGACCATGAAGCGTTTGCCGTCCCTGCTCATGAAGTCGCGCCCGAACGCCCCCCAGATGGCATTGCCAAGCCGCTCGCGATCCTCCCCGCGATAGAGCATTTCGGCCATCGAGCCCGAATTGGCCATGGTGCCGATCGCGACATTGCCCAGTGGGATGCGCACTTCGCTGCCTTCGCCGGTGGCATCGCGGTGGCGCAGCGCGGCGAGCAGGGCGAACGCGCCATAGGCACCGGTGATGAAATCCCACGCGGGCAGAACCTGGTTTACCGGCGGGGCAGTGGACTGATCCCATTCTTCCGGCCCGCACATCAGCGGATAGCCGCTGGCGGCATTGACGGTGAAATCCATTGCCTGGCGCCCATCATGCCAGCCCATGATCCGCACGCTCACCATGTCGGGCCGCCCGTCTGCCATGGCGCCGTGGCTGAGGAAGCTCTGTTCGGGCAGGTTGGTGACGCATTGGCCAACAGTGCGCGCCAGCTCGACGCACAGCTCGCGCCCTTCGCCCGAGCGCAGGTCGAGCGCGAGCGATTTCTTGCCGCGGTTTAGATTTTCCCAGCTGAGCGAGCGGCCTTCCCGCGTCAGCAGATAGCGGTCGTAATCAAGCCCGCCCGCCTTGTGATCGACGCGGATTACCTCTGCGCCCATCTGCGCGCAGTAGAGCCCGATGGTTGGCGATGCGACGAAGCTGGAAACTTCGATGATCGAGAGGCCCTTGAGGAGTTGATACATCTGATCGGCAGCCTATCGTGATTGTCGCAGCGAACGGCTCGCTAGCGAGCCGCAAGGGCGCCAAAGTCGTCCGGCGCCCGCCCGCAGCGATGCGATCTTCAGATCGCGTGAGCGAGGATTTCGCGCGCCGGATGGCGTGCGGAGAATCAAGAAGCATTCCATTCGCGCAGCATGTGCTTGGCAATCTGGAGCTGCAGGATCTGCGTAGTGCCTTCATAGATGCGGTAGATGCGCGCATCGCGGAAGAAACGTTCGGCGTCATATTCCGCCAGATAGCCCGCGCCGCCATAGATCTGCACCACGCGGTCGACCACCCGGCCGCACATCTCGGACGCGAAGACCTTGAACGCGGCCGCCTTTACCAGGATATTCTCGCCCGCGTCGGCACGCGCGGTGACATCGGCCATCATGGCTTCAGCGGCGTAGATCTCGGTTTCGCTTTCGGCCAGCATCTGCTGGATCAGCTGGAAATTGGCGATCGGTTCGCCGAAAGCCTTGCGTTCATTGGCATAGCGCAGCGCGGAATCGAGCGCGCGGCGGGCATAGCCGGTGCTGGCTGCGCCCACCGAAATTCGGCCATTGTCGAGGCTTTTCATGGCAAAGACAAATCCCTTGCCCGTCTCGCCGCCCAGCAGCGCCTCGCCCGGCACATGCACATCGTCGAGCATGATGTCGGAGATATGCGCGCCCGCTTGCCCCATCTTCTTGTCCGGGCTGCCGGTCGAAACGCCCGGTGTATCCATTGGCACGATGAAGGCGCTGACATGTGCGTTCTTGGGCAATGCCTCCTTTTCGGTGCGCGCCATGATTAGCGCGACATTGGCGTGGGGGGCGTTGGTGATGTAGCGCTTGGTGCCGTTGAGGATCCAGCCGTTGCCGCTCGGGTCGGGCCGGGCGAAGGTCTGCATTGCAGCGCTGTCCGAGCCAGAGCCGGGTTCGGTCAGGCCGAAGCAGGCGATCTCGCCGCCCGCGATGCGCGGCCACCATTCGCCCTTCTGCGCTTCGGTGGCGCCGTTCTTGATCGCCGAGTTGAACATTCCGACATTGATCGAGAAGATTGAGCGGAAGGCCGGCGCGGCGTAGCTCATGCACTTCACAGTGCGGGCATATTGCGAGGTGTTGAGCCCCGCGCCGCCATATTCTTCGGGCACGGTCAGCCCGAACAGACCCATTTCCTTCATTTCGGCGAGGATATCGTCAGGCAGGCGATCGTTCTCGATCACATCCTTTTCCGCCGGGATCAGCCGCTCGCGCACATAGCGGTCAAGCTGCTCGATGAACTGTTCGAAGGTTTCAGGGTCCATTCCGGTGTGTTGTGTCACTCTGTGTTCCTCTCGCCGCAAGCCAAGTGTGCATTTCGACTGCGCTCGCCCATCGGGCGTGCGAAACCGGCTGTCACCTGCCGAATCCGGCAGTGTTCGTACACCCTGCCGCGCAGGCTTGCTGCCAGTAAATGAAAAAGCGGACGAATCGCCCGATGGCAACCCGTCCGCTCGACTATTTTGCGCTCTGCCACATCGGGCAGGGCGGTTATTGCTCGTCGCCTGCCGCCTCATCGGCTGCCATATCTGCAGCTGCTTCTGCCGCAGCAGCTACATCTGCTGCAGCGTCGGCTGCATCCGTAGCCATCTCTTCACTCACTGTTGCATCCGCTGCGTTGGCATCGGGATCTTCGACCGGAACATCCGTAATGTCGTCAAGCGCTGCGTCAGCCGGCATTTCAACCGTGTCGGCCTCGGCTTCTACCGAAGCGTCATCGGACGAGCCGCACGCGGCCAGGGCCATGGCGCCGGCACCAGCCAGCAGCGTAAAGGCGATTCTTCTCATCGTGGGTTCTCCCAAGGTCCAGGAACTTGTGCGCTTTTGCGCGGCTTGCTGGCATAGCCTTAGCAATTGCACCGAGCCAAGTATTAATCGGTGAACCGTTTGCTGCGACTACTCGAGCAGGTGACCAGACCTGTCGCGCTTGGTCGCCAGGTAGCGGGCATTGTGCGGGTTGTCGGCCAGCTGATGCGGCACGCGCTCGCTGACGGTTATGCCTGCGGCTTCGAGCGCAGCGACCTTCTTCGGATTGTTGGTCATCAAGCGCACTTCGTGTGCGCCAAGCAGTTCCAGCATGCGTGCAGCGGTGGGGAAATCGCGCGCTTCATCGGGCAAGCCGAGCCGCTCATTGGCTTCGACGGTGTCAAAGCCCTGGTCCTGCAAGCGATAGGCGCGCAGCTTGTTGACAAGGCCGATCCCGCGCCCTTCCTGTCGCAAATAGAGCAACGCCCCCCAGCCACCTTTGTCAGCTTCTTCGGCCATTGCCGCGAGCGCCGCATCCAGTTGCGGCCCGCAATCGCATTTGAGGCTGCCGAGGATGTCGCCGGTCAGACATTCGGAGTGCAGCCGCACCAGCGGCACTACATCTCCGCGCTGCTCGCCAATCACCAGCGCGACATGCTCGCGCGTGTCATCCGCGCTGCGGAAAGCCACGATTTCGGCACTTTCGCACGCTGCAACCGGCAGGTGGGCGCGCGTGGCGATGCCCAGCTGCGCGCGGTCAGCCCATGCGGCAAGATCGCTGGCTGCAACTGGCACAGCTTCTCCCGCTCCAGCCGGATCGACGAGATATGCTGGCAGGATACCCGCGATCCGCGCCAGTTCCAGCGCAGCCTCCGCTACTTCGCGCCAATCCAGCGCTTCGGCCTTGTATGGGCCCTTGAGCGGATGGATCAGGTCGAGCGCCGGGTCTGCTACGGCGCGCGCCTCCGCAAGGGTGAATGGCTCACCCGCTCGGATCAGCACCGGGGCATGCGGAACTGCCGCCTCGCGCTGGTTGGCAAGCTTGAGCGTGGCGGCGCGGGCTGCGGAGATCAGCATGTGCTGCGATGCCGCGTCAGCAGCTATTGCGGTTTCAGCGGGCAACAAACATGGCCCCCCGACAAACTGCAATGGCCAGCCGTGACGCAAGGCATCCACCGCTTGCGCGACCCGGCGCGAAGGGGAAGGCGTGACCAAAGTCAGAGCGTAAACTCCGTCACCAGCGGGATATGGTCGCTGGGCTTGCCCCAGTCGCGTGCATCTTCGCGCAGGCGGTGGCTGGTAGCTTGTTTCGCAAGCTCGGGGCTGGCCCACATGTGATCGAGCCGTCGCCCACGGTCATTCGCTTTCCAGTCCTTCGCGCGGTAGCTCCACCAGCTGTAGTAACGCTGGGGGTCACGAATAAACTCTCGCCCCAGGTCAACCCAGCCATGAGCCTGCTGGAAGCGTTCGAGCGTTTCGACCTCGACCGGTGTGTGGCTCACGACCTTGAGCAGCTGCTTGTGGTTCCACACATCGCTTTCGAGCGGGGCAATGTTGAAATCGCCCACGATCATCGTCGGGCGATCAACCTTTCCGGCCCACGCGGTCATCCGGGCCAGGAAATCGAGCTTCTGACCGAATTTGGGGTTGATCTCTCGGTCGGGCTCGTCGCCGCCTGCGGGAACATAGACGTTCTCCAGAATCATCCCCTGGCCAGGGCCGAGCAGTTCCACGCCCACATGGCGCGCCTCGCCATTATCCTGCCAATCGTGGCGGCTGAATTCCCTCAGCGGAATGCGGCTTACAGTCGCGACCCCGTGATAGCCCTTTTGCCCGTGGATCGCCTGATGCTCATAGCCAAGCTCGGCCAGCGCCTTGGCCGGAAACTGGTGTTCCTGGCATTTGATTTCCTGCAGGCATAGGACATCGGGTGCCTCCTCCTTGAGGAAGCGCTCGACGATCGGCAGCCGCAGCCGCACCGAATTGATGTTCCAGGTAGCGATAGAAACCATGCGCACAGCACTTAGGGTGCGCAATCTTATCGGTCCAGTCGCAGCTTTCTCTTTCCCGTCACATTGGTTGCCGATAGCGAAGCTCCCAAGGCAAGGAGATTACCCCGTGACCCGCCTGCACCTTTCGATCATTCTCACGGCAGCATTGGCATTGCCGCTTGGCGCTTGTGTGCCGGCGCCCCAGACCCGGAGTTCGGTTGCCAGTGCTTCTGCCGTGCCAATCAAAGCCCCGGCGCCAAAGGCAAAGAATGTCATCCTGTTCATCGGTGACGGGATGGGCATCTCCACGGTTACCGCCGCGCGGATCTATGCCGGGCAGAAGCTTGGCCTGAGCGGTGAGGAACATGTTCTGCCGTTCGAGAGGTTCGGCAATGTGGCACTGGTGAAGACCTACAATACCAATGCCCAGGTGGCTGACAGCGCGGGCACGACCAGCGCGATGCATACCGGGAAAAAGACCAATATCGGCATGCTGGGCGTTGGCCCGGAGGCGCGGCGCGGCGATTGCGCGGCCTCGCTGCAGCACCGGCTGCCGTTGCTTGGCGAACAGGTGAAGCAACGCGGGCTGGCGCTGGGAATTGTCACGACCACGCGGATCACCCATGCGACCCCGGCGGCGGTCTATGCCCATGCGCCCGATCGCGACTGGGAATCCGATGCCGCGATTCCCAAGGCACAGCGCGGCAAGGGCTGCACCGATATCGCCAGCCAGCTTGTATCCAAGCAGTTTGATGTCGCCTTGGGCGGGGGGCGTGCAGTTTTCTTCGGCGGCGAGCAGGGCGGGCGAAGGCTTGACCCCGGTGCCGATTTGCCCGCTGCATGGACCGCGGCAAGCGGGGGCAGCTATGTTGAAACTGCGGCGGAGCTCGAAGCGGCCCCGCAAGGCAAGCCGGTGCTGGGCCTGTTTTCACCCAGCCATATGACCTACATGGTTGACCGGGCCGGGGACTCGGCCGAGCCAACGCTGACCGAAATGACCGCCGCTGCCATCGGGCGGCTCGATCAGGACCCTGACGGCTATTACCTGATGGTTGAAGGAGGACGGATCGATCACGGCCACCATGCCGGGCAGGCGGGCTATGCGCTGGGGGAAGCGGTCGAGTTTGCCCGCGCGATCCAGTATGCGATCGACAACACAGATCCAGACGAGACGCTGATCCTGGTGACGGCGGATCACAGCCATGTATTCACCATGGCCGGATATCCCAGGCGCGGTAATCCGATCCTGGGACTGGTCGTGCCCCCGGGCGAGAGGGATGCGGAGCATGCCGGTACCGCAGGCGGGCCGAGGCTGGCCGCAGACGGCAAGCCTTACACTACCCTGGGTTATGGTAACGGCCCGGGCGCGATTGCGAACATGGCTGAGCGACCGATGCCCGAAACCGGAGTTCATGCGCACCAGCAGGCGACCGTTCCCATGGGCAGCGAAACGCATGGCGGCGAGGATGTGGCGCTATACGGCCAGGGCCCTGGTGCAGAGCGCGTGCGCGGCGTGATCGAGCAAAACCTGATCTACGACATTATCGTCAAGGCACTTGGCTGGAATGATTAGCGCAAACCGCAGCCAACCAATACCGAATCCAAAAAAGAAACCCTCGTGCCGGGGGCATTGGCACGAGGGTCCTTTTTGAGCGTTCGTCACGCTGTTGCAAGGCAGCCTTGTTGAAGGTTGGGGCAACAGGGGGGAAACCCGCCTTCGCTTGCCTTGCCCATGTAAACTAGGCGCTTTCAGCTTTCGCGTAAATGAATGGGATGCAGCGTCTTGTCGTATTCTTACAACCGCGCGCGGTCGAACCGTTCAGCGCGGTCGACGAGACGATTGGCGCGGATCGCGGAAGCGAAAAGCACTGTCATCCACCGCGACTCCATAGCGATGGTTGCGCAGCCGCACGGTGGTGCGATTGTTCTGCGCATCGAGAGCCACCCATGTATTGAGCTCGAGCCCGCCCGGCGCCTTGGCGTCGCGCACGAAGATCATCGTTATCATGCCGAATTCGGGGCGCTTGGGGTCGCGAACTTCGATGCTGACCACGTCGGGATTGCCCGTCGGCACCAGCTTGCCATAACGCGAGATGTCGCGATCAGGATCAAGCAGTGCGCCGAGCGGCGAATTGCGGATCGGCCAGCGCTGAACCTGATTGACCTCGTAATCGATGAGGTAGAGCGATTTCCCGTTCGAAACGATCAGCAGGGGAACGTCATTCCCGTACTGGAAGCGGATCTTGCCGCCACGCGCAAGCGTCATCACCCCCGTCGCAACCTGACCCTGGCGGTCTGTCTGTGAAAAGTCTGCGCGCAAGGTTGACACTGCACGCAGCGCGCTGACCGCGCGGTCAAGATCGCCGGCGGCAGATTGAGCCGTAGCAGGCGGTGCGATGACTGCTCCTGCGGGCAGCGTGCATAACAAAGCGCCCGCCAGCGCGGTGCGCAACGGGCGTTTGGTAAAGGGTTTGAACTTGTCCATGCAGCGCGCCTTACCGGCGTTGCGTTGAACTGTCACTGAACCTGTTGGCGTTCAGCCGTTCAGCAAGATCACTTGATCTTGGCTTCCTTGAACTCGACATGCTTGCGCACGACCGGGTCATACTTGCGGAAAGTCATCTTCTCGGTGATGTTGCGCGGGTTCTTCTTCGTCACATAATAGAAGCCCGTGTCCGCGGTCGAGACGAGCTTGATCTTGACGGTTGCTGGCTTCGCCATGACGGTATCCTAAAGCTTGCAAAAAGGCTGGTCATCAGCCGAAAAAATACGGGCGGCGCGTGCCGCACCGCCTTCCAGAGGCGCGCCATTGGGTGATTCTGCCGCGAAAGTCAAGCAAGACTCACCAATCTGAACGGTTGACCTTGCCCCGTTTGGATTTCACGTCGCCGCGCGCTTTCTTCTGTTTCAGTCGCTGGGCTTTACCCACGCGGTTCAGCCGTGATCGGGCGCGCTTCTTCGCAGGGACAAGCGCCTCCTCCAGCAGCGCCGCGAGCCTTTCGCGCGCCGCCTCGCGGTTCTGTTCTCGGGTGCGGTATTCGCGCGCGGTCAGCACGATCTCGCCATCCTTGGTCAGCTTGCTTCCGGCAATATCCTTCAATCTGCCGAACGCATCCGGCGGCAATCCAAGCTGGAACACATCGACCCGCAATTGCACTGTGGTGGCCACTTTATTGGCGTTCTGCCCGCCCGGCCCGCTTCCGGCGAGGAAGCTTTCCTCGGCCAGCGCGAATGCGCGGTCTATCAAGCCGGGCTTGTCCATTGTTCCATCGGGGCGATACCGAATGCGGAAAAATCCGCCGGAACCGGGCTGGTAGCGATGATCGGGGTTTTGGCCCCTCGCCGTACCACCAGCGAAGAGGCGTGCAGCATGGTACGGCGGCAACGCGGATCAACCTGGCCGTAAACCGGATCGCCTACCAGTGGGAAGCCCAGTCCGGCAGCGGCATGTACGCGGATCTGGTGCGTGCGGCCCGTAACCGGGCGGAACTGGACCAGCGAGAATCCCTTGCCCACCCAGAGAAGGTGCCAATCCGTGATCGACGGTTTGCCCTTTCGGGCCGGGATCATGCGCCAGCCAGCCTCTTTGGAGCTGATCTTGGACAGCGCCAGCTCGATCCGGCCTTCCTTCTCGCTCAGCTCGCCCGCCACCAGGCCAAGATAGCTTTTCGAAACCGCCCGATCCTCGAACGCGCGGGACAGGCGCGCCAGTGCCTTGGGGTTGCGCGCCAGCAGCAGGCAGCCACTGGTATCGGTGTCAAGCCGGTGGACCGGCATCGGCGCGCGCTGGAAGCCGAGCTTCAGCTGGTCGAGGTGGTCTTCAAGCGAAGGTCCGCCCCGGCGCGGTCGCTCGATCGGTAGCCCGCCGGGTTTGTTGATGACCAGTGCCTCGCCATCTTCATAAAGTATTTCGATCATATCAGTAGCCTTGCCTTTACCAGCCCGCGCACGGCATTGCCGAGCCAGAAACCATCCGCAAGGTCATCCAGCGCCAATTCTGCTTCGTGCGCCTTGCCCGCTTCAATCAGCGATCGGCGCAGCACGCCGGGCAGCAGGCCGAGTGCGGCGGGCGGGGTAACCAGCGCCCCGTTCCGCTCGACGAAGATGTTGGTGAAGCTGCCTTCGCTCACCAGGCCTGATGGATGCACCAGCAGCGCTTCGTCTGCGCCCTCGCTGTGTGCTGCGGCCAACGCCTCTTCATAGAACCCGCGGTCGCTGGTCTTGTGCCGCAGCCGCCAGTCGCCCGGATCGACCGGCAGCGGCAGCGCGATGCAGGCCAGGGGCTCGCCTGCTGGTTCGGGAGCAGGCCCAGCTTCCAGCGCCAGCGCGCCCCGGCGCGAAGCCAGCAGGCGCAGTTTGGCGCGCGTCTCCAGGTTAAAGCACAGCGCCTGAATCTGGTTGCGCGCGGCATGGCGATCGAAAGAAAAACCCAGCTCATGCGCCGAGGCCTTGATCCGCTCCAGATGCAGTTCGAGCAGGTCGATGCCGCTCTCGGGATCGAACAGCATGGTCTCGATCAGATCGCAATCCGCCGCGCGGTGATTTGGCGCGCTGCGGCGCAGGAAGCCTGCCTTGACGTCGCATTCGCGCCGTTCGGCCATGGCTTCGCTATCTGCCACGATGGCTGAGCCCACCCCCATAACCGCGCGCCCGCGATCGTTTTCCTCGGGCGTCAGCCGCAGCGTGCGGATCGCCACATTGAAGGCAGCATCGCCATTTGGATCGATCCGCCCGATCGCCCCGCAATAGGGGCCGCGCGCATCGCGTTCGATCTCGTCGATCAGTTCCATCGCGCGGATCTTGGGTGCACCGGTGATCGAGCCGCAGGGGAAGATAGCGCGGATCAGGTCAGCCGCGCCGATGCCGGTTTGCAGCCGCGCCCGCACGGTGGAAACCATCTGGTGAACCGTTGGATAGGATTCGACGGTGAAGGGCGCGTCCACCCGCACGCTGCCCGCTTCGGCCACGCGGCCAAGATCGTTGCGCATCAGGTCGACAATCATCAGGTTTTCAGCCCTGTCCTTGGCCGAATTGGCCAGGTCATCGGCCAGCGCACGATCCGCCGCCTCGGTTGCACCGCGCGGGCGAGTGCCCTTCATCGGCTTGACCTTGGCTTCGCCGCCTCGGAGCGAGACGAACAGCTCGGGGCTGAGGCTCAGCAGCCAATGCGACCCGTCGAAGATCACCCCGCCGTAGCCCGCTTCGGCGGCGGGGCGCAGCGCAGCATAGAGCGCGAGCGGATCGCCACGATATGAGCCGGCGAGCCGGTAAGTCAGGTTGACCTGAAAGATGTCGCCTGCGCGGATCGCTTCCTGCAACCGCGCGAATGCCGCCTGGTAACCGCCGGCGGAAAGCTGCGGCTCCAACGGGCCAAGCGAAGCCTCGCCGCTGGCGCGCGAGGCAAGCCATAGCGGCACTTCATCGGCGGCAAGTTCGCGCGTCTCATCGAACAGGCCGAGCCACACAAGCGGGCCTGCCGCGCCGGTTCGCGCATCGGCCAGCGGCGCCAGTTTTGGCTCAAGCGCCAGCCCTGCCTCGTAAGCGAGATAGCCCGCCAGCGTTGCACCACTTGCGAGCCGTGCGGCATCTGCCGCGGCCAGCACATCGGCCACTTCATCTGCCCGCTGCGCGACGAACAGCTTGCGCGGATTCTCGAACAGGTGCGCCGCAGCGGGATCGACGCCGCGCGCATCGTCAAGCAGGATAAAGGGAGCGGCCTGGCTCATGATTCACGCCTTAGCTTATCGCGCCAGCAAGTCGAGCACTTGACCGCGCTGCCTGCGGTGCGCCACACAGAATGTCGCAATTCTCGGGCGAAGGGACACCGGCAACCATCATGAATAGCATTTTCATGGGCCTCGCCGCCAATGGCGAGAAGCAATATCTCGATTTGTCGCGGGCCAACCGTCATGGTTTGATCGCGGGAGCCACCGGAACCGGCAAGACGGTGACTTTGCAGGGACTGGCTGAGAGCTTCTCTGCCGAGGGCGTGCCGGTCTTTGTCGCAGATGTGAAAGGCGATTTGTCGGGCGTTGCCCTGCCCGGATCGCCTACTTTCAAGCATGCCGACAAGCTGGAGTCGCGCGCGAAGGAACTGGGCATGGAGGATTATGCCTATTCCGACAACCCGGTGGTGTTCTGGGACCTTTATGGTGAACAGGGCCACCCGATCCGCACTACGATTTCCGAAATGGGGCCGCTGCTGCTGGCGCGCCTGCTCGATCTCAACGACACGCAGGAAGGCGTGCTGCAGATCGTGTTCCGCCACGCTGACGAGAACGGGCTGTTGCTGCTGGACTTTGCCGATCTGCAGGCGGTGCTGGCCTGGGCAGCGGAGAATGCCGCTGAACTGTCCGGCAAGTATGGCAACGTGGCCAAGCCCACAGTTGGCACAATCCAGCGCCAATTACTGAGTTTCGAGGCGCAGGGCGCGGACCGGTTCTTTGGCGAGCCGGCGCTCGAAATTGACGATTTCCTGAAGCTGGACGAACAGGGCCGCGGCATAATTAATGTGCTGGCTGCCGATCAGTTGATGCGCAGCCCCAAGCTTTATGCCACTTTCCTGCTGTGGCTGCTGGCGGAATTGTTCGAAAGCCTGCCCGAAGTGGGCGACCCGGAAAAGCCCAAGCTGGTGTTCTTTTTCGACGAGGCGCACCTGTTGTTCGACGATGCGCCCAAGGCGCTTGAGGACAAGATCGAACAGGTCGTGCGCCTGATCCGGTCGAAGGGCGTTGGGGTCTATTTCGTCACGCAGAACCCGATCGACATCCCGGAAGAGATCGCTGGCCAGCTCGGCAACCGTGTGCAGCACGCGCTGCGTGCCTTCACCCCGCGTGATCAGCGCGCAATCAAGGCTGCGGCTGAAACCTTCCGCATCAATCCCGATCTCGATGTCGAACAAGCGATCACCCAGCTGAAAGTGGGCGAAGCGCTGGTTTCCACGCTCGATGAAGACGGCGCACCCACGGTGGTGCAACGCACGCTGATCAAGCCGCCGCGCTCGCGGCTCGGCCCGGTCACGCCCAAGGAGCGCGCGATCATCCAGTCTGTCAGCCCGCATGACGGCAAATATGACATGCGGGTCGATCGTGAAAGCGCGATGGAGGTGCTTGCCGCCAAGGCACTCGACGCGGCTGCAACCGCCGCGGAAGTCGAGGCAAAGGGCGAGGAAGAAGTGCGCAAGCGCAGCCGCAAGACCACTTCGGTGTGGGACAAGGCAATCAAGCGCGCGACCGCTGCCGCGGCCGGCTCTACCGCCTCGATCGCCGCTGCCGCTGTGCTGGGCAAGAAATCGCGCGCTAATCCGATGAGATCCGCGGCCACTTCGGCGGCCGGCGCAATCGCAACCGAGTATGGCGGCGGTATCGCCGGGCGCTTTGTGCGCAATTTGATCGGCGGGCTGATGCGCTAGCGCGCAATGCCAAGACGATGGTTTTCGAACGTCAGCCGCAGCGGCAAATCGAAATTCAGCAGCGCTTCGCCGCCCACCTGGCGCAGCAGAGCCTCGCATGCGGCGCGATCCGCACCTGAAAGCGATGCCAGATAGTCAAGGCCGCGTTGCAGCATCCACAAGCTGAACGGGAAGGCCATCCGCTGCGAGCCTATTCCCTCGATAGTGAAATCTGCCATGCCCAGCCCGCGCGGCGGCTCATTTTCCTCATTGTGGCGGGCCCATTCCCCCAGCATGCGTGCCACGCCCTGCAGATGCGGGACTTGCTCCTCCATCATCCGCCGCAAAACGGGATGAAGCGTTTCCGGCACTTCGTCATTGGGCAGGAATTCACCTGACTGCGGCGCTTCGACATTGACCATGCGCCGCACCCATGCCGCGACGCGCGGGGCCAACCGCTCCATGATCTCGCCCGAGGCTGGATCGCGATAGAGATGGGCATAGAGCGGACCGATAAGGCCATAATCGCCGATCGAAGGGCGTGTCCCGAAGAGGAAGGCGTGCTCGGCAAAATGGGAGTCCAGATCGGCCAGCAGCGCTTCATAGCCGGCTTCGATCGCCGGGACAGTCTCATCGTTGACGCCAAGAATGGGCAGCGAGCCGCGAAACGGCCCTGCGCGTTCCTTGCCCAGCCGATATTGTTCCTCCGCCGATGCGCCGGGCGCGGCAGTCTTGCCGAACTCGCCATAGGCAAAGTCTTCATTGTAGTGCCAGCGATAGTGCATCGCCGGGATCACCAGCCATTCATCACCGAAACATTCGAGCAGCAGCGCGGCGAGCCGCTGGCGCGGTGTTTCAGGATAGACCGAGGGGCCGGGTTCGGCCTGTTCGAAATGGTCGATTATGCAGGTGGTATCCTGCAGGATCTCGCCGCCGGATGTTTGGACAACCGGGATGACCGGCCGCCCGACATTGGGCAGAATCACGTCACGATAGACATCCGGCGTAGGCAGCCGTTCCTCATATTCCACGCCTTTCCAGTCAAAATAGGCGCGTGCCTTGCCTGAAAAGAGCGACAGCGGGGCGCCATAAAGAATGTTCGGCAAATTGTTTCTCCCATGTCGGCTCGTGAATGTGGAAATCTGCGGCGGTCGATGGTTGAGCGCCTGTCAGCCTGTTGGCAAGCGGATATCCGCGCGAAGGCCGCCTTCCGGGCGATTGGCGAGCTCCAGCTCGCCGCGATGCTGAAGGGCGATCGCGCGGGCGAGCGTCAGGCCCAGGCCCGCACCGCCAGTGCCGCGGTTGCGGCTTGCCTCGCCGCGCTGGAAAGGTTCGAGCATGACAGCAATCTGCTGCGCCGGGATGCCCGGGCCTTCGTCTTCGATGCGGATCACTGCCCAGCCTTGCTGCTGCACCACTGAAACCCGGGCACGCTTGCCGTAGCGCAGCGCGTTGTCGACAAGGTTGCGGATTGCGCGGCGTAGCAATGTCGAGCGAAGCGGCAGTGCAATTCGAGGTAAGTCGCCCGCTTCGACCGGTTTTTCGAGATCTTCGTATTCCTCCACCACCGAAGCGACCAGCGCGCCGAGATCGGTTACCTCTACCGCTTCACCAGGCCGGCCGATCCGCGCCAGTTCAAGGATATCGTCCAGCGTGCGGGTGATATCCTCGATGCTTTCGGCCATGCGGGCACGCTGCGTTCCATCCGGAACGCTTTCGATCCGCACCCGCAGTGCGGCGAGCGGTGTCTTGAGATCGTGCCCGATCGCGCCCAGCATAACGTCTTTCTCGTCGAGCATGGCGGCGATGCGCGCTTCCATTGCGTTGTGCGCAGCGATCAGGCGGCGCATGTCCTGGGGGCCGCGTTCTTCCAGGCGGACCGCATTTTCCGGCCGAAGCGAGAAATCGCCAACTCGCGCGGTCAGTTGGGCCAGAGGGCGGGTCATGCGCCGCAGAACCAGGAACAGGGGCACGAACAGCACCGCAAAGATGACCAGCGTCTGGAACAGGATTGTCCTTGCCGCGCCCTTCGGGCGGTCAGGCAGCGGATGGCGGACGATCGTCCATCCGTTCCCGTCGGCGCGCTCGATCCCCGCAACCAGCACCTTCTTGTTGCGCCAGTCGAGATCGCCCAACCGCCGCTTCAGGCGGGGGCTCGCGGCGATCAACGGGTCATCATTGCCCCGCCGCGCCACGATCTGGATGCTGCGCGGCGACATCCCCTGCTCGGCCAGTATCTCGCCAAGCGCGGCTTCGAAGCGCGGCATCCGCACTTCGCCGGGTAGCATTGGCGGGGTGTCGCTTTGTTCGATGCCCGATCGTTCCAACCGCATCATCCGGCGCATCGGCCCGATGTGATCCTCCTCGTGCGGCATTACAGGCCGCTCGCGCGCGTCACGAACGGCTTCTCGCATGGCGCGGCGCTGGGCGGCGCGTTCCTCGGCGGTGAGGAGGTGCAGGGCGATCTGGTTGACTGCATTTGCGTCACGGCGCTGTTCGGCGGCGCGATAGAGCAATATGCCCGAGATCGCCTGGCCCACCAGCAGTCCGACCGCAAGCACCAGCATGACCTGGCCCTGCAGGCTCCGGGGAAGGAGGCGCGCCATTACCTTGCGTCCGGAGCCGGGCGTGTGACATCCGCCGCCAGGCGGTAACCTCCGCCGCGAACGGTGAGGATCAGCTGCGGATCGCGGCTGTCGGATTCGATCTTGCGGCGCAGGCGGCTGATCTGGTTGTCGACCGCGCGATCGAACAGGTGCGCTTCACGGCCCTGAACCATATCGAGCAGGCGGTCGCGATCGAGCACTTCGCGCGGATGGTCGAGGAAAGCGCGCAGCATACGGAATTCGGCGGTCGATATCGGCACCAAAGTGCCCTCGGGATCAGTCAGGCGGCGCTTCAGGGGATCAAGCCGCCAGCCTTCGAAACTGTAGTGCCGATCGCCGTTTGCCGGATCGCTGGCAGGTGGCTGCGCCGCTCGGCGAAGCACGGAGCGGATCCGTGCTACCAGCTCGCGCGGTTCGAATGGTTTCACGATGTAGTCGTCCGCGCCCATTTCCAGCCCCAGTATCCGGTCCATTGCTTCACCGCGTGCGGTCAGCAGGATCACGGGAACGCGTTGAGTTTCGACCAGATGGCGGGTCAGCGAAAGTCCATCCTCGCCCGGCATCATGATATCGAGCAAAACAAGGTCAGGCCGCTGAACGCGCAATTCACTGCGTGCCAGCGCGGCGCTTTCCGCCTGGCGCACGCTGAACCCCTGACCGGTTAGGTACTCGGCCAGGGGTTCGCGCAGGGTCGGTTCGTCATCGACCAGCAGTAACTGCGTGGGTGCGTCAAGCGTCATGCCAGATCACCTTGCCGCAGCTTTGCCTGTCGCTCAACCGGGGGCATACACCCTATTTGCCATCACGGCGCTGCTGCATGCGCTCCTTCATTGCGGTGTGAGCGGCAGCGCGCTCTTCGGCGGTAATCGTGCCAGAGCCATCGCTATCTGCCTGTTTGAAGCGCGCTTCGACGGCTGCATCGAATTCGGCGCGAGTCACGGATTTGTCACCATCGGTGTCAGCCTGGCGAAGCATCGCCATGCCGCCGCCGCGGCCATGGCCGAGCATCATCTTGCCGTCGTGATCGCCCTTGCCCCCGCGTTCGCCCCCGTGTTCGCCCATCCGGCCATGCCGCATGGACTGCCGCGCCTCGTGGGCCGCGCGCATTTCTGCTTCGGACAAAGTGCCATTGCCATCGGCATCAGCGCGGGCGAACATCGCGGCGTGCCGATCGGCGCTGCGTTCCTGCATCCTCTCTTTGCGCGCTTCGCGTGCTGCCTGCATTTCTTCCTGCGAGACTTCACCGTCAGAATTGGCATCGAGTTCAGCGAAGCGCTCGGCATGATGTGCCGCGCGGTCTTCGGCATTGATCACGCCGTCGCCGTTGGCATCCATTCTGGCGAACATGGCGGCGGTGTGCGCCTTGGTTTCAGCCAGCGTCACAATGCCGTCGCCATTGGCATCTGCTCCATCATGCTTGCCGCCGTGATGCGCGGCATAGGCGATGGACGCAGCGCCGAGTGCCAGGGCGGCTGCGGATAGGGTGAGTGTCAGTTTGCGCATGATTCAATTCTCCTGCAATCTTTTCGGGGGAGCCGCGAAGGTTGGCCCGGCCATCAGGGGGACAGGCCGAAATTCGTTGCCAGATCCTTCGCAGCTCGTCCTGTTGTTCTAACCCCGCCACGTCGCAGGATTATGCCGGTTTTGCAGGAAATTGTCGCGCAATGTATCGCGCTATGCGCGGCATTCATCCGCGCGCAACGTAGAAGTCACGCATCCGCCATGCAGAATGCGTTGAGCTTGTTACCGTCAGGATCGCGGAAATAGCCGGCGTAGAACACCTTGCCGTTCTGGTCGGGCTCGCCGCGCGGCCCGGGTGCGCCCTCGTCACTGCCGCCATGCGCCATCGCGATATCGTAGAGCCGGTGGACTTGCGCCTTGTCGGCCGCCCCGATCGCCACCATCGTACCATTGCCCACTGTGGCCTCTTTGCCGTCAAACGGCTTGGTCGCGGCGATTCCAGCGCCGCCATCCCACGTTCCCCAGGCAATGAATGTGTCGAAATCCATCATCCGCCCGACGCCCATCTCTTCGGCTATCGCATCATAGAACTTCGCCGCGCGCGCAAGGTCATTGGTGCCAAGTGTCACATATCCGATCATGCTTGCTCTCCTGATGGAGTCGCCCCAATTGCGACTCGAACAGGCGGAACGTTACGTGAACAAATCTGACCTTACAAGTGTAATTGCATGCCTTCGCAGGCTCATAACGGGGCGCAATGGCGCTCAAGCCAGGCGAGATCATCTCCTTCAAGCTGCGGAGCGAGAATGCCAAGAACCTTGGCGTGATATTCGTTCCACCAGGCGATTTCATCGGGCGTTAGCAGAGCCTTTTCCACCAGCGTGCGGTCGATCGGCACGAATGTAAGCGTTTCGAAGCCGAGGTAATCCCCCTCCGCCGCTTCGATTTCGCGCTGCACGGTCAGCACAAGGTTTTCGATCCTGATGCCAAAGTGGCCCTGCTTGTAATAGCCGGGCTCGTTAGAAAGGATCATCCCGGCAAACAGCTCCTGATCAGCGCCTGCCTGTCCGCCGCCCAGCTTGGCTATACGCTGCGGACCCTCATGGACCGAAAGGAAGCTGCCCACACCGTGCCCGGTGCCATGCGCATAGTCGACGCCTGCTTGCCACAGATACTGGCGGGCAAAGGCATCCAGCTGACCGCCCACGGTACCTTGCGGGAATACCGCCCGATCAAGCGCGATATGGCCCTTGAGCACGCGGGTGAAGCGATCCTTCATCTCTGCGGTCGGTTCGCCCAATCCATCTGGCGTCCCGATCCATACGGTGCGGGTGATGTCGGTTGTGCCGGCGGGATATTGCCCGCCCGAATCGACCAGATAGATCGAGCCCGGCGGGATCGGGATATTGCTGCTTTCGTCCACTTTGTAATGCGGCAGCGCGGCATGACCGGCAGCCGCCGAAATGGTGTCAAACGAGAGATCCTTGAGGTTGCCGAGCTCTTCGCGCAGCTGCTTGAGCTTGGCTGCGGCGCCCAGTTCATCGATCTCGCCCGAGGGGGCGTTTTCCTCAAGCCAGCGCAGGAAACGCGCAACCGCCACGCCGTCGCGGGCCTGCGCATCGCGGTGCCCCTGCTGCTCGACCGGGTTCTTGATCGCGCGTGGCAGGATCGTGGGGTCGCGCTCGAAGCTGACCTTTGCCCCGCCAGCCTCCAGCAGTTGGGCAATCGCCGCCACGCCATACTCGGGATCTATCGCCACGCGCTTGCCCGCCATTGAGCCAAGCGCATCGGCAAATGCCCCGCGATCACGCAGAGTCACGGCATTGCCGAGATGCTGGACGAGCGCGGGCGTGAGTTTTTCAGGCGCAATGAACAGTTCCGCCGTGCCGTCGGCATGTGCGATGACATAGCTCAGCGCCACCGGTGTGTGCGAAATGTCAGCGCCGCGGATATTGAGCAGCCAGGCAACCGAATCGAGCGCCGATATGACCACCGCATCGTGCCCTTCGGCCTTGAGCCAATCGGCAATTTCGGCCCGTTTTTCGGATGATGAGCGTCCGGCGTGCCGGTCATCCTGGATCAGTGCGGCGGCGCCTGACGGTTCGGGCTGGTCTTGCCACACCGCGTCGATCGGATTGCTTTCAAGCGCAATCAGTTCCACGCCGTTCCTGGCCGCGGCTAGGCGCACCGCGTCCACCCATTTGCGGCTGTGGAGCCAGGGATCATAGCCGATCCGCGCGCCTTTCGCGGCGTGCTGGGCGATCCATCCGCCGATCGTGTCCTTGGGTACGGAGCGGTATTCGAACAGTTTTTCATCTACCTGATCGCGCACCTGCACCGTGTAACGCCCGTCGACGAAGATCGCGGCCGAATCCTGCAATACGACAGCGCTGCCGGCGCTGCCGCCAAAGCCGGTCAGCCAATTGAGCCGCTGGGCATAGTCGCCGACATATTCGCTCATGTGCTCGTCGGATATGGGCACTATGAAGCCGTCGAGCTCGCGGCGCTTCAATTCCTTGCGCAAGGCGTTTAGGCGGGCTTCGTGGGTTTGCATGAGCATTTGGCTGATCCTGATTTGTGGCGCTTAGTGCTTGCGGCACACACGCCATCCTCTAAATATACCCGTCATAGTCTTCCGGTGCGCATGTTTCCAGCCGCACCGGGTCGCAAGGAAGGATGCCCGTTCTCATGACGTTTTCTCGCATCGCATCGAGCGCGATCGCAGCCTGCATGGCCATTGTGCCGCTTGCTGCAGCCAGCGCCGCCACAGACAAGGATAATGCACCAGTGACAGCCAAGGCTCCGTCCGCTCCGCCCATTGCCGAGAAGCGCGAGCACAATTACACTCATCACGGCATCACGATCAGCGACCCGTATCACTGGCTGAAAGATCAATCCTATCCCACGGTCGATGACGAGGACGTGCTCGATTACGTCAAGGCCGAGAATGCCTGGTTCGAAACGCGCATGGCGCCGCAACAGGCGCTGACGGACACATTGTTCGAAGAGATGAAGGCGCGGATCAAGGAAGACGACAGCACCGTGCCGCAAAAGGATGGCGACTGGGTCTACTGGTCCGAATTCGAGGAAGGCGCGCAATATCGCAAGCACTATCGCCGTCCTGTGGCAGGGGGCGATGCGGTGCTGATGCTCGATGAGAACCAGTTGGCGGAAGGGCATGAATATTTTCGCCTCGGAGCAGCCTCGGTCAGCAAGAACGGGCGCTTTCTCGCCTATTCGACCGACACCAATGGTTCGGAACGTTACACCGCGCGGATCAAGGATCTCGAAACCGGCGAATTGCTGCCCGATGAGCTGACCAATTTGCGCGGGGGCCTGACCTGGGTCGCAAATGATACCGCGCTGGTTTACGGCCCGTCGACCGAGGAATGGCGCACGCTTGAGGCAAAGCTGCACGTGATCGGCACACCGGTTGATGCGGACGTCACACTCTACAAGGAAGACGACGAGAGTTTCGGGGTGGGCACCGGCCTGTCGGCGCAGGAAGACTGGCTGATCATCGCCACCGGCGACAATGAGACGAGCGAAGTGCGGCTGGTGCCAGCCGCCAATCCCACTGCCGAGCCGATTCTGGTCAAACCGCGCAGCAAGGGCGTCGAATACGCGGTCGATGTGCGCGACGGTGTTCTCTATGTCCACACCAATGACGATCACATCAATTTCCGCCTCGCCAAGGCCTCGCTCGACAAGCCGGGCGAGTGGCAAACGGCGATCGCCGGGTCCGACGAGTTCTACTTGACCGGATTCGAGCTGTTCAAGGGCTTCTATGTCACCGAAGGGCGCCTGAATGGCCTCGATCAGATCCAGATCCGTTCCTATGCAGATCCATCGAAACTGACGCCGATTGCTTTCCCCGAAGCCAGCTACAGCACCGGCCTGTCGAACAACCCGGAATATGACGTGAGGAAGCTGCGGCTGTCCTACCAGAGTATGGTCACGCCAGCTTCGGTCTATGATTACGATATCGGATCGGGACAGCTTGAACTGCTCAAACAGCAGGAAATCCCCAGCGGCTATGATCCCTCGCTTTACACTACCGCGCGTTTCGAAATCGAAGCGCGCGATGGCACCATGGTTCCGGTCAGTGTGGTAATGCGCAAGGATCGCGCGCCGGATAAGGATGGGGGCGCCGGCCCGCTGCACCTTTATGCTTATGGCGCTTATGGCTATGCCGTGCCGCCGGGCTTTTCGACCAGCCGCCTAAGCCTGATCGACCGCGGTTTCGCCTATGCCATCGCGCATATCCGTGGCGGCGATGATCTCGGCCGTCGCTGGTACCTGCAGGGCAAGATGTTCGAGCGGCGCAACACCTTCAATGACTTTGTCGATGTGGCGAAAGGCCTGGTCGAGAAAGGCTACACCGAAAAGGGCAAGATCACGGCCAGCGGTGGCTCGGCTGGCGGCGAGCTGATGGGGGCGGTGATCAACCAGGCGCCCCAACTGTTCGGGGCGGTGGTGGCGCATGTGCCCTTCGTCGATGTGGTCAATACAATGCTTGATGAAAGCCTGCCGCTGACGCCGGGCGAATGGCAGGAATGGGGCAACCCCATTATCGACAAGGAAGCCTTCGCCTATATGCTCAGCTATTCGCCTTACGATCAGGTGGTGGCGAAGGACTATCCGCCGCTGCTGGTGACCGCCGGGCTCAACGATCCGCGTGTGACCTATTGGGAACCGGCCAAATGGGTCGCCAAGCTGCGTGATGTGAAGACCGACAGCAACGAGCTGCTGCTCAAGACCAATATGGGCGCAGGGCATGGCGGCAAGTCAGGCCGCTGGAATTCGCTTTACGAAGTGGCGGAGGAATACGCCTTCATCCTGTGGCAGATGGGGCTGGCCGGGAAAGCGGATAAGGATTGACCGCGCGCTTCACCCGCTCATTCACAGCGCTGCCCGGGCACATCGACGAGCTGGGGCATGTCAACAATGCGGTGTGGGTCAGCTGGGTGCAGGATATTGCCACCGCGCATTGGGACGCAGTGGCGCGGCCTCAGGATCGCGCCGCCTTCTTCTGGGTCGTGGTGCGGCACGAGATCGACTATCGCGGCAATATCGCGGAAGGCGAAAGCGTGACCGGCGAAACCTGGATTGACGGGGCAGCGCAGGGGGCGACCTCGATCCGGCGGGTCGATTTCTACGGCGCAGCGGGCAAGGTGATCATTTCAGCGCGGACAAACTGGGCAATGCTCGATCGGGAAACGCAGCGCCTGGTGCGCGTACGCCCTGAAGTGATCGCGCCGTTCATAGGGCCGAACACGGACTGAATCAGGCCGCCGTTGCCCTTCTCTGCTGCGCCCTGCGGCGATCGCCTGTCCGGCGCTCAAACCCGCGCAGCTTTTCGCAGGCGATCCGGTTTCGCCCGCGCGATTTCGCGTCATAGAGCAGCCGGTCGGCATGGTTGTATAGCAACGAGAATTCAGCCTTGGGCAAGGCGCGGCGGGGCGCAACGATCATGCCCACACTGGCAGTCACGAGTCCTTCAAGCTGGGGCACGGCATGGGCCACCCTGATGGGGATCTGCTTGCGCAATTGCTCCAGCCGTAGCTCGGCATCGTCTCCACGCATTAGCAGCAGAAACTCCTCGCCTCCCATGCGGATCGCGATACTCGCTTTGTCATCGTTAAGGACTTCGGCAACGATCTGCAGCACCCTGTCACCCGTGCTGTGGCCGGCGGTATCATTGACCCGCTTGAAATGGTCGAGATCGATCAGCGCGAAGGTATCATAACCGGCAGCATGCAGATCGGCGAACCGCGCATCGATGGCGCGCCGGTTGAGCAGGCCGGTGAGCGGATCGCGCTCGGTCAGTTCGCCCAACGCGTCTGCCCGCGATAGGGCAATGTCCCGCTCGCGTTTGATCACAAAGAAACGCTCAGCCACCGCCAGCGAGATGACGATCACCTCGAACCCGATGGCAATGAAAAGCAGCAGTTCGAGCGAGGGCGACCCGACATGGCTGCCCAATCCGCGCATCAGCCTTTCGATTGATGCGACCATGATCGGCAACCAGGCCAGCGTGACGAAACGCGCACCCCTGCTGCCACGCAAGAGCGCTTCGGCGAGCGCGATTGCGAGAAAGACGAGCGTGGCTGTGATGCTGTAGAAATACCCCTGATCATCGAATGCCTGGGTTGAGTGGAGCTGCAAGGCGAAAAACCCGGGCACCAGCAGCGTCCATATTACGAACACCTTGCTCAAAAAGCGCATAAGCGGCGATTGCGCGCTCTTTTCCAGATAGGTGAGGAGAAATAGGATCGAGCAGCACACGCCCAAAATCCAGGCAAAGATTCCAGCAACCGAAATCACCGCCACCGGCAGTTGCACAAAGGCAGAAATCAGCCCGCCTGCAAACAGCACGTAGTTGATCATTGCAACGACCATGGCCGCGTGCACCAGCACAAATTTCTCGCGCAGGACGATGTAGAAATTGACGTCGAAGAATAACGGCAGGATCAGCATCCCGCACAAGATTGCCAGGATTATGACATCTCGCTGCGACCAATGGCTCTGCCCGGCAGTTGCGGTGAGCCGCGCTTTGGTCAGCAGCGGAAGGCTATGCGGCAGTTCGATCCGTACCAGGACATGTCGAGTATCGGGCCTGATTTCGGGCAGGGTGAGTTCGAACACCGGCCCATTGGCCAGCGCTCGACCATCTGCTTCGTTCCAGTGCTTTTCGCGAATTGTCCCGTCAGTATCTATCGCCGCGATGGCAATGCTTTTATGGCGCGATATCCGTGTGAAAAAGTTCTGCGGCAGTTGGTCTGCACGCCACCCGGTTGCATCGAAGCGCAGCCATGAAACAGGCTGGTTTGCCTGCCAGTTGCTGTTGCTGCAATTCCACCCCGCATCACGAGCAGCCATGTCCGCAAAATTGCGCGCGAGATCCGAATTGGCATGACAGGCAGGCTTGATGGCCGCGCCTTCCGTTTGGGCGTTGCCCGGCGCAATGAGCAGCAGGGCTGCAAGTGCAGCCACGGCAGCCAGCAGCGCCGCTGCAATGTAAATCACCCTTCCCATCAACCGGCCTATGGCAGGAAGCGATTGATGGACGGTTAAATCTACCGAAGACTTTCCTAGGTATTAACCCTAGGTATTAACCACTATTCTCAATCATAGCCAGTCCGGCGCGGCCCACAAGATAGCGGCCTTTTTCTTCCGTCAAGGACTCAGCACAGCTGTGCATGCAGGCATATTTTCATGCTTATATTCAGCATATTATATGGATCTTTCGGCTCCGCCGCTGTGGACGCAAAATGTCATCAAACTGTCGCATCAGCGCCGTAATCACGCCATCAAACCTCAACCAAACGGAAACCAATGAGTAACATTGTGAAGCACACGGCCCCCCTTCTCGCGCTTGGCCTTGGCCTTGGCCTTTCTACACCCGCGCTGGCGCAGCCGGATGACCCGCAACTGCGCGCCGAACTGGCTGAAATGCGCGCGGCCATGGCCGCGATGGCGCAGCGCATCGACACGCTCGAGGCCGAGCTTGCCCAGGCAGAGGCCAAGTCTGACGCGGCCAGCGCTGAAGCGAGCGCTGCGAATGAAGCCGCGGCAACCGCCGTTGCAACGGCAGAGAAAGCCGATGATGGCGTCAGGATCGCCTTCAAAGGCGCACCCGAGATCAAGGGCGAGGGCGGCTGGAGCTTCAAGCCGCGCGGTCGCCTTCAGTATGATGCAGGCTTTACCTCGGTACCTTCCTCGACCGGCCGCAGCGATGGCTTCGGCAGCGAAGCGCGCCGCGCGCGGCTGGGCGTTTCGGGCGATATGCCGGGCGGCCTTGGCTACAAGTTCGAAGTCGACTTCGCCGGAAATTCTGTCGCTGTGACCGACGCTCTCATTTCCTATGACGCTGGCGGAGCCGAGATCAGCGTCGGCCAGTTCAACAATTTCCAGTCGCTGGAAGAACTGACCAGCTCGCTGCATACCAGTTTCATCGAACGCGCCGCCTTCACAGATGCCTTTGGCTTTGAGCGCCGTGTCGGTGCGGCGGCTGAATTTGGCGGCAAGGACGTGCTGGTCCAGGGCGGCCTGTTCACCGACAATATGGAAGACCTCTCCAACAAGAAATGGGGCGCAGACGGCCGCGTGGTGTTCATGCCCCGGCTTGGCAATGCGCAGCTCCATTTCGGCGGTTCGCTGCATTACACCGATCTCGAGGCGGGCGAGACGGTCCGCTATCGCCAGCGTCCACTGGTCCACTTCACCTCGGAACGTTTTATAAATACCGGCAACCTCGGTGGAGGCAGTGAATTCGGCCTCGGGCTCGAAGGTGCGGTTATCTCTGGCCCGTTCCACGCGGCGGCAGAAGGCTTCTGGCAGAACGTCAACATGCCCACCGGGATGGCCGATCCGACCTTCTTCGGTGGCTATGCCGAAGTCGGCTACTTCCTGACCAAGGGCGATACGCGCGGTTACAAGGGCGGCAAGTTTGACCGCACCAAGCCCGCCAATCCTGTTGGCGAAGGTGGCATGGGATCAGTGCAGCTCAATTTGCGTTATGATCGCCTTGACCTCAGCGATGCCGGCATCCTTGGCGGTACGCAGGACGGCTATTTCCTCTCGCTGGTGTGGAAGCCGACCGATTACACCATGCTGCTCGCCAATTATGGCAGGCTCGATTATTCGGGCGCAGTCCATCCGGCGGCGGGCGGTGACACCGATTATGGTGTCGATGTTGTGGGTGTGCGTGCGCAGGTCGATTTCTGACCGGCACCACCTCAAATTATTGTCACACTCTTGTCACGGTTGACGCCTAGTCGGGCGTCTAATCCAACCGGGAGCAAATCAAGGATAATTCCATGCGTCACTTCAAGACCACCTGCCTGATCGCCCTTTCAACCCTAGCGCTTGCTGCCTGCGGTGAAAGCGGCAATTCGGGCACACGCGATTCAATCCGTGCCGTCGGCTCTTCGACCGTATTCCCCTTCGCCAAGGCGGTGGCGGAGAGCTTCCAGAACACCAATCCGAATTTGAAGTCGCCGCTGATCGAATCGACCGGCACCGGCGGCGGCATGAAACTGTTCTGTTCGGGCATTGGCGCCAGCACGCCTGATGTGACCAATGCATCGCGCCGGATGAAACTTTCCGAATTCGAGACTTGCCAGAAGAACGGCGTAACCGAAATCATCGAAATGCAGATCGGGCTCGACGGGCTGGTGTTTGCCTCGAAAGCGGGCGGGCTCACGATGAACCTGTCACCCAAGATCGTTTATGAAGCGCTCGCGGCCAATCCCTACGGCGAGCCGCAGGCTGCCAAGACATGGGCGGATGTCGATCCTTCGCTGCCGAATGAACCGATCCTTGTTTACGGCCCGCCGTCCACTTCGGGCACACGCGATTCGCTCAAGGAACTGATTCTCGAAAAGGGATGCCAAAGCGATCCCGCGATGAAGACGCTCAAGGAAACCGACGAAGACAAGTATGATCAGGTCTGCACCGAGGTCCGCTCCGATGGCAGTTATGTCGATCAGGGCGAGCAGGACAATCTGATTGTCCAGAAGCTGACCGGCAACTCCAAGGCTGTCGGGGTGTTTGGCTACTCCTTCCTCGAAGAGAACCTGGGCAAGGTGCAGGGATTGCCGATGAACGGCGTTGCGCCAACCTACGAAAATGTCGTGAGCGGGGCCTATCCGGGCGCCCGTGAAATGTTCATCTACACCAAGAAGGCGCATCTTGGAGTAATTCCCGGGCTGAATGAATTCCTGGTGGAATGGACCCAGTCATGGGGGCAGGGCGGTCGGCTGGCGAAGATCGGACTGATCATTTCGCCCGAGGACAAACTCACCAAGTATGAAAAGGTTGCGAAAGAAGCCATCGTTATGACGGCTGACGAGCTGAAGTAAGTTTCTCACTCGCTACTTCATCGAGAAGCGCCGCTCCGTCACGCAGACGGGGCGGCGTTTCGCGTTTTGGCGAGAGTTTTCCGCAGCATCGCTTGCCACGCCATCGCAATAGGTTAGTCTGCGCCGCGATGGGTGTGCGCAAGCTCAACGGCTGGATCGAAGCGGGCCTGATCGACGCGGCCACGGCGGAGCGTATCCGTGCGCACGAGGCCCAGCATGCGCGCCCGCTGGCGCTGTGGGCGGCGTTCGGAATCGGCGCACTGGCGATCGGGCTGGGCGTGATCTCGGTCATCGCCGCCAATTGGGAAGACGTGCCGGGGCAGGTGCGCCTCGCAATCCACCTGGCGCTGATCGGAGCGCTCGCGGGTTTCATCCTGCTGCGCGGCGGGCGGATCGGGCACGACCAGCCGTGGGCGGCGGAGGTGACGCTGTTCCTGCTTGGCGTGCTGGGCCTGGCCTTTTTCGGGCATCTGGGACAGGTCTATCAGACCGGTTCACCTTTGTGGCAACCGCTCGCCGTCTGGCTGGTGCTGTTTGCACCGCTCATGCTCTCGCGCGGGCAAAGCTGGCTGCTGGCCGTGCTGGTCATGGGCGTGCTCGTCTATGCATGCTGGGATTATGCCTTCGCATACGATCGATATTTCGGCGCGGATCAGCAGCTTCCCGACAGTTGGCTGGCGCTGGTCACCGCGGTGCCGGTGCTGGCCGCCCCGCTGGGGGCATGGATGCGGGGACGCAGCCCGCGGGAAGTGTTCTGGAAGCGGATCGAGCAGCTTGCCTTTTTCTATGCAGTAGGCGGCGCATCGCTGGTCGCGATTGCGGCAGGGATCGAGAAATTCGACGAAAACGTGATGGCGCTCGATGCGCAAACGGTGCGTACGGTTCTGGCGCTGGCGGCGGCGGCTCTCGTCTATCTGACGCGGCGCAATCCTTCGGACGAGGCGAGCGCGGCGGTCATTGCGGGATCGGGGATCGTATGCCTGATCGCCTATCCCCTGTCGGGCGAGGAGTTGGCGGGCGGATTGCTGCTGATGGCGCTGTGGTTCGGCATCGCGGCGTCGGCGCTGCACGCGGGGTGGCGCGGGGTGTTCCAGGCCTCGGTGGCGGTGGTGGCGCTGCGGCTGATCGTCCTGAGCTTCGAACTGGCGAGCGACCTGCTCACCAGCGGCTTCGGCCTGATCCTCGCCGGGCTGCTGATCCTGGGCATTGCCTGGGCCGCGCTGCGGATTTCCAGGCAATATGCGCCCGCCTCGGGAGAGGCGAAATGACGGGCAAGCCATGGCACATCGCAGCCCTTGCCTTGCCGGTTGCCGGCCTCGCGGCCCTGTGGGGCTGGAGCGATTACAAGAGCCGTCAGGGCACCGATTGGGACGTGCCGGTTGCGGGGTACGATCCGCGCGACCTGCTGCGCGGACACTATGTCGAATTCACCTACGAATGGCCGGGCGAGACGCGCGATGACAATTTCTATCTGACACAGTTCTGCATCGAGGGCGAAGCGCCCGTGATCGACCGAATCGTGCCTGTAGACGATCTTGCCGTCTGCGCCCATCCGGCGCGCATCAGCACCGGTTCGATCTATGGAGACACAGGGCTGCGGAACGGCCGACTGTACATCGCGCAGACGCGCTCAGGCGAACTGCAGGAAAAGCTGGCCGATCGCGACCTGCGCGGCATTGTCCGCATCCGCCAGCGCGATGACGGGCTGATCACGCCGCGGGAGATCAGCTTCCGCCCGTTGACGGACGAGGAGCGCGCGGCCCGCGATCCGCAGCGCGAAGACGATGCGCTGCCTCCGCCGCCGGTGGTAGTCACGCCTGAGAATTAGGGTGGGCTGCGGTGACGGGCTGCGGTGACAGTGCATTTAATTGACGGCAGAGCGCGTCCCGCGCCCCGCGCGGTCGTGCGGATCGATCCAGACGACGCTAACGGTATGGCCGTTGAGGCGTGCTGCGCGGCAGATCAGAGCGGGTTGCCGTCCTGGTCGCGGAAGATCTCGCGCCTTCCGACATGGTTGGCCGGCCCAACCAGCCCCTCGCTCTCCATCCGCTCGATCCATTTGGCTGCGGTGTTGTAGCCCACGCCCATCTGGCGTTGCAGCCATGAGCCCGAAGCCTTCTGGTTCTCGATCACGATCTGGCACGCCTGACGGTATTTGCGCTCTTCGGGATTGTCGCTGGCGGTGAATTCATCCTCGTAGGAGAAGCCGCCGTCTTCGGGCTCTTCAGTGACCGCATCGACATATTCGGGCTTGCCCTGAGCGCGCCAGAAATCGGCCACGCGCTCCACCTCGTCATCGCCTACAAAGGGCCCGTGCACGCGGATCAGTGCACCGGTATTGGGTTTGTAGAGCATGTCGCCCTTGCCCAGCAGCTGTTCTGCCCCCTGTTCGCCCAGAATGGTGCGGCTGTCGATCCGGCTGGTCACCTTGAAGCTGATGCGGGTGGGCAAATTGGCCTTGATTACCCCGGTGATGACGTCGACCGATGGGCGCTGCGTCGCCATGATCAGATGGATGCCGGCGGCGCGCGATTTTTGCGAAAGCCGCTGGATCAGCACTTCGATTTCCTTGCCCACTGTCACCATCAGATCGGCCAGCTCATCGACGATCAGCACGATCTGCGGCAGCGGTTCGTAATCGAGCTGTTCTTCCTCGAACAGTTCCTCGCCGGTCTCAGGGTCGAATCCGGTTTGAACCCGGCGGCCAAGCGGCTTGCCCTTGGCGGCGGCCGCAGTGATCTTCTCGTTGAAGGAATTGATGTTGCGCGAATTGACCGAGCTCATCATGCGATAGCGCCGCTCCATCTCCTCCACCGCCCATTTCAGCGCGCGCACCGATTTGTGAGGTTCGGTAACCACTGGAGAGAGCAGGTGCGGGATGTCGTCATAGGTCTTGAGCTCGAGCACCTTGGGATCGATCAGGATCAGCCGGCATTCGGCCGGGGTAAAGCGATAGAGCAGCGACAGCAGGATCGCGTTGAGGCCTACCGACTTGCCCGATCCGGTGGTACCCGCGACCAGCAAGTGCGGCATGGCGGCAAGATCCGCCACGATCGGTTCGCCCGCTATATCCTTGCCCAGGATAATCGGCAGATTGCCCTTGGCTTCGGCAAAGGCGGCGCAAGCGGCCAGTTCCTTGAAGCTGACCATCTGCCTTGCGGTATTGGGCAGTTCGATCCCCATTACCGTCTTGCCCGGGATCGGTGACACGCGGGCAGAGATCGCACTCATGTTGCGGGCGATGTCTTCTGCCAGGCCAATCACCCGGCTGGCCTTGATGCCGGGGGCAGGCTCAAGCTCGTACATGGTCACCACCGGGCCGGTGCGCACCGCAGTGATTTCGCCCTTCACATTGAAATCGTCGAGCACATTCTCAAGCAGGCGGGCGTTGCGTTCCAGTGCCATCTTGTCGAGCTTCACACCCTTGTCCTCGGGCGGGTCGGCCAGCAGGTCGAGGCTGGGCAAATCGAAGCTGGCGAACATGTCGCGCTGTCTGGTTTCGGCCAGAACCGCCTTTTTGGGCGGCGCGGAAGGATCGCTGATTTCCGGTGCGCGCCGCGGAGCAGGCTCTGGTCTGGGATCGGTTACGGGTTTGGTCCGGCGCGCTTTGCCGCGCGCCAGCGCAAGTTGCCCGGAATCATCGCTGATTTCGCGGGTAGCGTGGTGGGGCCTCAACCGGTGCATGAAATCGGGCAGCGTCAGCAGGCTGCGCCAATCGATCGCGAAGACGCGGGTGGTGAGTGCAATGCCAATCGCCAGGCTTGCCAGCGCCAGACCCAGTGTAACCCAGCCCGATGCCCCTTCGCCGAAGCGCGCAGCCACCGCTTCAATCGCTGCGGCACCCAGCAGGCCGGACATGCCGCCCATTTGCGCGGGAAGCGTGCTGCCCGGTCCTTCGAACGTCAGACCCAGTACGCTTGAAAGCAGGATCATGGCCAGCACCAGCATTGCCAAGGGCAGCCACCAGCGGGTGGTATCGGGCTCATCCTCATGCTCGACATCGCGCCACAATTTGCGCGCGCCGATATAGAGAAGCGGCAATAGCAACACCGACGTTATGCCGAAAGTTGCCAGCACCTTATCGGCCACCCATGCCCCGCTCGCGCCCATCCAGTTGCGGATGTCCTCTCCCGAGGCGGCGGTTGAGCCAGAGGGATCGGTTTGAGTATAGCTCGCCAAGGCGAGGGCAAGGAACAGCATCAGCGCGAATAGGCCGCCGGCACCGGCCATCTGCGCAGCGCGGCGCATCGAGCGGCGAAACGCCGCGCGCCAATCTGTCGCGCCCTTCTTGCTCATCGCGCGGGTGGCCATGCCTTTTTCCTCCTGCTGGAACACACCATGAATCCTTGGCGAGTCCCGCGTCAAGAGGCGTGCGGCCAAGCGAGTCCCCTATAAGAGCCCGTCAATCGCCGCCCAACGCGGCCAATCGAGTTCCTTTGCACGTTCTGCATTCATACCGCCCAAGGCGATAACCGGCATCTCCGCCTGCAAAGCGAGTGCCTTGAAATGTGATATTCCGAGACAAGCGCCACCTTTATGGGAACGGGTGGGAAAAACCGGCGAAAGAAACACGCCATCGACCATTGCGCGATTCGCGAGGAAGATTTCGCGCGCATCGTGCGCGGTTGCGAGGCGCAGGAGGCGGGGATCCTTGCCCAGCTTTCCCGGCGACCCATAAATTCCGTCTGCACCCCATTCGATTGCTGTGTCGGCGTCACCCGACAAGATGACCGAGTGGTGGCCAACGCGGGCAATAGCGGCCAGTTCGTCAAATCTCCGACGTCGGGCGCCAACGCTCAAATGATAGTGACGGAACACAAAGGCATTGCCTTTGGGTAGCGTGGCCAAAGCCCACTCGAGCTTAGCATCGTTGCGCTCGTCTGAAATGAGCCAAAGGTACGGGAGAGGCTGGCCTTGTGTCACGCACCCGCTATAGCGCAGCGCGATGGAAATGGCAGACAATCCGCTCGACCAGGTGCGCGCCAGCATCGCCCGCGCCTGCAAGTCCGCGCGCCGCGATCCTGCGGACATCACCCTGATCGCGGTCAGCAAGACGCAACCGGCCGAACGGATCGTGCCGCTGCTCGAACAGGGGCAGCGGGTATTCGGCGAAAACCGGGTGCAGGAAGCGCAGGGCAAATGGCCCGCGCTGCGCGAAGCTTATCCCGATGTAGAGCTGCATCTCATCGGCCAGCTGCAATCGAACAAGGCGGATGAAGCTGTTGCGCTGTTCGATTATATCCACGCGCTTGACCGGGCCAGCCTCGTCAAGGCGTTGGCCAGGGCGATGGACAAGGCTGGCAAACGCGTGCCGTGC
This sequence comes from Altererythrobacter chaiwopuensis, assembly GCF_054957755.1. NCBI lineage: Bacteria > Pseudomonadati > Pseudomonadota > Alphaproteobacteria > Sphingomonadales > Erythrobacteraceae > Altererythrobacter > Altererythrobacter chaiwopuensis. The sequence goes on from NZ_JBTXJG010000001.1 coordinate 721,246, forward strand.
TTTATCCAGGTCAATGTCGGCGAGGAAGAGCAGAAGGGCGGCTGCGCCATTGCCGATCTGCCTGCATTGATCGAACAGGCGCGCGACGCCGGTATCCCGATCGCCGGGCTGATGTGCATCCCGCCCTTCGATATCGAACCCGCACCCTTCTTTGCGCTGCTCGCAAAACTCGCGGCGGACAATGGACTGGACAGAGATGCGGGCGGCCTCAGCATGGGGATGAGCAGCGACTATCCAACCGCGGTGATGCTGGGCGCGACGCATGTGCGTGTGGGCACCGCGCTGTTTGGGGATAGGGCCTAAAATGAAACGGGCGACCCGAAGGCCGCCCGCTTGTGAGTGCTGGAACGATGCTTCAGAACTGGCCGCGCAAGGTCACCCCATAGGTGCGCGGCTCTGCCAGGAAGGCCGAGAAGGTCTGCTGCGGAGCAACGAAGGGCGTGTTGAACGCAACCTGCGTATAATCCTTGTTGAGCAGGTTGTTGGCCCAGAATTCGACTGCCCAGGCGCGGTCGGGGCCGACTACCCCGACACGGCCGTTGACGATGACATATCCGTCCTGCTCCTTGCCGAACAGCAGGTCGGAACCGGTATTGAAATCATCGGTCATGCGGGCGTTGACGAAGAACAGGCCGGTAAGGCCGGAATCACCGATCGGCGGGCTCCAGTTGAGCGAAGCCGTGCCCACCAGTTCCGGTGCGTTCGACAAATTGTCGCCCGGAAGCAGGCGCAACGCCGGATCAAGCGGCGTGCCGGTGTCATTACCGATCAGATTCTTGCCATAGCTCGTATCCGCGTAGGTGATGCCAAAGCTCGCCGATAGATCCGGGATCGGTGAAACAGTGGCTTCCAGTTCGAAGCCCTGGGCCACCACGCCAAACTTCACGTCATCAGTGTCGCAGGCGCCCGTGGCGGCGCTGGCATCGCGGTCAGCTCCACCAAGATCGGCGCTGCAGCCATTGATGTTCTGCACCAGGAATACCGAGCCATTGAAGGTATTCAGCTGGAAATTGCTGAACTGCTGGCGGAATGCGGCAATGCTGGCCGAAAAAGCGCGGGTTGAATATTTTGCGCCGATTTCAAAGGCATTGACCGTTTCCTCGTCGAACTGAAGATTGGCGGTGTTGAGATTGTTGGCATCAAGGAACAGCGGATTGGCCAGTGCCGAACGATCGAGGTTGAAACCGCCCGCCTTGTAGCCGCGCGAATAGCTGGCATAGAGCAGCAGATCGGGATCCACCTTGTACGAAAGCACCGCTGTGCCGGTGAATTCATTCTCACTCCGCTTGTCATCGATCGAGACACCGTCAAGCTCGGCGTTCGAATTGCCCTGGCAGGACAGCGCGATCAACCCGCCTGCCAACCCGGCAAGAGGGCCGCCCAGCAACCCGCTCAGCAACGCCCGGTTCTGCGGACAGAACACGTTGTCATTGGCGAAGGTGGCATCCAGCTTCTTCGATTCATCGGTGTAACGCAGGCCGAGTGTGAGATCGAGCTGGTCAGTGATGTGGAAGATGTTGTGCGTGAACAGGGCGATGCTTTCGCTCTTCTGGTTGAACACGTCACCTGTGCCGCCCACATCGCGAACGTTCGATAGATTGGTGATGCCCTGAACGATCAGCGGTGTTGCCGCACCAAATGCGCCCGCGCCGCCATTGGCATTTGTCAGGGCAGCGATATTCGCGCCGAAGCAATCGGTCGCACCGGGATTGGCCAGCGCCGGATTGATCGCCAGCGCGATGCGGCATGCGGCAAAGGTGCCATACTGCGTGCCAAAACGCAGATTGTCGCGCGTCTGCAGCTTCTCATTGGTGTAGAAGCCGCCAACCAGCCAGTCGAGCCGACCGCCGAAGGCGCTGCCGTTGAACCGCAGTTCCTGCGTAAAGGTTTCAAAATCGCGCGCGCCGGCGTTGCGCCCCGGAGCCCGGTACAGGATGTCGACCCCGGTGTAATCGGTGTCGGAGGCCTGGGTATTGAAATATTCGCGATAGGCGGTGATCGAAGTCATCGTAACATCGCCAAAGCTCCAGTTGAGCTCGCCCGAAATGCCGTAATCTTCGGTCACCCCGTCATAGCTGCGCCCCTCCGTGGGATAGATAGTGCGCTCGAACGTGCTCTGGTTGAGGGCTGCCGGGTTCTGCCCCAGCGCCAGCAGGATCGGAACGATCGGGTTCGATGTGCTGGTCAGCGCCGGACCGCCCACGGGCCGGGTGAAAGAGTCCAGGCCGGGGCTCATCCTGGCCAGCGGAGCGAAGTCGGGCTGCACGAAAGTTGCAGCGCAGCAGGCTTCTTCCTTGCGGGAATAATCGCCGATCAGGTGGAAGCTTATATCGCCAGTCGGTTCGAACAGCGCTTGCGCGCGGATCAGATAGCGGTCGCGATCGTTGACCGTCGTATTGTTGACCGCGTCCTCGATAAAGCCGTCACGCTCGAAATAGACACCATCGATCCTGGCCGCGATTTTGTCGCTGAGCGGTGCGTTGACGCCAGCCTCGACCCGAATGGCGTCGAAATTGCCATAGGTAAAGGCGCCATGGCCGCTGAAGACGAATTCGGGAGGTGCGGTGTTGACACTGATCACGCCTGCGCTGGAGTTGCGCCCGCCCAGCGTACCTTGCGGACCGCGGCGAATTTCGATCGACTCGATCGGCCCAAGCTCGCTGAGCGCATTGCCCGAACGCGAACGATAGACGTTGTCGACAAACACCACGACCGAGCTTTCGAGGCCCGGGTTGTCACCCACGGTGCCGATCCCGCGAACGCGGGCAGAGCCATTGGCTTCGTTGCCGGTTGAGGAAACGAGCAGCGAAGGAGCGATCTGTGTCAGATCGCGGATATCGTTGACCCCCGACTTCTCGAGCACTTCACCCGATACCGCCGATACTGCGATCGGAACATCTGCCAGAGACTGTGCGCGGCCTTGTGCCGTAACGATGATCTCGCTTGCGTAAGGGATATCGCCAGCTTCATCCTGTGCTGTTCCGGCGTTGTCCTGCGCCATAGCCGCCGGAGCAAGTGCCATTCCAGCGCCCAGCATTGCCAGCGCAGAAAGCGAACTGAATCTATGGATCATTTCCGTCTCCTCTCAAAAACTTGCCGGTATGATAAGTTAACGGTAGCCCGATGCAACCGGCATGCCGCACCCACAGGATGCAATTCGCAGGCCGGTATCGTTTTTGCCACACCTGCCTGACCACATCTGCCCGCACCCCCGTTCAGGCTTGTTCGAGCTGCCTTTGGCGCGTGTCGCTTGCGGCATAGAGCAGGCGTTGCTCGATTTCGGCGAGCCGGTCAGCCGCGGTAATCTTGTCGCCGGTCAGATCGGTCACGTAGAAGGTATCAGCCGCGCGCTCGCCGTATGAGGTGATATGCGCGGACTGGACCACAAGATTGCTTTCGAACAGTGCGCGTGCGAGCCGATTGAGCAATGCCGGGCGGTCCCGCGCATTGACTTCGATGACCGTGAAACGGTTCGAGGCATTGTTGTCATAGGTAACGCGCGGCGCAACATCGAAGGTTCCCGCGCGGCTGCGTGGCAGCGGACGCGCCGCCAGCTTTGGCACCAGCTCGATCCGGTTGGCGAGCGCGTCACCGATCGATTTGCGCAGCCGTTCCAATTGCCCCTCTTCACAGAACGGCTGGCCGAGGGGGTCCTGCACCAGGAAATTGTCGACCGCCCAGCCCGACCGCGCGGTATGAATACGCGCGTCGATGATGTTCGCGCCGGCCAGCGCGATGCCCCCGGCAATACGATAGAACAGGCCGGGGTGGTCGGCGGCAATCACACTGACCAAAGTGGCCCCGCGTTCCGGGTCGAATTCGCACTCGATCGAAAGGTGTTCCTCGACCAGTCGCGCCGCATCATATTGCACCAGATTGCGCGCGATCATGGCTTCGGGTTCGGCGATCCAATAGGAATCGTCGAGCAGCGCGCCGACTTCCTCGACCAGATTCGCCTTGTCGCCCAGTAATTCGCGCACAGCCTCGCGCTTTGCCGCCACGCGCTGGCGGCGCCCCTCGCGCATATGGCCCAGCCGCAAGCGTTCTTGTGCGGCATCGTAAAGCTCGCCCAGCAATTGCCGCTTCCAGCTGTTCCACGTGCCCGGCCCCACCGCGCGGATATCGACCGCAGTTAGCATCACGAGATTGCGCAGGCGCTCCAGGCTTTGCACTTCGCCCACGAAGTCCTCGATCGTCTTGGGATCGGTCAGATCGCGCTTGAAGGCGGTCGCGCTCATCAGCAGGTGTTGCCGCACCAGCCAGGCGATGAGATCGGTTTCGTTTTCACTCAGGCCTAAACGTGGGCACAATTCACGCGCGACCTCCGCCCCCAGTACCGAATGATCGCCGCCGCGCCCCTTGGCGATATCGTGCAGCAGCACCGCGACATAAAGCGCACGGCGTGAATTGATGCGGTGGATCAGCCGCGCTGAGCGCGGATGGTCGGCATTGAGTTCACCCTTCTCGATCCGGCTCAATAGCCCGATGGCGCGGATCGTATGCTCATCGACGGTGTAGTGATGATACATGTCGAACTGCATCTGCGCATTGACCCGGCCGAAATCGGGTATGAAGCGGCCAAATACCCCCGCTTCGTTCATCCAGCGCAGCACCGTTTCGGGATCGTTGCGGCCCGCCAGCAACTCAAGGAACAGCGCATTGGCCTGCGGGTCCTCGCGCACATCGGATCTGATCAGCGCGCTGTCGCGATCAGCCAGGCGCATGGTTTCAGGGTGGATCTCCAGACTGTTGGCTTCAGCCAGCTGGAAGATTTCGATCAGCCGCACCGGATCCTGGCGAAACCAGTCATCCGATGGTGCCGCGATCTTGCCGCCAAATACGCGGTAGCCCTTCAGCAGGCGCGATTTCTGCGCCCAGCCGGCAAAGAAGCCCTTGCGCGCCCGCTTGCCTGCAAATTCATTGTCGAGATGGGAGAGGAACACTCCTGTCAGGCTGCCCACCCGCTTGGCCTGGAGGAAATAGAACTGCATGAAGCGTTCGACCGCGCTTTTGCCGGGGCGGTCGGCGAAATTCATTCGTGCGGCAACTTCGCGTTGCAAGTCGAAGGTCAGCCGGTCTTCCGGGCGCCCGGTGATGATGTGCATGTGGCACCGCACCGCCAGCAGGAAGCCCTCTGCGCGGCGGAAGCTGCGGTATTCGGGCCGGGTCAGCAGGCCGACATCGACCAGCTCGGCGGCGCTGCGCACCCGGTGAATATACTTGCCGATCCAGTACAGCGTCTGCAGATCGCGCAGGCCGCCCTTGCCTTCCTTGATATTGGGCTCGACCACATAGCGGCTGTCCCCCATCCGTTTATGGCGGGCATTGCGCTCTGCCAGCTTTTCGCTGAGGAATTGCCGCTCGCTGCCCTTGACAACATCGGCCCAGAAACGGGCACTGGTTTCCTCGTCGAGCTTGCGGTCGCCCCAGATGAACCGGCTTTCGAGTAGCGCAGTGCGGATGGTCAGATCCTCGCGCGCCATGCGGATAGTGTCATCTACAGTGCGGCTCGAGTGCCCCACTTTCAGGCCCAGGTCCCACAGGTAATAGAGCATTGCCTCAATCACCTGCTCGCACCACGGCGCACGCCTGGTCGGTGTGATAAAGGCGATATCGACGTCTGAATGAGGCGCCATTTCAGCCCGGCCGTATCCTCCCACCGCCAGGATCGCGAGCCGTTCAGCACGGCTACGATTGGCCACCGGGTAGACGTGCTCGGTTACGTGATCGTGCACCACGCGCACGATCTGATCGATCAGGAACGATTGCGCGCCGGTGCATTCGTGCCCGGCGGATGGTCTTTCCTCAAGACGACGGGCTATCTCGGCGCGACCTGTGTCGAGCGCGTCGCGCAGCAGCTTGACGATCTGCGGGCGCGCCTTTTCACCCTTGTCGGAGGCGAGCGCGTCGATCGCTTCGGCAAGCGCACGGCGATCGATAATCGCCCGCTGGTTTGTGACCTTGGGGGAACTCAAGCCGGTTCTCTGCCTCGCTGCTAGAGCCTGATCGTGTGAGATTGAAGCGCTTCGGTTTCGATCTCACACGTGCATCAGGCTCTTATCAATATGATGAGACCTTGATTCACGTTTCAGTTGATTCCGCCTGAAACGATCAAGGCCTACGCCGCCGCCTGTTCGGCGGTAAACATGTTGCGCACGGTGCGTTTGTCGATCTTCTGGGTGCCGAGCCGCGGCAGCGCCTTTTCCGAAACCCAGATGTGATCTGCCAGCGGCACCTTGAACGGGGCGATATGCGCGAGCAGGAATTCGCGCAGTTCGGGCCCGCTCAGGCTGTGCCCCGGTTTGAGATAGAACACCGCCGCGGGCACTTCGCCCATTCGCTCGTCGGGAATGCCGAACACCGAACATTCGGCGATCGCATCATGCGCATAGATCGCTTCTTCGACCTCGATGCAGGTGATGTTTTCGCCGCCACGGATGATGATGTCCTTCTTGCGGTCAACAATATAGACATAGCCGTCTTCATCGACCCGGCCGAGATCGCCGGTGCGGAAATACCCGTCGGCGGTAAAGGCCGCTGCGGTTGCTTCCTCATTATTCCAATAGCCGATGAAATTGCACACGGAACGGATCGAGATTTCGCCGATCTGGCCCTGCGCCAGGGGCTTGCCGGCATCGTCGAGTATCGCCAGATCCACCAGCGGGCGGCTTGGCTTCCCGGTCGAGGAAGGCTTGGCGAGATAGTTTTCGTTGAAATTGGCGCAGCCAACGCCGTTGGTCTCTGTCAGGCCATAGCCCAGCAGCGGGAAACCGTCGGGGAAGGCTTCCCTGATCTTGCCGACATGATCAACCGGGCGCGGTGCGCCGCCAGCGGCAAAGCCGGTGCAAGAGCTGATGTCATATTTGTGCCGGTCAGGATGGGTTGCGATTTCATAGCTCATCAGCGGCACGCCGGCGAAATAGCTGACCTTCTCCTTGTCCATCAGCCGCAGCGCCTCGCCCGCGTCCCAGCGCGGCATCAGCACCAGCTTGCGGCCGAGCGCGAAGCTTTGCAGGAATACAGGAACCTCTCCGGTAACGTGGAACAGCGGCACCGCCACCAGCGCGCAGGCCTGAGTGGATGGCGCGTTGCCGATACTATCGAAATAGGTGAACGCCATCAGCGACTGCATGGCATAGCTGAGCGCACCGCTGACCACGCCGAGGTGATCGGACCATGCCCCTTTGGATTTGCCGGTCGAACCCGAGGTGTAGAGGATGGTGGCGTAGTCCAGAGGCCCCATTTCGGGGAAACTGGCAGTGGCGGGATCAGCCCACAATTCGCCAAGCCCGCGCGAAGGTTGCTCGTCATGGTCGAACAGGACGATCCGGGCGCCATGATTGTGCCCGTCGAGCCGCTGGGCGCGCTGGGCATCGGCCAGCAGCAGGCGGCAGCCGACCAGCTCGATCTGGTCCGCCAGCTCTTCGCCACTGGAAAATCCATTGAGCAGCGTGGCGCAACCGCCGGCGGCCAATATGCCCATATAGGCGATGATCCAGTTGGCCGAATTGCGTGCCGCAATGCCCACGCGGTCGCCGCGTGCGACACCGTGATTGGCAATCAGCCCGGCGGCAACGTGCTGCGCCGCATCCCAGGCCTGAGCAAAGCTGATCCGGATGTCTCCGTCGATAAGAAATGGCAGGTCGCCATGCTGGTTGCAGTAATGGGCAAAGTAATGGACCAGGCTGGGCGGGGCGTTCTTTAGCGAAGGCATGTCCACGCCGCCGCGACTGACCGGCACGGTCTCAGCGGGGGCTCCGGCGGCGGTCAGTTTGTCCATGATAGCATCGAGGGCTGTATCAAGATCGGTGGGCATGCGAATTTCTCTCCTTGTCGTCCCGGTTGTTCGACATCTTCACAGCGCACGCCAAGCCAATACGCCAGTGTGCGTTTGCCGTTATGCCGTTGATGCCGCGTCCTGCAGCCTGTCAGCGGAGTTTCTCTCCGCGAACGGGCTTTCCCCCAATCCCCGGCTGTGCCAAAAGCCGCTCCGAACGGTGTGCCGGACCGGCATACCCCTATATAGAGGTTCGCTTCGTGCTGTCACTACTTGCCGCCACCGGGGCCGTCGTCGGCGGTACCGCTGACCCGATTTTCTGGAAAGACCTGGGCCTTGTCGAGGGGATCGACCTCGGCTTTTTCACCCTCCGCTTCTATTCGATGGCCTATCTTGGCGGGATCCTGTTCGCCTATTGGCATCTCAGCAAGATGATCAAGGCACCAGGAGCGCCCATGGCGCAGCGCCATGTCGATGACCTGTTCTTCTACTGCACACTGGGTGTGATTTTGGGTGGGCGGCTGGGCTATGCTGCATTCTATCGCCCGGAGCTGTTTGTCAGCTTTGAAGGTCAGGGCTTCGTGAGTTGGGAACTGCTGCGTTTGTGGGATGGCGGCATGAGCTTCCACGGCGGGCTGCTGGGCGTGCTGGCGGCGATGGCCTGGGTTTCCTGGCGCGGCAAGCTGCCGCTCCTGCGCGTGACCGATTATGTCGCGGTCAATGTGCCGATGGGCATGTTCCTGGGCCGGCTTGCCAATTTCAACAATGGCGAGCTGTGGGGCCGCGAAACCGATGTGCCGTGGGGCATGGTGTTCTGCGATCTTCCCAGCCTGCCGGGTGAATGCGCCACTACCTTCATCGTGCGCCATCCCAGCCAGCTCTACCAGGCCGGACTGGAAGGGCTGCTGATGCTGGCGATCATGCTGCCGCTGTTCTGGAAGACCGGCGCGCGCTACCGCCCCGGGCTGATGGTGGGCATTTTCACCACCGGCATCGCGACTGCGCGCTTCATTAACGAATTCTTCCGGGAACCGGATGCACATCTGGCCGAATTCGCTGCGACAACCGGGCTTTCGATGGGGCAATGGCTCACAATACCGCTGATTCTGCTTGGATTGATTGTAACGCTTTACGCGCTCAGCCGCGACCCGGTCGGGACCGGCGGGAGCAAGCCGGCCGGGGTATGAGCGGCGGTGCACGGGCCGATCTGGCGGGCACTTTCCGGCGGCTGATCCGCGAAACAGGCCCGATCAGCCTTGCCCAGTATATGGGCGAAAGCAACGCGCACTATTACACCAGCCGCGATCCGTTGGGTGACGCGGGCGATTTCATTACCGCGCCTGAAGTAAGCCAGGTATTCGGCGAGCTGATCGGGCTGTGGCTGGCAGACATCTGGGTGCGGGCGGGGCGGCCCGGGCCGGTGCACTATGTCGAACTGGGCCCCGGACGCGGCACTCTGGCGTCTGACGCGCTGCGCACGGCCGGGCGCTACGGGCTCATCCCGCAGGTGCATTTCGTCGAGGGTTCAGACGCCTTGCGGCAAATCCAGCGCGGCACGATTCGCGGAGTGACGCATCACGCCGATGTCACCACCCTGCCAGAAGATGGCCCGCTGCTGATCATCGCCAATGAATTCTTTGACGCGCTGCCGGTGCGGCAATTGCTGCGCGCCGCAGAGGGCTGGCGCGAGCGGATGGTTGGGCTTGAAGGTGATCGGCTGGTGTTCGTTTATGGCGATCGGCCGATGGATGCCGCTGTGCCACAAAGCTGGCGCCATGCAAGCCAGGGCACGGTGATCGAAACGAGCCCAGCAGCGGCAGCGGTGATGAGCGAGCTTGCCGACCGTCTGGTGGCGCAGGGCGGGGCGGCGCTGATGATCGACTATGGTTCGCGTGAGAGCCGTGCTGGTTCAACACTGCAGGCGATCAAGGGGCATCAGAAAGTCGATGTCTTTTCGGCCCCCGGCAAGATGGACCTGACCGCGCATGTCGATTTTGAAGTGCTGAGCCATGTCGCGCAGCGCCAGGGCGCGAATTTGCTGGGGGTTCAGATGCAAGGCGAATGGCTGAGCGCGCTGGGGATCGACATGCGGATGGAGGCGCTCAAACGCCGCGCGCCTGACCAGGCCGAGAAACTCGCACGCCAGCATGCTCGGCTTGTCGCGGAAGACCAGATGGGCTTGCTGTTCAAGGTAATGGGTCTGTCCGGCAAGGGCTGGCCTGCCGAAGCACCGGGTTTCTAGAGGCCCACCCGCCGCGCAAGCTGGCGCGCGGCTTCGTCGGGCGTCAGCTTTTCCTCGTCGCGGTCGACCGCAAAATTCGCCTCGCGCATGGCATCGACGTCGACCGCACCGATCACCGGACGCAATGCATCGATGAATGCGGCGTCTGCGGCACGCCCGGGGCTGACCAGCAGCACCGCATCATAATTGGGGAAGGCCTGCCGCTTGTCCTCCAGCACGCGCAGCCGATCTGCGGCGATTCGCCCGTCGGAAGTATAGGCGCCGATCACGTCTGCCTCGCCCGATTGCAGCGCGTTGTACATGAAGGTGGGGGCAAAATTGCGCTGGCTGGCGAATTTGAGGCCATAGGCATCGCGCACCGCCACCCATTCGGGCCGCTCGAAGAATTCGGGATCGCCGCCAACGGTCAGCTGCGGGGCAACGCGCGCGAGATCGGCCAGGTCCTCCACGCCGAGCGCCGCCGCGCGATCCTCGCGCATGGCGAAGGCATAGGCATTTTCGAACCCCAATCGCCCCAGCACGCGGGTGCCGCTGGCCGCCTGTTCCCATTGCTCGATTTCGGCCAGCATGGTGTCGCGCGGCGGGTTGTCGCGGCGTTTCATCTGGTTGGTCCAGATAGTGCCAGTATAGTCGACCAGCAGATCGATATCTCCGCTCGAGACTGCGCTATGCGCCACTGCCGAGCCCAGCCCGTCGCGATATGCAACCCTGTATCCTGCCGCCTCGAGCCGCTGGCCGATCAGCCGGGCGAGCACATATTGTTCGGAAAAGCCCTTTGCGCCGATCAGCACGCGGTCACGTTCGCCGCTGCCGAATTGCGCGAAGAGCGCTGCAGCAATGCCCAGCACAACCACGGCAAGCCCGCCCAGCGACAAGCTGCGCCTGCGCTCGGCCATCCCGCGTTCGATCAGGCCGAGCAAATTGTCCGCCACCAGTGCGAGCCCGGCAGAGGCGATGCAGCCGGCGAGCACCAGTGCCCAGTTCTGCGTCTGAAGCCCGGCAAAGATCGGATCGCCCAGGCTGGGCTGGCCAATGGTGGTGGCCAGCGTGGCCGCGCCGATGGTCCAGACGCTGGCGGTGCGGATACCCGCCATGATGAAGGGCGCGGTCAGCGGCGCTTCGACCAGCCGCAGCTTCTGCCAGCCGGTCATCCCCACGCCGTCAGCCGCTTCGAGCACGCCCGGGTCGAGATTGGCCTGCGCGGTCACGGCGTTGCGCAGGATCGGCAGCAAGGCATAAAGCGCCAGTGCCAGCAATGCGGGCAGGAAGCCCAGCGTGGGCAGGCCTTCGCCGAACACGGCGCGCAGGCTCAGCAGGATCGGGAAGAACAGCGCCAGCAGCGCCAGTGCGGGAACGGTCTGCACCAGGCTGGCCATGCCCAGCGCGAGCCGCGCAACTGCCGGCGATCGGCTGGCCCAGACAGCCAGCGGCAGCGCCACCGCGATCCCCAGCGCGATCGCTGAAGCGGCCAGCAGCACATGGGCGACGAGTTGCGGGCCGAGACCGGTGAGCGCAGCAAGGAAATCGCTCATGCCGGGCCTCCATCGCGCTCCATCGCGGCGAGCCGTTCGGCCTGCGCGCGCGGCACCGCGACGAGGCCTTGCGCCACCTCGCCTCCCTTGCCAGCGACAAGAGCCTGCGGTGTTTCGTCCGCGACGATCCGGCCGGCTTCCATCACCAGCACCCGGTCAGCCAGCAGCAGCGCCTCGGCCATGTCATGCGTCACCATCACGCTGGTGAGGCCCAGCCGGTCATGGAGCGCCCGCACCCGCTCGCCCAGGGCATCGCGCGTGATCGGATCGAGCGCGCCGAAAGGCTCATCCATCAGCAGCACATGCGGATCATTGGCCAGCGCACGCGCCACGCCCACCCGCTGGCGCTGCCCGCCCGATAGCTCGTCGGGCATTCGGCCAGCCATTTCAGGTTCAAGCTCGACCAGTTCGAGCAATTCGGCCACACGCCGATCGGCAAGCTTCTCGCCGCCCAGCCGCGGGCCGATCGCGATATTCTCCGCCACGTTCATGTGCGGAAACAGGCCGATGCCCTGGAAGACATAGCCGATCCGGCGCCGCAGCGCGGGCGGCGGCAGCGTGGTGACATCAATGCCTTCCAGGCACACGCGCCCGCTGCTGGGAATGGTGAGCGCATTGACCATCTTGAGCAGCGTCGACTTGCCCGATCCGGAGGCGCCCACCAGCGCCACGAAGCTGCCCTGCGCGATGTCGCAGCTCACGCCGCCCACCGCCACCACTTCGCCATAGCGGCGCGTCACCGCATCGAAGGCGATCATCGCGCCATGGCCGGGTTCAGGCTCGGGAAAGATCGTTTCAGCCTTCTTCAGGGCCTGTCGGGGCGAGGTAGGTCACCTGTTGCAGCAGCACTTCGCGACCCTCTTCGCTGGTGACCCGCATGGTGCCGTTCTTCTTGTGCTTGCCCAAGGCCCAGCAGGCGCCCGCGCGGGTCTCGTCTGACGGCGTGAAGCAAAGCCGCCCATCGCCCAGCCGTTCCCAGGTGCCGTCAGCCCATGGTTCGCCGTTCTTCATGTCGCGGTACTGGCCTTCGGGATCAAGAAAGGTGGTATAGATTGCACCGTCTTCGCCGGTCGCGCGCCACGCGGTGTTGGCCATGGCCAGCTCTTCGGCGGAGGGTTGGGTGGCCTCATCAACCTGTCCGGCATCGGGGGCCTGTTGCCCCTGATCCTCTCCGCCGCCAGCTTCGCTGCTCGCATCGGCCCCCAGGCTGATTTCATTGGCTGCCCCATCCTGCGGCGGATTGCAGGCGGCCAGCAGCAAGGTGGACGCAATGAGCGGGGTGATGCGCATGTCTGACCCTCCGGTATTACCTTCACCCCATACCCTAGGCGGCGGATCGCGCGCGGCCAAGGCCGATTGCGCACACCGTGGATTAGCGATTGATTGCAGTCGCAACCGGTTTGCGTGCCGCGCGCGCGCTGGTATGGGCCAATGCGAGGAGATTGTCTGAACATGCGCGCCACCCCTGAGTTCGATTTCCAGCTGGGCGAAAGCGCCGAGATGATCCGTGAGGCGGCGGGCCGTTTCGCCGATGAGCAGATCGCGCCGCTGGCCGCGCAGGCTGACCGTGAGGACTGGTTCCCGCGCGACGAATTGTGGCAGGCCATGGGCGCGCTCGGCCTGCACGGGATTACCGTGGAGGAAGAATGGGGCGGGCTTGGCCTGGGCTATCTCGAACACGTAATCGCGGTGGAAGAAGTGAGCCGCGCAAGCGCCTCCATCGGCCTCAGCTATGGCGCGCATTCGAACCTGTGTGTCAACCAGATCCGCCGCTGGGGCAATGACGAACAGAAGGCAAGATATCTGCCCAAATTGATCAGCGGAGAGCATGTGGGCTCGCTCGCCATGTCGGAAGCTGGCGCCGGGTCGGACGTGGTTTCGATGAAGCTGAAAGCCGAACAGGTGCAGGGCGGATACGTGCTCAACGGCACCAAGTTCTGGATCACCAATGCCACCTGCGCCGATACGCTTGTGGTCTATGCCAAGACCGATGGCCACGCCGGTTCGCGCGGGATCACTGCCTTCCTGATCGAGAAGGACATGCCTGGCTTCTCCATCGGGCAGAAGATCGACAAGATGGGGATGCGCGGCAGCCCCACCGCCGAACTGGTGTTCGATAATTGCGAGGTGCCCGAAGAGAACGTGATGGGCCCTGTCAACGGCGGGGTCGGCGTGCTGATGAGCGGGCTCGATTACGAGCGCGTGGTGCTGGCCGGATTGCAGCTCGGCATCATGCAGGCGTGCCTCGACACGGTGATACCCTATCTGCGCGAGCGCAAGCAGTTCGGAAAACCGATCGGTTCGTTCCAGCTGATGCAGGCCAAGGTCGCTGACATGTATGTCGCGCTGCAATCGGCCCGCGCCTACACCTATGCGGTGGCCAAGGCCTGCGACGCCGGGCAGACCACCCGTTTCGACGCGGCCGGCGCGATCCTTCTGGCAAGCGAGAACGCCTTCCGCGTGGCGGGGGAAAGCGTGCAGGCGCTGGGCGGCGCGGGCTATACGAAAGACTGGCCGGTCGAACGCTACCTGCGCGATGCCAAGCTGCTCGACATCGGCGCGGGGACCAACGAAATCCGCCGGATGCTGATCGGGCGCGAACTGATCGGGGCGGCTTCTTGATCCTCCCCGATACTCCCCTCGTCACCCTGAACTTGTTTCAGGGTCCATTGTGCGACGGCGAGCCTTCATTGCTATTGGAGAAATGGATGCTGAAACAAGTTCAGCATGACGGGGAGGATCTGGAATGACTGCCCCTACTCTCACCACTAAGCTCGACCGCGAAAGCCCCGAGGCGAAGGCGCGGTTCGCGCACAACAAGGCGCTGGCCGATGAACTTCGCGCCGCCGTGGCCGAAGCCGCGCTCGGCGGGCCGCAGAAGCACCGCGAGCGGCATGTTGCACGCGGCAAACTCCTGCCACGGGAGCGCGTCGAGCGCCTGCTCGATCCGGGCTCGCCCTTCCTCGAGATCGGGCAGTTGGCCGCGAACGGAATGTACGAAGGCGACGTCAATGGCGCGTCGATGATCGCGGGGATCGGGCGCGTTTCGGGCCGGCAGGTGATGATCGTGTGCAATGATGCCACGGTCAAGGGCGGCACCTATTACCCGATGACGGTGAAGAAGCACTTGCGCGCGCAGGAGATCGCGCAGGAGAACCGGCTGCCGTGCATCTACCTCGTCGATAGCGGGGGTGCGAACCTGCCGCATCAGGCCGAGGTGTTTCCGGACCGCGACCACTTTGGCCGCATCTTCTTCAATCAGGCGAATATGTCGGCGCTCGGTATCCCGCAGATCGCCTGCGTCATGGGCAGCTGCACCGCAGGCGGCGCTTACGTGCCCGCCATGTCCGACGAGAGCGTGATCGTGCGCGAACAGGGCACGATTTTTCTCGCGGGGCCACCGCTGGTCAAAGCCGCGACGGGCGAGGAGATTTCAGCAGAGGACCTTGGCGGCGGCGACCTCCATGCGCGCAAATCGGGCGTGGTCGACCACCTTGCCGAGAATGACGAGCATGCGCTCACCATCGTGCGCGATATCGTCAGCCATCTGGGCGCAAACACCGGCGCGGCGGCAGATGTGGCGTTGAAAGACCCGCGCCCGCCCAAATTCGACGCGGAAGACCTCTATGCCCTCATCCCCGATGACGTGCGCGCGCCCTATGATGTGCATGAGGTGATCGCGCGGCTGGTCGACGGTAGCGAATTCCACGAGTTCAAGGCGCATTTCGGCAGCACGCTGGTTTGCGGTTTCGCCCATATCTGGGGCATTCCCGTGGCAATCCTCGCCAACAATGGCGTGCTGTTTTCCGAAAGCGCGCAAAAGGGCGCGCATTTCATCGAGCTTGCCTGCCAGCGGCGCATTCCGCTGCTGTTCCTGCAGAATATCAGCGGCTTCATGGTCGGCGGGAAATACGAAGCCGAAGGGATCGCCAAGCATGGCGCGAAGCTGGTGACGGCAGTCGCCACCGCCACCGTGCCCAAACTCACCGTGGTGATCGGCGGCAGCTTTGGCGCGGGCAATTATGGCATGTGCGGGCGGGCCTATTCCCCGCGCTTCCTGTTCACCTGGCCCAATGCGCGCATCAGCGTGATGGGCGGGGAGCAGGCCGCATCCGTGCTTGCGACCGTCCACCGCGATGCGGAAAGCTGGACGCCCGAGCAGGCCGAGGCGTTCAAGGCGCCGATCCGCCAGAAATACGAGGACGAGGGCAACCCCTATAATGCCACCGCGCGGCTGTGGGACGACGGGGTGGTGGATCCGGTCCAGACCCGCGACGTGCTGGGGCTGGCCCTTGCCGCAACGCTTGAAGCACCCATTGCCGAACGGCCCGCGTTCGGCGTGTTCAGGATGTGATAGCAGGCTCTCTCGCCTGGCAGTCCGGCACCTTGCAGCGGGACAATATGTAGGAAATGTGACGATCCTCGCGATTGCTTGTCTGCGCTCCATCTGCATGTAAGTCAGGCGACAAAGGATTCGGATTTGGAACAGAATCACGCGCCACCGCCCGGCAAGCGGGAAAATGCTGCTTTGCCCAAGATGCATGGCAACATGCATTTGCTAGAGGGCTTACTATGGCGGCAGTTGAGATCGCGGCCGAGCGGGCTGAGGTTCAACAGGCGGCGCGCGACTGGCAAATATGTCCATGACTTCTACTGTCCCGACGCACGGCTTGCGATCGAGCTTGATGCTTCGACAGTTGATCCGGTGCGGGACGACTGGCTGAAGCGCGCAGGAATTGCCACGATGCGGATAACTGCCAAACATATCATTGAAGAGTCCGGCGCTGCGGCCGACGAAATAGTCTCCCGCGCCCGGGCGCTTTTGCCGCAGAGCCATCCCGCGCTTGCTGTGGAGCGCACACCGGAAGCAAGCTGACGAACGCCGTGATAAATGGCGCGAATTGATCCCTCTCGCATTCCCGCGCGCAATTGCTATGCATGTGCGGGGGAGAGGGAACTTTCGTCGTCTGCGCCGCTGGTTCGACCTATGCTGGAAATCCCCAATCAAATCGAATAAATACAAACATATAACAAGGGTCGCAAGCAATGGATGCGGTGGTTTCGATAGGGTTGATCTGTGCAATCCTGGTTGGGTCCGGTTTGATCATTGGCCTGATGGATCGCGCGAATTTCGCCCCCCGCTGGCTAATGGCGAGCGCGGCGCTGGTGTTCTTCAACGATGCATTGCTGACGAATTTCTACGGCAATCTCCCGTCCTTCCTCCCGGACAGTGACTGGAACTGGCAGGGCAAGCTGTTGGCGCTGGCAGCATCGCTGGCGATTGCATTCCATCCCGCGATCGGCTGGAAAAAGATCGGGCTCACGCTGGCGCAGAAGCGCGAAGGCTTGTTGGGCACTCTGGCCATAGCTGCCGCCTATTGCCTGTTCTTCGTCGCAATTGCCTCGATGTTCCCCAACGATCCGATCCGCGCCGACGCTTTGGCGTTCCAGCTGACCATGCCGGGGCTTGAGGAAGAGATATTCTATCGCGGCCTGCTGCTGTTCATGCTGCACGAGGCGTTTCGTGGCCGCATCCGCATGGCGGGGGTGAACTGGGGATGGTCGGCAGTGCTCACAAGCGTGCTGTTCGGCCTTGCCCACGCATTCAGCTATTCGTCCGCCGATGGAATCAGCTTTGATGCCATGATCATGGCGATGACCTTCATTCCCTCTTTCCTGGGCGTGTGGATGCGTGAGCGTTCGGGCAGCCTGTTGCTCCCCATCGTTGCGCATAATTTCGGGAACTCAATCTTCTTCTTTGTCTGAGGAAGGCGTGATCCTGCCCGCTCCCGCTTCGCAAATCCCCCTCGCAATCCCGCGCGCGGATGCTAGGCATGTACGGGGAGAGAAAAGTGTCGTCCAAGCCCGCTCGCAAGCGTTCCATCATGTCGCGCATTGTGCGGCGCATCATCCTGACCATATATCGCTGGAAGGGGTGGACGCTCGACGGGCATCTGCCGCCGATCCCGAAATATGTCATCGCCGGCGCGCCGCATACTTCCAACTGGGACTTTGTATTCTTTATCGGTGCAACCGCCGAAGAAGGAGTCGAACCCAATTTCATGGGCAAGCACACGCTGTTCTCCGGATATATGCGCCGCTTCATGCTCGACATGGGCGGCATCCCGATCGACCGGACCAAGCGCAGCAATGTCGTCGAACAGGTAGCTGCCGAATTCGAACGGCGTGACCGGCTGGCGCTGGTGATCGCGGCGGAGGGAACGCGTAGCACAGACGGGAGCTGGAAGTCGGGCTTTTACAACATCGCGCGCGCGGCAAATGTTCCGATCGTGCCTGCGTGGGTATGTAACAAGCGCATGGTGCTGGGTTTCGGGGAACCGATCTGGCCCACCGGGGATTATGGACAGGATCTGTTGAAAATCGCCCGTTTCATGCGTTCCAAACTTCCTGAATATGAGCGCTTCAAGGTGCTGGAAGCGCAAGCGCTAAGCCTGATCGAGGACACAAAGCCATGATCGATGCCCTGCTTTTCAATGCCGCTATCCTGCTTGCACTGATTGTGGTGCTGTGGCTCATTTCCGTGAAGATCAGCGATGTCTCCTTTGTCGATGCCTTCTGGGGCGCGGGCATGGGCATAATGGCGCTTGCCAGTTATTTTCAGCTGGCCCGCCCCGGTGCGCTGGCTACGCTGATCATGGTGATGACCGCCGCATGGGGCTTTCGCCTGGGCGTTTACTTGCTGCGGCGCTGGATGCGCGAGGGTGAGGACAAGCGCTACAGGATGATCCTGAAAAAGGATCGCGAACGCGGCAATTTCGCGTTCGCCGCGCTAACCAAGGTGTGGCTGATGCAGGCAGTGCTGCTGTTTCTGGTGTCGAGCCCGGCGCAGGTCGGCATTCTTGCGTCAGGCGACGCCGCCCCCATCACAG
Organism: Altererythrobacter chaiwopuensis; assembly: GCF_054957755.1. Classification (NCBI taxonomy): domain Bacteria; kingdom Pseudomonadati; phylum Pseudomonadota; class Alphaproteobacteria; order Sphingomonadales; family Erythrobacteraceae; genus Altererythrobacter; species Altererythrobacter chaiwopuensis. The sequence goes on from NZ_JBTXJG010000001.1 coordinate 739,687, forward strand.
CCCTTGCCTGGGCGGGGCTGGCGATATTCCTGACCGGGATCTTCTTCGAATGGGTTGGCGATTGGCAATTGGCGAGATTCAAGGCTGATCCCGCCAATGAAGGGCAGGTGCTCGATAGCGGTCTGTGGCGCTATACCCGCCACCCCAACTATTTTGGCGATTTTGCCGCCTGGTGGGGGATCTGGCTGGCGTGCGCATCGGCTGGCTGGGAATACGCGCTTTATACATTGGCCGGGCCGATTTTCCTCAGCTTCACGCTCACCAAATGGTCGGGCGTGGCATTGCTTGAAAAGGGGATGGACCGCAGCAAGGGTGACAAATACGCCGATTACAAGCGCAGGACTTCGGCATTTGTCCCGCTCCCGCCAAAAACTCTTTCCTGAAGAAGGCGCAGCCGGCCGGTGCAAATTAAATCGGGCATTGCGGGTTTAAGCCTGGCATCTGAACCCCTAAATTGCCCCTCGAATGCGAGGTCAAGGCGATGATGGCACGGGAAACGCGACAGACGGAGCGCAGGCGCGCAGCACTGCTGGCGAATGAATTGTTCGAGCAGCGCGGCGAGGAAGTTCGCATCGCTGATCTTGCGGCATCGGGCCGTATCCCGCGCCGCATTCTGGACGAGCTTTTCGAGCATGATGACGATCTGTTCGAAGCGACGGTGGAGCTCTGGTTCGAGCCGCATGTGGCTGCGATGGAAGAGGTTGTCGCCAGCGATCTGCCGCCCAATCGCAAGATGTACGAATTCTTCGTCCGGCGTTTCCGTGTCAACCGTGAGCGGTTTCGCAGCGATCCAGCCAGTTTTGCGCTGATGTGTGAAGCCGGAGCAGCCCGCTTCGAACGGGTGCGAAGCTTTGTCGACCTGGCCGACCACTATCTGTGCGAAGTAATCGCGCAGGCTCAGGCCGAGGGGTACTTTCCCGGGCTGGAAATCGACCAGACCTTGTCGCTGATCAACCAGATGGTTGCCAATTATACCATGCCCGAAGCGCTGACCTATCTCGATGACAAGCTGAACGAAGAGAAGCTGGCGCGTATCATCGACACGATCTTTGTCGGTTTGTCGGGGGAAGATGGCGGCTCACGCGGGATCAACACCATCCGGATTGCGACCTGAGCACCGCGAGCTTGCGATCTAGACTCTGTTCGATTTTGGCTGAATCAAAATCTGAGTCTAGATTCTTGGTTTACCGTGATTTCCGAGCCGAGAAATGTTCCATTTCACTCGAAATCACTCTAGCGGCGGCCACTGCGCCCATATTCCTTCAGCGCGTATTTCAGACTGGTACCGATCATCAGTGCAGCGATTGCCACCAGCAGCATCGCCCAGACCCAGTGCGGCAACAGCAGGTTGGCCGCAATCGCGCCGGTATCTGACAGGATCAACTGGCCATTGATCAACGCGCTTTCCATGAACAGATAGTCCCACGACAAAAACATGCTGAGCCCGGCCAGCATGCCGAGAAATTGCAGCGTGAAGCGCCCAATCCCCTCTTGACCGCGCCATGCCAGCAGGGCCAGCGCCGCAGCGATCAGCGGCAGCACGATCCAGCCAGTAGTGGTGCGCACCCAGATCACCGTCGAGATCCCGATAATTGCTGCCAATCCTATCAGTGCCGCGCGCCACAGCTTGTGCCGGGCGCTGGCCAGGATCAGCACCGATCCGATCACGCTGGGCCCCAACGGGCCGCCAGCTGCGATTGCAGCCCGCGCCAGCGGCGTTATGCCCGCCGGCGTGCGGCTTTCCGCCAGGCCTGACCCGTCGGGAAAGATCAGCAGCCGGTCGAATTCAAAGCCCAGTGCCAGCGCCGCAAGGCCGTGCCCCATTTCGTGGAACCAGGTGCCCAGAATCATGAAAGGATAGATCAGGTAATTGCCCAATGGCAGGTGCGGCGCGAACACCACCAGCACGCCTGCAAGAAACAGCCGCCCCAGCTGTTCGGCTTGCGATCCGGGTACAGCCCGCCTCATGCGGCGCGGCTCAACTGTCGCTGCCTGCAATCTTGTGGTGGAGCAAATATTCCTGCGCAATCGACCATGCGGCAAGGAACAACCCGGCCAGCAACGGCCCGAGCACCACCCCGGAAAGCCCCATGGTGGCAATGCCCCCAAGCGTGGTGATCAAGATGATCCAGTCGGGAATTCCCGTGTCGCGGCCAACCAAGATCGGACGCAGCACATTGTCGGCCATACCGATCACCGCGATCCCCGATATTGCCACCAGCACGCCTTCCCATGTCGATCCGGACGCAAGCAGATAGATTGCCATCGGCACCCACACGATGCCGGTGCCGACTGCAGGCAGAAGCGAGAAGATCGCCATCAGCAGGCCCAGCAATAATGCCGCCTCGACGTCAACAATCCAGAAGGTGATCGCCCCCAGCCCGCCCTGTACAAGCCCGACCACGACCGATCCCTTGATCGTCGCCCTCACGATTGACAGGAAGCGTTCGGCCAGGCGCTCGGCGATTTCCAGTTCCAGCGGCAGGCCGCACAGAATCGCGTGGCTGATCTTCTTGCCGTCGCGCAGCAGGAAATAGGTCACATAAAGGCCAAGCAGGAATGAAATGACGAAGCCGAACAGCCCACCGCCGATCGCCACCGCCTGGCGTGCGATCATGCCGGCGCTTTCGGTCAGCAGTTCCTGCGCGCGCGCCTGCAGTTCACCAAAGTCTGCCAATCCAAGCTGCTCCAGTGGATCGCGCAGCGCGGTGGGAAGCGCGAGCAGGATCTGCGAGAACCAGGCCGCTACGTCGAGATCGCCCTGCTGGAAGGCGATCACCACATTGGCCGCCTGCTCGACGATCAGGCCGCCGATGAATAGCGAGGGTAACAGCACCGCAAAGGTAATGAACAACAGTGTGGCGGCCGCCGCCCTGTTCTTGCCGCCATTGAGCCGGGCAAGAAACCATTGGTAGAGCGGCTGGAACATGATCGCTGCCAGCGCTGCCCACAAAACCGGTGTGGCAAAGGGCCAGACCACGAAGGTGACGCCCGCGGTAAGCAAGCCCAGCAGCAAGACGAAACCCAGGTGTTCGTAACCGTCGCCGCGCTGCTGGCTCTCACTCATCAGTGCCTCCATTAACTCTCACAACGCGGCATAAGCTATCGCCGCTGCCGCTGAAAGTGTCGGCAGGGCGAATAGGTCAAATAACTGCCGCGCGATGCGCTGTGCCAACCAATGGTTGGATCGACGATGGCAATCGATGATGCCAGTCGCGTGGAGCAATCAGAAAAACCAGGCTGACCAAAGCCAGCCACCCGGCTGCGATCAGGAAACAGCTCCGGGCCAGGAGCTGGATCACACGTCGAGATTGGCCACATTGAGCGCGTTTTCCTGGATGAACTCACGGCGTGGCTCCACAACGTCGCCCATCAGACGGGTGAATATTTCGTCGGTCACGTCGGCGTCTTCGACCTTGACCTGAAGCAGCGCGCGGTTGTCCGGGTCGAGCGTGGTTTCCCACAATTGCTCGGCATTCATTTCGCCCAGCCCCTTGTAGCGCTGCACCGAAACTCCCTTGCGACCGGCGGCAAGCACGGCGTCGAGCAGTTCGGTCGGGCGCATGATGGCATCAACTGCGGTGGCGGCGGGCAGATCGTCCGCCTCTACATCATCGTCCGGGACTGCATCGGGCTCGGTGCCTGATTTTACCAGCCGCGCCGGGCGGGCATAGGTTTCGGCATGGCTGCCGGCAAGGCCGTGCAACTTGTGTGCCTCGGCGCTGATCAGGAACTTGGCCTCGATCTCGTGCACGTCGGTTACACCGCGCCAGACCCGCTCGAAGCGAACCACACCATCCTCGCCGATTCTCGCTGACCATTTCGCCTCCGGGTCGGCCATGCCCAGCCGTTCAGCCGTGAATTGCAGCGCCTGCGCCCGCGTAGGGCGATCGAGCGAAGGATCGAGCGCGCCCGACAGGGCCATCTGTTCGATGATTGCCAGATCATACTTGCGCGGGACGAAGCCCAGCAAATTGCGCAGGCGCAGTGCATGTTCGACCAGCGCGCGCAGGTCTGCGCCCGAGCGCGCACCGCCGACCGATTCGAGCACGCGACCCTGCAGCCCGGCATCGACCAGATGGCGGTCGAGCGCGGCCTGGTCTTTCAGATAAACTTCGCTGCGGCCCTTGGCGACCTTGAACAACGGGGGCTGCGCGATGAAAAGATGTCCGGCCTTGATGATCTCCGGCATCTGGCGGTGGAAGAAGGTGAGCAGCAGCGTGCGGATGTGTGCGCCGTCCACGTCAGCGTCGGTCATGATCACGATCTTGTGATAGCGCAGCTTCTCAAGGTCGAATTCGTCGCGAATGCCCGTGCCCATGGCCTGGATCAGCGTGCCCACTTCCTTCGAGCTGATGATCCGGTCAAACCGGGCGCGCTCGACGTTCAGGATCTTGCCCTTCAGCGGCAGGATCGCCTGGGTCTTGCGATCGCGGCCCTGTTTTGCGGAGCCGCCGGCTGAATCGCCCTCGACCAGGAACAGTTCACTCTTTGCCGGATCGCGCTCCTGGCAATCAGCCAGTTTGCCCGGCAGACTGGCCACGCTCATCGCGCCCTTGCGGCTCATTTCGCGCGCCTTGCGAGCGGCCTCGCGTGCCGCGGCGGCATCAATGATCTTCTGGATGATCGCCTTGGCGTCTGCCGGATTTTCCTCCAGCCATTCGGTCATCTTTTCGCTCATCAGGCTTTCGAGCGGCTGGCGCACTTCCGAAGAAACCAGCTTGTCTTTCGTCTGGCTGCCGAATTTGGGATCAGGCAGCTTGACGGAAACGATCGCAGTCAGCCCTTCGCGCATGTCTTCGCCCGACAGACTGACCTTTTCCTTCTTCATCAGCCCGGAGCTGGAAGCGTAATTGTTGATCGTGCGTGTCAGCGCGGCGCGGAACGCGGCCAGGTGGGTGCCGCCATCGCGCTGCGGAATGTTGTTGGTGAAGCACAGCACGTTTTCGTAATAGCTGTCGTTCCATTGCAGCGCGACATCGATCCCGATCCCGTCTTTTTCCGCCGAAACCGAAATCGGGGAGCTGATCAGCGGCTGCTTGTTGCGATCGAGCCAGCTCACAAAGGCTGCGATGCCGCCTTCATAGAACAGGTCGTGCTCGAGCGGTTGCTCGTGCCGGTTGTCGCGCAGCAGGATGCGCACACCCGAATTCAGAAATGCCAGTTCGCGGTATCGATGTTCAAGCTTGTCGAAATCGAATTCCGTCACGTTCTTGAAGGTGTTGTGCGAAGCCTTGAAGGTCACGCGCGTGCCTTTCTTCAAACCGTTCGCATCGCCATTGCTGGCGGCCGGCGGGGCATCGCCCCGCACTTTAAGCGAGGCAACCGCATCGCCATGCTCGAAGCGCATCCAGTATTCCTTGCCGTCCCGCCAGATGACGAGTTCGAGCCATTCGGAAAGCGCGTTCACCACTGAAACGCCCACGCCGTGGAGGCCGCCCGAGACCTTGTAGGCGTTGTCCTCCGAAGTGTTCTCGAATTTGCCCCCGGCGTGCAGCTGGGTCATGATGACTTCGGCTGCCGAAACGCCTTCTTCCTTGTGCATGCCGACAGGGATGCCGCGGCCATTGTCTTCGACTGACACCGATCCGTCGGGATTGAGCTCGATCAGCACCAGGTCGCAATGGCCCGCCAAAGCTTCGTCGATCGCATTGTCCGAAACCTCGAACACCATGTGGTGCAGGCCACTGCCGTCATCGGTATCGCCGATATACATGCCGGGGCGCTTGCGCACCGCATCGAGCCCCTTGAGGACCTTGATCGAATCGGCGCCATATTCGCCCATCTGGACGATTTTTTCAGGAATTTTTTCAGGGTTTTCTGACATGCTGATTATATAGGCCGGAGAGGGGTAATTCCCAAGCTTTTCCCCCCTTCAGACGGCGGTTTTCCACGATGTGTAGCCGCCCGCTAGAAACCCGCGCGCAAATGCACCGATCCTTGCCAGATAGTCTGGTCGAACAGTGCCATCATTCCTGCCCTTGTCGGCGCATCGAATTGAGTCTCGTGGCAGGCGGTGGCCCGCGCCGCCGCGGCCAGGTCGCCGGCATTGTAGCCATAGGCCAGCGTCAGCAACTCAGGATCGGTTTCGGCCCAGTCCTGCATCTCGGGGACAGGGGGCAGGGTTCCCTTGCGGATGCCGGGATAGAGCAGTTCGGGACGGTCTTCTTCCATTGACTGGACCAGCTGGGTGGTGATCGCGCTGACCATGCGATGGTCCGAATGGCCATATCCGCCATCCGGACCCCATGTTATTACCCGGTCATAATCACCCTCTTGCAGGATCGCATCCAGTCCGGCTGCAAGTCTGCGCGCGGCACTGCCCGGCCTGCTGGCCCCCTCTCCCAGTGTCCCGTCGCCCAGCCGCAGGAATATTGTCTGGTGAACCCCCAATGCATCGGTGGAACATCGCGCTTCGGCTTCGCGCGCGGCGGCGAGGTCGGCGCCGGCCTCGAACTCCGAAACGCCCGGGCCTACATCGCCGCTGGTGGCGTAGACCACGCTTACCGCCGCGCCTTCGCGTGCCATTGCGGCCAGCATGGGGGCCACGAACACTTCGTCATCGGGGTGCGCGAAAACCGCCAGGATGCGCGGTGCAGCGGCCGCGCTTTGGGCATGAGCGGCCGGAATTGCCGCAAGCGCCGCAAGCGCCGCAAGCGCCAACGTACCCGCTAGTATCCGATTGCAGGGTCTGCTCATCCCGATTCTCCTTGGCATTGGATTGCCAGACTGCAAAGTCGCACGCACTAAAGCAATGCGAAACAGGGAGAGAAGCACGCGATGCTGGAAACACTTCAGTCCGAGTTCGGCAATTTTCCGGATATCATCGCAAATTGGGCACAGCGTCAGCCCGGCAAGGTTGCGCTGCGCGATGGCGAACGTGAATTGACCTGGGGCGAGCTTGGTGATCGGGTCGAGCGGATCGCCGCAAGACTGGTCGAGACAGGCCTCGAACGCGGACAATCGGTCGCGATCCTGGGCACGAGCTGCATCAATTATGCGCTGGTGTTCCTCGCCGCAGTGCGTGCGGGCGGGGTGGCTGCGCCGCTTACCACCAGCGCCTCGAAGGAGCAGCTGATCGGCATGGCGGGTGACAGCGGGGCGCGGCACCTGTTCATCGATGCGGCGAAAAGCGCCGAGCTGGGCGCGGATTTCATGCCCGGGCTCGATCATATCGCGCTTGAGCAGATCGAGAGCTGGATGGCGCCCGCTGGAACCCTTGCCCCGGCTTTCACGCCTGGGCCGAAAGATCCGTTCAACATCATCTATTCCAGCGGCACCACCGGCATCCCCAAGGGCATCGTCCATTCGCACCTGATGCGCTGGCGGCAATTTGCCAGCACCGCTTCAAGCTATCTCGAGGCGGGCATTCCGGTGCGCTCGCTCGCCTCGACCCCGCTCTATTCGAACACCACCATGGTTGCCTTCCTGCCCCCGCTGCTGGCGGGCGGCACGGTCAACATCATGGGCAAGTTCAATACTATGGACTGGCTTAAGGTGGCGCAGGAGCACGAAGTGACCATCACCATGCTGGTGCCGGTGCAATACCAGCGGCTGATGGCCGAACCGCGCTTCGACGAATTCGACCTCTCTTCGCTGCTGCTGAAATATTGCACCTCGGCGCCCTTCTCCGCCGAGCTCAAGGCCGAGGTGCTGCGGCGCATGCCGGGCGGGCTGATCGAGATTTACTCGATGACCGAAGGCGGCGTGGTGTGCCTGCTGGCATGCCACGAATTCCCCGACAAGCTGCACACGGTGGGCCGGCCCACCCCGGGCAGCGAATTGAAAGTGCTCGACGATGAAGACAGGCGTGTGCCGCCGGGCACACCGGGCAACCTCATCGGGCGTTCGCAGACGATGATGAGCGGCTACAAGAACCAGCCCGATAAAACCCGCGAGGGTTACTGGACCGATCCTGAAACCGGCGAAGTGTGGCAGCGCATGGGAGATATCGGCCGGGTTGACGAGGATGGATTCGTCGAGCTGGTCGGCCGCGCCAAGGACATGATCATTTCGGGCGGTTTCAATATCTACCCGAGCGATCTCGAGGCCGAGCTGGAAAAGGATCCGCGCGTGGCCGAGGCTGCGGTGATCGGCATTCCCTCCGAGCGCTGGGGCGAGACGCCTTATGGTTTTGTCAGGCTAACTGTGGGGGTCGCGGAGAGCGAGGTCGATGATATCCTCGGCACGGTCAATGCGCGGCTGGGCAAGACCCAGCGGCTCTCTGCGCTCGAAGCGATCGCGGAAATGCCGCGCAGCCATATCGGCAAATTGCTCAAGACCGAGCTGCGCGAACGCGCCACTGCGAGCGCGGCAATCAACTGACAGGCAGGGCACCAGCCCGCTCCATCCATTGGTCAAGGGTTAACCTGTTCGCGCTAACAGGTTGACGGGGCGCGGATATTTTTTACCGTGCTGCCTGGGAATTCAGGGATGAAGGAATTTACAGGACAGGAGTTGCAGATGAGGGTGCATTCGATACTCGCCGTTTCGTGCGCGGCATTGGCGTTGAGTTCATGCGGACCATCGTTTGACGGACCACAGACTGACGACATTGATCAGTTCCTCGAAATGGAACTGCCCGAAGGCATAGATGCTCAAGATATCGAGATCCAGGCGGCGCAGAATGTCGGTGACGAAATCGAGCCGGTCTTTCGCACCAGGAGCAAGCTGAGCCTTGTCCTCGAAGAAGACTATGCAGAGCGGGTCGACACAATCGATGATCGACCTGTGATCAAGATCACCAAGAATAAGGGAACTGAACTTCCTGCCGTACTCTTTACCCGCAGCGAACCGATCGGCGATGATGACTGGAAAATCGAAAACGAACGGTTGGAATGGAAACTGGTCAAGGGCTCCCCGGTAAGCCTTTATGATGACCCGATCCTCGAAGGCTCGGAGGAAGAGAAGACAGCTCGCGAGGCTGCCAAGAACAAGGCGGCCGAGGAAGAACGTGAGCAGAAGGCCAAATTCGCTGCCGCGCAAAAAGCCTTCGTCGGCAATTGGAAAGCCAGCCAGCCGCTGATGAACTACGGCTCGGTATACTCCCGCGGTGGAACCCAGATCGGGATCAGCTTCGACCTTGGCCCCAATTCCGATGGCTTCGGCAAGGGCACTGGGCGCGTTTATGACTTCAACAAGCCATCGGTCCGGGCGCAGAGCGACGTGACATATACTGTGAATGAAAATGGCAGCCTGGCGACGGTGACATTCCTGTCGCGCGCGCGGAACGATGACCTGCCATGGTACATTACCGAAGGCACCAACTTCAGCTTGAATTCCGAAGGGAATGTCTCGATTGGCGGCAGTCGTCGCTGGACCATCAAGATGTCGAAATAGGCAGTACAATTGGGCCAAGTGGCCCGAGGGCCTGATCGCATTATCAGATGCGGTGAAGTGGTGAGGCGCGGCTCCCGCCCGGACGGGGGGGGCTGTGTCACGGTGTGCGGTAGCCGCGCCTCGCTGGCCTGAGGGGAGGGAGATTCTCAGGCATCAGCTATATCTTCGATCATTCCGCACCGGTGCCGATCACTGCGATCTGGCGAGCGTTCAGATCTTTACTTTACTGCCTGAAAGTGGCCCGTTTCGCTTTCACCGGCCACTGCAAGGCATCTGTTAACTGGTTCGCGATCAACCTCATTTTGGTTACAGGTGAATTTGGCTGAAGGCAGATTGCGCGCAGCCGGGTGCGCCGCTGCGGCAAGCTATTGCGAGAGAGGCGCGTCCGCCTGTTGGTTGGGGGGAGGACTGGCGGTGATCGCGCCTCGCTCGCTTCGCTGGTCGCCCGGGTCCGGCCTATGCGGCACGGACCCGTCGGCGTTCCTTGGGAGAGGTTGGAACGCCAGCGACCGGCTGTCAGGACGCGGCTATCCGGGGGGAAGGAGGCCGATTGTCCTGACGCGCTGCAGATAAAGGGGGGAGGATTTCCCTATTTGCAGCGGAGACAGCGAAATAATATTTCGTACGATTGAACACAAATGAGAAAACCACGTAACATGTTGCAAAAAACGCAACTCTGTAACTGTAACATTCGTGGGTGTTGCAGCTCCCGCAGGGCCGCCGCTTCGTGCATAGCACACGCCGCATGCTGGACAGCCACGCTACGCATCCTTAACGGGCGGCCATGGACCCTACGCATCTCCCCGATTCCATCCTGATCGTCGATTTCGGCAGCCAGGTAACCCAGCTGATCGCGCGCCGCGTGCGCGAGGCGGGAGTCTATTCCGAGATCGCTCCCTTCTCCGCGGCGGAAGAGGCATTCCACCGGATGAAGCCCAGGGGCATCATCCTGTCGGGCAGTCCGGCAAGCGTATGCGACGAAGGCAGCCCGCGCGCGCCGCAGGTGCTGTTTGACTCCGGCTTGCCGATCCTGGGCATCTGCTACGGCCAGCAGGTGATGAGCCAGCAGCTTGGCGGCGAGGTCCGCCCCGGGCACGAGACAGGGGAGGGCGGCGAATTTGGCCGTGCCTTCCTCACCGTGACCAAATCATGCGCGCTGTTCGACGGTTTGTGGAGCGAAGGCGAGCGCCACCAGGTGTGGATGAGCCACGGCGACAAGGTGACGCGATTCGCCCCCGGCTTCGAGATCGTCGCCACCAGCGACGGTGCACCCTTCGCGGTCATCGCGGATGAGGCGCGCCGCTATTACGGCACGCAGTTCCACCCCGAGGTGGTCCACACCCCCGATGGGGCCAGGCTGATCGCCAATTTCGTGCATAGGGTGTGCGGGCTGGCGGGCGACTGGACGATGGCCGCCTATCGCGAAACCAAGGTGGCCGAGATCCGCGAACAGGTAGGTGCCGGCAAGGTTATTTGCGGCCTGTCAGGCGGGGTCGACAGCTCGGTTGCAGCAATCCTGATCCACGAGGCAGTGGGCGATCAGTTGACCTGCGTATTCGTCGATCATGGCCTGCTGCGCCTCAATGAGCGCGAACAGGTCGAAAGCCTGTTCCGCGATCATTACAACATCCCGCTGGTGGTGGTGGATGCGGAAGAGCGTTTCATGGCGGGGCTTGCGGGCGTCACCGACCCGGAAAAGAAACGCAAGTTCATCGGCGCCGAATTCATCGCCGTGTTCGAGGAAGAGGCGAACAAGCTGGGCGGGGCGGATTTCCTGGCGCAGGGCACGCTTTATCCCGATGTGATCGAAAGCGTCAGCTTTACCGGCGGGCCGTCGGTCACGATCAAGAGCCATCACAATGTCGGCGGCCTGCCCGAGCGGATGAACATGAAACTGGTCGAGCCCTTGCGCGAATTGTTCAAGGACGAGGTGCGCGAATTGGGCCGCGAACTGGGCCTGAACGAGCAGTTCGTCGGCCGCCACCCCTTCCCCGGGCCGGGCCTTGCCATCCGCATTCCTGGCGAAGTCACGCAAGAGCGCTGCGACATCCTGCGCAAGGCCGATGCGATCTATCTCGATGAAATCCGCAAGGCCGGGCTTTACGATGCGATCTGGCAGGCCTTCGCCGTGCTGCTGCCGGTCAAGACGGTGGGCGTGATGGGCGATTACCGCACCTATGACAGCGTGTGTGCCTTGCGCGCGGTGACCAGCACTGACGGCATGACCGCCGATGTCTATCCTTTCGACGCGGCGTTCCTCACCGGGTGCGCCACCCGTATCGTCAACGAGGTGCAGGGCATCAACCGCGTGGTCTATGACTATACCAGCAAGCCGCCGGGCACGATCGAGTGGGAGTGAGTGAGGCGGCGCAGATCATGCGCTGCACTCCCGCTCCGGACTGCGAGGACAGGACACAGCGCGGCACCTGACGCTACGGCATCAGCACCTAACCAAAACGGAGCTTGCGCGGCGGCGCGCGATCCGCAATCCCTGTATGAAACTAGCCAGCGCAGGGGAGATTCCAGCCATGAAAACCGCCATCACCGAAATGTTCGGCATCAAGCACCCGATCATCCAGGGGGGCATGCATTTCGTCGGCTTTGCCGAGCTGGCGGCTGCGGTCAGCAACGCGGGCGGGCTGGGCATCATCACCGGGCTGACCCAGGGCACGCCCGAAAAGCTCGCCAATGAAATCGCGAAGTGCCGCGACATGACCGACAAGCCGTTCGGCGTGAACCTCACCTTCCTGCCCAGCCTCACCCCGCCCGACTATCCCGGCCTGGTCAAGGCGATCATCGACGGGGGCGTGAAAGTGGTCGAGACGGCCGGGCGCAACCCGGTGCAGGTCATGCCCGCGCTGAAGGATGCCGGGATCAAGGTGATCCACAAATGCACCAGTGTGCGCCATTCGCTGAAGGCGCAGGAGATCGGCTGCGATGCGGTTTCTGTCGACGGGTTCGAATGCGGCGGCCATCCGGGCGAGGATGACATTCCCAACTTCATCCTGCTGCCGCGCGCGGCGGACGAGCTGGAAATCCCCTTCGTCTCATCGGGCGGCATGGCCGACGGGCGCAGCCTGATCGCCAGCCTGGCGATGGGCGCGGAAGGCATGAACATGGGCACGCGCTTCATCGCCACCAAGGAAGCGCCGGTGCATGAGAATGTGAAGCAGGCGATTGTCGCCGCGAGCGAACTCGACACAAGGTTGGTGATGCGCCCGCTGCGCAATACTGAGCGGGTGATGACGAACGATGCCGTCGAGCAATTGCTGCGGACCGAAAAGGAGAAGGGCGACGACCTGAAGTTCGAGGATATCATCGAACAGGTCGCGGGCGTCTATCCGCGGATCATGATGGAAGGCGACATGGACGCGGGCGCGTGGAGCTGCGGCATGGTGGCGGGCCTGATCCATGACATCCCCACCTGCCAGGAACTGATCGACCGGATCATGAGCGAGGCCGATGCCATCATCGCCCGGTTGAACCGGCTGCAGGCCGGGTGACCTGTCGGCAGCCCTGACCTGCCGTGATCAGGGCTGTCATTCGGTCAGGTCTGGAGTCTAGCCTTCACCGGGTCCAGCGTCATCGGCCCTGGTGTAGGGGATGAAATCGTCGAAGAACACGGCGCCGCTGAAGAAGCCGCTGGTTCGATCGACGGTGGTCACATTATCAAGCCGGCACAATTGCGAGCCGGTGAATGTCTTGAGGACCAGGATATCGTCATCATCGATATCCTCAGGGTTTTTGGTTCGCTGCACGTAAATCGTGTTGCCCCGGCCATAGACATAGGCGGTATCATCGATCACGCGCAGGCTCTGGTTGGGATAGTTGCTGATACAGCTCACAGGCTCGCCTGCCACGCGGCCTTCGAGCAGCTTGGCAAGCTCCTTTTCGCCCTTGGTCGATTCCTGCTGGTCTGCAGAATCCTGCTCAGGCTCGTCACTTGCGAATACGGGGGCGGCCAGCACACCGGAAAATGCTGCGGCGATCAGGGCGGGGCGAAAAAATCGGGTCATTGCTGGACTCCTCTCAAGGTATTTTCCTTGAAGCCAATATAACGCGCGATGCTGAACCGGCGATGAGTAAGGGATACGCTCAAAAAGCCAGGCTTATTGCGGGCTTGCGCCTTCGGAAATGTCGGGCAAATGCGCATGGTCCGCGCCATCGGCAGGGCCGCCCTTCAATACAAAACGCCGGTCGCAATATCCGCAATCGACATAGCCATGCTCGTCGATTTCGAGATAGATCCTGGGGTGGCCAAGCGCAGCAGGGCGATAATTCTCGCCCCCGCGAATAGCGCTGGCACCATCGCAACTGACGCGCGCTGTCTCGACTGTGATAACTTCGGGCGGTGCAATGCTCATGGGCTTGCCGATAATCGGATCGCTGCGGATTCGCAACTGGTGACGAAGGGCTTTGCAGTGCACAGGGATTGGCATTAGTGCGGCGTCCATGAGCACACCGCCCGCCATCTCGATCCGCGACCTCAGAAAAACCTACGCCGGGGTGAAAGGCGAACCGGGCAAGGAAGCGCTCAAGGGCGTAAGCTTCGATGTGCCGCAGGGCGAGATTTTCGGCCTGCTTGGCCCCAATGGGGCGGGCAAATCAACCCTGATCAATATCCTTGCCGGGATGGTGATGAAGAGCGGCGGCAGCGCGGAAATCTGGGGCTTCGATATCGACGAGCACCGCCGAAACGCCAGCCGCTCAATCGGGATCGTACCGCAGGAAATCGTGTTCGATCCCTTCTTCACCCCGTTTGAAGTGCTGGAAAACCAGGGCGGCTTTTACGGCATTGCCAAGCATCTGCGGCGCAGCGAGGAACTGCTCGAAGCGGTGCGTTTGACAGACAAGCGCGATGCCTATGCCCGCACGCTGTCAGGCGGGATGAAGCGGCGCCTGCTGGTGGCCAAGGCGATGGTCCATTCGCCGCCGATCCTGGTGCTTGACGAGCCGACGGCCGGGGTCGATGTCGAACTGCGCAAGCAGCTGTGGGAACTGGTTACGCAGCTCAATGATGATGGCGTCACTATCGTGCTGACCACGCATTATCTGGAAGAAGCCGAGCAGTTGTGTGACCAGATCGCGATCATCAACCATGGCGAGCTGATTGCGAAAAAGCCGACTCGCGAACTCATCAACATGGCTCGCGAGAAGATCGTGCGCGTGACCGTTGACCGGGATCTGGCGGGGCCAGTGGTGGAAGAAGGCTTCCACAAGGTCGAATTGATCGAGCCGCGCGTGCTGGAGATTACTTATGACCGCGACCAGGCCAACGCCGGGCAAGTGCTCGCCAAGGTCCAGTCGCATGGCTATACAATCGAGGATGTGACAACGCGCGAGCCCGACCTCGAAGACGTGTTCGTGCAACTGACGGCATAGCCTGGGCTGGCGGGTAAGGCCTGCCGTGCTGTAACTCGCCTGCGGTTTGTTGCGGACCAGTGGATGAAGCTTTCAAGGGGAATCCATCATGCTCCATCGTGCGCCATCGCTTGTTGCCGCCGCCATGCTCGCCGCAATCGCGGCGGCGTGTTCGGCAGCTGAAAGCGGGCCGGGCCCGGTTGAAACCGTTGATCCGGCAGAACAGGCCGCCAGCTGCCCGGCAAGCGGCCCCGCATTGCAGGTGCTGGGTTCGGGCGGTCCGATCGCCGAATCCGGCCGCGCCGGAACTTCCTATCTGCTGTGGATCGATGGCACGGCTCGCTTGCTGATCGACAGCGGGTCGGGCGCGTTCCTGCGTTTTGCCGAGGCTGGCGGGGATTTCACCACGCTTGATGCGGTGCTGTTGACGCATCTGCACGCCGATCATGTCGGCGATCTCGCTGGCATTCTCAAATATGGCGGCTTTACCTCGCGCACCCGCGCATTGCCGGTAATTGGCCCTGACGCAGCCCCGCGCTTTCCCGCAACCGGTGAATTTCTGGAACGCCTGGTGAGCAAGGATGGCGGCGCATTTGCCTATCTTGGAGGTTACCTTGATGGTAGCGAGGACAAGGTAGTGCTGGAACCGCGTGAGATCGCGACCGACATGGGCAAGGGGGAGCCGGTTACAATCGAGCTGGCAGACGATCTGGTCATTCGGGCGATCCCGGTGCACCACGGGGTGGTGCCCGCGCTTGGCTTTGCAATCAGGGTTGACGGCAAAACGATAGTGATCACCGGCGATCAGAGCGCGAACAGCACTGTGTTCGAACAGAGGCTGGCAGGCAGCCGCCCCGAAATTCTGATCGCGCATCATGTGATCAATGGCCAGCCGGGCCAGCCGCGAGGCTTGCATCGCACGCCAGCACAGATCGGCGAGCTGGCGGCGGGCCTGCAGCCCGGCCAAGTGATACTGACCCACAATATGAACCGCGCGCTTGAGCGGATTGACGAGAGTCGCGCCGCGATTGGCGCGAACTATTCCGGTGTGGTGACTGTCGCAGATGATCTTGACTGCTTTGCCTTTTAAGCAGTTGCCCAAGCCGGTTAGCGCCGCCATGACACGTCCATGACGGAACAAGCGCATGATGTCCTGATAATCGGTTCCGGTGCCGCCGGGCTTACTGCCGCGCTCGAACTGGCGCAGGTGAAAAAGGTGCTGGTGCTGGCCAAGGGCTCGCTCACCGGTGGCAGCACCGCCTGGGCACAGGGCGGCATCGCCGCAGTGCTGGATACGGGCGACACATTCGAGAACCATATCCGTGACACCATGGTGGCGGGTGCGGGGCTAAACCGGCGTGAAACTGTGGAGTTCGTGATCGAGAACGCACCGCGATCGATCGCCCGACTGGTGGATCTGGGCGTGCCCTTCAACACCGAGGGCGAGAATCTGCACCTCACCCGCGAGGGTGGGCATAGCCATCGCCGTATCGTCCATGTCGCCGATGCCACCGGCTGGGCGGTGCAGGACGCCTTGCTCAGGGCGGCACAGGCCAATCCCAACATCACGCTGCTGCCGGGCCGCAGTTGCATCGACCTGATCACCGGCAGGCACGGCGAGCGCTTTTCGGGCGATGGCAGGGTGTGGGGCGCCTATGCGCTCGACGAAGCGACCGGCAAGGTCGAACGGCATGTGGCGCGCGCTACCGTGCTGGCGGCGGGCGGCGCGGGCCGCGTCTACCAGTTCTCCACCGCCCCGCGCGGCGCGACCGGTGACGGGATCGCCATGGCCTGGCGCGCGGGCTGCCGCGTCTCCAACATGGAAATGATGCAGTTCCATCCCACTTGCCTGTACAATCTCGAGGTCAAGAATTTCCTCATCACCGAGGCGGTGCGTGGCGAGGGCGGGCATTTGCTCCACCCTGAAACCGGGCACCGGTTCATGGCCGATTACGACCCGGAACGGATGGAACTGGCCCCGCGCGATGTGGTGGCGCGCGCGATCGACGACCAGATCAAGCGTTATGGCCTCGATTATGTCCATCTCGACATTTCGCACCAGCCGCCCGAATTCGTGCGCGCGCATTTCCCGACCATTCACGAGAAGCTGATCGGCCTCGGTATCGACATGACCACAGGGCCGATCCCCGTGGTCCCGGCGCAGCATTACACCTGCGGCGGGGTGTTGGTGGGGCTTGACGCGCGCACCGATTTGCCGGGCCTGTGGGCAGCCGGCGAATGCACCGAAAGCGGGCTCCACGGCGCCAACCGGCTGGCTTCGAACAGCCTGCTCGAATGCTTCGTGTTCGGAGAGGCGGCGGCGAAAGACATCCTGGCCCGCTGGGACGAACTCGGCGCCCCGCCCCCGATCCGCGAGTGGGATGAAAGCCGCGTGACCGATTCCGACGAGGAAGTGGTGATCAAGCAGACCTGGACCGAGATTCGCCGTTTCATGTGGAACTATGTCGGGATCGTGCGCACCACCAAGCGGCTGGAACGCGCGGCGCACCGCATCGCCCTGCTGCGCAAGGAGGTGCATGATTATTACAGCGCCTTTCGCGTCACCACCGACCTCATCGAACTGCGAAACCTGATCGAAGCGGCCGACCTGATCGTCACTTCAGCGCTCCGCCGCCATGAAAGCCGGGGCTTGCACTATACGCTCGACTATCCCGAAACGGCGGAGGTAGCGCGCGATACCGTGCTGGTGCCTTGACCGTCAGGACACCAGCCATGCAGCGCCTCAGTCTTTCGCCTTCGCCCGCGCGATTTGCAGTTCGACCCGCTTCAGTTCGCGCAAAACGCGGTTGGTTTGCAGGCTGGGCCACAGCGCCAGCTTGAGCATGCCCGCCATGATCAGCAGCACTGCTGAAGGCATTCCCCAGCGCAGCGCCTCGAGCGTTTCGTTGGCCTGGAAGAATTGCACCGCGCAATAGACAGCAGCGATGAACATCACGGCCTGCCAGAACATCATCAGCCAGCTTACCCAGCCCAGCCTGCCGCCGAACAGGCCGTGGATCTGGCTGAGATAGCCCGGTTCCTCGCCGATCTGGCGCAGCAATTCGCGCTCCTCGGCATCGAGGGTCTCATCAATCATCGCATCAAGCGAATCATTCATTTTGGTGCTCATTGGTGTTCTCCTTCCAGTATCGCGCGCAATTTGCGGCGGGCATTCATCAGTCGTGTCTTGACCGTGCCGACCGGCACAGCGAGCGCGACCGCAACCTCGGCCACGCGCAATTCCTCGAAATGGTAGAGCGCAATCGCAGCACGCTCCCCTGCAGGTAACTGGCGGATCGCTGCCCGAAGCCTGCCAGGCTGCGATGGCTCCTCCGGTTCGATGCTCGCTTCGCGCGGTTCGCTGGCCCAGGCCCGCGCCAGCCTGCGGCGGGCCACGGCATGGCCGATCTCGCCTGCGCAAGCCCGCGAGGTGATCCGGTAAGCCCAGGCGGGGAATGCGCGCGGATCCTTCAGCCGGGCGATCCCCTTGACGATTGCTGCCCAGGCCAGCTGGACCGCATCCATCGCCAACTCGCGCTCACCAGTCAGGCGCAGCGCATGCGCGACGAGTTTCGGGTGCCAGCGCCGCGCCAGCTGACCAAACGCCTCGCGGCTGCCTGTCTGCGCGCTCGCAACCAGATATTCGTCAAGGAGGCGGGCGGTAGATTGCATCATGTCCTCGCTTCTGCCGTTCACCAGTATAGTGGGCGTGAAGGCCAACCCGGTTCATCGTGAGGGCAAAAATTTCCGCTTCGCCCTTGTCGCAAGCGCGCCAATATGGCCAAAGCAGCGAGTACCACAGGAGGAAAGCTTGCCAGAAATCACCGCCAACGGAATTACCATCCATTACGATACCCATGGCGATCCGTCGAACCCGCCAATATTGCTGGTGATGGGGCTGGGCGCGCAGATGACATTCTGGCCGACCGAATTGGTCGAGGCGCTGGCAGGCCGCGGCTTCCACGTGATCCGCTATGACAATCGCGACATCGGCCTGAGCCACAAGTTTCACGGCGAAAAAGTGCCCGGCATGATCTGGCATATGATCCGCAAGCGCTTCGGTTTTCCGCCCAAGGTTCCTTATTCGCTTAGCGATATGGCGGCAGACGGGATCGGCGTGCTCGATGCGCTGGGAATCGAGCGCGCGCATATTGTCGGCGCTTCGATGGGCGGGATGATCGCGCAATTGATGGCTATCGAGCATCCGCAACGCGTCCTCAGCCTCACCTCCATCTTTTCGACCACGGGCCATCACAAGCTTCCGCAGGCCGACAAGGCGGCGATAGAGGCGCTGACCAAGCGACCGGCATCAGAGGAGGAAGAGGTGCTGGTTGAACACGGCATGATGGTGGCGACTGCAATTGGCAGCCCGGGCTTCAGGCCAGACCCCAAGAACCTGCGTGAGCGGGTGACGGGATATGTTCGCCGTTCCGTTTATCCCGAGGGACTGTTCCGCCAAATGGCGGCGATCATCGATGATGGGGACCGGACCGAACGTTTGAAGTCCGTAAACGCGCCCGCGCTGGTTCTGCATGGCGAGGATGATCCCCTGGTCAAGGTGGAATGCGGCCATGCAACTGCGGCCGCAATTCCCGGCGCCAGAATCAAGACCATTCCCGGCTGGGGCCACGATCTGCCGGTGGAGCTGGTCGATCCGATTGCCAATGCGATTGCCGAACATGCGCAGGCGGCAGGCTAGGGTGAGGCAGCCAGGGCCCTGACCCTAGTAGTCGCGCATGGCCAGCGCAGAATAGGCACCATAGCTGGCGACCAGGAACGGCACGAGATAGGTCAGCGCAACTTTCCAGATCACCGGCTGCTGGCCGGCCATGATAAGATCGCCCTGGTTGATGGCCGTAAGCAGGGTGCCGATAATCAGTGCGACCTTCAACGAGCGCCGCAAGACGGGGCCGGTAAGGCATGTTTTCAAGGCAATGCGATTCATCTTGTTCACGCTTTCGAGGGCAGTCGCCGGATTCGAAAATTGCGTGCCCGGATTCGAAAGATTCACAAGTCCTGTAAACCCGTTTTGCCCGCAAAAATTTTTTCCCAGATTCATTTTGGGGCTTGCGCTGCACGCCAGCCAAGGATTTCCCATGCGTCGCGGCGTTGCAGCAAGGCAATACACCTTGCCTCCGGGTCGCTCAAACATGGTGAATCGGTATTTACCCTCTTGCGCCGGACTCGCCTCTGATTCAGTATCTAGTGGTACATGGCGCAGGGGCACCTACTAGACCTAGTCATTTTAGCCGCAGTTCCCATATCTGCGGATTAAGAGAGGATTCGGTCTTCCGCGGGGAAACGCGCAGGTTCTGTGGGCAAAAAGGGGAAAACTATTTCCCCCTTGGGCCCGCGAAATTGCTAGGTGGGAGCGATCCCGCCGATTCGAACACAAGCGGAACATCGCCATTCAAGGGGCGGGCGCCGCGAGAGAGTCAAACGGGCGAACGGAAGCGGGGCAAATGATGGATTTCAGGACTGGCGACGAGGCGACATTGGGGCTGGATCACGGCACGGAAGATACGAACGAAACGGAAGCCGGGGCAGCCGCAAAAAAGGGCCAGCCAGCCCGCGAAAAAGGTAAGGCCAAGGCAGTGGCAATGGAAACCGAAGACAAGGGCAGCGAAGAACTGGTTGCACAGAAGGCCGGCGAAGCCTTGGCCGGTGCGATGGCTGCCGCCGCCAAGTCTGCCGCACAGGTGGACAGCAAGAAGGTCAATGACCGCCGCTTCACCGTCATTACGGACGAAACGCGTGACGCCAATCTGACCGAATTCGGCAAGGAAACCCTGATTGACCGCTACCTGTTGCCGGGCGAGAATTTTCAGGACCTGTTCGCGCGTGTGGCCGATGCCTATGCCGATGATCAGGAACATGCCCAGCGGCTTTATGACTATATTTCGCGCCTGTGGTTCATGCCCGCCACCCCCGTTCTTTCCAATGGCGGCACCAATCGCGGCCTGCCGATCAGCTGTTACCTGAACTCGGTCGAGGACAGCCTTGAAGGCATTGTCGGCACATGGAACGAGAATGTCTGGCTTGCTTCCAAGGGCGGCGGCATCGGCACCTATTGGGGCAATGTGCGCGGCATTGGCGAGCCGGTGGGCCTGAACGGCAAGACCAGCGGCATCATCCCCTTCGTGCGGGTGATGGATTCGCTGACGCTGGCAATCTCGCAAGGTTCGCTGCGGCGCGGTTCGGCCGCCTGCTATATTGATATCGCGCACCCGGAGATCGAGGAATTCCTGGAGATCCGCAAGCCATCGGGGGATTTCAACCGCAAGGCGCTCAATCTGCATCACGGCGTGCTGCTGACCGATGAATTCATGGAAGCGGTGCGTTCGGGCAGCGAGTTCGATCTGAAATCGCCGCGCGATGGCAGCGTGCGCGGCAAGGTTGACGCGCGCAGCCTGTTCCAGAAACTGGTTGAAACCCGGCTGGCGACCGGTGAGCCCTATATCGTCTTTTCCGACACGGTGAACCGGATGATGCCCAAGCATCACCGCGAGCTGGGCCTCAAGGTCTCGACTTCGAACCTGTGCAGCGAAATCACCCTGCCCACCGGGATTGACCATCTTGGCAATGACCGCACGGCGGTGTGCTGCCTCAGCTCACTCAACCTTGAAAAGTGGGACGAGTGGTCGACCGAGAAGGATTTCATCGAGGACGTGATGCGCTTCCTCGACAATGTCCTGCAGGATTATATCGACCGTGCGCCGGATGAGATGTCGCGCGCCAAATATTCCGCCAGCCGCGAACGCAGCGTGGGCCTGGGCGTGATGGGCTTCCACTCCTTCCTGCAAATGAAGCAGATCGGCTTCGAAAGCCCGATGGCCAAGGTGTGGAACCTGAAAATGTTCAAGCACATCCAGGGCAAGGCATCCGAGGCCTCCATGCTGCTGGCGCATGAACGCGGCGCCTGCCCCGATGCCAAGGAAATGGGCGCGATGGAGCGCTTCAGCTGCAAGATGGCGATCGCGCCAACCGCGTCGATTTCGATCATCTGCGGCGGCACCAGCGCCTGCATCGAACCGATCCCGGCCAATATCTACACCCACAAGACATTGTCGGGCAGCTTCATCGTCAAGAACCCCTATCTGGAGAAAATCCTGCGCGAGAAAAGCAAGGATTCGACCCAGGTGTGGAACTCGATCCTGGAAAAGGGTGGCTCCGTCCAGCATCTCGATTTCCTCTCGGTAGAGGAAAAGGCGGTGTTCAAGACCAGCTTCGAAATCGACCAGCGCTGGCTGCTCGAATTCGCGGCCGATCGCACGCCCTACATCGATCAGGCGCAGTCGCTGAACCTGTTCATCCCGGCCGATGTCGACAAGTGGGACCTGATGATGCTGCACTTCCAGGCGTGGGAGAAGGGCATCAAGTCGCTCTATTACCTGCGCTCGAAATCGGTCCAGCGCGCGGGCTTTGCCGGCGGGGTGGAGGCGGACAACACCGCCGAGGCCGCAGTGTATCAATTGCCGACGACCGATTACGACGAGTGCCTGGCCTGCCAGTGAGGGGGCATTGAACAGCGCGGGGATCATCGGGATCGCTGCTTTGGGACTGATCGCGGTCGGCTGGAGCCTCTACGAATTCTTCGTCAGTGCCCAGCGATTTATTGCCCCGGACAATGCAGATCGCGATGTAATCAATCGGGATCTTGGCGAAGGCACGCCTGAAGCGCAGGCAGAACTGGAAAAACGCTTCGGTCCGGACAGCCATTGGTATGATTTGCGCACCGGACTTGTTGGACTGCTTGGCATGGTTGTATTGATCTGGATATGGCTGGGATGACCATTCGCCGGCTTGCCGTTGTGGCTTATTCCTCGCCCTCGCCGCACCGCTCTTTGCGCTCGCCCACGTAAAACCCCGGTCTCGCGCATATCGGGGGACAGGCGAAACCGGGGCAGCTGCCTGCGGCCTTGCGGCGCGGCAGACTTGGTCAGGTTGAAGCTAGAGGCCGACCGAGGCCTTGTTCCCTAGCCCGATTGGAATCTTCGCGTCTTCCTTCAGGTAAACGCGGTTCTCCTCAATCTTGTCGACATCCGCGAGCGGCAGCACGTGGTGCTTGCCGTCCATGCTGTCAGACTTGGTCAGCCGGATCATCTCATCCTTTACCTCGTCGACCGTGCCGACGTGGCGGCCCTTGGCGTCGCTGACTTCCATATGTTCCTTGATGCGTAGCTTCTCGAACATGTTTTTCCTCCTTTTTTGAGTTGGTTACATGTCATCAACGGGTGAGCGGGCGGATCGGTCCTCGTCTCACCCCGCCTCAGCCACGGCTCGTGGCGAAGGGCGGCAAATGCGCTGTTTTCGCACGACGATCGCAATCTCTTGTGCCTGCCCAAGGCAGCGAATAGGATCGGATCACACCGCCCTGGGAGCCGTGCCATGACCAGACCCGTTCGTATCCTGACTCTGTCGGCAGCCCTGCTGCTACTGTCTGCCTGCGCTTCGCAGCTCGACGCGGGCGTGGCCAGTGGGCCCGAAGTGCCCGGCTTCTGGTGGGGGCTGTGGCATGGGTTCGTGTTCCCCTTCGCCTGGATCGGTTCGCTGTTCGATTCAGGCATCGCGGTTTATGCCGTGCCCAACACCGGCGGCTGGTATGATTTCGGCTTCTTTCTCGGCATCACCGTGCTGGGAGGGGGCAGCTGGTTCAGCTCGAAACGGGCGAAACGATAGCGGCCCCAACCATTGCGGCTGGCCATTCAGGCCTTCCGTCCCGAAGCATTCGCATGAGGTAAAGCTGCGGACTGATCGCTCACCTCGACGATCTCGACCCGGTTCCGCCCGGCGCGCTTGGCGCTATAAAGCGCAACATCGGCCGCCTCGATCATGTCCTCAAGCTCAAGCGTTGTATCGGCTGCGACCAGCGCCATCCCGATGCTGGTGGTGATCAGCGGCCTTGACGTGTCGCGAACCGGCACCAGCATCTCTTCGATCGCTGCCCGCATGGTTTCGGCCAGCCTCACAGCCTCCCCGGGCTCGCGCTCGCGCACGGCCGCGATGAACTCTTCCCCGCCGTAGCGGGCCAGCACACCGTATTCGCGCGGGAATACGGCCTGCAACTGGGCCGCCGCCATCGCCAGGCAGCGGTCGCCCGCCTGGTGGCCGTGGCGATCGTTGAACGCCTTGAAGTGATCGAGATCGATCATCATCACTGCCAGTCTGCCCGGCCAGGCCCGATCGGGCCGCCGCCCCTCCAGCCGCTCGGACACGACGCGTTCGAACTTGCGCCGGTTGGGCATGCCGGTGAGCGGATCCTGTTCCGACAATTGGCGCAGCATTTCGTTGTTCTGCTCAAGCTCGTGCCGGGTCAGATCGTCGCGCATGTCGAGCAGGATCGAGCGCGCCCTGACATTCCAGTGCTGCCGCGCGATTGCCCAGGCGGGGATGCCGATCAATGCAGTGAAGATGATATGGAGCCCCAGTTCACCCGGCGGCAGCGCATTGGGCCACAGCCCGGCGATCGAGGTTGCCAGCCCGAATATCAGCGCGAACCGCTTGATCTCCTGCGGGGGGCAGGGCAGCGCCAGGCACGCCAGCCCGAGGAGGAAACTGGTCGCCATGGTATAGCGCGACATGATCTCTGGCGAGCTGAAACTGGCCAGATGGATGGCCAGCACGCCCACGCCGACAAGCGAAAGCGCGATGACCAGCTTGATCTTTCTGACATCGCCCGTGCGCAGCACGAACAGGCCGAACAGCGCCAACGGCAAGGAGGTGAGCAAGCGCCAGGCAATGGCGACATCGGCCTTTTGCGGCACCGCGACTATGTCCCACATCAGCGCAATTGCGCTGATCGCCAGCCCCACCAGCAAATGATAGCGCAGCAGCACGAATTCGTTGCCGCTCTGATGGCTTGCCAGCGCCTCTTTCAGTTCGGGCGACCATGCGTCAAAGTCGGTGCGGCGTAGCAGTGCCGCATCAAGCTCTTCGCGCAATGTGAAGCTGTGAGGAGGGGGATTCGCTGACATGACCCCCAAAAGTTAGCCGAAAGGCCGTTAATCATCTCCTAAAGCACGGTTTTTGCAGGATTTCCGCGGCACACGATGGTTAACACCACCCTCCTTCGGCCGGAAAAGGGTTAACGCCGATATAAGGGGGGCGAATCAGTGGCTGATCCGGGCTTTTGGGCTGCCCACGCCGCAGCGCGATTCGCCTGCTCCGCCCGACTCGAAAAAAGCACGGCTTATCCCCGCCCAATCGTGCCTGCTTGCCTTCGAATTGCCACCATGATTCCCTATATTGACGTTTGTACTGATTCACGGAGGCCACAAGATGTCGTTGCTCGAAGCTCGTAAGACCTACAAGCCCTTTGAATACCCCTGGGCTTACGAGTTCTGGAAACGCCAGCAGCAGATCCACTGGATGCCCGAGGAAGTTCCCCTGGGCGAGGATTGCCGTGACTGGGCGCAGAAGATCACCGATCACGAGCGCAATCTGCTCACCCAGATCTTCCGTTTCTTCACCCAGGCCGATGTCGAGGTGCAGGATTGCTATCACGACAAATACGGCCGCGTGTTCAAGCCGACCGAGATCAAGATGATGCTGACCGCGTTCAGCAACATGGAGACGGTGCACATCGCCGCCTATTCGCACCTGCTTGACACCATCGGCATGCCCGAAAGCGAATATTCCGCCTTCCTCGAATATGAGGAAATGAAGGACAAGCACGATTATTTGCAGCTGTTCGGCGTTGATACCGACGAGGATATCGCCCGCACCCTGGCGGTGTTCGGCGGCTTCACCGAAGGGATGCAGCTGTTCGCCAGCTTTGCCATGCTGATGAACTTCCCGCGCTTCAACAAGATGAAGGGCATGGGCCAGATCGTGAGCTGGAGCGTGCGCGATGAAAGCCTGCACTGCGAAGGGATCGTGCGGCTGTTCCACGAATTCGTGCGCGAGCGCGATTGCTACACCAAGGCGGTGAAGGAAGACATCATCGACATCTGCCAGAAATCGGTGCGGCTGGAGGATAATTTCATCGATCTCGCCTTCGAGATGGGGCCGGTTTCCGGCATGACCGCGAAGGAGATCAAGAAATACATCCGCTATATCGCGGACTGGCGGCTGGGCCAGCTGGGCCTGCAGCCGATCTATATGATCGATGATCACCCGCTGCCCTGGCTCGCCCCGCTATTGAACGGGGTCGAGCACGCCAATTTCTTCGAACAGCGCGCTACCGAATATTCCAAGGCTGCGACCAAGGGTGACTGGAACACTGTCTGGGCCAGCTTCGACAAGCGCCAGAAGGCCAAGGCCGCGAATGAGGAAGAGGCGGTAGACGATGGCCCGGATATGTTCGGGGATGCTGGTGGTGAGGGCGCGCAGGCGGCGGAGTAAGAATTGGGGCGTACCAAGAACCATCATTTTGTCCCGCAGTTTTATCTTAGACTGTTTTCCGAGGATGGGAGGTCCATTTGCTTACTCAACAAGGCATCTGATCAAATCATTTCGTGCGCCTCGATAAAGGGGCAGTGCGCGATTGAAAATTTCCACGGCTGGCACGATGGGGTTGAATCGGCGGTCGGATACATTGAATCTGACTGTGCGACCGCGATCCATCAAATCATACGAACATCGACTTTGCCGGCAGTTGGTAGTGTTGATTTCGAGAGAATATTGCTTTTTGTTGCAATGCAGCAGGGGCGAACGCTTTCAGTTGCCAACGAGAATACAAAAATGACGGATTACTTCTCCAAGCAAGTGCTTCGTCATGATCCTACGATGGACAACGTGAATCTTGATACGTTCGAAATTCGTGACCAATACCCAGTGGCGCTTCCGCTAATAACGGCACTTCAGTCATTCGAATATTTGCAGACGCTTAGAGTTCAACTCCTTGAAGCAAGTTCGCGCGCAAATTTCGTAACAAGTGATAATCCCGTCATTCGATATAACACAATGCGCCGAGATGTGTGGTGGGAAGGGGTGACAGGCTTGGATTCAGACGGCCTGCAGTTGTTCTTGCCATTGAATCCAAGGCTATGCCTACATTTATTTGATAATAATACCTACAGTTCGTCAAGTAACCATAGACCATGGAGAGCAAGTTACTTCGACACTGTTAAAATTAATGCTCTTTCTCTTCTAAATTCAACTAGAAATATCTACGGATGTCTTGAGTGTGATTTAAAAAATATACAATCTATTCGTAAAGTTACAAAAGAGTTTGAGGAGTATGATCGTATCGCATTCACAGAAACTGGCGAACATGTGGATGAGGATGGCAAACGAGGCACCCTATTTGCAACCTATAGAATGCATCCCCCTGTAGACTTCACTTTCCGATTCGCTCGTCTGCGTAGGAAGATCTATCACGACGGTATGCGTAGCGATCCGACTCTGACTATTCGGCGCAAATCCATTCCTGCAAATGAGAACTCCGTGGCGATCCCAATCTCCCAGATGACGATTGACCGGCCTCGACAGCTATTGAAAGAAGCGATGTTGCGCAGAGTAAGTTAAGTATTCGCAATTCGGTAACAGTGCACTTAATTCCTCAAATTCCGGGGACGGCAAATTCCGGGGACAGTATACTTAATTCCTCACGCAAAGGCGTGAAGAACCGCGCGGCGCGTTCCTTAGCGCCTTCGCGTGAACCCACTCCGTCACCCCGGCGAAGGCCGGGGCCCAGCGAGAAAACAAACGTGGCACTGCGTTGCTCTGGATTCCCGCGTTCAGCCTGCGGCTGTGCTTCGCAACCGTGGGAATGACGAAGTGCGCCCTAGCACCCGCCCGGCAGCACAAGCGAATACCATTGGTGCGGGCGCGCCATAAAGCGCAAGCCCGCTTTCCTACAGGAGGGCGGGCGCGCTAGGCTTCAGGCCATGCCAGCCCTCTCCCGCTCACCCCAGCTCCAATGTCGCTGCCCCAAGCAGCCTGCCTCAAGGTCACATCTCCCTCGCTGCAGGGTGACACTTCGCGCGCCGCAAGGTCACGCTATCGCGCGGCAGGTTCACGCTGTGCGGCCAAGGGTCACACATTTCGCCCCCAGGTCTACACATTGGAGGCTTTCGGGCGGTTTTTACTACAGGACCGTGTTCCATGTGTTCCATCGCGCCGGATTGGCGGAAGGTCAAACCGCGCCGCCACACCGCCCCCGTTTGACCTCCCGCAAATCCCCGGGCGCAAAATGTGCTATGCTGCCCGCCACGAAAGGAGAGAAAACCATGCAGGAAACAAGCCTGGCCGATCGCCACAAGGAGCTGCGCGACCTGCTCGACAAGCTTGAGGCGCATCCCGAACGAGCCTATCCGCAAGAGCGCGCGCGGGTCGCGGTGCTGCAAAAGCTGCTCGCCGCGCATGAGAAGGCGCGGGCCTGAATTCCATCACAGATCGAGAGGCATTGCCATGTCACAGCATACCCCGCACGAACTCCACCAGGCCTTCCCCGAGGATATCGCGCTGCTCACCCGGCTCAAGGTTGATGACCGGCATTTCGCCAATCTTGCCGAGCGCTATCACGAAGTGAACCGCGCGATCCACCGGATCGAAAGCGAGATCGAGCCCGCCAGCGACGATCATGCCGAGGGGCTCAAGAAGCAGCGCCTCGCCATGCTTGACGAGATTTCCGCGCTGCTTGAGCAGGCGCGCAAGGCGGCGGGCTAGATTTCCCCGCCCTGTTCCAGCGCGGCAAGTTCCTCCAGCGTGTAGCGCTGCGGGATATGCTGCGGGCAGTTCCAGTCAAACCCCGCCAGCGTGATCACAAAGGCGCGCTCGGGCACGGCGCGATATGCCGGATCATGCAGCCGCTCGACCAGTTGCGGATTGTCGGCAATCTCGACCACATCGACCGTGCCGAGGATCTTGAGCCTCCGGCGGTTCGGGTAATCCATCAGGAACAGCGAAATGCGGTTGTTGGCCTTGAGGTTCCCGACGCTGAGATACTGCCGGTTGCCGCGGAAATCGGCATAGGCGAGCCGTTTCTCGTCAATCACTTTGAGGAAGCCGCGAGGGCCGCCGCGGAACTGGACATAGGGCCAGCCGGTTTCGGACACCGTCGCCTGGTAGAACCCGTCACGCGCGGCGATGAACTCGGCCTCGCGCATGGTGAAGGCATCGCCGCCTGACACGTCAGGCGACAGGAAGCGGGCATAGCTTTCCGCGCTGCCCTGCTTGCGCTGCATCTCCAGCACATTGGGGGTGAAGGTCAGTTCGGCATAGGCGCGGGGCATACGGGGTTCTCCTTGAAGGCGAAGCTGTCAAAGGCGCCGGTCGAGCGCGGAAATCGGCTGATCATTGACGCTGGCGAAGCGCTGGCGCATCAGCCCGGCGGCGTCGAATTCCCACATCTCGTTGCCGTGGCTGCGATACCACTGGCCCCCGGCGTCATGCCATTCATAGAAGAAGCGCACCGCGATGCGGTTGTCGGTGAAGGCCCACAGTTCCTTCTTGAGGCGGTAATCCAGTTCGCGCGACCATTTGTCAGCCAGGAAAGCGCGGATCTCGTCGCGTCCGTTTAGGAAACGGTCGCGGTTCCGCCACTCGCTGTCGGGCGTATAGGCAAGCGCCACCCGCTCCGGATCACGCGTGTTCCAGGCATCCTCGGCGGCCTGCACCTTGGCGCGGGCGGTTTCCTCGGTGAAGGGCGGGGCAATGATGGGAGGCGTGGTCATATTTATCTCTGCGATCCTGAATGGTGGGCCTCAACGGATGACCCAGTGGGAAGGGGGGCTGCGGGGCACGGGGGCGATATGGGGCGGTCGTGCCCCGCAGCGGGGGGCGGCCGGGCTGGGACGCCCGGCCTTGGGGTATCGTGTGCGTCAGGCCCCGCTTTCGGCATGCTGCGCGGGAAGGGTTGCTGGCGCCAGCGGATCGGCCAGGGCGATGATGCAGGCGATGCCGAGAAACGCGGCAATGATGGCGACAAACGTGACCGGCCCTGGCCCGGGGCTCAGATCGGGATCGAATTCGGGGTTCTCGATCGGGCTCAACATTTTTGCCTCCTGCACGGCGAAGTGCGCGAAACGGACAATGACCGGATTGGGTTAACCGATCTGTTACTGTGGATCTATTGCACAATTACCGATCAGTCAACCACCTTGTGCAAGATTTCCGCTGCGGCAGCGTGGGGCAGGCGATGGAGTATATCTACAATACTGATAATAGGCATTTATACCGGACGAGTTGAAAGGCACCGGTCATCGCGCTATTGACCGTTATGTCAATGTAAGGAGCAAAAGATGAGCGCTTCGAAGCGCGACGAGCTGGTCCAGAAGGCCCTCGATTCGTTCTATCGGGGGGGCTTCCATGCGATCGGGATGGACCGGTTGGCGAAGGAAACCGGCGTCTCCAAGACGGCGATCTACAAACACTTCCGCAGCAAGGAGGATTTGATCCTGGCTACGCTGCGGCTGCGTGACGAGCAGTTCCGCAACTGGCTCTATCGCCGGACCGAGGCGGCTACGCCGGACCCGCGCGGCCGGTTGCTGGCGATCTTCGATGCGTTGGCGGATTGGTTCGAGGAGCCTGGCTTCAAGAGCTGCATGTTCATCAAGGCATCGTCAGAGTACCAGAACCGCGATCATCCGATCCATGCCATGTCGGCCGAGCACAAGAAGCTGCTTACGCGCTATTTCTCCGGGTTGGCCGAAGCGGCGGGGGCGCCCGATCCGCAAGGGCTCGCGCGCCGTCTGCTGTTGGTCAAGGAAGGCGCGATCGTTATGGCACACCTTGCCGGGCCGCAGTTGGTGGTGGGCGACATGAAGGACGCGGCACGCACGCTGATCGACGAAGCCCTGCCGCAATAGGCGCGGGCAATCCCAGCCAGTACTTGCCGCCGCTGCACCGCGATGGCACTAGAAACCCGGACAAAACCAAGGGAGGACAATCTTGAAGAGATCGATCGCGTTGGCGGCCCTGCCGCTGTGCCTGCTTGCCGCTCCGGCGCTTGCCGATCATCACGCGCCGGGCGAGGTCATCGTCACCTCGGACATGACATTTCCCGCCGATGGCGAATGGAAGCACAGCTTCGACGCTTATGAATCCGAAGCC
Source organism: Altererythrobacter chaiwopuensis (assembly GCF_054957755.1). Lineage (NCBI taxonomy): Bacteria > Pseudomonadati > Pseudomonadota > Alphaproteobacteria > Sphingomonadales > Erythrobacteraceae > Altererythrobacter > Altererythrobacter chaiwopuensis. The sequence goes on from NZ_JBTXJG010000001.1 coordinate 770,383, forward strand.
GGCAAGCCCAATGGTGCCTTTGCCCGCGCGCTCGCCTTCATCCGCGCGATGGAAGGCGCCGGGGTCGATCCTGACAATGTCAAGGTCGCCATCGTCATCCACGGCCCGGCAGTGTTCGATGTCGTCAATGATGCGCGCTATGGCGCCAAGTACCAGAGCGAGAGCGGCGAGCCGCTGCGCAACCAGAACTACAACAATGTGGCCGATCTGGTCGCTCGGGGAGCGGAAATCTGGGTGTGCGGCGTGGCGGCGAAATATCACCGCGTTGGCAATGCGGATTTGCTCGAAGGCGTGAAAATGGCGCCCAGCGCCACCGTGGCCCACGCTGAGCTGCAGCGGCGCGGATTCACCATCAATCCTTATTGATCGGCCTTCCCGCCCCGGGAATCGCGTTTTAATTCAGTGTCAGGGACCATCAAGCCGCGGCCCTTTGCTTGAAGGATCAAGCCGGGCTGCTGCGCTTGTCGCGATTGGGCGCTGCCACTATGCCGCAATAGATTCATCGCAGGAGTCACCATGGCCAAACTACCCACGCTTCCCGAAAATCCCGAAATGATCGACGTGCTGGCAAAATACCCGCAAGGCTTTGCGGCGCTGTGCGACTATCACGATGCAATCCTGCGCGGCCCCTCTGAGTTGAGTGTGGCTGAGCGCGAGCTGATCGCGGCCTATGTCTCGGGCCTCAACCAGTGCAGTTTCTGCCATGGGTCACATCGCACCTATGCCGAAGTTCATGGCATCGATCCCGAAGTGTTTGAAAAGCTGATCGGCGATCCGGCGGCTGCAGGCGTGGATGCGCGGCTTCTGCCGCTGCTGGAATATGCCCGGGTATTGACCTTGACGCCAGCGATGGTTGGTGACCGGCTGGCGCAGGCGGTTTACGATGCCGGATGGGGCGAGGAGGCCTTGTTCACTACCGTTGCAGTGACCGGCCTTTTCAACCTGATGAACCGGTTGGTAGAGGGTACTGGCATTACCGCCGACCCGGTTATTCGCGCAGGTTCACGAGCGCGTGCGGCGGGCAATATCGATAACCCGGCGCCCTATGCGGCATTTGCGGCAATGGTCGAGGATGTGCACCGTGAGCGTTACGGCCAAGCCTAGCGGGCGATCACAATAGCGCTGGCCACCGAGCAGTCTGGATCGGTCTGACCAGCCAACGAATACGGGCCAGCAGGGTCGCTGTCCTGCTGGCCCGCCTCACTCGCGTCTTCCTCAAGGAAAGGAAAACGTGCGACCCGAGCTCAGTTAAGCTTCGATGGGCTCGAGTGATCCGGTGCCATTGGGCGTTTCGATTGTCAGGCACGTGCCGGCATCGACATATGTCCAGGCATTGCCCTGATAATCGGCAGTGCTGGTTCCGGCGCAGCTGGTGCCCGGTCCGGCCGCGCAATCATTCTTGCCTGCCTTGGCGACGCCATAGCATTTTTCCTTGTCACCTTTCGGGTTCTCGGCAGCGGCAACCTGCTGCGGATCCGAACTGTCAACCGTGGTTGCATTCTGCGACGCTCCGCTGTCTCCGCTCGGCGAGCAGGCGGCGGCAATCCCGGCGGCGATGGCCAGCGTAAGACCACCTTTAAAGTGTATCGAATTCATTTGCGTAACTCCCAACTGTCGCAAGCCAGACCCCCAATCTCTTGCGGAGTCATCGGTGATTTCGCTGCAGCACGGGGAAAGGTTACAAAAATTTCTGAACGGTGGGCGATTGCAAGGATCACGCGAAGGTGTCAGTCAACTGTTGGGGTTGCGCTTTGGGCAGGGGTCATCGCGATGACAGCAGGATTGGGGCGCCGCGCGCGCAGTGTAGAGGAATTCGGCATCAATATGGGCGCGCTGGCCGCGATCCCGCCACAAAACTTTCGCCCGCTCAAGGCAGAATCAGGCGATGTGTTCATCGCCTGCTGGGCCAAGAGCGGCACCACCATGATGCAGCAGATGTTCCACCAGCTGCGCATGGGTGCCGCGACCGGCAAGGGCGATATGGATTTCGACGACATCAGCCGCATGACTCCGTGGGAAGACAGTGCCCCTGTGATCGACCACGACATCAACGGGGCGCAGCGTGCCAGCCCGCGCGGCTTCAAGACTCACCGCGAATATGAGCGTCTGCCATCAGGCTGCCGCTATGTGGTCACGCTGCGCGATCCACACGAAACCTATATTTCCATGCACCGCTTCTTCGACGGATGGGTGATGGAGCCGGGAGCGATAAGCCTGGAGGAATTCTTCCCCATATGGATGACCGGCGGGCCGGGCGGATGCGATTATTACACCCACTTGCTGAGCTGGTGGGCGCGCCGGGGCGAACCCGACACGCTGCTTGCCACCTATCGCTGGGCGGTGAAGAACAAGCGGGCGATGATTGCCCGGTTGGCAGAATTCTGCGGCATCGAACTAAGCGAAGAATTGGCGTCGATAGTCGAGGATATGACCAGCCGGGAATTCATGTATGCGCATAAGGACCGTTTCGACGATGCAATGTTCGGCGCCGCGCTCGAACGCAAGCTCGGCTTCCCGCCCGATCGCGATTCGACCAAGGTTCAGGCAGAGGGGAGCGATCCCAAGCAGGTGCCACCGGCCATTGCCGAGCAGATCGATGCTATGTGGGCCGAACGCGTCGCGCCTGTTACGGGCCACGGTAACTTTGCCCCGCTCGCGGCAGAGCTTGACGGGTAAGCAGGCTTACATCCCGTCCCGGACAGGGCCGGATTCGCCCCGCCCGGAATCAATTGGCGATCAGAGGTTCACCTTCTTCTCGACATACTCGGTGAAGTCTTTCGAATAGGCATCGCGCAGCTCGGCTTGCGCTGCCTCGATCATCGTTTCGTCCTTTGGCGGGAAATGTTCGAGCGGGTTCTTGACCTGGCCGGTGCCTTCGCGCGTCACATTTTTGCCGTCGAACTGGCGGAATACCCAGCCCGTGAACAGGTTTGAGCCGTACATCATCGCCTTGTGATAGAAGATGTGCGTGGTGACCAGTTCGGCATAGCAGGCGTTGTCGCTTTCGGTCAGCCGCTCGCCGCCCTTGAGCTTCTTGTTGAAGGCCTTGACCTCGGCCTTGAGCTCGGGATTGTTCTTCAGGTCTTCGTTCCAGGGTGTCGGCTGCTGCACGATCACCTCGTATTTGTCCGGATCGAAACCAAGCAGCGCGACGAATTCGAGCCTGTCCAGTTCGCCCAGTTGCACCTGCGGGCCAAGATATTCGCGCATCAGGTCCTTCACCGTCTTCACGCCCTGGGCATGGCCTGCCTGGTCGATCGCCGCGCCAACCAGGCCGAAGCCCGAGAAAAGCCCCATCTTGACGCCGATATAATTCTCGGTTGGCCAGACATGCAGTTCACACGGCTTTGCCGGTTCGACTGCGGGTTCGGCCGTACTATCGCTTGCTGCCAGAGCTTCAACCGGTGCATCGCTTTCCTGCGCAAGGGCAGGCATGGCGAAGACCATGGCACCGGCCATCAGGCCGAGCCGGAACGCATTCAACTTCATAGAAGGATTCCCTCTTTCCAGTCCCTGATCGCGATCAACCACCGGTTCGAATGAAGGTCAATAGAACCCGCTGAAATCCAGTCTGAAAACACAGTTCCTTGGTAGAATTGCGCCGTGGGGTGACGCATGCTGCGCGGCTTCATGCTTTGCAGCGCCCTTCCTTGCCGCTAAGCGCGCTGGCGAGCCCGGGCTTGCGGGCGCGACGAAAGGATTCTGGATGAGCGCGAGCAGCGATCCCAACATGCTGGCACCAGGCAATCTTGAAAAGGCCGAGGTGCTGATCGAGGCGCTGCCCTATTTCCAGCGCTATGCCGGGCGCACCTTCGTGGTCAAATATGGCGGCCATGCGATGGGCGATCCTGAGGCGGCGCGCGATTTTGCCGAGGATATCGTGCTGCTGAAGGCGGTCGGCATCAACCCGGTGGTGGTGCATGGCGGCGGGCCGCAGATCGGTGCGATGCTGAAGAAACTGGGCGTCGAAAGCACCTTTGTCGACGGCCTTCGCGTGACCGACAAGGCCACCGCCGAAATTGCCGAAATGGTCCTGTCGGGCGCGATCAACAAGCAGCTGGTGGGCTGGATCGCGGGCGCAGGCGGCAAGGCGATCGGCATTTCGGGCAAGGACGGCGGGCTGGTCAAGGCGCGCAAGGTGGAACGGACCACGCGGGACCCGGACAGCAATATCGAACAGGCGGTCGACCTTGGTTTCGTTGGCGAACCCGAACAGGTTGATACCACCGTGATCGATACCGTGGTTGCATCGGGCATGATCCCGGTGATTGCGCCGATCGGTGCGGGCGATGATGGGCACACCTACAATATCAACGCCGATACCATGGCCGGCGCCATCGCGGCGGCGCTGGGCGCGGCGCGGCTGTTCCTGCTGACCGATGTTACGGGCGTGCTCGACAAGCAGGGCAAGCTGCTGACCGATCTCAACCCGGCGGATATTGCCCGCCTGCGCGAAGATGGCACGATTTCGGGCGGGATGATCCCCAAGCTGGAAACCTGCGTGAAGGCGGTCGAATCCGGCTGCGAGGCGGCGGTAGTGCTCGATGGGCGCGTGCCGCATGCCATGCTGCTCGAATTCTTCACAACACACGGTGCCGGTACGCTGGTGCGCGCCTGAACGATGCGCTAGCGCGGGAACAGGCTTGGTCCCGCGGCGTAGCTTTCACCATGGGGGTGGCTTCAGGCGTATTACTAAGGTAATACGGAAGCGGGACGCAGAATACGGAAACGGGTAACATGCAGGCTCTTTACGCGATCTACGAAATCATCTCCTTGCTCACCAATGTATTGGTGATGCTGATCATCATCCAGTTCGTTATCGGGTTGCTGTTTGCCTTCAACGTGGTGAGCGCATCGAACGAATTCCTGATGGCGTTCTACAATTCGATCAACCGATTGCTCGATCCGGTGCTGCGCCCGATCCGCAACATGATGCCGCAAACCGGCGCGATCGACTTCTCTCCCCTGGTGCTCATCATCGTGTTGCAGATCGTGCTGATCGTCCTGAGCAGCATTATCACGGGCGGCTGATCCGATGGGCGCAACGCTGATCGACGGCAAGGCATTTGCCGCGCGCCTGCGCGAGCGGGTAGGCGAAGTTGCAGCGAAATTTGAAGAGGCAGCCGGGCGCAAGGCAGGCCTTGCAGTGGTGCTGGTGGGCGATGACCCGGCGAGCCAGGTCTATGTTGGCAGCAAGGGCAAGGCGACCGTGGCCGCCAACATGGCCAGCTTCGAACACCGCTTGCCCGCCGATACCAGCAAGGCCGATCTGCTGGCGCTGGTCGAACGGCTCAACAGCGATCCCACGGTTGACGGCATCCTGGTGCAATTGCCGCTGCCTGATCATCTGGACGAACAGGCGATTATCTCCGCGATCAGCCCCGACAAGGATGTGGACGGGTTCCATGTCATCAATGCCGGGCGGCTTGCGGTCGGACAGCGCGGCTTCGTGCCCTGTACGCCGCTTGGCTGCATGATGATGCTGACAGACCTGCTGGGCGACCTTTCGGGCCTCGAAACGGTGGTGATCGGCCGTTCGAACATCGTCGGCAAGCCGATGGCGCAGCTGCTGCTCGATGCCAATGCCACTGTCACCATCGCGCATAGCCGTACGAAAGACCTGCCCGCTGTGGTGCGCCGCGCCGATATCGTTGTCGCCGCCGTGGGTCGGCCCGAAATGGTCAGGGGCGACTGGCTCAAGCCCGGCGCGACGGTGATCGACGTAGGTATCAACCGCCTGCCGCCTGAACCCGGCAAGGAAAAGGGACGGTTGGTGGGCGATGTCGCCTTTGACGAAGCGAGCGAGGTCGCCGGCGCGATCACTCCCGTGCCGGGCGGGGTCGGGCCGATGACGATCGCCGTTTTGCTCAGGAACACGCTGGTCGCCGCGCACCGCAAAGAAGGGCTTGCCGTACCCGAGGGACTGTGAGCGTTTTCACCTTCGACAAGGCTGGTTTGTGTGGCTAGACCGCTTCCCATGTTCAGAACTGTGATTTCAATAACGGCGCTGGCCGCCCTTTCGGCCTGCGCTTCCGCCCCTCGCCAAGCGATCCCCACGCAGATGATCAACCGCGTGCTCGCCGGTGCACCGGGGGAAGCCCAACCGGGCAAGATCGTCGCGCGCGAGCTGGAGTTTGCCCGCGCGGCGCGCGAAACGGGGCAATGGAGCGCGTTTCGCGCCTTTGCCGCTCCGGGCGCCCTGATCCATGGCCGCGAGGGGCCGATCATGGCCGAACCTTGGCTGGCAGCGCAAAGCAATCCGCCGGTTTCGGTGCAGTGGGAACCGCGCGCGGTATGGATGAGCTGCGACGGCGCGCTGGCGGTGAGCCACGGGCGTTTCCGCGAACCTGACGGGACCGTGGGAAATTTCATCACCGTATGGGAACGCCAGTCGGATGGCGCCTACAAATGGACTTATGATGTCGGTTCGCCCGACAATCCCCAGCCGCCCCCGCCCGCGCAGTTCGATGACGGCGATATCGTGGTGACGTCGATCGACGCGATCAAGGCCGGGATCGCCGATTGCCCGCGTCGCGGCGTTGAAGTGCCCGCGCCGCCTGCATTCTCGATTGCCGAGGATTTCACCCAGGGGGGCAAAGTGTCGAACGATGGCACTCTGCGCTGGCGCTGGGAAGATCGCGGAAGCGGGCAGCGGCGTGTGGTGGTCGACTATTTCTATCAGGGCAAATGGCAGGGCGCACTCGACGAGCAAATGCCGGCCGGGGATGCGGGCTAGGCCATGTTCGAGCTGTTTGTATCAGCCTTTATCACACTGTTCGTGGTGATTGACCCGCCGGGGTGTGCGCCGATCTATGCCGGGCTGACCAAGGGGGCATCGGCGGCGCAAGCGCGCAATATGGCGCTGCGCGCCAGTTTCATAGCAAGCGCGATCCTGCTGTTCTTCGCCCTTCTGGGCCAGGAACTGCTCAACGCGCTGCATATCCAGCTCGACAGTTTCCGCATCGCGGGCGGGCTGATGCTGTTTTTCATCGCCTTTGAAATGGTGTTCGAAAAGCGCACCCAGCGGCGCGAGGAACGGGCCGAAAAGGTCGCCGCCAGCCCCGAGGTGGAGGATGTTTCGGTTTTCCCCATGGCGATGCCGATGCTGGCCGGGCCGGGGGCGATTGCGGCCATTATGCTGCTGATGAACGAAGCCGACACGCTGCAGCAATCTCTGACCGTGCTGGCGGCGCTGGCTGCGGTATTGCTGATCACCGCTGCAGCGCTGGTTGCCGCAGGCCCGCTGATCCGCCTGCTGGGCGCACGGGTGGAAGCGGTGATTACCCGGCTGCTTGGCGTGCTCCTTGCAGCGTTGGCGGCACAATATGTGATCGACGGGCTGAGGGGCAGTTTCGGGATCTAGGGTCCTGACCCTAGGGCTAGATCGCCAGCGCCGCTTCCGGATAGCCAATGAGCTGGAGCGAGGTGCGCCCGGCGTCGAGGATATATTCGGGCTCTGCGGCGATCCGTGAACTGGCGCAGGCACCGTGGTGCAGCTGCATCAGCGCGCGGCCGATCTTGTCCGGTGCTCCATCGGTCCGGCCTGCGGCAATGGCATCGCGCGCAATTCCGGTGAAGTAGCTTTGGACCCGGTCGAAGATATGGCCTGCCTCACGGCGGATTTCAGGCATTTCGAAGCCCAGTTCCAGCACCAGGCCGAGCACCGGGCAGCCAAGCAGGTCGCCCCTCTCCTGCTTCATCTCGATATTGCCGCGGTAGGCCTTGGTGTAGATAGCAATAAGCCGCTGATCGGGCGCCTTATGGGCAGCGAAGCTGGCTTCGAAGATCTGCTCCAGCGTCAATATGCCCTGGTGGCGCGTGGCCGCCAGCGCAAGATCGCCCTTGTCGGCGAAATAGCGATAGATCGTTGCCTTGTTGACGCTCGCGGCATTGGCGATCTCGTCAACCGAGACGCCGTTGAAGCTGCGCTGCCAGAACATCTCGGCTGCGGTGGCCACGATATGCGCGCGCGTGCGCTCGCCCTTGGTGGGGAAGTCTGCATAGTTCATAAATAACCGGTTAGTTATTTTCACTGAACTTGCAAAGCCACCAATTGCAACGTCGGGTCGCAAAAGCGCGTCCTATTGCAGCGTCACGCGGTCGTCATCGCCGTCGCGCCGGCCATAGAAATACATCAGCTGGATCAAGAGTTCGCAGCGTGCGGGAAGGTCCGGCGCTTCAAGCAGAGCCTGCTTCGAAGCAGGATCGAACGGTGCAATCTGCGATACGCCGTTGATGAGCGATTCGTCATCGAGCCGTTCGACCGATGCCCAATCGACGCTGTAGCCCTGGTTGTCGGCAAAGCGGCGCGCTTCCCGCTCGAACCCCGCGCGTTCGACTGCGGACAGCGCGGCATCATCGTCTTCCTCGAGCAGTTCGGCCTCGACCTGGCGAAAGGCGGTCGTGACATCAAGCTCGCGGATAATCCGGAACCGGGCCTCGCCTTCGAGCACAAGGTTGTATCGCCCGTCATCCATCGCCTCGATATTGCCGATCCGGCCGACGCAGCCGATACTGTAGAGCGGCGCGCTTTCCACCGGGCGCTGCGGCTGGATCATTCCTATGCGGCGATCGCGCACCAGCGCATCACCCACCAGCGCGCGATATCGCGGCTCGAAGATGTGGAGCGGCAATTGCAGGCCGGGAAACAGGATCACGCCCGGCAGCGGAAAGATCGAAAGCCGTGTGGACACGTGCCTTAGCCGAACAGGATTTGCGACAGGCGGCGGCGCCTGGCGACAACCCATTCGTCTTCCAGGCCCACCGCTTCGAAGATCTGCAGCAACCTGGCCTTGGCCGCGCCTTCATTCCACTCGATGTCCCGGGCGATCATGGCCAGCAGTGCATCGGCCGCATCGTCACGTGCGCCGCTGGCAAAGGCGGCCTCGGCAAAGGCGAACTGCGCCTCCATATCGTCAGGCCTGGCTGCGGCGGCCTCGCGCAGAGCGGCAAGCTCGCTGTCATCGACCTGGTTGGCGGCCAGCTCCAGCGCACTCTTGGCCGGCGCCATCGCTGCGTCCTGTTGAATGGCGGGTTCCAGCGCGTCGAAGATCTGCTGCGCCTGCACGGCTTCGCCTGCAGCCACCAGGGCGCGGACCAGGCCCGAATGTGCCGCGACATTGTCCGGCGCCATTTCGACCACTTGCGCAAAGATCGTAGCGGCGCGGGCGGCATCGCCGTCGGCCAGCACCTGTTCGGCCATGTCGACGAACTGGCCGATATCCTGCTGCGGTTGCTGGCCGCCGTTCGCGCCTCCAGCACCGGGCTGCACCGGCAGCTGCGCCAGAATCTGGTCCAGCATCTGCTTCAGCTGCGTCTCGGTGCGTGCCTGGGTCAGTTCTGCCACCGGCTGGCCCTGGAACATCGCGTAAACCGTTGGGATCGAGCGGACCTGAAACTGCGCGGCGATGAATTTCTCTTCATCGACATTCACCTTCACCAGCACCACGCCCTTGTCGGCATATTCCGCGGATACCTTCTCCAGCACCGGGGTCAGCGCCTTGCACGGCCCGCACCATTCGGCCCAGAAATCGAGGATGACGAGCTGCGTCATCGAAGGTTCGACCACGTTGGTCCTGAAACGGTCGACTGCCTTCTGTTCGTCGAGATTGAGGCCCATGCTTGCCAAGATTCGCGCTCCTGATTCGATTTTCCCCGGGGCAGTGTACCCCGTATTGTGCCTCCCTCATGTGGGGCTGCCACGCCGAATGTGAAGGGGGACTGTGCCGCCCCCATCGCGCGACTGCAAGGGCGACATTTTCCGCTTGCGGGCGCGACTGCCCGCTGCTAATCGCGCCGCCTCTCCAGTGATGGTGTGCCGATCGGGCCGCATTGCTGAGCGTCAGTGAGCGGGCGTAGCTCAGGGGTAGAGCACAACCTTGCCAAGGTTGGGGTCGAGAGTTCGAATCTCTTCGCCCGCTCCAGTTTCTTCAGGAAATCTCCGCAACGACAGGCCCCGCTGTCATCGCGGCATTTCGTCCGCCATAGTCAACCTTCCATCGATTGTGCGTATTTGACCCTTGCACCGGGCGCAGGCATTGCTACAGCACATGATATGTTATCACATTATAAGGGTTGTCCATTGATCCGTCAGGCGAATCACTCCGTTTCCCATACTGCCTTGGCCATGATGCTGCTTATGTCGTGCGCTGTGTCTGTTCCGGCAACTGCCCAGGATAGCCAGAAGCCGCAGAATCCGCAGGCACAGGCCGAGAGTGTCGAGGACGATGTGCATGATCGCCAGGTCGACTACCAGGGCAATATCATGGTCAGCGCAACCGGATTGGCCCAGCTCGATCTGCTCGCGGGTACCTCGGTTTTCGAAGCGGCGGATATCCAGAACAACCTCAACGGCCAGATCGGCGAGGTGCTGGCCAAACTGCCCGGCGTTTCTGCGACCAGTTTTTCGCCCGGCGCCTCGCGCCCGGTGCTGCGGGGCTTCCAGGGTGAGCGTGTGCGTGTGCTGATCGACGGGCTGGGGACGACCGACGTGTCCAACACTTCGGCTGACCACGCGACCACGATCGATCCGCTCACCGCCGAACGGATCGAAGTGCTGCGCGGTCCGGCGGTGCTGCTGTTCGGAAGCCAGGCGATCGGCGGCGCGGTCAACGTGATCGACAAGCGTATTCCGCGCCGCGTGCCTGACGAACCGGTTCATGTCGACGGGCTGGCGAGCTGGAATTCGGCCTTTGATTTGCGCGAGGGCGGAGTCTCGGTCGATGTGCCGGTTACGGGGCGCTTCGTTATTCACGCCGATGGCACCTACCGCGAGACCAACGATCTCGAAATCGGTGGATTTGTCATGTCGCAGGCACTGCGGTCCGAGCTGCTAGAGGCGGCGGACGAGGAAGCGGGCGAGTGCAATGATGAGGCGGCCGCCGAGCTGCGTGAAGCTGCTGGACAGCGCGGCATCCTGCCCTCCAGTGCAACCCGCACCTGGACTGCGAACGCAGGTGCGGCCTTTATCGATGGCGACAACACGCTTGGCGTCGCGGTCGGCTGGTACGATACACGCTACGGCGTTCCGGTGCGCCCCGGCACTGAGCATCACGGGGAAGGCGGCGAAGAGGAGGCCGGCGAAGAACGTGTCACGATCGGCCTCGAACAGTTCCGGGCCGATTTGCGTGCGGAGGCAGGGCTGGGCGATGGGTTTTTGTCCCAACTCAAGGCCCGCGTCGGTTACAGCAACTATAGTCACACCGAATTCGAAGGCGACGAGGTTGGCACCACCTTCGATGTCGAAGGGATTGAGGCGCGGCTGGAACTTGCGCAAAGCGAACGCGGCGGCTGGCGCGGATCGAGCGGGGCGCAGTATTACTATCGCGACTTTCTCGCCGTGGGCGAAGAAGCCTATGTGCCGCCCAACCGGACCGACCAGTTCTCGCTATTTACATTGCAGGAATTCGGCACTGGGCCGATCCAGTTTGAAGCGGGCGGCCGCGCCGAATTCACCGATGTCGAATCGCAGCCGCTGGGGCTCGCTCGCAACTTCTCGACCTTCTCGGGCGCACTGGGGCTGGTGCATGAGGGGCCCGGCAGAATGCGCATGGGCGTCAACCTGTCGCGCGCCGAGCGTGCGCCGAGCGCGGAAGAGCTGTTTTCCGAGGGGCCGCACATCGCAACGCAGGCATTCGAGATCGGGGATCCCGATCTGGTCAGCGAAAGTGCCGTCGGGATCGAGGGATATGCGCGCGGCCATCTGGGCGCGGCGAAAATCAGCGTGGCAGTTTACCAGAACTGGTTCGATAACTACATCTTCCTGCTCGAAACGGGTCTGGAAGAAGACGGCCTGCCGGTGTTCCAATACTTGCAGGACGATGCCACCTATTTCGGAATCGAAGGCGAGGTTACATTTCCGTTCTTCGAGCAGGATGGCTTGACACTGATGGCCGATCTTCGCGGCGACTATATTCGCGCGACACTCGACGATGGGACGCCCGTCCCGCGTATCCCGCCGGTGAGCCTGCTGGGCGCGATCGAGGCGCAGACCAGCAGTTTCGACGCGCGGGCTGAAGTCCAATGGTCCGCGAAGCAGGACCGGGTGGCCTCTTTCGAAACCGAAACCGCCAGTTTTACGCTGGTCAATCTTTCGCTCACCTGGCGTCCGATCAAGGACAGCAAGGGCGTAGCGCTGGTGTTGGCGGCGGACAATTTGTTTGACGTCGTCGGCCGCCGCCACGCCAGCTTTACCAAGGATTTCGTGCCGCTGGCCGGGCGCAATTTCAAGGCCAGCCTGCGCTTCAGTTTCTGAGCGCGGGCACCTTTCCCTACCGGTTCAGTCTTCGATTGCGAAGCTGATCTCGGCGTGTTCCTGCAGCCGGTTGACCAGCGCTTCGCCCAGGAAATAACCCGGCGTGCCGATACCGCCCGGCTTGTCGCATGATAGCAGGCCGATCGCGGTTTCGGCGATCATGCGGCTGGTCGAACCATAGCCCGGATCGTACTTGCCCTTGACGCCGTAACGCAGGTGCTCGCCATCCGGCATGTCGGCCACGAACAGCACGTCGTAATACCCGTTCTCGCGCTCTTCCTTGCTTGGCCCTTCGCCGGGCTTGAGCGGCTTGGCCCCGAACGGATTCTTCATCAGTTCGGTCGCAGCCTCGGCCATCTTCCTGCCCGCTTCGCCGGGGCTGGTCAGCACCATCTCGTCATAGCGGAAGTCCTCGCCATAAGGGAAGCCGGCCAGGAAATTGGTGCGGTGCACGTTCTTGGTGTTGATCGGCGCCATCACGAAAGGGGCGGCCCATTTGTCCAGGTCCTTCTCGTAGTGCGGGATCATGCCGGATGGCTGGTCTGGCCCTTCGAAACCGGGCGTCAAACCGAACGCATTGCGCAGAACCTGGATGATCCGCGGGTTGGTTGCCGCAGCCTTCATCGTTGCAGTGAGGCTGGCGGCCGTACCGCCCGAGAAGGTGCCCTGCATCGCGCGCACCCGCCCGCGGATGCGCGGGGCAGGCTTGCCGAAGCGCTTCACCGCTTCCTTCTGCGCCATCAACACGCCCAGATCGAACGGGATCGAATCGAACCCGCTGGAAAAGCAGATGCGTGCGCCGCTGGCCCTTGCCGCTTCGTGATGTTGGTCGATCTTCTCACGCATCCAGGCCGGCTCGCCGCACAGATCGGCATAATCGGTGCCGGTCTTGACGCAGGCTTCGACCAGCGCATCGCCATAGAGCTGGTAGGGGCCAACTGTGGTGATCACCACCCGCGTGCGATTGCACATTGCCTCAAGGCTGGCCGGGTCATCGGCATTGGCGACTACCAGCGGGGTGGTATCGGGCGCGCCGATTGCGTCGCGCACCGCCTCCAGCTTGTCGAGGCTGCGCCCAGCCATAGCCCATTTGGGGCCGTCTGCGCGCGGGCCATAGTGATGAGCGAGATATTCGGCGACGAGCCGCCCGGTATAGCCGGTGGCGCCGTAAACGATGATGTCGAATTCGCGGTTGTCGCTGGACATGGATGCTCTCCTTTGTGCCCTGCATGCGCCGGGCGCTTCAGAGAGTCAAAGCCGCTACGGCAGTTTACGTTCCCGCATCAAAAGCCGAACTGGCGGCTGGCAAGATCGTACATGATCTCTTCCGATCCGCCGCCGATCGCCATCACGCGCACCTCGCGATAGATCCGCTCGACCCGCCCGCCGCGCACGAAGCTTGCCCCGCCCAGAATCTGGCACGCCTCGCGCGCGCAATATTCCAGCGTCTGGGTCGCCTGGACCTTGAGCAGCGCGAAATCGCCGGGGAAGGCGCAGCCATGTTTCACCGTCCAGGCGGCATGGTCGATCATCGCCTGCGTCGCGCCGATCATTTGCAGCATGCGCGCCAGCTTGTGGCGGATCGCCTGCCGCGTCACCAGCGGTCGGCCAAAGGTCTCTCGGCTCCGCGCCCAGTCGAGCGCGTCTTCGTAGCAGATCCGTGCATAGGCGGCGGCCTGCTGCGCCATGCCCAGCCGCTCGCCGTTGAAATTGCGCATGATCGCACCGAAGCCCGCGTTTTCCGGCCCGATCAGGTTTTCGGCCGGCACTTCGACATCGTCGAAATGGATCGTCGCGGTGTCAGACGCATGCCAGCCCATCTTTTCCAGCGGCGTGCGCGACACGCCTGGCTGGTCAAGCTCGACCAGCAACAGCGAAACCCCGCCCATGCCCTCGCCGCCGGTGCGCACCGCCAGCGAAATATAGTCGGCGCGCATGCCCGAGGTGATCAGTGTCTTGGCACCATTGACCACATAAAGATTCCCGCGCCTTTCCGCGCGGGTACGAAGATTGGCAACGTCCGATCCGCCGCCCGGCTCGGTGATGCCAAGGCAGATGATCTTCTCACCGCTTAGCACCTGCGGGGCGATGCGCTGTTTGAGCTCTTCGCTGCCCGCCGCGATCACCGGGGGCAAGCCGATGCCGTGGATCATCAGCGAGGCCGGGATACCGCCAGCGCCGGGGCGGCACATTTCCTCTGACTGGACCAGCGAGTGGAAGATGTCGAAGCCGCCCTGATCCAGCGTGCCGCTGCCGCCATATTCCTGCGGATAGCCAAGCCCCAGCACGCCCGCCTCGGCGGCTTTCCGGTGCAGTTCGCGCGGCAATTGGCCCGCACGCTCCCATTCGTCGACATGCGGCATGATCTCGCGGGCAACGAAGGCGCGCACGCTGGCGCACACCGCCTCGTGGCTTTCGTCATAATGCGGCGAGCGGCTGCGCCATTGGTCAAACAGCGGCGCAGTCTCCATCACATCCTCCGTTCAGAGCCGCGGCAGCGTGACCCCGCGCTGGCCCATATATTTGCCGGCGCGGTCAGCGTAGGTTACTTCAGGCCGCTCGTTCCCAGCCAGGAACAGGAACTGGCACGCGCCCTCATTGGCATAAATTCTGGCGGGCAGCGGAGTGGTGTTGGAAAACTCCAGCGTCACATGCCCTTCCCAGCCCGGCTCAAGCGGAGTGACGTTGACGATGATCCCGCAGCGGGCATAGGTGCTTTTGCCAAGGCAGATTACCAGCACATCCTCGGGCACGCGGAAATATTCCACCGTGCGGGCGAGCGCAAAGCTGTTGGGCGGGATCACGCAGACATCGGTCTTGCGGTCGACAAAACTGTTGGCGGCGAAATCCTTGGGATCGACCACCGCGCTGTCGACATTGGTGAAGATCTTGAACTCGTCAGCCACGCGGGCGTCATAGCCAAAGGAACTGAGCCCATAGGAAATGCAGCCTTCGCGCCTCTGCGCCTCGACGAAGGGCTCGATCATGCCTTCGCTCAGCGCCTTGTCGCGGATCCACTTGTCGGAAAGAATCGCCATGGGAGAGTGATTCCCGATTGTGATGAGGGCGGCAAGCGGGGGAACGGTTTTATCTGGGGGAGACTTTGAAAGCGGTGCCCCAATGACCCCTGGAATGCGGACCATGTGCCAATCGCCCAGCTGCGGACAAAGCCGAATTCGTCCGGGCGCCGGAGCCGGAATGGCCAATCGGAGAATTCTGCGCTACAGTTCAGCTATTGAGAATCTGGCTTGGTGGCTTCGGGAAGACCGATTTCTGCCTCAAGCCAAAAACCTGGCGGGTCGCGCGAAACCTTTTTGGGAGGGACCGCTATGCTAAGATTCATGGGACTGTCGGCACTGTTGATCGGGTCGAGCGGGATTGCCGCGTCAGCCTATTTCGACAATGCTGCAATGGTTGAAACCCGCAAGCTGGCAGCGCTTGATCCATCGTTGGCTGGCCGAAATGCGTGCCGCGGCATCGACGCGAACGGCGCGTTGCTGGACAAGAGGCTGGAAATTGCTGCGGCGAAATCACCGCAGCTGCTTTCGTCGGTTTCTGCCACCACCTTCCCTCTCTACTCCCAGATACCCGCTTCGGATATCGATGTAACGGGCATGTCAGGCGAGGCGCGCAGATATTTCGACCAAGGCGTATCCTTCCTGTACGGCTTCAACCACAAGGCTGCGGTCAAATCGTTTCGAACGGCCCGCAGTTTCGCGCCGGAATGCGCCATGTGCTGGTGGGGTGAAGCAACGGCCAATGGCCTGAACATCAACGCCGGTATAAACGAGGAGCAAAACCGCCGTGCAATCTTCGCAATCAAGCAAGCACAAAGATTGTCGGCAGATTCCAGCCCTGCCGAAAAAGCGCTGATCGCGGCGGCGGCACTGCGCTTTCCCGATGATCTATCGGCAGACCGTGGCGCGCTTGAACGGGAGTATTCCAACTCGATGATGGAAATTGCCCGCCGCTTCCCGGCGAGCGATGACATTGCGGTTCTGGCAGCGGAATCCGCCATGAACACAACCCCCTGGGATTACTGGGTCGATAGTGACGGAAAGCGAGTGGCCAAACCGCAGATTGCAGCGGCGATCGCACTGATCGACAAGGTGATGGAACGAAACCCTGCCCATCCCCAAGCGTCCCATCTCTATATCCATCTTACAGAAAACGGGCCCAATCCCAGCATGGGCGAAGTTGCCGCCGATCGCCTGGTCACGCATGCGCCTCCAACGCTGGGGCATCTGGTCCACATGCCCGCGCACATTTTCTATCGGATCGGGCGATACAAGGATTCGATTGCCGCCAATATCAAGGCTGCGCGAGCCGACGAGGAGTATCTGCACCTTGCCGGCGATGACGGTTTGTACCGGTTCGGTTATTACCCTCACAATGTGCATTTCCTGCTCACATCGGCGCAGATGGCAGGCGACATGCTTACGGTCGCGAACGAGACTGAGCGCCTCAAGCGGATTGTCGGAGTAGAGGCAGCGCGAGAAATGCCCTGGGTGCAGGCCATTCACGCGGCGCCATCCTTTGCGTTGACCCAATTCGCTTCGAACGATGCGGTGCTGGCATTGACCCAGCAGCCATCCGAACTTGCCTATGTCGAGGCGATGCGCCACTACGCCCGAGCCGTGGCTTACGCAAGAATTGGCAACGACCAGGCTTTTTCCGCCGAGATTGAAAAGATGCACCAGCTTGCGAGCGAGCCGCAAGTAACCGCGATGGTAGATGCAGGCTTTCCCGCTCCAGACATAATCAGGCTGGCTGCGCTGGTCGCAAAGGGACGCCACGCACACAGCAAGGGCAAGTTTGACGCGGCTGCGGATCATTATCGGGCAGCACAGGCGATCGAACGGACCATTCCCTATACCGAACCGCCTTATTGGTATTATCCGATCGCCCAATCGCTGGGTGCATCGCTGTACAAGGCTGGCAAATACGGGGATGCACAGGCGGCCTTTCGTCAAGCATTGTTCCAGGCGCCGAACAGTGGCTGGGCACTTTACGGTCTTGCCCAGACCGAAGCGAAACTCGGAAACGAGCTGGAGGCGAAAGCGGCGTCTGCAGCATTGGACAAGGCATGGATCGGCAATCGCGATTGGCTGGTAATGGACCGATTGTGATGCGCATTGGCCAACAGTTGGCGTTCGCCGCCAGTGTCAGTCGATCAGTGCGGCGCGCAGCTTGGGATTGAGCGAAGTGATGTAGTTGAGCCACTTCTTTGGCCGGCGCAGCATGTCCTGGGGATAGGTCACCTTGATCCCGGCGATCCTGGCAATCTCGCCCACGAAATGGATGCAATTGCGCTTTTCGAGGTCGTAATACTTGCCCGGTGCATCTCGCCATGCCTTCACCAGCGCGGCAATTTCGCTATATTGCTCGTCGCTTATCGTCACAGTGAAATGGCGGTTGGTCCTGGCGATATATTTCGGCTCTTCCACCATCACATCGTGTTCGACCGGGCCGCTGAGGATCGCGGTGGACACCTTCTTGGCGGTGAAGCCGTAATTCTCGCTCACCTTCTTGCCGGTCTCCTCCAGCGTGCCCTCCATCACGATGAAGGCATGCGGATAACGCCCCACCAGCACCGAGCCATTGAAGCTGTGGAAGCTGAGCTTGACCTCGGCCAGCACGGGCGAAGCCCAGCCGAGCGAAAATGCAGCAAGCAGGATGGTGAAAATGCGGCCCATTGCGCAGCTATTATCGCTGTGTTCCGGCAAAGGGCAAGCCCGGCGTGGCTCTTTCCGCTTGTCGGGCACTCAGGGAACCAGCACGGTCGAACCGGTCGTGCGTCTCGCTTCCAGGTCAATCTGCGCCTGGGCTGCATCCTTCAGGGCATAGGTCTGGCCGATGGTGACCTTGACCTGCCCCGATCCCAGCATGTCCCACACACGGGTGATGCCTAGCGTGCGGTCTTCGGGCGTGGCGTAATAGTGGAAAATCGTCGGGCGGGTCACGAATAGCGAGCCCTTCTGCGCCAGCAGGCCCAAATTGACGCCTTCGACCGGGCCCGAGGCATTGCCGAAACTTACCAGCAGGCCGCGCGGGCAAAGGCTGTCGAGCGAGGGCATGAAAGTGACCATGCCCACCCCGTCGAACACCACCGGCACGCCGGCCCCGGCGGTCAGTTCCCGCACGTGCGGGGCGATATCTTCACGGTCATAGCGGATCACGTGATCGCAGCCGGCCTCACGCACGGTGGCGGCCTTGGCATCGGAAGAAACCGTGCCGATCACCTTGACCCCGATTGCCTTGAGCCATTGCACCATGATCAGGCCAACCCCGCCCGCGGCGGCG
This sequence comes from Altererythrobacter chaiwopuensis, assembly GCF_054957755.1. Classification (NCBI taxonomy): domain Bacteria; kingdom Pseudomonadati; phylum Pseudomonadota; class Alphaproteobacteria; order Sphingomonadales; family Erythrobacteraceae; genus Altererythrobacter; species Altererythrobacter chaiwopuensis. The sequence goes on from NZ_JBTXJG010000001.1 coordinate 788,939, forward strand.
TGGACCAGCACTGTGTCGCCGGCCTCAAGGTCGGCGCAGCGTTCGACCAGCGCCTCGACCGTGGCAGCCTTGACAAGCGCAGCTGCGGCCAGTTCATCGCTGACATTGCCGGGCAGCTTGAACAGCGCATCGGCGGGCAACGCCCGGTGGGTGGCATAGGCACCAAGGCCCGGCCCTATATAGGCGACGCGGTCGCCCATGGCATGGCCTGTCACGCCCGCACCGAGCGCAATGATGCGCCCTGCGGCTTCCAGCCCCAGCCCGCTTGGCAATTCCACTGGATAGAGGCCGCTGCGGTGATAGGTGTCGATGAAGTTGAGCCCGACAGCGCTGTGTTCGATCAGCACTTCACCCGGTGCCGGCACCGGCAAATCGCCTTCCGCCCATTCGATCACTTCGGGGCCGCCGAAGCGGCTGATCTGCGCGCGCAGGTATGTCGTGGTCATATGTTCTCCCGTGTCGCTTTTGCCCTACATCCGGGTGCGGCTGGCATCCGCCTCGTCGTGCAGGCGGTTGACGGTGGCCTTCAGTTCGCGCCGGATCTGTGCCCAGGCGATCAGCGCGAACAGCACCGTGCCGCCCAAGAGATTGCCGATCAGCGTAGGCAGGATATTGCTCAGCATCATTTCGCCGATCGCACCCTCGCCGATCCATGCCAGCAGGAATATCTCGCACGATCCGACCACGACATGGGTGAAATCGCCCACCGCAATAACATAGGTGACCAGCAAGACCATGCCCAGGAAGCTGTTGCCCGAACTCGGCCGCATCCACACCAGCGCGGCAATCAGCAGGCCCGATGGCAGCCCTTTCACAAAGCTTTCGGTGACGCTGAGATCGGCCACCTTATGGCTGATTTCGAGCATGGCGGCGAGCGTTTCGGGCGTCACCATGGGCGTCTTGGCGAACATCAGCGCCATAGTGGCGGTGCCGATCAAATTGGCCGCCAGGCTGATCGCCCACACGCGTGACAGATTGCCGACATTCCTGGCCGATGGCGAGGCAATCGTTGGCAGCACCGGGGTAATGGTGTTCTCTGTAAAGAGTTGCAGGCGGCAGAAAATGACCAGCACGAAGCCCACGGTATAGCCCAGGCTGTCGATCGCATGGCCCGCCGCCATACCCTTGGTTTCGGCATGGAGCACCGCCTTGAGCAACAGCGAGAAGGACAGCAGAAAGCCCGCCGCCACTGCCGACCAGAACAGCGAGGCCGAGGGGCGCCCCATCTCCTCGATCCCCTCGCGCGCGACTTCGATATAGATCTGCGGCGATGTCAGCGAATCAGGCGGAGCTTGCGCTTCCTCGATGATCTCGTTCTCGCCCATGCCTGCTCCCGTCGTTGCAGCAAATTGCGCCAATCCATAGCCTTATCAAGCGACGGCAACCGCATAAGTTCCGGCAGTGCAACCTCAGGCGGCTCCCGCCCACACCGGCTGTATCGGCGCGGGCAGGCCGGTTTCCGCTTCGCAGGATTCGCGCAATTTGTCGATTCCGGGTCCATAATCGAACAGCGGCAGTTCGCCGCGCCCGGCGCGGATTGCGGTGCGCAGCTTGTCCGTCGCCGCACTATCGACCGTGCCGTTTTCATCAGCGACCACGCCATAGGGGCGCGCGCCTTCCGGTGTGACCAGGCCCTGGCGAATTTCCAGACCGACCAGCTCCGGATCGCGCTCAAGCGGATCACCCCAGCCGCCGCCGCCCCAGGTGATATAATGCAGCAGGTCGCCGGCCTTGACCGGCACATCCTCCACCTTGTTGCCGATGATTTCGGTGGTGCCGTCGGCGCGTTCGAGCACTTTCTTCGCGCGCGTGCCGGGATGCCCGCCGTTGACGCCCCATGGCGGGACGAACCAGCGGTCATCATGCACCGCGATCTCGCCATCGGCTAAAAAGCGGTAGGTCATGTGGATGCCATTGCCGCCGCGGTGCAGCCCCGCGCCGCCGCTGTCGGGCTCGGTCGAGTAGCGTTCGATCCGCAGCGGGAAATAACGCTCGAGGAATTCGTTGGGGACATTGGTGAAGCCGGGCCACAGCGAATGTCCGTCCGGCCCGTCGCCCAGCGGGCGGCCGGGAATGCCGCCAAAGCCGATCTGGAACAGCTGGAACCATTCGGGCGGCTTGTCGTCTCGCGCGTCCCAGCCGGAATAGAACAGGTGCGGGCTTGAACTGAAGCCTGCCGCATTGAGGAATTCGGGCGTGCCCTGGCCCAGCAATCCCCCCAGAATGTCGAAGATACGGCCCAGCGCATGAGTGCGGCCCGAAAGCGCGGCAGGGAATTTCGGCTTCAGCAGCGATCCCTCTGGTATGCGCACTTCGATCAGATCGTAGAACCCGTCATTGAACAGGATCTGCGGGTCGAACACCATGATCATGTAGATACCGAAGAACATCTTGAACATGTTCTCGTTGAGATAGAAATTGATCGAGGCGGCGGATTGCGGGTCGGTGCCGTCGAAATCGAGCACCACCTTGTCGCCCTCGCGCCACATGGTGCATCTGATCCGGTAGGGGCCAAAGCCCTTGCCATCGTCGCAGATGTAATCCTCGAAGCTCACCGGCTCCTCGGCCACTGCCATGCCGATCAGCGCCTTCATTGCGCGATAATTGCGGTCGAGCAGTTCCTGCGTCGCCGAGTAATAGACATCGTCGCCGAAGCGATCGGCCATTTCGACCACCCGCCGCGCGGCGACCCGGCACGATGCGATCAGCGCGTTCAGATCGGCCTGGCACCAGTCGGGCTTGCGCGTCTGGTGCATCACCAGCTTCATCAGATCGGCATTGTATTCGCCCTTTTTCCAGATCTTCACCGGCGGGATGCGCACCCCTTCCTCGAAGATCGAGCTGGCGCCGATCGGCATCGATCCGGGCACCGAGCCGCCGATGTCGCTCTGGTGGCCGAACATGGCGGTATAGGCGATCAGTCGCCCGTCCTTGAACACCGGCAGCAGCACCAGCCAGTCGTTCGAGTGCGAAATCGCGCCTTCGCAGGAATATGGATCACTGAGGAAGATCATGTCGCCATCCTCCAGCGTATCGTCATAGCCCTTGAGGAAGCCGCCGATGAAGCTGCCGAACTGGCCGACGATCATCTTGCCCTTGGGGTCCGCGATCAGCGGGAAGGCGTCACCCTGTTCGCGGATGCCGGGGCTCATTGCGGTGCGCACCAGCGTGGCGTCCATCTCGATGCGGGCATTGCGCAGCGCGTTCTCGATGATGTCGAGCGTGACCGGGTCGATCCTGACCTTCTCGAAGGGCGTGGGGTTGGTTTCGATGATTTGTGCCGGCATCGCTTGCTCCTGAAATCTCTAATTCGTCATTCCGGCGAAGGCCGGAATCCAGATGCGGCGAAGGTGGTTCCGCGCTGGACCCCGGCCTGCGCCGGGGTGACGTGAAAGGGGAAAGACGGGCGTCATTCCGACACCGGATTGATGAGAATATTGCCGACTGCATCGACCCTGGCCACGCAGCCGCTTTCGACCAGCGTGGTCGAATCCATTTCGGTGATGATCGCGGGGCCGGGAATCACATCGCCTTGGCGCAGCCGACTGCGGTCATAGATCGCTGCGGCCTGCTCGCGCCCGTCCATCCACAGCACATGGTCGCGGATCTTGGCGGCCGCTGGGTCGCCGTCGCCCTTTTCCAGTTCGGCGGCGGGAAGCGCCGGCGCCTGGCCCAGCGCCACCGCGCGCAGGTTCACGATTTCATGCGGGGTATCCATGTTGAAGGTGAAGAGGCGCAAATGCTCCTCGTCGAAGCGCGCCAATATGCCTTCGATCCCGTCTTTCTCGAGCACCGCCTTGTCGATCGTCAGCGGCACTTCGAAGGCCTGTCCGGTATAGCGGATATCGACTTCGAACTGCGTGGTAACCTGCTCTTCCGGCACCCCGTCAGCCAGCAGCTCACTGCGGGTCTGCGCCGCCATTTCATCAAGCACGGCTTCGAGATCGGCAATGCCGATATCCTTTGCCAGGCGGTTGAAGCTGCGTGCGGTTTCAGTGCGCATCCGCGTGGTTGCATCACCCAGCGCACACAGCACGCCCGGCGAAACGGGCGAGATCGCAGGCCAGCTGCCCATCAGCCGCGCCACCGCATTGACATGCAGCGGACCTGCCCCGCCAAAGCCCATCAGCGCGAATTCGCGCGGGTCATATCCTTGCTGCACGCTGATCATCCTGAGCGCGCCGAACATGTTCTCGTTGACGATATCGATGATCCCGCGCGCCGCCTCCATCAAGGTGACACCCAACGCATCGGCAATCGTCTGTACCGCCTTTTTCGCGCCTTCGCGGTCAAGCTTGAAACTGCCGCCCAGCAGGTCTTCGGGCAAATAGCCCAGCACGACATTGGCGTCGGTCACCGTCGGCAGTTCGCCGCCCTTGCCATAGGCGACTGGGCCGGGCACCGCGCCCGCGCTTTCGGGGCCAACCCGCAGCGCCCCGGTCAGCTGGGGCACATGCGCGATCGAACCGCCACCCGCGCCCACGGTCTTCACGTCGAGCGAGGAAGCGCGCACCGACAGATGGCCAACCTCGGTCGAACGGACCCGGCGCGGTTCAAGCCCTTCGATCAGCGCGACATCAGTGCTGGTGCCGCCGACGTCGAGCGTGAGAATGTTGGTGAAGCCGGCATTCTTCGCCACCCATAGCGCGCCGGTAACCCCGCCTGCGGGGCCGGACATCAATATGTTGACCGGATGCTCCTCGGCCTTCTGGCTGCTCATCAGCCCGCCGTCCGAGCGCAGCAGCGAGAGCTTGCCCTTGAGCCCTTCGTCCTCCAGCTTGCTGCGCAGGTTGGAGACATATTTGCTCACCACCGGGCGCACCGCGGCGTTGGCAACGGTCGACAGCGTACGTTCGTATTCCTGCATCTCGGGCAGCACTTCGTGGCTCAGCGACACGGGAATGCCGGGCAGTTCCTCTGCCGCGATCTCGCCGATGCGCTTTTCATGCGCGCCGTTGACATAGGCGTTGATCAGGCTGACGGTGAGTGCTTCGATCCCTTGCCCCTTGAGCTTGCGCAGCGCGGCGCGCACCGCCTTTTCATCAAGCGGGCGCACTTCCCGGCCATCGGCATCCATCCGCCCCGGCACTTCAACCGTATCTTCCAGATGCGCGAGCGGCTGCGGCTTGGGCCACACGATCCATGCAGCAAGGCCGCCGGGTACGAAGCTGCGCGCGATCTGCATGATGTCGCGGTAACCCTCGGTGGTCACCAGCCCGACCTTGGCGCCCTTGCCTTCAAGCACGGCATTGGTCGCCACCGTAGTGCCATGGAGGAAATAGGAGATGTCGCTGGCCGAAACGCCCGCTTCGGCGGTGATCGCCTTCACCCCGTTGAGTATCCCTTCCGAGCTGTCATGCGGGGTTGAGGGCGTCTTGTGGCGCCAGAATTTCCCGCTTTGCTCGTCGAACAGCAGCAGGTCGGTGAAGGTTCCCCCCACATCGACGCCCAATCTGTACTTATCGGGCCTGTAAGTCATAGTCTCTCCGTGGCTATATTCGGTCAGGCCGCTCGTGCGACCAAGGATGGCAAGGCCCGGCCCAGTCTTTCGGCGAACCAATGGTTGGCGGCGATGGCTGCCTCGAGCTCGATTCCCGTGTCGATGCCCGAACGCTCCATCATGTAAACCAGATCCTCTGTGGCAATATTCCCCGTCGCCTTGGGGGCAAAGGGGCAGCCGCCCAGCCCGCCAAGCGATGCGTCGAATATGCGCACGCCCGCCTGATACGCTGCCCAGGCATTGGCGATGCCGGTGCCGCGCGTATCGTGGAAATGCGCGCGCATCGGGATCCTGCCGCCAAGCAGTTCACCCAGGCGCCCGAACAAATCCCCCACCTGCGCCGGAACGCCCACGCCGATGGTATCCGCCAGCGCGATTTCCTCCGGCCCTTCGGCGGCCATTTCCTCGGCAATGGCGAGCACGGTTTCAGGCTGCACCTCGCCCTCGAACGGGCAGCCAAAGGCGGCGCTGATCGTTACCTGCGCGCGCATCCCCTGTTCGCGGGCGAAGCGGATCATGGCGCGGTTCTCGGCGATGCCCTGTTCGATGGTCTGGCCCTGGTTCTTCTGCCCGAATGTGTCGCTGGCCACGATCACGCAGCCGATCTGGTCGATGCCGCGGGCTCCGCCCTCGCGCGTTGCCAGCGCGCGCATCACCCCGCGCTTGTTGAGCACCAGGCCGATATAGGTCGCATCCTTGCGATCGGGCAGGCCGGCGATCACGTCTTCCGCATCGGCCATCTGCGGCACGCGCTGCGGGTGGACGAAGCTCGCCACCTCCAGCCGCCGCGCGCCATAGTCGAGCATCCGCCCGATCATCGCCAGCTTGACTGCGCTGGGGATGATCTCGGGTTCGTTCTGCAGCCCGTCGCGCGGGCCGACTTCGACGAGTTCGATGCTTTGGGCAGCCATGGGAATAGTCTCGCTGGCAAAAAACGACTGGGCGCGTGATACGCAAATTGTATACAAATGCAAATGGCGCTTGTATAGGCCCGGTCACGTTCGGGTCCGCTTGAGCGCCGCTTGTGTCGCTCTCTGTACCCTTTGTGTGCCTTTAGGGTGCGCCTTGAGTAAATAGCTGTGTGGCGCTGGAATTTTGACGATGCGAAAGGGGTGACATGGCCGAGGGAGCGCTTTCGGGACTGCGGCTGATCGAAATGGGCCAGCTGATCGCGGGGCCATTCTGCGGCCAGCTGATGGCCGATCACGGTGCCGAAGTGATCAAGATCGAGCCGCCCAAGGTGGGCGATGCGATGCGCAACTGGGGGCAGGGTATCCCGCTGTGGTTCTCGGTCGTCGCGCGCAACAAGAAATCGATCACCCTCAATCTGCGCGAGAAGGAAGGGCAGGAGATTGTCCGCCAGCTCGCCGCCAGGGCCGATTTCCTGCTCGAGAATTTCCGTCCCGGCACGCTCGAGCGCTGGAACCTGGGGTGGGACGATCTGCACGCGATCAACCAGGCGCTGATCATGATCCGCGTTTCGGGCTATGGCCAGAGCGGCCCCTATTCCCCGCGCGCTGGCTATGGCGGGATCGGCGAGGCGATGGGCGGCATGCGATACATCGCGGGTGAGCCGGACCGCCCGCCAAGCCGGGCCGGTATCTCGATCGGCGATTCGCTCGCCGCGACCTATGCCTGCCTCGGCGCGCTGATGGCGCTCAACCACCGGCACAAGACGGGGCAGGGGCAGGTGGTCGATTCGGCGATCTATGAAGCGGTGCTGGCGATGATGGAATCGACCGTGCCCGAATATACGGTGACCGGCCATATCCGCGAACGCACCGGCTCGATCCTGCCCAAGATCGCGCCCTCCAACGTCTATCCCACCAGCGATGGCAGCGTGCTGGTGGCGGGGAACCAGGACAGCGTGTGGAAGCGCATGGCGGCGATGATGAGCGTGCCCGAACTGGGCGATGATCCGCGCTACAATTCGCACGTCGCCCGCGGCGAACGGCAGGCCGAGCTCGACGCGCTGATCGGCGAATGGACCAGGCAGCGCACCAGCCAGCAGGTGCTCGACCTGTGCGAAGAGCACGGCGTGCCGGCGGGCAATATCTACCGCGCGCCCGAGATGCTGGCCGATCCGCATTTCGCCGCGCGCGAGGCGATCATCGAAATGCCGCATCCCAAATATGATAACTTCAAGATGCAAAATGTCGCGCCCAAGCTGTCGGAAACGCCCGGCCATGTCGAATGGGTGGGGCCGGAGCTGGGCCAGCATAACGAGGAAATCTACGGCGGGCTGCTGGGGATGGATTCGCGCAAGCGCGCCGAGCTGGAAGAACGCGGGATTATCTAACCCGGCGCAGCCGCTCTACTCCGCCGCCTCGGCCGCATTCGCAAAGGTGTGAAAGGCGCGGCGCAGATGGCTGCCCATGACCGCGCGGGCCCAGCCCGGATCGCGCGCGCGGAAGGCGGCGATCAGTTCGTCATGGTCGCGCGCCGACTGCCTCAGATCCTCCACCGAATAGCTGCGCGCGGTGCGCAGTACCACCGGTTGCTCGACCAGCATGGCCAGCACCTGCGCCAGGCGCGGCGAATGCGCTGCCTCGGTGATGATCTCGTGGAAGCTGCGGTTGGCATCGAGAAAGCGCACAACGTCGGGCGGCTCCATCGTCACCGCCAGGTGCAGCTGCTGGTTGACTTCCTCGAGCCGGTCGATCTGCTCGCCTGAAAGGCGGCGCGCCGCGCGCTCGGCGGCATGGCCCTCGAGCATCTGCCTCAAGGTGAACATCTCGTCGATGTCGTCGCGGCTCCAGTCGGCCACGAAGATGCGCTTCGATTCGCTGCGCACCAGCAGCATCTCGCTCTCCAGCCGCCGCACCGCCTCGCGCACCGGCGTACGGCTGACGCCGGTGATCTGCGTCAGCTGGTCCTCGGTCAGCTGCGCGCCCGGCTTGACCGCGCCGCTGAGCAGGTGGGCGCGGATCTTGTCATAGGCGAGGTCGGAGGCGCGGCTCATCCCGGAACCCTAGGCTGCTGTGCGCCCAAAGGGGACTGAAAAGGACACAAAGGATACTGAAAAGCACAGAGAAGCAGCTGAAAGGTGCACAAACGCTCCCCCGCAAGCTGCCATCGCGACCATTTTGCCACACACCACGGCCTTCCCCCCGTTCTTGCACATTAAGCTTGACCAGGATAAATTGTATACAATATTGCGTCAATTAATTGGGTAGCGTTTGCCTGCAGCCGGCAAGTCCGGGAAAAATCCCGTACCGGCTAAAGGTTCAGGGGAGATACGACAGATGACCACCTTCAAGTACACCCTTGCGTGCGGCGCGGCGTTTGGCGCGATCATTTTGGCCAACCCCGCATTGGCGCAGGATGTCGGCAGTGAAGCAGTTGCGGAAGACGCTACCGGCAGCAACGCCATTATCGTGACCGCGCGGCGCCAGTCCGAAACGCTGGCCGAGGTTCCGAGCGCGATCACCGTGTTCACCGCAGATACGCTGGAGAAGACCGGGATCGACCGGGCTGAGGAATTCGTCCAGCTGACGCCCGGCGTGACGATTGTCACCGGCACTGCGGAAGCGGGCGATACCCAGATCAACATTCGCGGCATCAATGGCGCCCGCGACGCGGAAAGCTCGGTCGCGCTGGTGGTGGACGGCATTCTCAAGACCAACACTGCACAGCTCAACCAGGATCAGGGCACGCTGCGCCAGATTGAAATCCTCAAAGGCCCTCAGGGGGCGCTTTACGGCCGCAATGCTGCGGCTGGCGCGATCGTGATACAGACGCTCAAGCCGGCTGGCTTCCTGGAAGGCGGCATCAAGGTGAGCGCCGCAGAGGACGAGACCTACAAGGCCTCGGCCTATGTTTCGACGCCGGTGGGCGAGGGGGCCGGGCTGGTCCTGTCGGGCAGTTATTCGACCACCGACGGCTTCTACCGCAACGTGCTGCTGGATTCGAATACAGTCGATGACCAGGAAGTGTGGTCGGTCGACGGGCGCTTCGTGGCCGAACTGGGTCCGTCGACGGAGCTTGATGTCAAGGCGCGCTATGCCGATCTCAAGGGCGCATCGATCAATTACAACGCGGCCTTTGCGCTGCCCAATTTCGGTGGTGCCTTTTTCGAGGACGTCAACGAGCACCCGTTCAATTTCTATTCCAACATTCGCCCCACCAATACCCAGCAGACCTTCGAGGCATCGGCCAAGATCGAGCACGAATTCGACAGCGTCACGCTGACGGCCTGGGCGCTTTATAGCGATGTCGAACAATTGCTGACCGCCGATGGCACTTCGGCGGATTTTGCGCGCTTCACCTTCCCAGGGGCGACGCAGGATTCGGTCGACGCTTCGAATGCCTGCTTTGCCAGCACCGCCTCGCTGACCGGCTTCCCGGTCAACCCGCCGGGTTTCATCGGGGCGACGCCGGTGCCCTTCATCTTCGATCCCGTCAACGGGTCGACCTTCGGCCCCTTCGGTCCCACAACCTGTGACGGCACCCAGCTACAGGTTCGCAACCAGAGCGATTTCAGCGCCGAAGTGAGGCTCGCCTCGAACGGCGATAGCCTGGTCGACTGGCAGGTGGGTGGTTACTACCTCCATATCGACCGGGAAGTCGGGGTCAGCCTGGGCGCAGACCTGGGCAATGGCGCCAGTACGGAACTGTTCAATCCGGCTGGTTCGTTCAACCCCACCACCCAGCTCTACCACGATGATTTCTCGACCGATGTCTATGCCGTGTTCGGCTCGGCAGATTTCGAGGTGAGCGAACGCTTCGAACTCGGGCTGGCAGCGCGCTATGACATCGAGGACCGCAAGGTGCGCAACCTCGTGCCCAATGCCACCGATCCCTTTACCGGCGGCCCGATCAATCCGGGCCAGGCCTTCGGGCCGATCCCCGACCAGTCGAAGAGCTTCAAGCAGCTCCAGCCCAAGATCTCGCTGCGCTACGAGCTTTCGGATGACGTCAATCTCTACGCCAACTGGGGCATCGGCTTCAAATCGGGTGGGTTCAACAATCAGGGCTCGGCCGCGATCGTTGACCAGGCCTTCAACCAGTTCATCGGCACGGACGTGCTGATCGAGGACCAGTTCCGCAAAGAGAAATCGAGCGCCTTCGAAGCGGGTATGAAGGGCGACCTTCTGGGCGGCGCGGTGACATTCGATCTTGCAGGTTACTATACCAAGATCGACGACATGCAGTTCTTCGAATTCTTTGTTGGCGGCTTCGGCCTGCTGCGCGTGGTGTCGAATATCGACGAGGTCGAGATCTATGGCGCCGAGCTCAACCTGTCTGCCGAGATCATGCCGGGCTGGAGCGTGTTCGGTTCAGCCAATGTGACGGAGAGCGAGATCAAGGAGAATGCCTCTCGGCCGGTCACGGTCGGCAACAAGTCGCCCTATACCGCGGACTACACCCTCAACCTGGGCACCCAGCTTGACCTGCCGGTAACCGACACGCTCGATTTCGTTGCCCGGGCCGATTACCGCATCACCGGGCCGACCTGGTTCCACACCATGCAGAACAACACCTCGCCCACGCTGTTCAGCGGGCTGCTTCCGGGATCGGCGCTGGCCCTGCCTTCATTCGTGGGCGATGCGGATTACTCGCTTACCCGGCGCGATACTTTCGGCGTGCTCAACACGCGTATCGGGCTGGAAACCGACAGCTGGTCGGTCACGGCCTTTGCCGACAATCTCACCAACGAAAAATACATTGCCGAGGCGATCCCGGCGATCGAATTTGGCGGATCGTTCATTTCTCCGGGGATGTTGCGGCGCTTCGGGGTGGAGTTTGGCTACAAATTCTAGGATAAGCTGTTCACACACGCGAGCGTGCGAGAGGAGCTCTTTGGGTGAGCGCTGAGGACGTGAAGAGCAATTATGCCGGCGTCTTCGAAGGTCGGATCGGTTTCGGGCAAAGGCCCGCGCTGATCCTGATCGACTTTGTAGAGGCCTATTTGGCCAAGGGCAGCCCGCTTTACGCAGGCGTCGAGCCCGCATTGGAGGCGGCCTTGCGGCTGCGCGATGCGGCACGCACGGCGGGTGTGCCGGTGATCTATACCAATGTCGAGTTCCATCCTTCGATGGCGGACGGGGGGATCTTCGCGCGCAAGATCGACGCGCTGAAAAGCTTTGCGCGCGGCAACCCGCTTGGCGCCTGGCCCGCAGGGCTTGAGCCGGGCGGGGATGAACTCGTCATCACCAAGCAATATGCCAGCGCCTTTTTCGGCACCACGCTCGCCTCCACGCTCACCGCCATGGGCATTGACAGCCTGGTGATCACCGGCGTCACCACCAGTGGCTGCATCCGCGCCAGCTGCGTCGATGCCTGCCAGCACGGCTTCATCCCGATTGTGGTGGAAGAGGCGGTGGGCGACCGGCACGAGGCTGTACACCGCGCCAATCTGTTCGACATGAACGCCAAATATGGCGATGTGGTGGGGATGGCCGAAGTGCTCGATCACTTCGCGCAGGTCGCGGGCCGCTAGCCCCCGGCAAGCAACCGGCCCGCAACTGCGTCAAGCTTTGCCAGCAGCGCCGGATCGAGTTTGTCGGGCGCGGTGATCACTGCATCATCCAGCGCGAAGTCGATCGGTGAAGGCTCGCGCTGGTCAGGCAGTGCGTTGATGAAGCGGGTCAGCATGTCGCGCGCCAGCTTGCTGTTGAGCTGCATCTGCGCAACCACCTGTGCCACGTCGACCGCTTCGCCTTCCCGCCAGCAATCGTAATCGGTCACCATGCCGACCAGGGCATAGGGCAGCTCCGCCTCACGCGCCAGTTTGGCTTCGGGCATGGCGGTCATGCCCACCACGTCCGCCCCCCATTCGCGGTACATCCGGCTTTCGGCGCGGGTCGAGAATTGCGGGCCCTCCATGGCAAGGTAGGTTGCACCGGTCGCCACCTTTCCCTTGGCGCCAGCGATCGCGGCGGCGGCCATTTCAGACAGGCGCGGGCAAACCGGATCGGCCATCGAGACATGCGTGACGAGGCCGGTGCCGAAGAAGCTGCGTGGTGTGCGATTGGTGCGGTCGATGAACTGCTCGACAATGGCAAAGCGCCCCGGCTCGATCTGCTCACGCAGGGAGCCAACCGCAGAGATGGCAAGAATGTCGGTGCAGCCTGCGCGCTTGAGCACATCGATATTGGCGCGCGCATTGAGCTCGCCGGGCGCGATCGGGTGCCCCCGCCCGTGGCGCGGGAGGAAGCGCACCCGCACGTCGCCAATGCGTCCGCACAGCACCTCGTCGCTGGGCTTGCCCCACGGGCTGTCGATCGCGATCCATTGCGCGTCTTCAAGCCCCTCTATCGCGTAGAGCCCCGATCCGCCGATGATCCCGATGGTCCACGGGCTGGTCATGCATTTCCCCTGTTTGCGTGCCTGTACGGCAAGCTTTATCGCTCAATGCCGCGTCATGGCAAAGAAATGGTTAGCCTTGCGTCGTTAGCCGCGGGAAATCACGCCAGATCATGGGGTTCAGGCACCGACCTGCGGATGAAAGCTTCCGCCTTGGCATAAGGCACGGCTATCGAATCGCGCGCCTGCATGCGCTTCAGGTGCGCGGCGAGCGCGGGATAGGCATCGAGCGGCAGCCTGGCAGCGAGCGAGAGCTGCATCAGGCAGGTGGTGACGGTGATATCGGCGATCGACAGCGCGTCGCCGGCATAGAATTCGCCATCGCCCAGCGCGCCGTCGAGATAGGCCAGGATCGGCGGCATCTTTTCTGCCCAGCATGCCCGCGCGGTGTCGAGATCGGGCTCTTTCCCCTGCATGGCGGCAAAGGCGATCGGACGGAAAATGCCCAGCCCGCCGGTTGCGGCCAGATGGCTGTCGGCATACTCCTCGATCCACAGCGCGTGCCCATAGGCGAAGGGATCGGCGGGATAGAGCGGCACCTGGGGGTGCTTCCTCTCGATATAGCCGCAGATGGCAGAGCTGTCCGCAATCGTCCCAGGAATACCCTCTTCGGCAATCGAGCGATCGCGCAGGACCGGGATTCGTTTCAATGGCGAGATCTCGCGAAACCAGTCGGGCGGATCGAACACGTTGACCGCGTCGGTTTCGAATTCCACGCCCTTTTCGATACAGACCGCCTGGACCTTGCGCACAAAGGGGGAAACGGGGCTGCCGTAAACGACGAGATCGGCCATGCGGGAATCCTCTTCAGCTATGCTTTTTCGCTCGCTTTCATGCGGCTATCAGTTGCATAGCGCAATGGATAGGCGCGCGACATGCCGTCGCGCTCTATGATGCAAGGAAAGTGTTTGCCCTTGGGGCGGCGGCGTCCCATCTTGGCGACTCGAGACATTCCTGCACACTGGCAGTTCAGACTGGAGAGAGGCCCCATGGCTACCCAATACAAGAATCTCATCAATGGCGAATTGGTTGAATCGGGCGAATGGCTCGACGTGGTCAACCCGGCCAATGAACAGGTCATCGGCCAGGTTCCGGCTTGCGGCGCGGCCGAGCTTGACCGCGCGGTGGCCGCTGCCCGCGCTGCCTTCAAGAGCTGGCGCAAGACACCGATCGAGGAACGCCGCGCCGCGCTGCAGGCGATGGCCAAGATCATCCAGGACAATCACGAAGAGCTGTACCGGCTGCTGACCAGCGAGCAGGGCAAGCCGCATGAACAGGCCAAGGGCGAAATCATGGGGTCGGCCTACATGATTGCCAGCCAGTCGACACTCAGCCTCGAAGACGAGGTGACCGAGGATTCGGCGCAGCGGCTCAGCCGCACCCGGCGGGTGCCGGTGGGCGTGGTCGGCGGCATCGTGCCGTGGAACTTCCCGCTGCTGATGGCGGTGCAGAAGATCGTGCCGGCGCTGCTTTCAGGCTGCACCATCGTGCTCAAGCCTTCGCCCTTCACGCCGCTCACCACGCTGCGCTTTGCCGAACTGATCAAGGACACCGTGCCCGCCGGTGTGGTCAATTTCATCACTGGCGAGGATTCATTGGGCCCGCTGATGACCAGCCACCCCGATATCGACAAGATCACCTTCACCGGCTCGACCGCGACCGGCAAGAAGATCATGGAGGGCGCCTCGAAGGATCTGAAGCGCATCACACTCGAGCTGGGCGGCAATGATGCCTCGATCGTGCTGCCCGATGCCGACCCCAAGAAGGTGGCGGAACAGCTGTTCTGGTCAAGCTTCACCAATGCCGGGCAGGTCTGTATCGCGGCCAAGCGCATCTATATCCACGAGGATATCTATGACGAGTTGAGCCAGGCGATTGCCGACTATGCCAAGACGGTGAAGGTGGGTGACGGCTCACAGCAGGGCACCGGTGTCGGCCCGATCCAGAACAAGAAGCAATATGAGCGCGTGCTCGAACTGATCGAGGACGCGAAGGACAATGGCTACAAGTTCCTGGTTGGCGGCGATGCCGATCCCACGGGCAGCGGCTATTACGTGCCGATCACCATCCTCGACAATCCGCCCGAAGACGCGCGGATCGTGGCCGAGGAACAGTTCGGCCCGGTCATGCCGCTGATGAAGTTCTCGACCGAAGAAGAGGTGATCGCGCGCGCCAACAATTCCGACTATGGCCTGGCCGGCGC
This sequence comes from Altererythrobacter chaiwopuensis, assembly GCF_054957755.1. NCBI lineage: Bacteria > Pseudomonadati > Pseudomonadota > Alphaproteobacteria > Sphingomonadales > Erythrobacteraceae > Altererythrobacter > Altererythrobacter chaiwopuensis. Next base: position 803,950 of record NZ_JBTXJG010000001.1, read on the forward strand.
GGTGTGGACCGCCAATCCCGAAAAAGGCATCGAGATTGCCGAGCAACTTGAAACCGGCACCGTCTGGATCAACGAGTTCATGCACATTTCGCCCTTCGCTCCCTTTGGCGGGCACAAGCAATCGGGCTTTGGTGCCGAATACGGCAAGGAAGGGCTCGAGGAATTCACCTACTCGCAGGTGATTACCGTCAAGAGGGACAATATCCCGGCCTGATCGCTGCTGAACGGTGAGCAGCAGCGACCCACAGGCGATAGAGCAGGGCCTGGCCCGCGCCCTCTCCAGACTGGGAGGCTCGCGGGCCGGGCTGCCTGCACCGTCAGGCCTGGCGCGGCTCACCGGCGGGGCAACCATGGAAAGCTGGCGCTTCTCGAGCGGGGCGGAGGATTTCGTGCTCCGCCGCGCGCCTTCGCTCGCCTTCATGGAGGGTCGGCCCTACGGGCACGCCACCGAGGCGGCAATCATCCGCGCCGCGCATGGGGCGGGCGTGACCGCGCCCGAAGTGGTGGCGGTGCTGGAGCCGGGCGACGGGATCGGCAGCGGCTTCATCATGCGCGCCCTGCCCGGCACGCCCGATCCGCGCCAGATATTGGCGATGGAAGGTGCTGGCACGATCCTGGCCGAAGCGGCGCGCGATCTGGCGCGCATTCATTCGCTAAAGCGGGAAGACCTGCCGCCGGATGTGCCCGTGATGGATTACCGCGCGGCGATTGCAGACCTGCGCCAGCAGTTCGAGGAAGCGGGCGGCGACCGCCCGATCATCGCTCTGGGGCTGAGGTGGATGGAGGACAATTGCCCCGATCAGTGCGAGCCTGTGCTGAACCACGGCGATTTTCGCATGGGCAATATCCTTGCCGAGATTGGCCAGCTTACCGGCGTGCTCGACTGGGAGCTGGCCCATTTCGGCGACCCGCACGAGGATCTTGCCTTCGGTTGCATGGCGGTGTGGCGCTTTGCGCGGTATGACCGGCCCGCGCTGGGGCTGGGTTCGCTGGACGATTATTTCGCCGCCTATGAGGCCGAAAGCGGACGCACGGTCGACCGCGCCCGGTTCCGCTACTGGCTGGTGCACCGCACCGTATGGTGGGCGCTCGGCTGTCTGCGCAATGCGCGCATCTGGCGCAGCGGTGAGGACCGCATGCTCGAACGGGTGGTGATCTCGCGCCGCACTTCGGAGAACGAGCTGGACCTGCTGATGCTGCTCGAACAGGAAGCCCCGCAGCAGGAACGCGCGCGCAGCCTGCCGCCCGCCGGGCGGGTGCCCGAATCGAGCGGCGAGGCCACTGCGGGCGAAGTGGCCACCGCGATCGGCGAATGGCTGGCAACGGTGAAAGGCCGGATGGAAGGGCATGACCGTTTCCAGCTGGCCGTGGCCCGCAATGCGCTGGGCATGATCGCGCGCGAGGAGGCGAGCGGTGTGCGCGCCGAGGACCGCGCCATCGCCCGCGCGCTGCTCGGCGGAGAGCGCGACCTTGCCGAGCCTGCCCTGCTCGCCTTGCTGCGGCGCAAGGCGCTCGACAAGCTGGAGGCCGACATTCCCAAATATCCTGCGCTCGCCGTGGCGCGCAAACTCTGGACCGGAGAGGAATAACCGCATGGACTTCGCCATTCCCGCAGATTTGCAGGCCTACCTGGACGAGCTCGACGCCTTCATCGAAGCCGAGATCAAGCCGCTGGAGCAGCAGGATGACAATATCCGCTTCTTCGACCACCGCCGCGAGCATGCGCGCACCGATTGGGAGCGCGGCGGGTTGCCGCGCTACGAGTGGGAAGAACTGCTGATCGAGGCCAAGCGCCGCGCCGACAAGGCCGGCCATTGGCGCTTTTCCGCGCCGAAGAAATATGGCGGCAAGGACGGCTCCAATTTGTGGATGGCGGTGATCCGCGACAACTTCGCGCGGAAGGGGCTGGGCCTCCACAATGATTTGCAGAACGAGCACAGCATCGTCGGCAATTTCCCCTTCGTCGCCATGTTCGAGACTTTCGGCACCGAGGAACAGAAACAGGAATTCATCCGCGGCGGGTTCGAAGGCACACGGCGGGTTGCCTTCGGCCTCACTGAAGCGAACCATGGCTCCGACGCCACCCATATGGAAACCCGCGCCGTGCGCGAGGCGCGCGACGGGGTCGATGGCTGGCGCATCGATGGCGAGAAGATGTGGATCACCGGCATGCATGTCGCCACGCACTGCGCCATGTTCGCCCGCACATCGGGCAAGGATGGCGATGCCAGCGGGATCACCTGCTTCCTCGTCCCCAATCCCACGCCGGGACTCGAGATCGAGGAATGGATGTGGACCTTCAACATGCCGACGGATCATCCGCGGCTGTCAGTCAACAACGTCTGGGTGCCGGATTCTGCGATCCTGGGGGTGGAGGGCCGCGGCCTCGCGCTGGCGCAAAGCTTCGTCCACCAGAACCGCATCCGCCAGGCGGCAAGCTCGCTCGGCGCGGCGCAATTTTGCGTCGATGAGAGCGTGCGATATGCGCGCACCCGCAAGCCCTTTGGCGAGGAACTGGCGAAGAACCAGGCGATCCAGTTCCCGCTGGTGGAGCTTGCCACACAGTGCGAAATGCTGCGGCTGCTGATCTACAAGACCGCCTGGGAAATGGACAACATGCCGCATGAGGAGATCGAGCGGACGATCTCCGACAAGGTCAGCATGTGCAATTACTGGGCGAACCGGCTGGTGTGCGAGGCGGCCGACCGCGCGATGCAGGTGCATGGCGGGATCGGCTATTCGCGGCACAAGCCGTTCGAACACATCTATCGCCACCACCGCCGCTATCGCATCACCGAAGGGGCGGAGGAAATCCAGATGCGCAAGGTGGCGGCATACCTGTTCGGCTATCTCGGGCCAAAGCGCGGGATGTACGGCTAGGCGCGGCGTTCGGGCAGGATCACGCCCTCATGCTTGACCGCGCCGCCCTTTGACAGCGCGTAGAGCACCAGTCCGGTTGCCACCAGGGCCAGTGTGGATAGCGCCGAGCTGAGCGGAACCTGCGATGTCAGCCACACGATCATGCCGATCGCGATGGGCATGATGACCAGCCAGCGCGGCCCCATCGCATCAGCAACACCCCCGTCATTGCGGTGCCACATCTTGAGCAGAGCGCCGACCGACGCGATGAATATCAATTGCTCGACCGCAACCACCAGCATGGCAAGGATGGCAAAGGAGCCGGATATGGCCAGGCCGGCAACGATCAGCGAATAGGCGGCGATGGCAATGGCCGGGGTTTCAAAGCGCGGCGAGACATAAGCGAAGAAATTGGGCAGCAGCCCGCGGCGAGCCATGCCATAGGCGATGCGGGGCATGGCCACGAAGCTGCTGAGCTGGTTGGTCCCAATTGAAAAGATCGCGGCAAAACTGATCAGCAAGGTTCCCGCAGCGCCAAAGACTTTTTCTCCCGCAGCCGCGAGCGGACTGTCGATTGCCGATGGATCGGGAGCGATCGCGATATAGGCCAGCTGCACAATCGCATAGAAGACCGCCACCCCGGCGAGGTTGATGAAGATCGAGCGCGTGATATGTGATCGGGGTTGCTTCGTTTCCCCCGCGGCAACCGTTACTATTCCAGCGCCTGAAAAGGCATAGGCAAGCAGCAGCGCGACGGCTTCGATCTGCGAAAATTGCGGCAGGCTGACCCGGGTGGGAATCCCGTTCGCGTAAAGCCCGGCTAGGCACAGAAACAGGATCGGAGCCAGCTTTGCGACAGTTCCGACCCACATGACCGCGATCGAGCGCCTGGTGCCAACGATGCTGATCATCATGAATGCGGCGATGAGCGCAACAATCGTGGCAAGCCGCACGAATGGGTTGTCGAAGAAGGGGAATATCGCTGCAAGGTAAGATACCAGCACGTGGAAATTGGCCGCCCTGCCAGACATGTTCGCCGCCAGGTTGAACCAGCCGACCAGAAACCCCGCCAGCGGCCCGAAGGCATGCTGCGCATAGAGCTGCGGCCCGCCCGACTGGCGAAAGACCGTCGACAGTTTGGCCGGCACCGCGATCAGGCAGGCATAGAGCAGCGCGAAGGCCAAGATGGCGAGCGGCGAGAAACTGCCCGCGCTGGCATAGAGCAAGGCCGGCAGGGCGAATATTCCCGCTCCGACAACGCCGTTGAGATTGATCAGGATGGCGCCCGCAAGCCCCACCACCCGCGGCGGCTTCTGGTCGTAAGTTATTACATGTCCCCGGCCAAGGAAGGCGCCCAAGCGTGAGAACTATAGCAGCGGCAGCCATTGTCAAACCCTACGCGCTATCTATGCGCCGTCGGTGCAGTGGCTCCGCCACCACTGGCGTAGGCGTGGCTGCAGCCGACTATTGCGTGGCCAGCAGGCGATAGCCCCAGGCTGGCAGCGTGACCGTGTCGCCAGCGGCCAGGCTGGTCGCGGCCCCGCTGCGGAATTCGCGGTAGGTTCCCGCAGCATGGCCATCGGCCAGCACCGCGCTGACCGGGCGGGGCGACAGATTGAACAGGCCCAGTACCTTGTTGCCGTCTTTCTCCCGGACCCAGGCAAACATCTGCTGCGGCTTGTCGGTCACGACCTGGCTCATGCGCGCGCCCCACTGGCCATTGGCGAGTGCCGGGTTAGCCTTGCGGAAGGCGATCAGATCGGTCAGCAGTTCGTCCAGCTGGCAACCTTCGCCCTGGCTCCAGTCGATCGGATCCTTCTCGAAGAAGGCAAGGCGTTTTGCGTTGCAGGCTTCCTGCCCGTTGTAGATCATCGGCAGGCCTTCGCCGGTGAAGCTCAGCGCGAGGAATGCGGGCAGGGCCGGGCCGAAATTCTCGTATTGCGTCCCTTCCCAGGCATTGCTGTCATGATTGGCGATATAGGTCAGCCGCATCGCCTGAGCGGGCCAGGCGCTTTCGTTTTCGGCGTAATAGCCGAACAGCGCGGTGGCGTCGGCCTTGCCCTGGGCGATGTTCTTGACCGTTTGGTGCCATTCCCAGGCATAGGTGGCGTCGAAGGCGCGGCGGTGGAGTTCAGAGCTTTTCCATTCGGCCAGCATGAAGACCGGTTTGATCGCATCGAGCCGGGCGCGCTCGCTTTCCCAGAAATCGAGCGGGACATATCCGGCCACGTCGGCGCGGAAACCATCGACATCGAAATCGCGGACCCACATCTCCATCGCCTCGCCGACATGCTGGCGCACGCCGGGCTGCGACCAGTCGAGATCGATTACATCCGACCAGTCCCACCACGGGGTGGGCCGGAAATCACCCTTCCAGTCCTTTTCGTACCAGTCGGGGTGCTCGCTCGCCAGGGCATTGTCCCACGCGGTGTGATTCGCAACCCAGTCAAGGATCACCTTGAAACCCTGCTCGTGTGCGGCGGCGATGAAGGCCTTGAGATCCTCGGGGGTGCCGAATTCAGGGTTCACAGCGTAATAATCCTGCACCGAATAGGGGCTGCCCAGCGTGCCCTTGCGGTTCTTTTCGCCGATCGGGTGAATCGGCATCAGCCACAAAATGTCGACACCCAGCGCCTTGAGCCGCGGCAGCTCTTTCTGCGCGGCCTTGAACGTCCCTTCGGGGGTAAACTGGCGCGTGTTGATTTGATACAGCACCGCATCGCGGCTCCATTCGGGATGCGTCAGTTCGACATAGGCGGCGGGCTGCCACTCGGCCTCGCCGGTATCGCCCGAGCAGGAGGTGAGCAGCGCCAGCGCTGCGGCAGCGGTGAGCGGGAGGGCAATTTTACGCATGGGAGACCTCTGCAATTCTGGCGGGAAGGGCGGCAGTGACGCGCAGCATCGCGGCGGCGGCCACGAGCCATGCGAGCGCGGCAAACAGCATCGTCCACACCGGCTCGCCCGGGAAGAAGGCCTGCATGATCGATCCCATCACCGTTGCCACCAGCAGTTGCGGCACGACGATGAAGATGTTGAACAGGCCCATGTAGATGCCCAGCTTCGCTTGCGGCAAATTGGATGCGATGATGGCATAGGGCATGGCCAGGATGCTGGCCCAGGCGATCCCGATGCCCACTTCGGCCAGCAGCAGCATCTGCGCATCGCGCACCACGAAGAACATCAGGAAACCCGCCGCGCCCAGCGTCAGACAGATCGAATGCGTCAAGACCTGCCCGACCTTGCGTGACAGCCACGGTAGCAGCCCCAATGCGGCGATGGCGGCCACGCCGTTGTAAACAGTGAACAGCACGTTCACCCAGCTGGCGCCTTCATTATAGGCGGCGCTTACCGTATCGCTCGATCCGAAGACATATTGCGTCACCACCGGGGTGGTGTTGATCCACATGATGAACAGTGCCGACCAGCTGAAAAACTGCACCACAGCCAGGCGTTTCATGATTTCCGGCATGCCGGAAAAATCGCCGACGATGCTGGACAGCATGTTGGCGGTCCGGCCCTGCTTCGCCAGGTTGATGGCGACCGCGCTGAGCAAGCCGTAGAACACCAGCAATCCGCCCAGCAGGAAGACTTCCTTTTCCAGTTCCAGCGCGTTGACCAGCAACAGAACGATCGCACCCAGCACGGTCCAGACTGCCGCCGAAACGAAGCTCTTTTCCGCCAGCAGCCGCACCGGCTGGCCGCTTTCGAGCGGGGCTTCTTGGGCAAAGACGGCCTGTTCTTCCGGGCTGTATTCGCGAGTGAACAGTACGGTCCACATCACCGCCGTGAACAGCGCCGCCGCCCCCGCCCAAAAGCTCCAGCGCACGGTGTCCGGCAGGCCGCCATCGGGTGCGACATTGGCGACACCTAGCGTTTCGAGAAGATAGGGAAAGATCGATCCTACCACTGCGCCGGCGCCGATGAAGGCGGTTTGCACGGCATAGCCCGCGCTGTGCTGATCGGTGCGCAGCATGTCGCCCACAAAGGCACGGAACGGTTCCATCGAGACGTTGAGGCTGGCATCGAGCACCCACAGCATGGCGGCGGCAAAGAACAGCGGCGCGGCCACAGTGGGCGCCAGCGGCATCGCGAACAGCGCCAGCGCGGAGAAAATCGCTCCGGTCAGGAAATAGGGACGGCGGCGGCCCAGCCGGTTCCATGTCTTGTCTGACAGATGGCCGATGATCGGCTGCACGATCAGGCCCGTCAGCGGGGCGGCTACCCACAGCGCGGGCAGATCGTCCATGCTCGCGCCCAATGTCTGGAATACGCGGCTCATGTTCGAATTCTGCAGCGCGAAGCCGATCTGGATCCCGAAAAATCCGAAGCTGATATTCCACAGTCCCCAGAAATTCTGACGCGGTTTTTCCATTGCCTCTATTGTCCCTTCCCCTTGCGCGAGCGGTCATTGCCGTCCCGCGTCAATACCGGAGGGCTGGCATGAAAGCCTTGAGCCGACAACACGTATACGAATGTATCGGGATCTCAGGCGAGCGGAACAGGCGGCGCGGGCGGTGTTGGTGCGGCCGGGGCGACGGGGGCACCGCCGCTGCTGGCACGCACGATCAGGCGGGTGGGCAGGCGGTTGTCAGGCCCTTCGCGTTCCTCGATCTTGGCCAGCAGCGTTTCCACCAGCCGTTCGCCCGCGCCGCCGATATCCTGCATGATCGTGGTCAGTGGCGGGTTGGTGAGGCTGGCGGAGGGAATATCGTCGAACCCGACTAGCGCCACATCGCCAGGCACCTTTAGCCCGGCCTCGGCCAGGGCGCGCATCGCACCGATAGCGATCAGATCGCTGGCGGCGAAAATGCCGTCGAACCGCTGACCGCTCGCAATCAGGCTGCGGGTGGCAGCATAGCCTGCTTCCTCGGTGGTGATGGCATCGCGCTGCAAGGCGCGCTCGGGCGCTATACCGGCATCCTCCAGCGCCTGGCACATGCCGCGATAGCGCTGGGCGAATTCGGGATAGTGATCGTCCGCATGGCCGAGAAAGGCCAGCCTGCGCCGCCCGCGCTCGATCAGATGCGCCCCTACCAGCTTGCCTGCGCCGAAATTGTCCGAACCGATGGTACTGCCGGAAGAATCGCCGCTGACCGATCCCCAGCGGGCAAAATGCGTGCCCTGCCGCGCCAGTTGATTCAGCCGTTCGCGGTAAACCGTGAAATCGCCGTATCCGAGCAGGATCAGCCCGTCGGCTCTATGGCTGTCCTGGTATTGGACGTGCCAGTCATCCTCCATCCGCTGGAATGAAATCAACAGGTCAAGCCCATGATTGGCACAGGCACGGGTGATCGATCCAAGCATTGCCAGAAAGAAGGGATTGATCATGCTCTCATCTGGCGTGGGGTCTTCAAAGAACAGCAATGCAATGGTGTTCGAGCGCTGGGAACGCAGCGATGATGCGTTCTTGTCGACAGTGTATCTGAGGTCTTCCGCGATAAGACGGATGCGTTCGCGCGTTGTGGCGCTGACCGAAGGGTCTCCACGCAGCGCGCGGCTGACGGTTGGCTGCGATACCCCCGCCAGATAGGCGATATCGAAGCTAGTCGGCCTGCCGGTAGGCTTGCGACCCAAGTTCCTCTCCTGCGAACAGCCGCCGTTTGGCGATCGCCCGAAACTTTAGGCTTTGCACCGGGGTTTGGCAATTCGGTCATATGAGGCCAGATGGCGCCCTCTAAGGACCTGGTCAGCAGGTTGAAAGATCGTTGTAAGCCATTGAATATATTAACGTATACGTATGCTATCTTTCGCATGCCGACTATGACCGGCTATTCCTGCGTCCAAGCCGGGGGGCACTTTCGCTTTCCGAGCCTGGACTGGATCAGCACGCAGGCGGGCACAGCAGATGCCTGATCGCCGTGCAGGGGAGGAAATTCACATGGCAATTCGTAGCAAGCTTTCCGTCGGCGTGAGCATGGCGGCCTTTTCGGTTGCGCTGGGCGCGGCCGCGTTCCCGCAGGTTGCAATGGCGCAGGACGCAGGTGCCGAAGACGCGGCCGAAGCGGAAGCGTCCCCGGAAGGCGACGCCATCGTCGTTACCGGTTTTCGTGCCTCGCTGGAGAGCTCGATCAACACCAAGCGTCAATCGACCGTGATTGCGGAAGCCTTCTCGGCCGAAGACATCGGCAAATTGCCAGATGTCTCGATCGCCGAAACGCTGGGCCGCCTGCCCGGCCTGGCGGTGCAGCGGATCGACGGCCGCGCGCAGAACCTGTCGGTGCGTGGTCTTGGCCCGGACTTTTCCACCTCGCTCCTCAATGGCCGAGAACTGGTCTCCTCAAGCGATAACCGCGGGGTCGAATATGACCAGTATCCGTCCGAACTGATCGACCGCGGCATCATTTACAAGGTGCCCTATGCCGGCCTCATCGGCCAGGGCCTGGCCGGTACGGTCGACCTAAAGACCATCCGTCCGCTCGAGAAGGGCGAGCGGATCGTCTCACTCGCAGCCCGCGGCGAGTTCAACGAGGATGGCTCGCTCAACCCCGATGTCAAAGGCCGCGGCTATCGCGCGACCGCCACCTATGTCGACCAGTTCGCAGGCGACACACTTGGCCTGGCTGTGGGCGTCGCTTACCAGTCGAGCCCGAGCCAGGTGAAGAAGTTCAACGCCTGGGGCTATCCCAACGATGCCGGTTTCACCGTGCTCGGCGGAATGAAGCCCTTCGCCAAGTCGGTCGACCTTGATCGCCTCGGCGCGTTCGGCACGCTCGAATGGCAGCCCAGCGACGAATGGAGCACGTCGCTCGATCTGTTCTACGCCGACTATCGCGAGCGCATTCCGCTGCGCGGCATCGAATTCCCGCTTAATCCCGGCTGGGGTTCGGGAGCCACGATTACCTCGAACAGCGGCGGCGATTTCCCCGATACGGTCAGTTTTTCGGGCGTCCAGCCGGTGGTGCGCAATGATTTCGATCGCAAGGATACCGAGACTTTCTCGGCCGGGTGGAACACCAAATACGAAGACGACGCGGTCATTCTCGAACTCGACGCATCCTATTCCTCGTCGGATCGCCGCTTGCAGCAGATCGAAAGCTATTCGGGCCTGACCTATGCGGCCAATCCGGCCGGTCCTTCGGACACTGTGACCTACACCCGCAGCCCTAAAGGCTTCCCCTTCGCCTTCACCAATTCGATCGATTATTCAGACACCAATCTCATCCAGTTGACCGATCCGCGCGGCTGGGGTGCGGACGGGCTGGTCCAGGCCGGCTTCATCAACGACACCCTGACCGATGACGAGCTGTGGACGATCCGCGGCGAAGCCGTGGGCAAGGTCGACAACGCGATCATCAAGCATCTCGTGGCTGGCCTCTCCTATTCGGATCGCAGCAAGAAGCGCGACATCACGCAGAACTTCCTCAGCCTGGCTGGAGGGCCGTCGGTGTTCGCGGCAGATGGCGCCGTCACCCGCCTGCCGATCCCGGCGGATGCGCTGTTGCCATCGATCGCCAGCCTCAGCTTCCTCGGCTTCGGGCCGCAGGTTGCCTATGATCCCTTCGTGCTCCTGAGCAACGGCACTTATGTGCTGACCGATGTCCAGAGTTCGAGCCTGCCCTTCCCGGGTGACTGGACCGTGTCCGAAAAGGTCACGCAGGGATACCTGCGGGCCGATATCGATACCCAGGTCAGCGGTTTGCCGGTAACCGGCAATCTGGGTGTGCAGCTGGTCTTTACCGACCAGTCATCCAATGGCTTCAACTCGCCGGGCGGGATCGGCGCGGTGCAGACCCCTGTTACCGACGGCGACAACTATTCCCATGTCCTGCCGAGCCTGAACCTCAATTTCGAACTGTCGGATGACATGAAACTGCGCGTCGGTGCGGCCCGCACCCTGGCTCGCCCGCGCATGGACCAGCTTAATGCCTCGTTCAATGCCGGAATCGCCAATATGCCGCCGGCCGACGGCTTCAACTCGATCTTCAGCGGCAGCGGCGGCAACCCGCAGCTGCGGCCCTTCGTGTCCGACGGGATCGACGCGTCGTTCGAATATTACTTTGGCGGCGCGGGATATCTGGCCATCGCCACCTATTACAAATGGCTTGACGATTTCGTGAACCCCAGCGCACCGGTGCTGCGCGACTTTTCCAACCTCGTCCCGCTGCTGACGCCGACCCAGCAGGCGGCCTTCGCGGCCACCGGCAACAATACGCTGGGCCTGGTCACGGGCCCCGACAACGGCGCCGATGGCTACATCTTCGGTGTGGAAGCAAGCACGGCAGTTCCCTTTGGAATGGTTACTTCGGCGCTGGAAGGTTTCGGCTTCCAGACCAGCGTGTCCTACACCAAGAGCAGGCTCGACGTGACGCAGCCTGACGGGACGAGCTTCAACGTCGATACGCCGGGCCTGTCGAAGTGGGTCATCAATTCGACCGCCTATTTCGAGAAGGACGGGTTCGAGGCCCGCATCAGTAACCGGTATCGTTCGTCGTACCTGGCCGAATTCATCGGTATCTCGGCCAGCCGCGCGTTCCGGCGGACCTATGCGGAATCGATCTTTGACGCGCAGATCGGCTATCGCTTCGAGGCAGGGGCGCTCGAAGGGGTTTCGGTCTCGCTGCAGGCGCTTAACCTGACCAACGAACCCTTCGTCAACTTCACCGATGGCGATCGCACCCATGTAATCGATTATGAAGAATATGGCCGCACCTATCTGGTGGGTGTGTCCTATCGCTTCTGACCAGCCATGAGGGGAGCGCCGGGTCTTTCGAATTTCCGCCGGATACTTGAAAGACCCGCCGCTCTACCGCTTAATGGGGTCCGGGTTGTGCTCTCCCCATTCGTTTCGGGGCATGTCGGGGATCGTTCATGACGGCGCAGGCAGCTACGGATTTCGTGATCGTGGGCGGCGGGACCGCCGGCTGGATGGCTGCGGCCGCGCTGGCGCGCTTTGCGCCGGGCCGCCCGGTCATGCTGGTCGAAAGCGAAGCGATCGGCACGGTCGGGGTGGGCGAGGCGACCATTCCCCAGATCCACCTGTTCAATGCCGCGCTTGATCTCGACGAGGCTGAATTCCTGCATGAAACCAGGGGCAGCTTCAAGCTTGGCATCGAGTTTGACGGCTGGCTGCGCGAAGGCGAAAGCTATATGCACGCCTTCGGCAATGTCGGACAGGGCATGGGGCTGCTGCCGTTCCAGCATTACTGGGTCCGGGCCAGCCAGCTCGGGCTGGCCAAGCCGCTCCAGCGTTATTCGCTCAACGAACTGGCGGCGCGCAAGATGCGGATGCAGCGTGGCCGGCGTACGCCGCAATCGCCCGAAATGCCCTATGCCTATCATTTCGATGCCGGGCTCTATGCCGCGCACCTGCGCCGCTATGCCGAAGCGCGCGGCGTGGTGCGGCGCGAAGGCGTGGTCGAAGCGGTCGAGCGTGACGGCGAGAGCGGCGATATTGCGGCGGTGCGGCTTGAAGGCGGCGATCGCATCGCCGGGCGCTTCTTCATCGATTGCACTGGCTTTCGCGCATTGCTGATCGAAGGCGCGCTCGAATCCGGGTTCGAGGACTGGACCCACTGGTTGCCGTGCGACCGGGCGATGGCAATTGCCTGCGAAGGGGCAGGCGATTTCACCCCCTATACCCGCTCGATCGCGCGCAAGGCCGGATGGCAATGGCGCATCCCGCTGCAGCACCGGATCGGCAATGGCCATGTCTATTCCAGCACGCATATGTCGGATGACGAAGCGGCCTCGATCCTGCTCGCCAATCTCGACGGCGCGCCGCTGGGCGATCCCCGCCCGTTCCGTTTTGCCACCGGTACGCGGCGGCAGCACTGGGTTCGCAACTGCCTTGCCATAGGGCTGTCCGCCGGCTTCATGGAGCCGCTCGAATCCACCAGCATCCACCTGATCCAGAGCTCGATCTCGCGTTTCCTGGCGATGCTGCCGGGGGACCGGGTGGAGCAGGCGCTGGCTGACGAGTTCAACCGCCAGGCCGCGTTCGAATGGACGCGCATCCGCGATTTCCTGATCCTGCATTACTGGGCCAACCAGCGCGAGGGCGAACCCTTCTGGGACATGGTGCGCCACATGGAACTGCCCGAAACGCTGCAACGCAAGATTTCCCAATGGCAGGCGGGTGCCTTCATCCATCGCGAGCATGAAGAACTGTTCACCCCGGTCGGCTGGTTCCAGGTGCTGATTGGCCAGGGCATCGTTCCCCATGGCTACAATCCGATCGCTGACACCCTTCCGGTCGCGCAACTGGCGGCGCTGCTCGAAGAACATGAACGCCGCTGCGAGGAGGAAGCCCGCGCCATGCCATACCATCTCGATTTCCTCCGGGCCTTTGTCGGCCAGGCCGCGCCCGAAAAGGTTGGCGCATGATCGCGCGCGGGCTGATCCTGTCCGGCCTTGCCGCCTGTGCCCTGTTTGGCGCGAGCGCATGCGCTGCGCAGCAGCCGGCGGTGGATGGGGCTGCAGCAACATCGTTCGCCGCCGCGCCGCTGCGGCTGCGCGATCCGGCCGAGGAAGTGGTCTATTTCGTCCTGCCTGACCGGTTCGAAAACGGCGATCCAGCGAATGATCGCGGCGGGCTCGCGGGCGGCCCGCTGCAGACCGGGTTCGACCCCGCGCACAAGGGCTTCTTCCATGGCGGCGATCTGAAAGGGCTGACCGCGCGGCTCGACTATCTCGAGCAGATGGGCATCACCGCCATCTGGTTCGCGCCGATCTTCCAGAACAAGCCGGTGCAAGGGCAACCCGGGCAGGAAAGCGCAGGCTATCATGGCTATTGGGTGACCGATTTCACCCGGCCCGATGCGCATTTCGGCACCAGCGCCGAGTTCAAGGCCTTTGTCGATGCCGCCCATGCGCGGGGCATGAAGGTCTATATGGACATCATCACCAATCACACTGCGGACGTGATCCGCTATGCCGATGGCGATGCGACCAATTACGAATATCGCAGCCGGGGCGACTATCCCTATTCGACCCTTGGCGGGGTGGACGGGCCACCCATAAACCCCGGTTTCATGGGCGATGAGGATCGCAGCGCCGCCAATTTCGCCCGGCTCGTCGATCCGGCCTATGCCTATGTGCCCATCGTTCCCGATGCGGAAAAGGACGTGAAGGTCCCAGCCTGGCTCAACGATCCGATTTATTACCACAATCGCGGCAATTCCAGCTTCACGGGCGAGGATAGTCGTTTCGGCGATTTTTCGGGCCTCGACGATTTGTTCACCGAACATCCGCGTGTGGTTGCGGGAATGATCGACATCTATGCCGGCTGGATCCGCGAGTTCGGGATCGACGGGTTCCGGGTCGACACCGCGCGGCATGTGAACCCTGAATTCTGGCAGGCCTTCATCCCGGCGATGCAGGACACCGCGCGGGCGGCGGGCATACCCAATTTCTACATCTTCGGCGAGGTGTTCAAGGATATCCCGCAGAACGGATATATCGCGGAATACACCCGGCGCGACGGTTTCCCGGCGGTGCTCGATTTCGCCTTCCAGGCGGCGATGCGCGAAGTGCTGGGGCGAGGCAAGGGCACGGTCGTGCTGGCACACATGTTCGATGGCGATGTGCTTTACGAAGGCGGTGAAGCTGCGGCGCTGCGCCTGCCAACCTTTCTTGGCAATCACGACATGAGCCGGTTTGCGACCCTGATCCGGCAGGACATGCCCGGCATCGGGCAAGATGAGCTGTTGGCCCGGGTCATGCTCGGCCATGCCATGCTGCTGACGCTGCGCGGTTCACCCGTGATCTATTACGGCGACGAGCAGGGCTTTGTCGGGGATGGCGATGACCAGCTGGCGCGTGAGGACATGTTTCCCTCACGCACAGCGGTCTATAACGACAACCAGCTGATCGGCACGTCCGCGACCACGGCGCAGGCCAATTTCGACCACACCCATCCGCTCTACCGGCTGATCGCCAACTTTGCCGCGATCCGCAAGGCGCATCCGGCGCTGGCCACCGGGCGCCAGCTGGTGCGGCATTACGAACAGGCGCCCGGTATCTTTGCAGTCTCGCGTTTCGATCCGGCCACTGGTGGAGAATACCTGCTTGCTTTCAATACGACTGCACAAGAAAGGACGGCCAATGTGGCGCTCGGTTACGATGCCCGCACCTTTGAATCGCTGGCGGGCGATTGCCCCTTATCCGTCACGGCACCGGGTAGCGCGGCATTTCGCCTTGCTCCATTCGGCTGGGCGATCTGCCGCGTGAGCGAGCTTGCCCGGTGAACAGGTTGAGCTCTCCTTCCGCGCAAGCCGCCGACGCCAATCTGGAACCCTGGTGGAAGGGCGCGGCGATCTACCAGATCTATCCGCGCAGCTTCCAGGATTCGAATGGCGACGGAATCGGCGATCTGCCGGGCATTACCGCGCGGCTGGATCATGTTGCGTCGCTCGGGGTAGATGCGATCTGGGTTTCGCCTTTCTTCACCTCGCCGATGAAGGATTTCGGTTACGACGTGGCCGATTATTGCGGCGTCGATCCCATCTTTGGCACGCTGGCCGATTTTGATGCACTGGTCGCCCGCGCGCACGAGCTGGGGCTGCGGGTGCTGATTGACCAGGTTTATTCGCACACTTCGGATGAACACGAATGGTTCGCCGAAAGCCGTTCCAGCCGCACCAACCCCAGGGCTGACTGGTATGTCTGGGCCGATCCCAAGCCGGACGGCTCGCCCCCTTCAAACTGGCAATCGGTGTTCGGGGGCCCCGCCTGGACCTGGGATGCACGCCGCCAGCAATACTACCTGCACAATTTCCTCAGTTCCCAGCCGCAGCTGAACGGCCACAATCCGCAGGTGCAGGAGGCATTGCTGGGCGTGGCCAGATTCTGGCTCGATCGCGGGGTTGACGGTTTCCGCCTCGATGCGCTCAATTTCGCGATGCACGATCCGCAGCTGCGCGACAATCCGCCCGCGCCGCCATCGGACAAGCCGCGCACGCGCAGTTTCGATTTCCAGCGGCAGACCTACAACAAGTCGCACGCTGCCATTCCGGCCTTCATCGCCCGGATCCGCGCACTGACAGACGAGTATGACGCGGTGTTTACCGTAGCCGAAGTCGGGGGCGACGAAGCCGAAGGCGAAATGAAGGCTTTCACCGCTGATGGCCGGCATCTCAATTCGGCTTATGGCTTCAACTTCCTGTATGCCGAACGGCTGACGCCCGGCCTGGTTTGCGCGGCGCTGGCCCAGTGGCCGGATGAACCCGGACTGGGCTGGCCCAGCTGGGCATTCGAAAACCACGATGCCCCGCGCGCCCTGTCGCGCTGGTGGAGCGCAGACGAACGCGCCGCCGCAGCGCGCATGAAGATTCTGCTGCTGGCTTGCTTGCGCGGCAACATCATCCTTTATTACGGCGAGGAACTGGGTTTGACCCAGATCGACATCCCGTTCAAGCAGCTGCACGATCCAGAAGCGATCGCCAACTGGCCGCTGACGCTTTCGCGTGACGGCGCGCGCACCCCGATGCCGTGGAGCCATGACGCCCGCCATGCCGGCTTTACCATCGCCGATCCGTGGTTGCCGCTGGGCGAACAAAATGTCGCACGATCGGTCGACCAGCAAGAGGCTGATCCGGCTTCGCTGCTGCACCACACCCGCGCGGTGCTGGCTCTGCGCAACGCCCATCCGTCGCTCAAGCTGGGCGCGGTCACGCGCTGCGAGGTGCGGGGCGATCTGCTGGTTATCGAGCGCGGCCATGGCGATGAAATGCTGCGCTGTCTGTTCAATCTCGGCCGTACGCCAATCGAGGTGCCCCGCCATCTGGCAGGCAGAGAGCTGGTGCACTCTGCCAACAGTGCCACACCCGATCGTTTGCCGCCCCTTGGAGCCCTGGTGACCAAACCATGATCTTGCGTTTTCTTGCTGTAGCCACCGTCCTGATCGCGGCGCTTGCCATGCCGGTCAGGGCAGAAGAACGAGTGACCTCGCCCGATGGACAGATCAGCGTGGCCATTGACGTCGATGGTGAAGGCAAGCCCTTCTACCGGGTGGAGAAAGACGGGGTGCCGGTGCTCGACGCGAGCCGCCTGGGGTTCCTGCTGACCGACCAGGACAAGCTCGAGCGCCGTCTCAGGATCATCGGGTCTGAAACTTCCAGCAATGACGAGACGTGGGAGCAGCCCTGGGGCGAGCGGCGCTATGTCCGTGACCACCACAACCAGCTGATCGTGCGCTTCGAGGAAGAGAGCGATGCGCAGCGCCGTTTCGGCGTCATCTTCCGGGTGTTCGATGACGGGATCGGTTTTCGCTATCTGTTCGATGATACCAGCATGGGCCAGACCGTGCGCATTGCCGAGGAACTGACCGAGTTCAACATCACGGCAGACGGCAAGGCGTGGTGGATTCCCGGCGGCGAATGGAACCGCTACGAATATCTCTATCAGGAGACGCCGATCAGCGCGGTCTCGCTGGCGCATACGCCGTTGACCTTCCGGCTCGACAACGGGACGCACCTGGCAATCCACGAGGCGGCGCTGGTCGATTTCGCCGGGATGTGGATCAAGCGCACCACCGGCACGGGATTTCGCGCTACGCTGGCGCCGACCGGATCGGGCGCGGCCCGCGCGGTGCGCGACGTTCCCTTCGCCACGCCGTGGCGAACAGTGCTGATTGCGCCCGATGCGGCGGGCCTGGCGATGAGCGATATCGGGCTCAATCTCAACGAGCCCAACCGGCTGGGCGATGTCAGCTGGTTCACACCGCACAAATACGTTGGCGTGTGGTGGTCGCTTCATCTCGAAACGGAAAGCTGGGGATCAGGGCCAAGTCACGGTGCCAATACCGCCAACGTCAAGCGCTACATCGATTTTGCCGCCGCCAACGGGTTCAAGGGTGTGCTGGTCGAAGGCTGGAACATCGGCTGGGACGGCAACTGGTTCTTCAACGGCGCCGACTTCAGCTTTACCCAAAGCTATCCCGATTACGATCTGGCGGCGCTGGCTCGCTATGCCGCGAACAAGGGTATAGCGATCATCGGCCATCACGAAACTTCAGGCGATGTCGGCAATTACGAAGCGCAACTGCCCGCTGCGCTTGACCTGATGGCCGCCAATGGCGTCGGCACGATCAAGACCGGCTATGTCACCGATGCCTGCAACTTGCGCTATGTCCATCCCGACGGGCGCGAGACACGCGAATGCACCGAAAGCCAGGTGATGCAGCGCCACCACCTCAAGGTCGTGACTGAAGCGGCCAGGCGGCACATTGCAATCAATCCGCACGAACCGGTCAAGGACACCGGGCTGCGCCGGACCTATCCCAACTGGGTCAGCCGCGAGGGTGCGCGGGGCATGGAGTACAACGCCTGGGGTGTTCCGCCCAACGGGCCGGACCATGTCCCGACTATGGTGTTCACCCGGATGCTGGCGGGGCCGATGGACTATACCCCCGGCATCCTCAGCCTTGAGGGGCGCGGCCAACCCCTGCAGATGACGCTAGCACGCGCGCTGGCGGAATATGTCGTGATCTATTCGCCGATCCAGATGGTGGCTGACCTGCCGGAACATTATGCGCAGCACAAGGCGGCATTCCAGTTCATCAAGGACGTGCCCACTGACTGGTCTGACAGCCGTGTGCTGGCGGCCGAAGTCGGCGATTATGTCGTCACCGCGCGCAAGGACCGCAGCAGCGACGCATGGTATGTCGGCGGCGCCGCTGGCGAGCAGGGGCGCAAGCTTTCGGTCGCGCTCGATTTTCTCGACCCGGGCCGCGCCTATCGCGCCGAAATATACCGCGATGGACCAACGGCAACCTATGAGGGGCAGGGGAGGTTCGATATCGTGATAGAAAGCCGGGCGGTGACATCGGCCGATGCGCTCGATCTGGCGATGGCGCCGGGTGGCGGCTTTGCGATAAGGCTGGTACCGGCAGTGAGGTGAGCGAGCGAGTTCCCCCACGCGTTGTCATCCTTGGCGGCGGCAGCGCCGGATGGATCACTGCCTGTCTGCTCCACCATCAATGGGCAGCGCGCGGCGGCAGCGTCACAGTTGTCGAGAGCCCGGAAATCGGGATCATCGGCGTGGGCGAGGGCTCGACCCCGCAGTTAAAGGCCTTCTTCGACCATCTCGGCATTGCCGAAAGCGAGTGGATGGCGGCCTGCGATGCGACCTACAAGCTCGGCATCCGCTTCACGGGATGGAGCGAGCGCGAGGGTTTTGACAGCTATTTCCATCCCTTTCCAGGGCCGACCGACCTGCATAGCGAGCCCGGCTTCGTGCAGAACTGCCTGCTGGCGCGGCGGGGCTTTGCGGTCCCCGCGCACCCTGATCACTGGTTTCTGGCGGCACGGCTGGCGCACGCGCGCAAGGGCCCGCACCCATCCGAAAATTTCCCCTTCGCCCCCAGCTATGGCTATCATTTCGACGCGCACCGGCTGGGCGGTTTTCTGCGCGAATGGGCAAGCGCGCGGGGCGTGGTGCATGTTCCGGCGACAGTGGCCGAGGTCGAGCTGTTCGGCAATGGCGATGTCGGCGCGCTTTTGCTCGGTGACGGGCGCCGGATCGAAGGCGACATTTTCGTTGATTGTTCAGGGTTCCGCAGCCTGATCGCGCAGCAGGCAATCGGTGTGCCGTTCTACTCTTTCGCTGAAAACCTGTTCAACGACCGCGCGGTTGTGATCCCGACTGCGCCGCAAGTGCCGTTCCATCCCCAGACCGACAGCATCGCGATGCGGGCAGGCTGGCGCTGGTCAATCCCGCTCACCTCGCGCGTGGGCAATGGCTATGTCTATTCCTCGCGCCATATTTCGGACGAGGAGGCCGAAGCGGAACTGCGCACCGCAATCGGTGTGGACGATACCGGGCAAGAGGCGCGCTTTCTGAAAATGAAGGTCGGCCGCGTGGCTGAAAGCTGGCACCGCAATTGCCTTGCCGCAGGGTTGGCGCAGGGCTTCATCGAGCCGCTCGAGGCAACCGCACTGCATATCGTGATCGCCACTGCGCTGGAGTTTGCCGATGCCTGCGAGGCAGGCGGTTTCACCGCAGCCAACCGCGATACCTTCAACTCCGCGATCGGCGCACGCTATGACGGTATCCGCGACTATATCGTCGCCCATTACCGCATGAACCAGCGCCATGACACGGATTACTGGCGCGACAATGCCGCCAACCAGGCGCTGTCGGACAATCTCAAGGCGATGATGACGGCCTGGTTCACGCATCAGGACATGGCGCAGGCGAATGCTGCAACTTATGCCGATCCGGTCTATTCCTCGCTGAGCTGGCATTGCCTGTTTGCCGGATACGGCACCTTCCCACCGCCAGCCAAAATGCGGCCGCTGCCGCAGGGTGCCAGCGGTGCCGATGCCGGGCGGGTCGAACACATGCTCGAAGCCTGCCAGCGCAACTTCCCTGATTATTCGACCGGGTGATTCCCGCCCGGTGAGGCCAAACAAAATACCAATAGATTGTAATTTTCTAACCCTTGCGATAGGAATCGCCTGCAAAGTCTGCCGAGTCCGATCAAAGAGGTTTTCCGCATGCTCGTAGGTGTTCCCAAGGAAATCAAAGCCCATGAATATCGCGTCGGCCTGACGCCTGAGGCGGTGCGCGAATATGTCAGCGCCGGACACCAGGTGATCGTCGAGACCACAGCGGGCGAGGGCATCAGCAAGGGTGACGAGGTCTATCGCGCCGCCGGGGCCGAAATCGTCAGCAGCGCGGCTGAAGTGTTCGCGCGGGCCGAGATGGTGGTCAAGGTGAAGGAACCACAGCCCAATGAATGGGTGCAACTGCGCGAAGGGCAGATCCTGTTTACTTATCTCCACCTGGCGCCCGATCCCGATCAGGCGCGGGGCCTGATGGCATCGGGTGTTTCGGCGGTGGCCTATGAAACGGTTACCGCGTCCGATCGTTCGCTGCCGCTGCTCGCGCCGATGAGCGAAGTGGCCGGGCGGCTTTCGATCGAAGCGGGTGCCACGGCGCTATATGCGCACAATGGCGGCCGCGGCACGCTGATGGGCGGGGTGCCCGGCGTGCTCCCGGCCAAGGTGGTGGTGCTGGGCGGCGGCGTGGTCGGCACGCAGGCGGCGCGCATGGCGGCGGGGCTTGGCGCGCGGGTCGAGATTTTCGACAAGTCGCTGCCGCGTATCCGCCAGCTTGACGAGATGTTCCAGGGCCGCGTGGCCACCCGTTATTCGACTATCTCGACGATCGAACAGTCGATCGCCGATGCCGATTTGGTGGTGGGTGCGGTGCTGATTCCGGGCGCCTCCGCGCCGCATCTGATAACGCGCGAAATGCTGGGCCTGATGAAGCCGCGCGCGGTGCTGGTAGATGTCGCGATCGATCAGGGCGGCTGCTTTGAGACCTCGCATCCCACCACGCATGATGCACCGACCTATGAGGTGGACGGGATCATCCATTATTGCGTTGCCAATATGCCCGGCGCAGTGCCGCTGACCTCGTCTTACGCGCTCAACAACGCCACGCTGCCGTTCGGCCTGGCGCTGGCGGCAAAGGGCATAGCCGCGTGCGAGGATGATCCGCACCTGATGCTTGGCCTCAACGTGCACCAGGGCCGGATCGTCAATGCAGCGGTAGCGGAAAGCCTGGGCTTCGGCGGTTGACGCCCTAACGCCAGAGGGGTGATCAGCTGAGCGATCCAGAGCTGTTTGGTGCGTAGCGCAGTCGCGAGCGGACTGGTCTCATGTGCTGTTTTCCCTATTTTCAGGCAATTTGCAGGCAAAATTGCATTTTCTGGCCATTCCAGGCGGCCCGTGATCGTCAGAAAACCCCAGAATTCTGCGTTTGCAACTATAAATTCCCTGCGTAGGTAACAGGGAATTCGTCACGGCCATCCGCTGAAACAACTGAAACCATTTGGCGGCTTCGGCGGCATCGAATTGATACATTGAGAGGGGAAAAGGTCCTCGTTCGGAGCGGACAGTCGCTCTGACTTTACTCCCCTTTTCAAATTCAATCCGAGGACCTGATACAATGACCACTGTAACCATCGAAAAGCCCGCCCGCGTCGCCATGAACGGCGTTGATGTCCCAACCTTTATCGCCACGCTTGGCGCAGTCGACAAGCAGCGCGAAATCGCTCGCTTCACCTTCCGCGCCAATGGCAAGTGGATGTCGGGCACGCATAGCCGTGTAAACTTCAAGAGCTTCTTCGGCGCCTGCTCGGAAAACGAGCACAAGCAGACCTATTCGATCGAAGGCGATCACCCCGAAGTGCTCTGCGGCAGCGACAATGCCCCGACCCCGGCCGAACTGTTGCTGGGCGCACTGTCGGCCTGCCTTACTGCCGGTATTGGCAACATCGCTTCGATGCGCCAGGTCAAGCTGGAATCGGTTGATGTGATCGTCGAAGGCGACATTGACCTTAACGGTATCCTTGGCATCGACCCGCAGACCCGCAACGGCTTTCAGGGCGTCCGCGTTCTCGTGGCCATCAAGGGCGACGCCGATGACGAGACCCTCGAAAAGATCGTCCATCAGTCGGTCGCCCGCTCCGCAGTATTCGACGTGATGACCAATGGTGTGCCGGTTGCCGTGAGTGCGGTCGTCAGCTGACACCAAGCTCACCTTCCAACGCCATAGAGTGAAATCCAGCCCGCCGGTTCCCGCAACCGGCGGGCTTTCTGCGTCCGGCTCAGCTTGGGGTAGGCTGAAACAATCGAAACAATTTTGCCTCTGGCGCGGCACATTCCCGATACATGGCTGGTCCAAACAGGGCGCGACACCAAGCAAGGAGCGCCCCATGGCCCGCATGATTGACTGCCTTATTATCGGAGCCGGCCAGGCCGGGCTGGCGATGAGCCATTGTCTCTCGGCCCATAGCATCGAGCACGTCGTTCTGGAACGCGGCCGGATTGGCGAGCGCTGGCGCTCTGAACGATGGCCAGCATTGCGTTTGCTGACCCCGGGTTGGATGACCCGTATGCCGGGCGGCGCACTGGCCACCAGGGCAGATGGCTTTCTGAAGTCTGCCGATCTCGTCGACCGGCTCGAAGATTATGCCGCCAAGCATGGCGCGCCGGTCGAGGACAATACCGAGGTGCTCGCCGTCGAGCCGGTCGGCGATCGGTTCCGCGTCGTGACCAGCGCGGGAAGTTGGATTGCCCGCGCGCTGGTGGTAGCGACCGGAGCCTGCGACCGGCCACGAGTTCCGGCCTGGAGCCTTGGCCTCGACCACCGCATTCATCGAGTCACGCCAAGCCAGTATCGCGGCATGGACCATTTGCCCGATGGCGGCGTGATGGTGATCGGCGGGTCGGCCACCGGCGTCCAGCTGGCACGCGAGGCGGCAGTTTCTGGCCGCCGGACGATCCTTGCCGCAGGCCGTCACGTTCGCACTCCGCGCCGTTATCGCGGCATGGATCTGTTCGAGTGGCTCGATTTTGTTGGCTTCCTTCGGGATCGCCGTCCGCCAGGGCGCAGCCAGCGCGAATTGATGGCTCAGCCTTCCCTGCAACTGGTGGGGGATGCAGCCAAGGGCGATATCGACCTGGCCGCGCTAGCTGCACAGGGAGTCACAATCACCGGCCGCGCGCTCAATGCCGCCGGTTCAAGAATTCACTTTGCCGACAACCTGGCGAGCGAATTCGCGGCTGCAGAACGGCGACGCAGGAAGATTCTCGAGCGGATTGATTCTGAAATAGCCCTGTGGTCGCTCACCGTCGAGCAGGACCCCGTAGCATGGCTGCAACCCGCGGCCGTTCCGCAAGGTCCGACGCAAATCGACCTTCTAAGCGAGGGCATCTCAACAGTCATCTGGGCCACTGGATACCGGCGCTCCTATCACTGGTTGCATCTCGATGCATTCGACGAACATGGCGAGATCGCCCAACAAGACGGCATCGCCAGTTGGCCAGGACTTTACGTCCTTGGCCTGCCCTTCATGCGTCACCGCGCATCGAGCTTCATCGATGGCGTCGGGCGGGATGCCGAAGCCCTTGCCCAGACAATCATTGCCCAGCTTGGCGCGCACAAACTGCGCGCAGCCTGAAAGGATATTGCCATGACTCTCACCGGATTTGCCCACGGACATTATGACGCCATTATCGTGGGTGCACGTTGTGCTGGCGCGGCAACGGGCATGTTGCTCGCCCGGCAGGGAGCGCGCGTGCTGGTGGTCGATCGCGATCCGTATGGCAGCGATACCATTTCCACGCACGCATTGATGCGCGGCGCAGTGATGCAGCTGACCAATTGGGGACTCGTGCACAATGTCGCAGCAACAGGCGCCCCTCCCCTGCGCGCGACGTCGTTCATCTATGGCAAGCAGGAACCGATCGACATCGAGATTTCACCGCAGCATGGCGTCAGCGCTTTATATGCTCCACGGCGCCACGCGCTCGACAAGGTTCTGGTCGACGCCGCCCGGCGCAGCGGTGCCGAAATCCACCATGGCATAAAGTGCGTCGACCTTCTCCGCGCTCCCGATGGTGCCGTTTCAGGCGCGTTCCTGCGCGATGCCGGTGGGGCAATCCACAAAATTTCCGCCGAACTGGTGATCGGTGCTGATGGCAGGAATTCGGCCGTCGCCAGGTTGGCCGGCGCGGGATACACCAAGCGCGGCACGCATGCTTCGCGCTGCATCTATGGCTATTTCAACGGACTTTCACCGCGCGGATATCGCTGGCACTGGGGCGAAGGCGCCGCAGGCGGCATCATCCCCACCAATGACGGTCAGGCCTGTGTTTTCCTGTGCCTGCCACAGCGCGCGCGGGACAGATTTCGCGAGGCGCTGAAGCCCGCAGGCTTCCGGGCGCAGATTGCCGCGCTGATGCCGCAGATGGACAGCGAGCTTGAGGGTGGACGGCTTGCCCGGCGGCTCACCGGCTTCGCGGGTGAACCTGGCTACATGCGCCAGGCATGCGGTGATGGCTGGGCGCTGGTCGGCGATGCAGGCTACTTCAAGGATCCGATCACGGCCCACGGCATCACCGACGCATTGCGGGATGCGCAGATCCTCGCAGACAGCTGGTATCAAGGAAAGCTCGATGAATATGCCGCCACGCGGGATGCAATTTCGCAGGATCTGTTGCGGATCTCGGACAAGATTGCGGCCTATGACTGGACGCTTGAGCAGCTGATGGACCTTCACCAGTCGCTGAACCTGGCCATAAAGGCCAATCAGCACTGGATGGCCCAAAGTATGAACCGGTTGGTCGAGGCCGCTTGACATCGGCACGCCCCGATTTGATTTTTTCGTTGGTTAGAGGCACTCTTCCCCCGGGTTAGAGGGGTTTCGGGATTAGAGTCATGCAACAGACGCTGTTCGATAAATATGGCGGTTTCTCCGTCATCTCAAAGATCGTGATGGATCTTTATGACCGCTTGCTGGACGATGATGATGTCGGCCCGTTCTTCGACGATGTCGATATGGCCCGGATCGTCGACCACCAGACCAAGTTCGTCTCATCGCTGATGGATGGCCCGGCGTCCTACACCGACAACCAGATCGAGAAGCTGCATGCACATCTGGCGATCGCAGCACGTCATTTCGAACAGCTTGCGTTGATCCTGCGTGAAACGCTGCTGGCGCATGGCATTAGCGAAGAAGATGCCACAACGATTGTCGGGCGGTTCACAGAACGCCGCAATCTCGTCGTGAACAGTTGACGCCATGTCGATCGAAGCCATCAACGAACAATTGCTGCGCGCCATCGGCGTGGGCGTGTCGCTGCTCGACCTGGCCGACCTGCGGCTCCGCTTCATCAATGACACATTCCAGGAATGGTTTGGCGAGGCGGAGCTTGGCCAGCCATTGACGGAACTGTTCCCCGGCATTGATGCAGCAGAGGTGCACAAGGCGCTTGAGGCCGAAGGTCGCTATGTCGGCGAGACCAGCTTTCGCGTGCGCCGGCGCACCCTGACCATCGCGCTCACGATAAACCCGGCATTGGAACGCAATGAACGCGTCGCCGTGCTCGTGTGCCAGAATATCAGCCGGATCAAGGAACTGGAATCAATGATCGATTCCTATTCCATGATGGTCGAGCGCAACACGCGCGAGATCAAGCGTGAGAAGGAGCAGGTCGAACGGCTGCTGCTCAACATGATGCCGCGCTCGGTTTATGATGAGTACAAGACCTTCGGTGTCGTAACCCCCCGCCTGTATGATGATGTGGCCGTGATATGCCTCGACTTCGTCGGGTTCAGCCAGACGGTGAAAAATCAGGATGCGAGCGTCGTTGTGAGCGAGCTCAATGATATCTACACCGCTTTCGACCGCATCGGTGACCAGTTCGGGTGCGAACGAATAAAGACCGTCGGTGACACGTACATCACTGTTGCCGGCATGCCAGACCCATCGGAACGTGCCCTGCAATCGGTGGTCGATGCCGCGATCCGGTTCGAGCGTTACCTCGCTCAGCGCAATCGCAGCCATCCAATCGGCTGGCAGTGCCGGATCGGCATCGCAATGGGACCGGTCATCGGGTCGGTAGTGGGTGTGCAGAAGTATATCTACGATGTCTTCGGACCCGCCGTGATTGAGGCCAATGCGCTGCGCCAGGCTGCGGAACCCATGCAGATTGTGGCTCCGGCAGCGCTAACCGAAATGCTCGGTGAAGCGATCGCGCTTTCACCTGCCGGAACCATCAGGAGCGACGGAGGCGAAGAGAGTGACATCGTCGCAATCCGACCAGTCGATGCGAGTGAGCAAGGCTAGGGTGTGATGACGGCGGCCGAGGCCCATTCCGGCAAGCAGATACTCGATGAGGTCGTGAATGCATTGCAAGACGGGATTGCCCTGTTCGATGCCTCCGCTCGCCTGCTTCAGGCAAACCAGTCCTTTCGCCAACTCAATCCGAAAGTAGCTGAACTTATCGTACCTGGTCTCGAGTGGGATCACCTGCTGATAGAGATGGTCGCAAGGGGTGCGGTTGCCCCGTCAGCGAGAGAGCGGATCCAGTGGATGGAAAGCCGGCTTGAACCGGACCAGCCTCCACTGCCGCCCTTGATGGTAGAGATGCGTGATGCCGGAGTGCATGAGTTCGCCATGCGGCCCACGGCGCGCGGCGGGTTTCTGCTGATGCAGTCCGACGTTACTGCCCGCAGCCAGACTGATGAAGACGAACGCGAGGCAGACGCACTCTTGCGCCAGGTCATGGAAGCGTGCCCAGCAGCGTTGCTCATGTCGCGGATCGCCGATGGTCAGATTATCTACCGTTCGCCAGCTGCACGCGACTTGCTTGGCCCCGGCCGGAACGCAGCGGCGCATTTCGTCAGCCGCACCGATCGCGCCGATTTCATTACTGCCCTGTTGCCCGAGGGCAGGATTGACGAGCGCACCATCGAACTGCAACGGACGGATGGCAATTGCTTCCCCGCGCTCGTTTCGGCGAGGCTGATCGAATACCGTGGGGATGACGTAATTGTCTCCTCAATCGTCGATATCACCAAGGAAGTCGCACTGCGCAGGACGCTGGCGCAGCAGCGCGAGCGAATCTTCCAGGCCGAAAAGCTCTCCGCCCTGGGCGAATTGCTGGCCGGGGTGGCGCATGAACTGAACAACCCGCTTTCCGTAGTGGTTGGGCACGCGCTGATGATGCGCGAGGAAACCACCGACCCGGCAACACTTGCCCGGATCGAGAAGATCGGCGAGGCCGCCGAACGCTGTGCACGGATCGTGAAATCATTCCTCGCCATGGCGCGGCAGCAGAAGGTCGATGCCCGCCCTGAGAAGCTGGCTGAAATCCTTGACGAGGCGCGAAACGCCATCGCGGCCCATGAGACATTCGAAATCATTATCAACCTTCCCCCTGATCTTTCGCCTGTGCTGGTCGACCGCAGCCAGTTGGAACAGGTTTTCGGTAACCTGCTGTTGAATGCAGTACAGGCGATGGATTTGAGTGGTACCGGTGACAGGGTCGAGGTTTCAGCCCGGTTGCTTCCCGGCGATGAGATGGTCGGGATCGACATTATCGACAATGGTCCGGGCATTCCGGAGGAAACCGGCAAGCGAGTATTCGAGCCCCTTTTCACTACCAAGGGCCCGGGCCAAGGTACCGGGATCGGCCTCGCCTTCTGCCATCGGGTGATCCATTCGCATGGCGGCACGATCGAACTGATGCCGTCAGCCAGCGGTGCGCATTTCCACATCACCTTGCCGGTTGCCCGCGAGGCAGGCAGGCAGGCATCGAAAGCCGGTGCCCACAGTGACGGTAGCCACGGGAACATCCTGGTGATCGACGACGAAGGGGAAGTGGCTGACCTCATTTCGGAGATACTCAAACGCGAAGGCTATCAGGTGGACACGGTTGCCAGCGGCGAGGAAGGGCTCGAACTGGCGACGACGCATGATTACGATGCCATCCTGACCGACATGAACATGCCGGGAATCAGCGGGCGCGGCTTTTACGAGGGATTGGGCAGGCGGCGGCCTGAACTGCTTGACCGGGTAGCCTTCGTTACAGGTGACACCATGAGCCCGGCCGTACGCGATTTCCTTGACCAGGCTGGCTGCGATTACCTCGAGAAACCGATCGCTCCGCAAGACTTGCGTGAACTCGCCCGGCGCCTACTCACTGGAGCGAAGCAAATTGGCTGACGGCAATCTCATATACGTCTGCGACGACGAGCAAGACCTGCGTGAGATGCTGGCTGAATATCTCGGCAAGCACGGTTTCGAGGTGAGGCAAGCGGGCAACGCAGACGAAGCACGCGTGCTGATCGCCAACCAGAAGCCCGATCTGATGCTGCTCGACATCAACATGCCGGGCGAAGATGGGCTCTCGCTGCTGCGTTCGCTCCAGAGTGGTGCGGCCCCGCGAATTATCATGCTGACGGCTGCGGGCGAAACCGTTGACCGGATCGTGGGGCTGGAGCTGGGTGCGGATGACTATCTCGGCAAGCCGGTGGACCTGCGCGAGCTGGTGGCAAGGGTCCGCGCAGTGCTGCGGCGCTCGAACAAGGAAGAATCGGGCTCGGCCACGACTGATCTTGAGGGGCGGATTCGTTTCGGCAAGGCCTGGCTCGATCTCGAGGCGGCCAAGCTGTTCGACGAAGATGGGAATTCCTTGCCGTTGACCTCGATGGAGTTCAACCTCTTGAAGCTGTTCGCCCAGAACAAGGGCCGCGTGCTCAATCGGGACCAGATCCTGGAAGGCGCGCATGACCGTTCGTGGGATCCGTTCGACCGCAGCATCGACATCCGCATCTCGCGCATCCGCAGGAAGATTGAGCCCAACCCTTCCAAGCCGGTCACGATCCGCACGGTTCGCGGGCTGGGGTATATCTTCGATCCGGACGGGTACTGAAGACCCATCTACCGCTGATACAATTGAAACATTTTCCGGCCTTCCGCGGGATCAGGCTGAAACACGCGCAGCCTATTCCCGCACTTGCCCAAAGCAAGCCAGAAGGACCCGCCAATGACCGCTCAATTCCCCTCCCCTCCTCTCCCGCGGAGCCTGGCGGGTCCTTCTGGTTCCATACTCGAACTGGTCGGCAACACTCCCGTAGTGCTGATGCAAAGGCTCTCGCCCCCCGGACGCGAAGTCTACGCCAAGCTCGAAGCTTTCAACCCGATGGGATCGGTCAAGGACAGGCTGGCAATAGGCCTGATAGAGGCTGCAGAAGCCGACGGTTCGCTCAAGCCCGGCCAGACCGTGGTAGAGGCAACCAGCGGTAACACCGGCATCGGACTCGCCATGGTCTGCGCCCGCAAGGGTTATCCGCTGGTGATCGTAATGGCCGAAAGCTTCAGCATCGAAAGGCGCAAGATACTGCGCTATCTCGGTGCCAAAGTAGTCCTTACGCCTGCGTCCGAGAAAGGCACCGGCATGATTGCCAAGGCGCGCGAACTGGCTGAGACGCACGGCTGGTTCCTGCCGCGGCAGTTCGAGAACGAAGCCAATGCCGCGGTTCACGAACGGACTACGGGAATGGAAATCATCGAGGCCTTTGCGGAGCGCCCGCTCGATTGCTTCGTCAGCGGTTTTGGCACCGGCGGTACCATTGCCGGTGTGGCAAGGGCGCTGCGTCGGCACAGCCCCAACACCCGCATCATTGCCTGCGAGCCGGAAAATTCCCCCATGCTCGGCTCAGGTTTGCCGCAGGCTTACCATGCCGACGGGACTCCTGCGGGCAGCCATGCCGTGTTCCGTCCGCACCCGGTGCAGGGCTGGGCACCGGATTTCATCCCCGCGATCACCCATGATGCAGTTCGTGACAAGCTGATTGACGAAATCGTGCCTGTCTCGGGTGACGAGGCGATCACCTGGTCGAAACGCCTTGCCCGCGAGGAGGGCATTTTCTGCGGTATCAGTTCGGGTGCCACCTTCGCCACCGCACGCCGGGTCGCCGAGCAATTGCCGAAAGGGTCACGCGTGCTGGCCATGTTGCCCGACACCGGCGAACGATACATGTCCACGCCGCTGTTCGCCGATATAGGCGAAGCCATGGACGAGGACGAAATTGCGATCTCTCGCTCGTCCCCCACTGCCCGTTTTGATGCCGCTCCGGTCAGGCCCGCAGTTGCGCCCGAATCCGCCAGTCCAAGTGCCGTCACTCATGTCGATGCGCTCCTGACAGATGAGGAACAACCGTTGGTATTCTTTGCCCTGGAGTGGTGCGAGTTCTGCTGGTCCGCGCGCAAGCTGCTCGACGCACTGGAAGTGCCCTATCGCCTGGTAGCACTTGACGGGCCGGACTATGCCGACCCAGAATGGGCAGCCGATGTCCGCCGCGCTGTCGGTGAGCGCAGCGGTGCGCCTACCATCCCCCAGATTTTCCTGCGGGGCCAGCATCTCGGCGGAGCAACCGACCTGTTCGATCGCCACAATGCGGGCCTCCTGGCGGGAATACTCGCTGGCGCCGGACTGGAAGCGAAGGGTGCTGGGCCGGACAATGCATATTCCTTGCTGCCGGCCTGGCTGCAGCCACGCTGACAGGTAAAGACTGGATACTGGACAATGAAAGAAGCAGAACTGGAGCTCGCTGCCAGGCTTGCAATACGGTCGCGCTGCGAATTGCGCCCCCTCCATTCGACCGCGGACCATGCTGAACTGCGCGAGAATTTCGCCATCGGATTGCCTGACAAGGGTCGTGACAGTCTGGAGGTGATCCGCAATCTGGTCGACGCCGCCACGCCCGGCCTGTCAGGCTCAACCGATCCCGGCTTCCTGGCCTGGGTGATAGGCGGATCAAACCCAACCGGCGTGGCAGCAGACTGGCTTGCCTCGGCCTGGGGCCAGAATGCCGGCATGTTCCTGACTTCCCCTGCCGCGGCGGTTGCCGAGGAAGTGGCTGGCGAATGGTTGGTGGATCTTATGCAACTGCCCCGCAGCTGCAGCGTGGGATTCTCGACAGGGGCCACCATGGCGGCCTTTGCCTGCCTTGCGTCGGCCAGGTTGGGCGTGCTGGCACGCAAGGGTGTAGCGCTTGAGGAATGCGGCCTTGCCGGGGCTCCTCCGGTGGCGATCTACATTGCCGAAGATGCGCACGTCTCCAACTACTCGGTGCTGCGCTATCTGGGTTTCGGGACAAACCAGATCCGACGCATCCCGTCTGTACCGCAGGGCACGTTCGATCTCGCAGCGCTGGAGACGGCAATGGCCAGAGATGGCGATGTTCCGCGCATCGTTATTGCCCAGGCGGGGCATATCATGTCTGGCGCATTCGACAATTTTCCCGTTATCGCAGAGCTCTGCCGCAAACACGATGCCTGGCTGCATATCGATGGTGCCTTCGGCCTGTGGTGCCGCGCGAGCCCGCGCCTGCGCCACCTCGCGAAAGGCGCAGACCTTGCCGACAGCTGGTCGGTTGACGGGCACAAGTGGCTGCAGGTTCCATATGATTCCGGATTTGCGATCGTGAAGGACCGCACGCTGCACCGGGCGGCGATGCAGATGACTGCGGGCTATATCGAGCGCGAGGCGGCGCACGAACCCGATCCAAGCGATTACGTGCCCGAATTGTCTCGTCGTGCGCGCGGATTTGCCGCTTGGGCGATGCTGCAGCACCTGGGTCGGCGCGGTTTGGCCGAAATGATCGAACGCCATTGCCGGGCAGCTCAGAAAATCGCGGCAAGCCTGGACAGAATCGAAGGTATCCACCTGCGCAATGAGGTAATCCTGAACCAGATTGCAGTCGGCTTCGATCTGCTGCCTGGTGTGGATGCCGCAGAGGCCGTTGCCGAACGCCTGAATGCAACCGGCCGCTATTTCCTGCGCACGGCCAAATGGCGCGGAGAGAAAGTGCTTCGAATCTCTGTCATATCTGACCGTGTAGATGACCAGCTTGCCGCCCGCCTTGCCGGCGATCTGGCGCGGGTATGGCGCGAATTGTGCGCGAGCCTTGTTGAAACAAACGAAACACGTTTCCACGCTGCGCGACACATGGCTGATACTTCGCTGTCCTAGAGCTTGGTCATCGCCTGAAAGGGCAAAGACCAACTAAAGGAGAATGACAATGTACGATAACCCGACTGCCAGCTCGGCCGACCGTTTCAAATTCGCAATTGCGGCCAGCATTTGCGCCTTCACCACCATCAGCTCGGCAGTGGCCATGTTAGCGCTTCAAGGAATGGTGGTCTGAAAACGGCCACGACAAGTTGAACGGAATACGGCCTGCCAGACTTACAATTTAGTCTTTTCAGATTGAGCTGGCTTAGCCCGCGGATCGTCGAAACGGTCCTGGCGGGTCACCAACCGGCCTCTCTGACCCGATAACAACTGTTTGACATCGATCTGCCGGTCGACTGGGCCGAGCAGGAAGCGCTGCTGCGTATCGCACGCTGATATTGCTAGCCCTATCAATGCCGAACAAAGGCCTGAGGCGAGGAAATCACAGACAGAGAAAAGGAGTGATTGGGGCGGCGAAAGCCGGCTCTTTCAGCGGTCTCTCGCCCAGGCGCATGAGATCGACCGCCGGAAACCCCCCAGAACTGCGCCATTTTTGGCCGTGTTTGCATAGGATGGTGGAAAATCAGTTCAGCGAAGGACTGTTTGGTGCGGTCGAGAAGACTCGAACTTCCACGGGCGTTAGCCCACAACGACCTCAACGTTGCGCGTCTACCAATTCCGCCACGACCGCACCCAGTCGTTCAAGGGAGCGAACGTCCCTTGCGAACAGGAGCGCGCCACTAGCAACAGCGGTGCGGCTCCGCAAGCAATTTACCGCAGGCTTTGCGGTCGTGCCGTTCAGGTGGGCTTCCAGCCGATCTCGACCACGCTGGCAGACCGCGGCACAT
The DNA here is from genome assembly GCF_054957755.1 of Altererythrobacter chaiwopuensis. Taxonomy (NCBI): domain Bacteria; kingdom Pseudomonadati; phylum Pseudomonadota; class Alphaproteobacteria; order Sphingomonadales; family Erythrobacteraceae; genus Altererythrobacter; species Altererythrobacter chaiwopuensis. The sequence goes on from NZ_JBTXJG010000001.1 coordinate 836,915, forward strand.
CGACCATGGCTTCGCGTATTGTCACGGTTTCGCCGGGTGCAAGTTCGCTTTGCGGCGGGGCCAGTTCCCACGTGTAAACGATGCGGTCCTGCTCGTCGCGCAGCACGATCAGGATCGGTGGCACCGAAGCGCCCGTGCGGCCGGTGTTGGTAACAGACCCGTTGACTTCGAAATACTCTGTGCCGTTGGGCAGGGTCCGCAGATCCTGCTGTTCGGCGGGGAAATCGAGCTGCAATTGCGGCTGCTCCATCCCGAAAGTGGGCCGCTGGATCGGCACCCAGGCGGGCAGGCCGTAATAATTGACCGCCACCGCAGCGCCGCTTGCGGCAATAAAGAACACCACCGCCGCCGCCGTCCACAGCTTGAGCGGGTTGCGGCGCGCGCGGAACGGCGGCTCGTGCTCGAACTGCGAATAATCGCCATCCGGCTCTTCGGTGTAGCCGGGCGCATCATCTGCTTCGACATCGGGAGAGGTCGGCACTCCCGGCGCGGCCGCAGGCTCGCTCACAGCGGCTGGTTCCCGATCCGCTTCACCCTCATCGGCTTCGGCCTCGCCGCGGCGATCGCTCGAGCGCCAGAAGTTGACCGAGGGCCGTGCACCGGGATCGGCGGGCTCCGCTGTATCGGGCGCCGCCTCATTATCAAACGGCTCGGGTTGATCTGCCTGCTCGGGCGCCTCGTCACGGGGCGGAGGCGCAACCTCTTCAGCGGGTGCCGGTTCGGCAGCGGGCGAGGGTTCAAGCACGGGGCCATCCTGGAACCAGCTGTGCTTGCATTTGGCGCAGCGGACCGTGCGTCCATCGATGCCGATGGCCGTGTCAGGCACAACATAACGTGTGCGACAGGCTGGACAGGCGATGATCATGGCAAACAAAGCCTTACGCGGCGTGGTATGGCGCTAGCAAGAGCGCGTTACGCGCGAGAGGGCGAAAGCCGCCTTTTTTCCACACCGAAGCCCCGCTATAGCCCCCCGGTGGCGATGATTGACCTTGCACTGCCCCGATCTTGGGATAGAGCCGCGCGATGACCCATGGGGCAGGCGAAATCGTGACCTTCGACAATGTCGGGCTGCGGTATGGCACCGAACCAGAGGTGCTGCGCGATCTTGCCTTCACGCTATTCGCCGGGCGGTTCTATTTCCTCACCGGTGCCAGCGGCGCGGGCAAGACCAGCCTGCTCAAGCTGCTCTACCTGGCTCAGCGCCCCTCGCGCGGGGCGATCCGCATGTTCGGCAATGACATGATCACCTTGCCGCGCGACCGGTTGCCCATGTTTCGCCGGAAGCTGGGAGTTGTGTTCCAGGACTTCCGCCTGATCGAGCATCTTTCGGCATTCGACAATGTCGCGCTGCCCTTGCGTTTGGCGGGTGTGCGCGAAAGCGAGCTGGTCCGGCCGGTCAGCGAAATGCTGGAATGGGTCGGCCTGGCCAAGCGGATGGACGGAGTTCCCGCCACCATGTCGGGCGGCGAGCAGCAGCGCGTTGCCATCGCGCGTGCGGTGATCGGGCGGCCCGACCTGCTGATCGCCGACGAGCCAACCGGCAATGTCGATCCCGACATGGCGCTGAAATTGCTGCAGTTGTTCGAACGGCTCAACCGCCTCGGGACCACGGTGATCGTGGCGACGCATGATATCCATTTGCTGCGCCAGGTACCGGATTCGCTGATCATGCGGCTGCAGAAAGGCAGTTTGCTAGACCCCACAGGGGCACTGCGGTTTCCCCCGCGCCTGGCACCGCGGGCAAGTGAGCGGGGAAGCGAGGCATGAACGGCGAACCGGCTATCGGTCATTCGCTGGTGCGTGATCTGGTGCCGTTCCGCGGGCGGCGTGCGGCCAATCTGGTGCCGCGCAAGCTTGCCAGCGGTCCGATGCCCTGGGTGATCGCGATCATGATCGCGCTGACAGTGATGGCGGCTGCAGCAGGACTGGCGCTGGGCAATCTGGCAGACCGCGCACGGGCTGACCTGTCTGGCGCGCTGACAGTGCAGATTGTCGAGGCGAATGCCGAAATGCGCGCTACCCAGGCGCAGCGTGCCGCCGAACTGCTGCGGGCTGACAAGGCGGTCGCGGGACTGCGCGTGATCCCGCAGGATGAACTGGCTGAAATGCTGGCTCCCTGGATCGGAGCCGGTGGTGGCAGCGGTGATGGTGGTTTCGATGCGGTGCCGATTCCGGCGCTGATCGATGTCCAGCTCAGCACTCTTGCGGATACGGCTGAAATTGCCCGGCTCAATGCGATGTTGGTGAGCGAGATACCCGGCGCGCGGGTCGATGCGCAATCTGATTGGCTGAGACCGGTTTATGATGCGCTGGCGGCGCTGCAATATCTTGCGCTGGCACTGATCGCCTTGCTCGCCTTGACCAGTGCGGGGGCGGTGTGGCTTGCAGCGCGCAGCTCTTTCGCCAACCATCGCAAGACCGTGGAAATCGTCCACCTGCTTGGCGGCACTGATCGCCAGATTGCGCAGGTGTTCCAGCGCAGCGTGACGATCGATGCTATGGTAGGCGGTGTGATCGGCCTTGCCCTGGGCGCGCTTGCGGTCTGGCTGATTGGCGGCCAGTTTGCTGCCATCGATTCGGGCATGGTCGCAGGCGGAAACCTGCGGCGCCTTGACTGGCTTGTGCTAGCGGCAATTCCGCTGGCCGGGGTCTTGCTTGCCATGCTGACCGCGCGCATCACGGTGATGTCAGCCTTGAGGCGAATGTTATGATATTGAGACTCCTTTCCACGATATTCCTGGCCTGGGCGTTTGGCTTCGTGTGGTTCTTTGCCACGCTGCCTGCGCCTGTCGGCAAGATTGAAACAGATGCCGTGATCGTGCCCACCGGCGCTGCCGGGCGAATTCAGCGCGGAATCGAAGCGCTCGACAAGGGCTGGGCTGAACGGATGCTGGTCAGCGGGGTGGATCTGGAAGTCAGGCCGGATGAATTCGCTGCGGAGTTCGGGGTTTCGCAGCGGCAGATGCGCTGCTGCATCGACCTGGGCTTCGCTGCCATCGACACGCGCGGCAATGCTGAAGAAATCGCCAAATGGGTGGTGGAACACCGGGTCGGTTCGATCCGGCTTGTGACCAGTGACTGGCATATGCGCCGCGTGGCGAGCGAACTTAACCGCACTTTGCCCAGCACCGTTACCGTGGTGCCCGATGCGGTGCGCAGCGAGCCGGGTTTCGGCGTGCTGCTGCTCGAATATCACAAGCTGGTGGTCACCTATCTGACCGGCCTGGTCAAAGCCTGAGTTGAACGCAATGTCGGTGCTGCGCAGCCTGCTCTATTACCCGCTGTTTTACGGGGGAAGCGCCGTGCTGGTTTTTGCGGCAGGTCTTGCCTCGTACCTAGGGAGCGAGACACTGCGCGCCGTAGTGCGCTGGTGGACCAACTGGCATCGCTGGTGCGTGACCTATATTCTGGGCATCGAAATACGCGTCGAGGGAAAAATTCCGGCCGGGCCGGTGCTGATCGCAATGAAGCACGAAAGCTTCTTCGAGGCGATCGATGCGCCTACCCTGCTGCCCTATCCATCCGTCTTTGCCAAGCGCGAGCTGTTCAAGATCCCGGTCTGGGGGCGGTCTGCGCGGGTCTATGGGTTGACCCCGGTCTCACGCGACGAAGGTGCCCGGGCGCTGCGCCAGATGCTGAGCGCGGCGAAGCAAAGGCTGGCTGAAGGCCGCCCCTTGCTGATTTTCCCGGAGGGAACGCGCGTCCCGCATGGCAAGCCCGCTCCTCTGCAAGCTGGATTTGCCGGAATCTACAAGCTGCTGGGTGTTCCGGTGATCCCATGCGCGGTCAACAGCGGGCCGCTATACCACGGCTTGTGGAAGCGCGGCGGGGTGATAACCTATAAATTCGGCGATTTGATTCCCGCAGGGCTGTCGCGCGCCGAGGCCGAAGCCCGTGTACAGGCGGCAATCAATGCTCTGAACGAAGGGGGCTAGTGCTCCCGGCCAAAGTCGGGCCGCTCATCATCCTGCCCTTCCTCGATGATCCCGCGGCGGATTGCGCGGGTGCGGCTGAACAATTCGTGCAGCGTTTCGCCATCGCCCGAACGGATCGCACGTTGCAGCGCGGTGAGATCCTCGGTAAAACGGCCCAGCATCTCCAGAACCGCAGACTTGTTGTGCAGGAACACGTCGCGCCACATCACCGGATCGGAAGCGGCGATGCGGGTGAAATCGCGGAAACCGCCGGCCGAATACTTGATCACCTCGCTGCGGGTCACGTCTTCCAGATCGCTCGCCGTGCCAACGATGGTATAGGCGATCAGGTGCGGGATGTGGCTGGTCACCGCCAGCACCAGATCGTGATGCTGCGGGTCCATGATCTCGATCCGCGCGCCCAGCGTGCGCCAGAATTCGGCCAGCGTGTCGACCGCGGCTTGCTCTGCCCCGGCAGGCGGGGTCAGGATGCACCAGCGGTTTTCGAACAATGTGGCGAATCCGGCTTCCGGCCCGCTTTGTTCGGTGCCCGCAACTGGGTGGGCCGGAATGACCGTGGCACCGGGAAGCGCAGCTGCAAGATCCTCAGCCACGCTCTGCTTTGAAGAACCGACATCGCTCACGATCGCATGCGGTGGCAGAACATCGGCAATTGCCATGGCAGCTTCGCGCATCGCGCCCACCGGCACGCACAGGATCACCAGATCGGCCCCACGCACGGCTTCTTCGGCGCTGTCATACACCCTGCCCACCAATCCGCGTTCGGCAGCCTTGGCGCGCGCGGCGGGGCTGGAATCATAGCCACTGGTGGCAATATGCGCTGCGCGCGCTTGAACTGCCAGCCCGATCGAACCGCCCAACAGGCCCAGCCCGATGATCGTGACCTTCTCGATATTCATGCGCCTTCGCCAACGAGTTCGCGCAGAGCGGCGGCGATCGCGCCCATCTGCTTGTGCGTGCCGATGGTGATGCGCAGCGCATGGGGCAGGCCCTGGCCCGGCAGGTGCCGCACGGCAAAACCTGCTTCGCCAATCGCGTCGAGCGCCTGTGCCGCGCTCACTTCGCCTTCGAACAGTACCAGCAGGAAATTGGCCTTGCTGGGAATTGGCCGCAGTCCGTGATTGCCGAGTGCCTCGATCGATGCGGTGAAATGGGCCAGTTCCTCGGCATTGTGCTCACGGCTGCGGGCAACGAAATCCTGATCGCCCAGCGCGGCCAAGGCGGCAGCCTGCCCGCTGGTGGTGACATTGAACGGCCCGCGGATGCGGTTCAGTACATCGATCATTTGCGGCGCGCCTGTGGCCCAGCCGATCCGCTCGCCCGCCAGCCCGTAGATCTTCGAGAAGGTGCGGGTGACGAGCACGTTTTCATGGCGCGCAGCCAGCTCCAGCCCGCCATCGTCCTCGCCTTCGCCGAGATATTCGGCATAGGCCTGGTCGATTACCAGCAGCACATCGGTTGGCAGCCCGGCGTGGAGCCGCTCGACCTCAGCGCGCGGCAGGTAGGTTCCGGTGGGGTTGTTGGGGTTGGCGATAAAGACCACCCGCGTGCGATCCGTAACGGCAGCCAGCAGCGCATCGACATCCGTGGCATAGTCGCTGTCCGGTGCTTCCACCGGCGTCGCGCCGCAGCGCCTTGCAGCGATGTCATAGACTATGAAGCTGAAGCGGCTGAACAGCACTTCATCCCCTGGCCCGGCAAAGCCCTGAGCGGCGAGGTTGAGCAATTCGTCCGAGCCGGTGCCGCACACGATCCGCGCCGGATCAATGCCATGCAGCGCGCCGATGGCGGCACGCAGATCGCGCGCGTCGGGATCGGGATATTCGGCGCTGCCCGCAACCGCGCGCCGTGCCTCGGCGGCGGCGGTGCTGGTGCCGAGCGGGTTCTCGTTTGCCGATAGCTTGACCAGCTGGCGCCCATCCGCAGCCACTGCCTTTCCTGGCACATAGGCATGAATGCCCATGATCCAGGGTTTGCCTTCGGGACGGGAGCTTGCTTGTTCGGTCATGGCGCGGCGGCGCATAACCGCTTTCGCTGCCGAAAAACAGTGCAATTGACTTAAGCCGCGCCCTCGCCCAATCGGTGCGGCCCATGGCACCAACGCTGCCCTCGAAGCGCCTTACGCTCAGCAACGATCTGCCGCTTGACAGCGGGCAGGTGCTTCCGCGTGTCGAGATCGCCTATGAGACCTACGGCGAACTGGCGGCGGACAAGGGCAATGCGGTGCTGGTCTGCCATGCCCTGACGGGGGACCAGTATGTCGCCTCGAGCCACCCGATTACCGGCAAGCCGGGCTGGTGGGAACGGATGGTGGGGCCGGGCAAGGTCGTCGATACCAATCGCTTCCATGTCATCTGCGCCAATGTAATCGGCAGCTGCATGGGCTCGACCGGCCCGGCTAGCGAGGCGAGCGACGGCAAGCCTTATGGCATGCGTTTCCCTGTCATCACCATCCGCGACATGGTGCGCGGCCTTATCGGCCTGCTCGACGGGCTCGGCATCGAGCGGCTCCACACAGTGATCGGCGGATCGATGGGCGGGATGCAGGCATTGAGCCTTGCCGCCAACTGGCCCGATCGCGCGGCGCGCGTGCTGGCGATCGCCACCACCGCGCGGCATTCGGCGCAGAATATCGCCTTTCACGAAGTGGGGCGGCAGGCGATCATGGCCGATCCCAACTGGCGCGGGGGCGATTATTACGGCGGCTCCACGCCCGATGCCGGCCTCGCGGTGGCGCGCATGGCCGCGCATATCACCTATCTTTCGGAAGAGGGACTGACCGAGAAGTTCGGGCGCCGCCTGCAGGACCGGCCCGACGGTACAAAGGGGACGAAGAGCTTCGGCTTCGATGCCGATTTCCAGGTCGAAAGCTATCTGCGCTATCAGGGCAGCGGCTTTACCCAGCGCTTCGATGCCAATTCCTACCTCTATATCACTCGTGCGATGGATTATTTCGACCTTGCGGAAGAACATGGCGGTAAGCTGGCCGATGCCTTTGCCGGGCACGGGCTCACATCGGTGAACGGCAAGGGCGCGCGTTTCTGCGTGATCAGCTTCGATAGCGACTGGCTTTATCCCACCGCGGAGAGCCGCCACATCGTGCACGCGCTCAATGCAGCGGGCGCGCCGGTGAGTTTCGTAGAGCTGTCGGCGCCATTCGGGCATGACAGCTTCCTGCTCGATGTGCCCGCGCTCGACCGGGTGATGAAGGGGTTTATTGAATGATCGAACTCTCCAGCGGCTATGAATTGATCGGCGATCAGAGTGAAATTGATGCCGCCGCTGCCCATGCCTATCTTTGCCGCAGCTATTGGTCACAGGGGATTCCGAGTGAAATCGTGGCCCGTGCGCTTTCCAATAGCCTATGCGTGGCGGTTCGGTACGAAGGTGCGCAGGTGGCCATGGCCCGTGTCATCACTGACCGCGCTACTTTCGCCTATCTTGCTGACGTCTATGTTCTCGACGAGCACCGCGGCAAAGGCCTCTCGAAAGCGATGATCTCCTATTTGCACGATCACCCGGAGCTTCAAGGGCTACGTCGCTGGCTGCTGATGACCCGCGATGCGCATGGTCTTTACGAACGGTTCGGGTGGACAGCGCTGGCCAGCCCGGGATCGGCGATGGAATTGCACAATCCGGCGGTTTATGCATGAGCTTGCGGCCAGACCTTGCCGTAATCGCGCAGAATATCGCGCCGGGTAGCCGCGTCCTCGACATCGGCTGCGGTGACGGCAAGCTGATGGCCGAGCTGGTCGAAAGCCACGGGATCGATGCGCGCGGGCTCGAAATCGATCCGCAGCTGGTCGAACGCTGCGTGGCGCGCGGGCTGTCGGTGGTGCAGGGCGATGCCGGCAGCGATCTTGCCAACTATCCTGACAAGGCGTTCGACTATGCGATCCTGTCGCAGACGTTGCAAACCGCCGCGCGGCCCGACCGTATGCTCGACGAACTCCTGCGGGTGGGGCGGCAGACCTTCGTCAGCTTTCCCAATTTCGCACATTGGCGTACCCGCAGCGCGCTGATGCTGGGTGGGCGCATGCCGGTGACCCGCGCATTGCCGGTGAGCTGGTACGAGACGGAGAACATCCACCACGTGACAATCGCCGATTTCCGCGAACTGGTGGCGGAAAAGGGCGTGACGGTGGAAAACAGCTGGTTCTTCTCCGGTGGGCATGAAATCGGCAATTTTGCGGCCAATCTCCGCGCCGAATTCGCGCTGTTCCAGTTAAGTCGCCAAGGCTAGCGCTGGCACTGGCGCAACATTCTCGCGCTGCGGCGCCACATATTGTAGCGCGCGGTTCAGTTTCGCTGGTATAGTCAAACCCGATGAACATGATCCTGATCGCAGCCGCATTTGGCCTTGCCCCGATAGCCATTCAGGCTTCCCCTCCGGCACCTGTTCCGGCGCCCGAATTGTCGCAGGAAAACGCCGCGCTGCTGCGCTGTTCCGCTGCCTTTGCTCTGGTGTCCTTCGGGCAGGCGAGCGGCCAGGAGGCTTCGCTCAAATGGCCCTCGATCGATCCCCGCGGGCGCGAATTCTTCGTCCGCGCGCTGGCCCGTGTGATGGACGATACCGGCCTGGATCGCGAGGCAGTGGCGCAGCTGGCACAGGCAGAGGCCCAGCGCCTGCTCGATCAGCAGCAGCTCGATGCCGTCATGCCGGCGTGCCTGTTGATGCTGGATGGATCGGGGATCTGATAACCGCCATTCCAGCGCTTGAGCCGGTGGATTTGCTGCGCGAATTGAGGCAAGGGCGTGAATAGCATGTGGCGCCTCTACCAATTTCCCCTGTGTCCATTCAGCCGCAAGATCCGCTTGCTGCTGAGCGAGAAGAACGTTGCCTACGAATTGGTGCGCGAAGATCCGTGGACGGCCAGTGATTATTTCTGGAATCTCAACCCTGCGGGGCGCACGCCGGTACTGGTGCATCAGGAGCGCGACACGGTGCTGTGCGACAGCCGCGCGATCGCCGAGTATTTCGAGGAAACGGTGGACAAGGCACCGATGATCAACGGCACCGCCACCAATCGCGCGGAGATCCGCCGACTGGTCGCGCTGTTTGACGAGAATTTCTATAATGACGTCACTGCACCGCTGCTCAACGAACGGATGAAGAAGCGGTTGGTGCTGAACCAGCCGCCTGATTCGCGCATGTTGCGCGAGGCGATGAAGTTGGCGCACGGCCACCTGGACTATATGGATTGGTTGATCGATAACCGTCCGTGGCTGGCTGGTTCGAGCATGAGCCTGGCCGATTTGGCCGCTGCGGCGCAGATTTCCGTGGCGGATTACCTGGGCGGGATTGACTGGGCCGGGCATGAGCAGACGCGCGGCTGGTATTCGGTTTTCAAGAGCCGCCCCAGCTTCCGCCCGCTGCTGAGCGAGCGCATGGGCGTGATTCAACCGCCCGCGCATTATGCCAAGCTGGATATGTGAGGACCGGAAATGAGCGAGAAAATCGAGCTGTCTGAGGAAGAGTGGCGCGAGCGGCTCACGCCCGAACAATATCACGTGCTGCGCGAGGCAGGCACAGAGCGTGCCTTCACCGGCCAGTATGACAAGCATTTTGATGAGGGCGAATATATGTGCGCGGGTTGCGGCACGAAACTGTTCGCCAGCGATGCCAAATACAATTCGGGCTGCGGTTGGCCGGCATTCACCCGCCCTGCGGAAAGTGACATGGTGGAGGAGCGGCGCGATATTTCCTTTGGCATGGTCCGCACCGAAGTGCTGTGCGCCAAATGCGGTGGGCATCTGGGCCATGTCTTCCCCGATGGACCTTCCGAAGCGGGCGGAATGCGTTATTGCATCAACTCCGCCGCGCTCGACTTCGACCCCGAAAGCTGACCTTGCCGGAGGATATCGCCCCGCGCCCCGTTCACGCGGGGTTACAACTCACCTATGCAAGCCGCACGGCGGTCAGTTGCAGCAGGGCTTTCACGTAGTTTCCGATGTCGAAGCGCGGTAATCGCATGGTCAACCAGAACAAGCGCGGCTCTCGCCGTGCGGCCGCTGCGCGTGGGCAGGGTGCGATGCCGCCAAGCCGCAAGCCCAAGGGGCACAGGGGTGGTGGCTCGCGTGGGCGACGATTGATCAAGCGTGTCATGATGGGCGGCGTGGCGCTGGTGTTGCTGGGGCTCCTTGCCCTTGGCATTGCAGTGGGATTTGCTGCGCAATCGCTGCCCAGCTATTACCAGCTCCAGGCGACCCAGACCGGCCAGACCATCGTGGTGCGCGCGCGCGATGGCACCGAAATCGTCGAGCTTGGCCCCAGCTTCGGCGAATGGCTCGACTATGCCGAAATCCCGCAGGAGATGAAGGACGCGATGGTGGCGGTAGAGGATCGCCGCTATTTCTCGCATTTCGGGATTGACCCGATCCGCCTGACCGGTGCCGTGGTGGAATCCTTCACTGGCGACAAGCGGATTGGCGGCACTTCCACCATCTCGCAGCAGCTCGCGCGCAACCTGTTCCTCAACAGCAACCGCTCGCTGGATCGCAAATTGCGTGAAGCGGTGCTGGCGCTGGCGCTGGAATGGAAATTCTCCAAGGAGCAGATCCTCGAGCTCTATCTCAACAAGGTCTATTTCGGCGGCGGCGCCTATGGCATTGACAGCGCCAGCCGCAACTTCTTCAGCCATCCCGCGACCGAGCTTTCGATCGCCGAGGCCGCGATTATCGCCGGGCTGGTCAAGGCGCCTTCGCGTTATTCTCCCACTGCCGATGTCGATGCCGCGGTGGGCCGTGCGCGCGTGGTGCTGCAGTTGATGCGCGAACAGGGCTATATCACCCCGCAGCAGGCCTCGGTCGATGTCGATGCCGTGCGGCTCAAGCCCCGCGGTGCAGAGAACTCGGTGCGCTATTTCACCGATTACGTGCTGCCGCAGCTCGACCTGCTGTTGCCCGAAACATTCGAGCCGATCGAGGTCTGGACCACGCTTGACGTAAAGCTGCAGGAAGCCGCCACCGCAGCGGTGACCGCCAACACGCCCACCGGCGCGCAGGGGGCGCTTGTCAGCCTCGATCGGGACGGCGCGATCCTGGCGATGGTGGGCGGCACCGATTACGTTGCAACCAATTACAACCGTGCCACCAATGCACAGCGCCAGCCTGGCTCGGCCTGGAAGCTGTTTGTCTACCTCGCTGCGCTTGAAGCGGGCTATACGCCGGATGACCGGGTGGTTGACACACCCACTGAAATCGACGGGTGGAGCCCGCGCAATTCGAATGGCAAATTCGTGGGCGAAATCGATGTGCGCACCGCCTTCGCCTATTCGATCAACACTGTGGCGGCGCAGCTTGGCCAGGATGTCGGCTTTGGCACGGTTGCATCGATGGCGCGGCGTTTTGGCATTTCCTCACCGATTTCGACCTTTCCCTCGATGGTGCTGGGCACCAGCGAGGTGCGGCTGATCGATATGGCGCGCGCTTTTGCGGCCGTGTCGGCCAAAGGGACGTCGGTTGAGCCTTATGGAATTACGCGGGTTGTCACGGCAAGCGGCGACGAGATTTACCGCTACAACCGCCCCCGCACGAGCCAGCTGGTTCCGGGCTATGTCGCCGCGGGTATCACCGACTTGCTGCAAACTGCGGTTGCCACCGGCACTGGCCAGGCGGCGCAGATCGGCCGGCCGGTGGCAGGCAAGACAGGGACCACCAGTTCGAACAAGGACGGCTGGTTCGTGGGCTTTTCTTCCGGTGTCACCACTGGCGTATGGATGGGCCGCGACGATGCGCGCGCAGTGGGCGGGCTGGCCGGTGGGCGGGCCCCGGCACGTGCTTTTTCGGATTATATGCGGGTTGCAGTCAAGGATCGCCCGATCGAACAATTCGACACGGAAGTGCAATTGCCGGGCTGGATGCTGGAGCCTGACGATGAATATCTGTTCGGTGATCCCGGCGAATATTATTACATCGACGAACAAGGCAACCTGATTGAGCCCAATCGCGGCGAAGGTGGCGGGCCATTTGGCGTGGATGGAGAGCAGGTGCCGGGCCGGCCACAAAACCCTGCACCCGCTGGAGAAGCGGGCCAGGCGGCGAGCGATGCATTCCTCGAGCAGGCGACCGGGCAGGAATTGCCGCCCGGGCCGCCGATGCCGCGTACTATCCAGCCCGCCCAGACAGCACGCCAGCGCGCCGAACAACGCTAACGCCAGCGCCATTTCCTTCGCCGCAATAGCAAAGGGGCACTGCAGCCCCGGCCGCAGCACCCCTTCGCAATAGTCAGGTTAGGCCTGGTCTAGCGCATCCGCACCGGGACATAACTTGGCGATCCGCCCCGGCGCTGCACGCGCAGCAGCACGGCTTCGCGGCCTGCCTTCTGCGCCTCGTTCACGATGGCTTCAAGGTCTGCGGGCGAGGCGACCGGGCGATAGTTCGCAGACAGGATGATGTCCCCGCGCCTCAGCCCTTTGGCTGCGGCGTCGGCATTGCCATCGACCGCGCCGATCACCAGGCCAACTGTGTCCTGGCTAGCGCCCAGCTGGCCCGCGATCTGCGGCGTCAAGGTGAGTACTTGCAGGCCCAGCTTTTTTTCAATTGCACCGTTGGAATCGGGCACATTTTCCGGCTCGGCTTCGGGGTCGAAAGTCTGCTGGCGCCGCAATTCGTCTTCGGTCGGGCGCTTGCTGACCGTTGCGGAAACGCGAAGTTCCTCACCGTTGCGGATCAGGTCGATCGGGATGCGGGTGCCCGGCGCGATATTGGCGACCAGGAAGGACAGCGTCTGATCTTTCGTCACCGGCTTGCCGTTGACGGCCGTCACCACGTCGCCCGGCTTGATGCCGGCGCGATCGGCCGCGCCATCGGCCACCACGGTCTGGACGAACTCGCCGCGATTGCGCGGCAGGCCGAGCGAATCGGCCAGATCATCGCTTACCGGCATAATGCTCACGCCCAGGAAGCCGCGTTCGATTTCCGCGCCGGACCGCAGTTGCTCAACGATTGGAGCGGCAGTGTCGGCCGGAATGGCAAAACCGATACCCACGCTGCCGCCTGTGGGCGAGATGATGGCGTTGTTGATGCCGATCACATTGCCCTGCATATCGAACAGCGGGCCGCCCGAATTGCCGCGGTTGATGCTGGCATCGGTCTGGATATAGCGGTCATAGGCGCCGCCACCGGCATTGCGCAGAACCGCGGACACGATACCGCTCGTGACTGTGCCGCCCAGGCCGAACGGATTGCCGATCGCGATCACCCAGTCGCCTGCGCGCACATTGCCCGAACTGCCGAATTTGACGAACGGAAAGTCACGGTCTGACTGGATCTTGAGCACTGCCAGGTCAGACGCGGCATCGGCGCCAACCAGTTCTGCCCGGTACTCTGTGCCGTTGGGCATGGTTACGGTGATCTCTTCCAGCGTGGCGCGATTGTCAGGCGCGATCACGTGATTATTGGTCACTACGTAGCCGTTAGATGAAACGATGAAGCCTGAGCCGAGCGATTGCGCCTCACGGGTTTGCGGCTGCGCCTGGCCTCTGCTTCCGAACAGGTCGGCGAAGGGCGTTCCCGCGAACGGATTGGTGTTGACCTCGATTCGCTGGCGGGTCGAGATATTGACCACTGCGGGCTGCAATTGCTCGGTCAGATCGGCAAAGCTTGCCGGCGCACCATTGCGCGGCACGATCTGTTCGATCCTGGTCTGGTCATTCTGCGCCACCTGGGCACCGGCAGGGTAACCAGTGGCCAGCGACAGGGTTGCGCCACCCACCAGCAGCGCGGTTGTCAGTCCGTATACGTAACGCACAGGCTTATCGTCCTCTTGTTGCTTCTCGGTTGGCGCGCTGCTTCGGATCGTTTCCGAAGCAGCGCCGTTCTCAATCCCCGGTTGCGGTCTGATTATGGCTACAACGGCACTTAACCGCATTTGAACGGTGCCTGTCACCGGCAGACCGCATTGGGCGGTTCGTCGGCTCGCTATGCCATCAGCGCGATGGCGCGGCCCAATCAGCGGCGACCGCCGAACTGGCGGAAGTATTCGTTGTCACCCGACAGGATCATCGAGCTTTCGCCTGCGCCCTGTTCGAATGTCCGGCGATAGCTTTCCATCGCGCGGTAGAAGTCGTAAAATTCCGGATCCTTGCCATAGGCATCGGCATAGATCCGCGCAGCTTCCGCTTGCGCCTCGGCCTGGATGATCTGTGCGTCGCGCTGGCCCGCAGCGCGGATCGCGGCCGCTTCTTCCTGGCGGTCTGTCTCCATGCGGATGAAGGCAGCATCAAGCGGGCGCCCTTCGGGCAAGTCCGCGCGCTTGATCCGCACGTCGAGCACCTGCGCGCCATATTGCCGCGCCTGCCGGTCAAAAACAGTGGTGATGTTCTGCATCGCCGTGCCGCGTTCGGCGTTGATCAGCGAAGCGAAGGGCCGCCGCCCCAGTTCCTGCCGCAAGACCGAAGTGAGGATCGGCACGAGCGCGGATTCCAACTGCTCCTCTGTCCCGGCGCGTTCCACCATTCGCACCGGATCAATGATCCGGTAGCGGGCATAGGCATCAACTTGCAGGCGCTGCTGGTCGTTCGAGAGGACCTGCTGACGCTCCATGTCGAGGTCCAGCACCCGCCGGTCGACCATTTGCACCTGTTCGATCAGGGGCACGCGCCAGGCAACGCCCGCGCCAGTCTGGCCAAACGGCACATCGGGCTTGAACCTGTTGATCGTGCGCACGGGTTCACCAGTGCGGATCACCACTGCTTGTTGCGTTTCAGGCACGATCACCATGCTGCTGAAGGTGAGGGCGAGCAGAATGCCGACGGCAATGATCGCGCCCTTATAGGCTTGCCAGATCGATTCCATGATCATTGGCCTCCTTGCGGCTGCGCTTGGGGTGGTTGCTGTGCCCGGCGTTTCACTTCAGGCAGCGGCAGATAGGGTGTGACCCCGTCAGCTTCGATGATGGTCTTGTCGGTCTTGGACAACACGCTTTCCATGGTTTCGTAATAGAGCCGGCGCCGCGTCACTTCGGGCGCAAGCCGGTATTCGGCGTAGATGTTATTGAATTCAGCCGCGTCGCCTTGCGCCCGGGCGAGCAATTGCTGCGCGATTGCGCGGGCCCGGTTCATCGCCGCGTCGGCATCCTGCTGCGCCGAGGAGACGTCCTTGAATGCCTCTTCAACCCGGCTGGGCGGATCGGTCTTGTTGATTTCGATACCCTGCACCTTGATGCCCGACCGATAGGCATCGAGCCGTGCCTGCATCCGCTCGCGCACTTCCTGTTCGATCTCGGCGCGCCCGGCACCTGTCAGCACCGTGTCGAGATCATGCTTGGCAACCGCCGCGCGCATAGCGGATTCGCCCACTTCCAGCAGCGTTTCGCGCGGGTCCAGGAGCTGAAAATTGTACAGGGACAGATCGGAAATGTTCCAGCGGATCAGATAACTCAGATCAACGAGGTTCTGGTCAGAGGTGAGGATCAGCTTCTCCTGATCGCCATCGGGAATCTTTTCAGAGCGGATCTGGCTGACGTTCTCCACTTCCACCTGCTGGATCGGCCATGGCA
The DNA here is from genome assembly GCF_054957755.1 of Altererythrobacter chaiwopuensis. NCBI lineage: Bacteria > Pseudomonadati > Pseudomonadota > Alphaproteobacteria > Sphingomonadales > Erythrobacteraceae > Altererythrobacter > Altererythrobacter chaiwopuensis. The sequence continues at coordinate 852,350 of NZ_JBTXJG010000001.1, forward strand.
TGGTAATATTCGTGCCGGGATTGAGCGTGTCGGAAAATTTCCCGCCCAGCCAGGTGACGATGCCCTGCTCGCGCGGCTGGACGAAATGCACGCCAGTGGTGAACAGCCACAATGCGGCAAGCCCGCCCAGTATCAACGGCAGCCAGCTCTTGCCTCCCGGCCGCTCGGGAAAGCGGAAGTTGGGTCCGCCCGGCCCACCACCGCGCCGCCGCGGGCCTTCGGGGCCGCGCTGTCTGAAGATATCCTCGATATTGGCAGAGCGGCGCCCACGATCCTGTTTCTCGTTGTCGCCACCGGGAAGCCATGGGTTGCGCGGCCCTTCGCCAGCTCCCTTGTCATCGCCGCCGGAGCCGTCTCCCTCTTCGCCGGAAGGCCTTTCACCGTCGCCCCCGCCCCACGGGTTTTTCTTGCCGGCCATGGCAAGGCCGATCGATCTTTTGAAATTGTCGAACATATCCATGGAACTCTTATAGGGGTGGTTTCTGCGAAAAACAGGGGTTGCGTGTGCGAAATTGGTGCTAGGTGCGGCATCTATGAATTCGCAGGATCTGGCAAACCACATTCCCGAAGCTATCGCGCCGCGCATCAAGTCGGCCAAACTGGTGGGTGACCGCGCCGTGGTGGTGGTCGATGCGACCGGAATGACCGCCGCCGACCGCGATGCGATCGAGCAGGAGGTCACCGCCAGTCTGGGCGCGCTCGACAATGTCGGCGAAGTGCGCGTGGCCATGATGGCGGACCGTGTGCACCGCCGGATCATTGCGGTGGGTTCGGGCAAGGGCGGCGTAGGCAAGTCCACGCTAACCGCCAATCTGGCGGTCGCGCTGCAGCGGCTGGGCATGAAGGTCGGCGTGGTTGATGCCGATATCTATGGCCCCTCGCAGCCCAAGCTGCTGGGGCTTGAGGGCAGGAAACCCGAAGCGCGTGATGACAAGCTCGTGCCCGTCACTGGCAAACACGGCGTGCCGGTGCTGTCGATGGGTTTTCTGGTCAAGCCGGCGCAGGCGCTTGCCTGGCGCGGGCCGATGGCGGGCAATGCGCTGTCGCAATTGATAGATGCCGACTGGGGCGACACGGAATTGCTGCTGATCGACCTGCCGCCGGGCACCGGTGATGTGCAGCTTTCGATGTTGCAGAAGCACAAGCCAGACGGGGCGATCCTGGTTTCGACCCCGCAAGACCTTGCGCTGATCGATGCGGCGCGGGCCGGCCAGCTGTTCGAGCAGGGCCATGTGCCGGTGATCGGGCTGGTTGAAAACATGGCCGGATACCAATGCCCGCATTGCGGCGAAGTTTCCGATCCCTTCGGCAAGGGCGGGTTCGAAGCCATGGCAGCGAAGGTCGACTTGCCCTTCCTCGGGCGGATCGCGCTTGCCCTGCCGATTCGCGAGGCGGGCGATAGCGGCAATCCCCCCGCCGCGCAGGACACACCGGAAGGTGAGGCTTTTGCGGGGATTGCGCGGCAGGTCGCTGAATGGCTGGCACAGGAACAGGGCTGATCATGCCGGTTACTCGCCGCGGATTGCTGACCGGGGCCGCGATTGGCGGCGGCCTGCTGGTGGCATGGACGCTCTATCCGCGCAGCTTCCCCAATCCGCTTGAGCCGCGTGAGAACGAGCAGGTGTTCGACGCCTGGTTCAAGATAGCAGCCGACGGGGTGATCACCGTTGCGGTGCCGCAGCTCGAGATGGGGCAGGGCATCACCACGCTTTTGCCGCAGATTGTGGCGGCAGAGCTGGGCGCGGACTGGCGCCAGATCGCGGTTGAACCGGCACCGGTCAGCGGAAGATATGCCAATGTCCCGCTTGCCGCGCGCTGGGCGCCTTTGTGGATGCCCTTTGCGCCTGGCCTTGCCGATGAACCTGACGCTTTCCTGGCGCGGCGCTTTGCCGAAAACAACCGCTTCAACGCCACAGGCGACGGAACTTCGCTGGATGCATTCGAGCAGCCATGCCGCGAAGCTGCCGCGGCTGCGCGCGCCATGCTGGCGCAGGCGGCGGCCGAGCGTTGGGGCGTGGCTTGGGAGCAATGCGAGGCAGAGGGCGGCTTTATCCGGCACGGCGAAAATCGCCTGAGCTTTGGCGAACTGGCGGCAGAAGCAGTGGAATTCGATCCGCCCGATCCGCCCCCGCTGCGCCCGCAGCCCAATGGCGAGGATAGCCTGCCCGGCAATGCCGATGCGCAAACGGCCTATCCAAGGCTGGACCTGCCATCAAAGGTTGACGGCACGTTCCAGTTCGCGAGCGACGTGCGGCTGCCCGGCATGGTCTATGCCGCGATCCGTCACGGGCCGGTCGACAAGGCAGAGTTGGTCGAGTTCAACCCCTTCAACGCGCGCAATATCCGCGGGATCGTGGGCGCGGTTGAGGGAAAGCGCTGGCTGGCGGTGGCGGCGACCAGTTGGTGGGCTGCCGAACAGGCGCTCGACACCATGCGCGCGCGTTTCCGGGTCGATCATGTGGTTGACAGCGATGAAATCGAGCAACGGATCGATGATGCGCTGGCCACCGGCAAGGCGAAACGGATCGCCAGCCTAGGCGATGTCGATGCCCTGGTGAAAGAGCCGGATCTGGCGCTGCGCTATGACATCGAGGCTGGCGTGCACGCCACGCTGGAAACCTCGAGCGCCACCGCGCGCTACAATGATGGAAAGCTCGAGCTGTGGATTGCCTCGCAGGCGCCCGAGCAGGCGCGCATCGCGGCGGCCCGTGCGCTAGGCATCGGGGTTGAGGATGTCGTGCTGTACCCGATGGCGGCAGGAGGCAGCTTCGATCGCCGTTATGAACATGACCACGCGATCGAAGCGGCTCTGATCGCGCGCGAGATTGGCCGCCCGGTGCAGTTGATCTGGTCGCGCTGGCAGGAAATGCTGGCCGCCCGCCCCCGATCGCCCGCAGCGCTGGTGCTGCGCGCCAAGCTGAGCCGGGATGGCGAGGCGCGGATCGAGGCGCTGCGCACGCGCATTGCCATGCCGCCGGCCAATCTCGAATTCGGCCAGCGCCTGTTCGAGAACAAGACGAGCTGGGCGGCGATCCGCGACTCCGAAGGCGCAGCTGACGCGCTGGCGGTGGAGGGTGCGATGCCGCCCTATGCCATCCCTCATCTCGCGGTCGACCATATTCCGGTGGAGATCGGATTGCCGGTTTCGCGGATGCGCGGCAATGCTCATGGCTATACCGCCTTTGCGATGGAATGCTTCATTGACGAGATCGCCAGCCGCAACGGGCGCGAACCGCTATCTTTCCGCATGACGATGCTGGGGGATGACACGCGGCTCGCCGCCTGTCTCCAGCGCGCCGCGCGGCTGGCCGAATGGGGCGGCGGGGGTGATCAGAGCGGGCAGGGGATCGCCTGCCACCGCATCGGTGATGTCGAAAGCGGCGGACGCATCGCCTGCGTTGCGACTGCGCGCCAGGGCGAAGGGGGCGTGCGCGTGAGCCGCCTCGTGGCGGCGGTCGATATCGGCCGGATCGTCAATATCGATATCGCACGCCAGCAGATCGAAGGGGGGCTGGTGTTCGGCCTGGCCAGTGCGATGGGGGCCAGTACGCGCTATTCCGGCGGCCTGCCGCAAGCGCAGCAGCTTGCCGCGCTGGCCCTGCCCCTGCTGGCCGATTGCCCGGATATCGAGGTGGATTTCATCGCCAGCGAGGCGCCAGCATTCGATCCGGGCGAACTGGGCGCAGTGATCGCCGCTCCGGCGATTGCCAATGCCTTTTACTCGGCCACCGGCTTGCGCTTGCGCCGCCTGCCCCTACTTTCAGGCGGTCTATGACCTGGCTGCCTCAAGAACTTCCGTCAGATCACAAACCGGTCAGGAGCGGCAGGATCGGCGTGCTGGTGGTCAATCTGGGCACGCCCGATGCGCCTGACGCGCCTTCGGTGAAGCGCTACCTGAAGGAATTCCTGTCTGACCCGCGGGTGATCGAGATTCCGCAGATCATCTGGCAGGTGATCCTGCGCGGGATCATCCTCAACACGCGCCCGAAGAAGAGTGCCCAGGCCTATGCGAAGGTGTGGACCGATCGCGGTTCACCGCTGTCAGCGATCACGCAGGACCAGGCGGCGGGGCTTCAGCAGCGGCTCGGCGATGCGGTGATCGTGCGCCACGCCATGCGTTATGGGCAACCCTCGATTCCCGCCCAGATCGAGGCGCTGCATGCTTCGGGTTGCGAGCGCATCCTGCTGGCCCCGCTCTATCCGCAATATTGTGCCGCGACGACGGCGACCGTGGTCGACAAGGCGGCAGAAACGCTGGGCAAGATGCGCTGGCAACCGGCCTTGCGCACCTTGCCCGCCTATCATGACGATGCGGCCTATATCGATGCCCTGGAAGCTGACATCACGCGCCAGCTTATGGCGCTCGAATTCGAGCCTGAAGTGCTGCTGCTGAGCTTTCACGGGATGCCGCAACGCACGCTTGAACTGGGCGATCCCTATCACTGCCAGTGCCGCAAGACTGCACGGCTCTTGAGTGAACGGCTGGCGGCCCGCGCTGAATATGTCGATCTACGGATCGAGACAACGTTCCAGTCGCGTTTCGGGCGCGCCAAATGGCTCGAGCCCGCCACCGACGCCACGCTCGAGGCCGAGGCCGGCAAGGGCACGCGGCGGCTGGCGGTGGCCGCGCCGGGCTTTTCCGCCGATTGCGTCGAGACGCTGGAAGAGCTTGCCATCGCCGGTCGCGAACAGTTCGAAGCTGCGGGGGGCGAACATTATGCGGTGCTATCGTGCCTCAATGCTTCCACCGCCGGCATGGACATGCTCGAGACGATCACCCGGCGCGAGCTGGCTGGCTGGATCTGACGATTTTCCGGGCAATCGGAACTGGATTTGCGGCGAGCGATTATTTACACATAGGTAAGTAGCAATTCACCACCCGATTGAGGACTTCCCGATGGCCACGCTTGTTAAATCCGCGCCCGCGACCGAGCTTGCCGAAGAATTTCACCCCAAGCACTGGTCGGAAAAGCTGCCGCCTGAAGCGCTCGATCATATACCGGGCGAGGCCGGCTGGCCGATCGTCGGCAACACTTTTCGAATGCTGGCAAATCCGCATGGTTTTGCGAAGGAAATGGTCGCGAAATACGGCAAGGTTTACAAGGGCAAGGCGTTCGGCGGCTGGCAGGTGGCACTGATCGGCGCTGAGGCCAACGAACTGCTGTTGTTTGACCGCGACAAGATCTTTTCCAGCGAGCAGGGTTGGGGGCCGATCCTCGACCAGCTGTTTCCGCGTGGACTGATGCTGATCGACTTCGACCATCATCGGGCTGACCGGCGGGCGCTGTCGATCGCGTTCAAGCCGGAACCCATGCGGCATTATGCGGGTGCGCTGGGGCGCGGGATTGCCCGCGAAGTGGCGAGCTGGGGCGGCAAGCCGATGCTGTTCTATCCCGCAATCAAGCAGCTCACGCTCGATCTTGCGGCGGACAGTTTCATCGGCATTTCCTGGGGCCCGGAAGCAGACAAGATCAACAAGGCATTTGTCGATATGGTGCAGGCCTCGGTCGCCCCGGTGCGTAGGCCGCTGCCCTTCACGCAGATGAAGAAGGGCGTTGATGGACGCAGCTATCTCGTCGACTATTTCACCCGTGAAACCCATCGCCGCCGCGCCGAAGGCGGCGGGCAGGACATGTTCAGCCAGTTCGCCACCGCCACGCGCGAGGACGGTTCGCTGCTGCCGGTCGACGAGGTGGTCGATCACATGAATTTCCTGATGATGGCGGCGCATGACACGATCACTTCCAGCGCCACTTCGCTGATCTACCTGCTGGCCAAGAACCCGGACTGGCAGGAAAAGCTGCGGCAGGAGATTATCGCGGTCACCGGCGGGCCCGATGCGAGTGGCAATCCGCGCCCGCTATCCTATGACGATCTTGGCAAGCTCGAACTGACCGAAATGGCGTTCAAGGAAGCGCTGCGGATGATTCCGCCGGTGCCCTCGATGCCGCGCCGCGCGCTCAAGAGCTTCGAATATGGCGGCTACACCATTCCCGCGGGCGCGATGGTGGGGATCAACATCCACATGGTGCACCATATGGAGGAATACTGGCCCGAGCCGGACAGATTCGACCCGATGCGCTTTACGCCGGACAAGGTGAAGGCGCGGCACAAATATGCCTGGGTGCCGTTTGGCGGCGGCGCGCATATGTGCCTGGGGCTACATTTCGCATATATGCAGGTGAAGATCCTGCTGGCGGAGCTGTTGCAGAGATACTCGATCGAGATCGCAGAGGGCTATGATCCCGAGTGGCAGCCCTGGCCGATTCCCAAGCCCAAGGACGGGTTGAAGGTGGTTTTTCGTTCGCTTTGAACGTCATTGCGAGGAGCCCGCAAGGGCGACGCGGCAATCCAGCAAGCGACATTTGTCATAGCCGCAAGGCCAATAGCTGGATTGCTTCGCCTGCGGCTCCCAATGACGCGTGGTCTCAAAAATCAATCGCGATGCCGTTTTTCTCCCAATCGCCATAGCGCGTGGGGGAAAGCTTCTCCTCGACCTTGCCTTCCTTCGGTTCGGGCGGGGGATCGCTGGTCCAGTGCGCGGGCTTTTTGAAGGCGTCGGGGCGTTTGCCGGTGCGTTTTGCGGGGCGTTCCATGGCAGGCCTTATGCGCCCGCTGGCGCTTGATGTCGATACGGCCTAAGGGCCGCGCCATGGCTCAACCCCCCGGAATCCACGCGCGCCGCGCCGCCCTGCAGATGCTAGACGCGGTGCTGCGCCGCGGCGAAACGCTTGAACAGGCCGAACATGCCGCGCTGAAAGCGGTGCGCAGCGGGCCCGACAAGGCACTGGCCCGGGCCATCGCCAACGAGAGCCTGCGCTGGCTGACCGATCTCGATGCGCTGATCGACAGCGCCACCAAGACCAACTTGCCCGGTGATGCCAAGCCGCGCAGTGTCCTACGCATGATGCTGGCACAGTGGCTGCGGCTGGATACCCCGCCGCATGCCGTGATCGCCACCGCATTGCCCCTGCTTTCCGGTGGGCCAAGGCGGCTGGCGCATGGCGTGTTTTCTGCGCTGATCAAGCGCGAAGTGGCGTTGCCCGATGCGCCGACCCTGCCCGGGGCGGTTCGCGCTCGGTGGGGCGAGCAGGCTCAGGCAATCGCCAGCGGCCTTGCCGATCCTCCTCCGCTTGACCTGACCTTGCGAAATCCTGCCGAAACGCAGCGCTGGGCAACCCAGCTTGCCGCAGACAGCCTGCTGCCCGGCCACCTGCGCCTGCCGCGCGGGGAAGCGATCGAGAAGATCGAAGGATTCAGCGACGGCGCATGGTGGGTGCAGGATCTGGCCGCGTCATTGCCCGCGCGTCTGCTCGGCGCGGGGGATGGCAAGCATGCGCTTGACCTGTGCGCGGCGCCGGGCGGCAAGACCATGCAGCTCGCGGCGGCTGGCTGGCAGGTCACCGCGCTCGATCTCAGCAAGCGCCGGCTTGACCTGCTCAAGGACAATCTCAAGCGCACTGGCCTCAAGGCATCTCCCATCCGCGCCGATGCGCTCAGCTGGGAGCCGAAACACCATTTCGACGCGATCCTGCTTGATGCGCCCTGCACCGCCACCGGCACCTGCCGCCGCCACCCCGATGTGCTGCACCGCATCGGCCCGCGCCAGATCGGGGAGATGACCGAGCTGCAGGCGGCGCTGCTTGAACGCGCCACAGCTTGGCTCAAGCCCGGCGGCGTGCTGGTCTATGCGGTGTGCTCGCTCGAGCGCGAAGAGGGCGAGGATCAGGCCGTGCAGGTTGCGCTGGAGCCGCTGCCGATCACACCGGAAGAACTGCCGACGGGACTTTCACCCACGCCTCAGGGCTGGCTGCGCACGCATCCCGGAATGCTGGCCGGTGAAGGCGGGCTGGATGGCTTCTTCATCGCGCGGTGGATCAGGCGCTGAGCACTTCCCAGCGCAGCGTCAGCAGTGCGCATGGGCGATCCATCTGGGCCACTTCCATCACTGCCGAACCCGCGCTGTGCGCGGTGACACGAATATCGAAGGGACAATCAAGCTCGACATAGCGGTGCATGTCCATCTCGCCGCCAGTCACCAGCAATGCTGCGCCGTCGCATAACAGGCTGGCAATCTGGCGGGCCACCTCGGCCAGATGCGGCGCATTTACATGATCGCCCGATCCGGTGAAATAGGGGTGGCCGGGCATCAGCCCGTTCGCCTTGGTAATCAGCGCGCTCGCTTGCGGTCCGTCGAGGCGTGAAACAAGCGGCGGCTCGCGCTCGGACAGGCCGAGCAAGCGGCGCGGTGCATATGGGAATCCCTCCGGCGGTGAGCGGCGGACGACTTCCCGCTTTGCCCCCTCGCGCCAGGCCTCGAAATTGCGGTTTCGGAACACGACACCGCGCCCGCGCATGGCAACGATCAGCCGCTCTGCATCGTCGAACAACCGCGTTTCGAAGGCGAGCTTGTCATCCACCAGCGTGCGGGCGAATGTGCCGCGCGCGGCGTGGCCTGTGCTGCGATCGCCCAGTTCCCAGTCAGTCCAGGTCAATGCGCTCCACTTGCCATCTTCAAGCGTGCCCAGTGCGGCGGAGGCGCCAATGCTGGTCCAGAAATTCTGCGTCTGGATCACGATCGGATGTTGCGGCGGCAATTCGAGCCAGGGCCATTCAGCGCAATCGGTCGAGCAGGTGAAGGCGACTGTGCCGTCGTCTTGGACGGTGTTGCCACGGGTATAGGATCGGTCGGGTGTCTGCGGCATGGCTGGCACGATTGCAGAGCGAGCGGATTGCGACAAGCATTTGCATAAAAGGGCTTGACCTCAAGTGTGCTTGAGCTTGCATATATTCAGTCCTGGAAAATTGATGCGAATTGGAAAGGACTGACAATGGATCTCAATCAGGTGACGATCGGCGCGCGCGATTTTGACGCCTCGCTAGCGTTCTATCGCAAGCTCGGGCTCAAGTTGATCGTACTGACAGAGGGGCGCTATGCGCGGTTCGAGCTGCCCTCGGGCTCGTCGACGCTTTCGCTTCACCACGATGCCGTGCATTCGCCCGGCGATACGCTGCTCTATTTCGAAGTTGACGATATCGACGGAAAACATGCGGAACTTGAAGCCGCTGGCATCATTTTCGACAGCCCGCCGCGCGACGAGCGCTGGAATTGGCGCGAAGCGCGCTTCAGCGATCCATCGGGCAATCGGCTGTGCCTGTTCCATGCCGGGCCGGATCGACGTTTCCCACCCTGGCGGCTCTCCGCAGCGGAGCGCTAGCCCTTGACCTTCGCCGCAAAGCTCTTGCGCAGCTTCTGCAGCTTGGGCGGGATCACTGCCAGGCAATAGGGATTGCGCTGGCCTTCGCCCTCCCAATATTCCTGGTGATAGTCTTCGGCCGGATACCATTCGGCGGGGCCTTCGATAGTGGTCACGGCAGTTTCGCCAGGATGCTCTGCATGCCAGCGTGCGATGGCGGCTTCGGCTGCATCCCGGTCGAGATCGTCCGACAGGAAGATCGCGCTGCGATATTGCGTGCCGATATCGTTGCCCTGGCGGTTGAGCTGCGTCGGGTCATGCGTGCCCATGAACACGTCGAGAATTTCTGCGAGCGAGATTACGCCGGGATCGAAGCTGACGCGGATCGCCTCGGCATGGCCGGTCGTGCCGCTGCACACTTGCTTGTAGGTCGGGTGCGCAGTGGTGCCGCCGATATAGCCGCTTTCGACCTCGCTCACGCCAACCACGTCGCGGAACACCGCTTCAGTGCACCAGAAACACCCCCCAGCCACGATTGCCCGTTGCACATCGTTCATTGAATTCTCCTTCGCTTGGGAAGATAGGGAACCACTGCGTTATTGTCATCGTTTGCTGTCTATCTATCAGCAGCTACGAAATTATTCGGGAAAGGAACTGGACCAATGAAAAAGCTGATCCTGGCCTCTGCGCTGCCTGCGCTGGCACTGGCGGCAACAGCCAATGCCGATCACCACAGATCCGGCGAGCAGCCACATCATGGGCAGCACGACGAAGCCACTTTCATGAAGCATCACGGCGAAGCCCTGTCGGGCGCGATCAACCACCCGACCCGCGCGCAGGATCGGGCGCGCGACAAGCATCGCCATCCCGGCGAAACGCTCGCCTTCTTCCATGTTGGCCCACACATGAAAGTGGGCGAATACGCCCCTGGCGGCGGGTGGTATTCGCGCCTGCTGGGCCATTATCTGGGCGGCGAGGGCCAGTTGGTCGGCATCTACGCCAATCCGCTGACCGCAACTTCGGATCCCGTTCGCCAGCAGCGCGTGCGCGATGCGGCTGCGGCCTTTCCCGCTGAAGTGGCCGGATTTACCGGGCTGCCTGCGGAGAAGTTTGGCGGCATGACGCTCGAAACCATTCCCGACGAGCAGCGTGGCACCTTCGACCGGATCCTCGTGATTCGCATGCTGCACAACATGTTGCGCTCGAGCACCGCCGACAGCGAGATCAAGTCCATGCGCGAACTGCTCAAGGATGACGGCATGATCGGCATCGTCCAGCATCGTGCGAAAGCGGATGCGCCATGGTCCTATGTCGACGGCTCGAAGGGCTATCTGCGCGAAGCCGATGTGATCGCCTTCATGCAGGTCAATGGCTTTGAGCTCGTTGGCAAGAGCGAGGTCAACGCCAATCCGCAGGATAGCGCCGATCACCCACTGGGCGTGTGGGAAATGCCGCCGGTCTGGCGCACCAAGCGCGAGGAGCTCAAGGACCTGGGCGAGAGCGATCGCATGACGCTGCTGTTCAAGAAGCGACCGTAAAGCTAAAGGGCGGCGCATGAGAGAAATCACTGTCGCCGCCCTCCAGCTCGCCCTTGGCAGCGAAGACGAGCACGAAAACATCGCTGCGGTCACCGCGCTGGTTGAACAGGCTGCCGCGCGCGGTGCGGACATCGTGCTCCCGCCCGAGCTGTTTTCCGGCCCCTATTTCTGCAAAACCGAAGACGAGGCGCAGTTCGCGCTGGCCCGCCCGACCATTGAGCATCCTTCGGTCATCGCCATGCGCAAGCTCGCCGCCCAGCTCAAAGTCACGATCCCGACCAGCTTTTTCGAGCGCGACGGGCATCATTACTACAATACTCTGGCGATGATTGGGCCTGACGGCGAGATCATGGGCACCTATCGCAAAAGCCACATTCCCGATGGGCCGGGCTATGAGGAGAAGTTCTACTTCCGCCCCGGGAATGACGGGTTCAAGGTGTGGGACGTGCCAACCTCCTGTGGCCCCGCTCGTATCGGCGTGGGGGTATGCTGGGACCAGTGGTATCCCGAATGCGCGCGGGTGATGGCATTGAAGGGCGCCGAAGTGCTGTTTTATCCCACCGCGATCGGTTCGGAGCCCTATGACGCCGATCTTGACACCAGCCGCATGTGGCGCCGCGCGATGCAGGGGCATTCGGTGTCGAACTGCATGCCGGTGGTGGCATCGAACCGCATCGGGGTGGAGCAGGGGCAGGCCTTTTATGGCCACAGCTTCATCACCAACGAATGGGGCGACCTGGTGTGCGAATTTGGCAAGGAGGAATCGGGTGTGCTGGTGACTACGCTCGATCTTGAGCAGGCCGCCACGCACCGCGCGGGCATGGGCTTCTTCCGCGATCGACGACCGCAACTTTACGGGCGGATCGCTGAGGATATCTGATCCGGCAGGAGCGTTGCGCAGAAAAGTGGGCACCGGTTTTCTGCAATAAGCAATGCGACAACCGCTATAGGGTCCTGACCCTAAGCTCAGCCGCCGGCGAGTTCCTTCAGCATGATGTACCAGTGATCGAGCCCGCGGAAGAAGGTATCGGCGTGGAGCCTTTCGTTGAGCCCGTGGGCAAACATGTCTTGCGGGCGGGAGCCAGCGCCGCTGATCGCGACTGTATCATAGCCGAGCGTGCGGTAATGCATACCGTCCGTACCGCCCGATTCCATATAGGGAATGATCGGGATTTCTGTGTCCCAGCGTGCTTTCAGGCTCTTGGCCAGCGCTGCCTTCACGTCCTCCCGCAAGCCTGACTCCGGGCTCTCCGTAACATCCGTGATGAGTTTGAAGGAGATATTGTCATTGCCAACCACTTCGCGCAGCGTGGCTTCGGTGGCCGCTGCGCCGATACCCGGGAAAATGCGGCAATTGACTGTGGCAGTAGCGCTTTGTGGCAGAGCGTTTTCGGCGTGTCCGGCGCGCAGCATGGTCGCCACACAGGTAGTTCCCAGCGTGCCGACCGTCTCGGGATCGGCTTGCAACACTGCAATCGCTTGTGGGCTGTCCGGATTGGCGGCGAATGTGCGCATTGCCTGCCCCAGCTCTCCGGGCGCCTGTTGCCCCAAGGCGCCAAGATATGATCGTGTTAGCCGCGTGGCGCGGACCGGGAACTGGTATTGTGCAATTCGGCCAAGTGCTTCTGCCAACTCGTAGATCGCATTGTCCTTGCGCGGGCGGGATGAATGGCCGCCCGGGTTGGTGATGGTAAGCTCGAAGGTGGCAAAGGTCTTTTCAGCGGCCTGCACCCGCATCGCGAGCGGGGCATAATCATTGCTCAACGCCAACCCGCCTGCATCGCTGTTCAGGACGAACGCCGGATCGACGTTTTCGGCCACCCAGCGCGCCTGTGCGCGGGTGGAAATCATTCCCGTTTCCTCATCGCCCGAGAATACCAGATACAGATCACGCCCGGGTGCCCAGCCTTCACGCTTCAGCCGCAGGAAAGTCTGTGTCAGATTCATCACGCCATATTTGTTGTCCATTGTCCCGCGTCCGAAGAAATAACCCTCTTCGGATGTCAGCGTGAACGGAGCGCGTTCCCAGTCTTCCGGCAGCGCGTCCACCACGTCCATATGGGCAAGCAACACGATCGGCTTTTCGCCCGAAGCGCCATCGCCTCGATAACGCACCATCAGCCCCTGGGTCGGTTCGCCTTCGCTGTCATAATCGGTGACCATGATATCTTCATCGGCGAAACCGCCAGCTTTCAACCGCTCGACCAGATAGCTGACCATGGCCGGTACCTGGCCGTGGCCCCGCGCCGTTCGGAAGCTGACAATATCCCTGTAAATGTCGAGCGCGACCTGTTGATCGCTCGTCAGCTCGCGGCTGTGTTCGTCATATGCACCGGCTGGCAGCGATGCGGCTGCCGCAGCAAATGCGGCCACAGTCCCGAGAAGTTTAAAGCAACGCATGATTCCGGTTCCCCCTTGTCACAATCCGATTGCCTAGCTTTTGCCAGCAGCAAAGTCGACTGCGCTTGCAAGCACGCCCGCCCGCGCTAGGACGCACGGCATGATGGCCGCTGCATCGCACGTTTATCTCATCGCGCTGGGCTCGAATATCCGGCATCCGGCAGACGGGCCGCCGCGTGAAGTCTTGCGGGCCGCGATCGAAGTGCTCGAAGATGTTGGACTGCTGTTCCACGCTGCCTCGCCCATCAGCGATAGCTTTCCGATGGGGCCGTCGCAGCGGCGCTTTGCCAATGCCGCGGCGGTAATCGAGACGCACCGTGATCCGGCAGCTTTGCTGGCACTGTTCAAGGGGATTGAGCAGGCGTTCGGCAGGCGGCGCGGGCAGCGGTGGGCGGCGCGGGTGCTCGATCTTGACATTGTGCTGTGGGATGGCGGGATCTGGGCCGGGCGGGAGCTTGCCATTCCGCATCCGCAATTCCGCCAGCGAGACTTCGTGCTGCGCCCGGCAAAGGCCATCGCGCCGGGTTGGCGCGATCCGGTGACAGGATTGTCGATTGCGCAGCTTTATGCACGCTTGACCAAGCCGCGACCTGTCCCTAGGTGACGCGCTCTGTGCCGCGCTTGAGATCAGCGGGGCATGTCAGGTGGGCCCTTAGCTCAGTCGGTAGAGCAACTGACTTTTAATCAGTAGGTCGCTGGTTCGAGCCCAGCAGGGCTCACCACCTTCGCTTTTGATTGATCGTTCTGCGGCGGCGCACAAGCGTGCGCCCCGGCCTACCGGGCCGAAGCGTCGAGCCTGCGCGCCAGCGCCACCCCGCCAGTGATCAGGAACGGCACCAGCACGAAGCTGAGCGCGACCTTGGCCAGCACCTGGCCGATCATCAGATTGGTGATGTCGAATTCGCCATAGAAGGCGAGCGTGATGAAAATCACCGAATCGACCGCCTGACTTAATGCAGAGGCGATCGCGCCGCGCGCCATCAGGCCAAAGGTGGAATTCTCACCGCTGCCGCGCAGTTTCGAGAAGATCCATACATTGAGCAGCAGTGAGGTGAGATAGGCGGCGGGCCCGGCCAGCCATACGCGCCAGGTCGATCGGTGCACCTGTTCGAAAGCGGCAAGGTCGTCTGGGCGGAACGCGACCATCTCGGTCGATGGCGGAAGAGCCAGCACCAATTGCATGAGCAGCGCCGATACGCCCAGCGGAACGAAGCCCCACCACACGATCCGGTTGGCAATCTTCTGACCATAAAGCTGGGCCACCGTGCTCGAAATCACCACCAGCGTCAGAAAGGCAAAAATGCCCGCTTCCACCGCAAGATCGCTGGGCGGCAATTGCACCTGTTTATAAGCCAACACGCCCGCCAGCACCGTCATCCCGCCATAGAGAAGCATGTACACGAACAGGCCACGCGGCATGGCAGCAGCGGCGGCAGCTTGCGGAGTATCGTGTTCGCTCATGCTGGAAATAGCCCTTCTGGCAGAAATGATCTGTGCACGGAGCTTGCGCTCGCACCATGCGAAAATTGACTAATGGCGGCGCGCGCGCAAGACAGCGTTTGATTTCATCCGCAACTTGTCGGGCCGCAAAGGGGCGCAGATGCCGCAGTTTGTTGTAAGTCTTGCCGGGATCGCCGCGATCCTGGCTATCGCCTTTGTGCTGTCGAACGGGAAAAGAAGGATCAAGCTTCGGATTGTCGGGGCCGCCTTCGCGCTGCAAATGCTGATGGCGCTGCTGGTGCTGCGTACGCCATGGGGCGTCACTGCGATCCAGGGGCTGTCCAACGGGGTGATTGCCCTGCTGGACTATTCCAAGGTCGGCATTTCCGCGGTGTTCGGACCGATGGACGCCAACCCCTTCGTCAACACTTTCGTCATCGCGGCGCTGCCGGTGATCGTGTTCTTCGCGGCGATCGTCTCGATCCTTTACCACTGGGGCGTGATGCAGCGGCTGGTGCGCTGGGTCGGCGGGGCGATCGGCTGGATCACCGGGATCAGCAAGGTCGAGGCACTGGGCGCGGCGGCCAATATCTTCGTCGGCCAGTCCGAAAGCCCGCTGGTGGTGCGGCCCTATCTCGCCGCGCTTTCACCCAGCCGCCTGTTTACCCTGATGACCGTCGGCATGGCTGGGGTCGCCGGAACGATCCTGGCGGCCTATGCCAGCTTTATCGGCGAGGACGCGGTGCCCTTCCTGCTCGCCGCCGCCTTCATGTCGGCCCCCGGCGGTATCCTGATGGCCAAGATCATCATGCCCGACGACGAAGGCGAGCCAGCGCCCGAGGGGCGGATCGTGCTGCCTGATGCGCGGATCAGCGCCGAAGGACCGGCCGCGATCACCGAAGGGTCCAGCACCCATGAAGTCGAGGTCGCCGAGACGTTCGAGGAAGGGCATCGCCCGGCCAACCTGATCGAGGCGGCGGCGCAGGGCACCCAGACCGGGGTCAAGCTGGCGGTCGCCGTGGGCGCGATGGTGATGGTGTTCGTGGCGCTGGTGGCGCTGGCCAATGGTATCCTCGGTGGGTTAGGCGGCTGGGCCGGCTACCCCGAATTGACCTTCCAGCAGATCCTCGGCTGGGTCTTCGCCCCGGTAATGTATCTGATCGGCATCGCCGACTGGCAGCAGGCGCAGCTCGCCGGCGGGCTGTTCGGGACCAAGATCGTGCTCAACGAATTCGTCGCCTTCATCGAGCTGGGCCAGCTCGAGGGGCTGACCGAACGCAGCCGCGCAATCGTCACATTCGCACTATGTGGCTTCGCCAATTTCTCCTCGATCGCGATCCAGATGGCGGTGACGGGGGGGCTTGCGCCAAATCAAAGACCGGTGATAGCGCGGCTCGGTATCAAGGCACTTGCTGCCGGCAGCCTCGCCAACCTCATGAGCGCGGCGCTGGCCAGCCTGTTCCTGCCTTATTAAGATGGTGTCATGACTGAAATCGCATCCGTTTCACTCGATCAACCGCTCGAGAACATCGCCGATGAACTGGGCCGAAGCTTTGCCGAATTCGGCTTTGCCGTCATTCGTGACCACGGCATCCCGCAGGAATTGATCGACCGGGCCGAAGCCAGGTCGAAGGAATTCTTCGCGCTGCCGGAAGCGGTGAAGCGCGGCTATCACATTCCCGGCGGCGGCGGTGCGCGCGGCTATACCCCGTTCGGTACGGAAAAGGCCAAGGATGCCGAGGTTCAGGATCTGAAAGAGTTCTGGCACGTTGGGCGCTCGCTTCCAGAGGGGCATCCGCTGGCGGAATATATGGCACCCAATGTCTGGCCGGATGAGGTCGAGGGCTTTCGCGAGACGTTTACCGAGCTCTATGCCGCGTTCGAGAAGGCCGGCGGGCGTGTGCTCGAAGCAATTGCGCTGCATCTGGGGCTCGACCGCGAATATTTTGCGCCCACAGTGGAAGACGGCAATTCGGTGATGCGGCTGCTGCATTATCCGCCGCTCAGCGAGGATGCGCCCGAAGGGGCAATCCGCGCCGCCGCGCATGGCGACATCAATACCATCACCCTGCTGCTCGGCGCCGAAGAGGCCGGGCTTGAATTGCTGACCAGGCAAGGCGAGTGGAAATCGGTCGATGTTCCCGAAGGTGCTCTGGTGATCAATGTCGGCGACATGCTTGACCGGCTGACCAACGGCAAACTCCGCTCGACCACGCACCGTGTGGTCAACCCCAAGGGAGACGCGGCCCGGCGCGCGCGTTTCTCCATGCCGTTCTTCCTGCATTTCCGGCCCGATTACGTGATCGAAACGCTCGACAGCTGCATTGAACCGGGCAGCGAATCGGACATTCCCGAGCCGATTTCGAGCCACGAATTCCTCCAGCAGCGTCTGCGCGAGATCAATCTGGCCTGAATTCAGCGATGCAGGGCGAAAAACCCCTGATTTTCTGACTCTGTTGCGCCCCGGCAACACTGGCCAAAGCGCTAGGGATTCTGCGGCTTTCAGGCCGGTCAAGAGGGCGTGAATGGCCTGCGCGCTGCCAGTGCGGCCAGGTGTTTCACAATTTTGTCATGCAACTGACTTTTTGCCGCAGTGCAGCGCGTTTAACCAGTTCTTAGCCGAGCGCTAGATTCCGGTTCTCATTCACATCAGGGGCCTAACCATGAAATTGAAATATCTTCTGGCAGCGAGCGTTGTCAGCCTTTCTGCCGCCGCCACGATTGCCACGCCCGCAGCGGCGCAGCAGATCACCTCGGGGGTTGAAGGGCGCGTTACGGATGAAAGCGGCGCTGCGATCGCCGATGCCACTGTAACCGTCACCGATACGCGTACCAGCCAGACTCGCACATTGAGCACCGGTAACGATGGAAATTTCCGTGCCATCGCGCTGGTCCCGGGCGGACCTTATACGATCACTGTTACCGCTCCCGGCTATCAAGGCCAGACGGTCGAAGACCTGTCGATCAGCATTTCGGGCAATACCAGTTTCAATTTTGCGCTCACCGCCACCGAAACGGGTGCCAGCGACAGTGTGATCGTGGTTACCGGCGCTCGGGCCAATGCGGTTCAGCTGGCGGTTGGCCCTGGCGTTGCATTCGATACGGCAACTCTGGAGGCCTTTCCCTCGATCAGCCGCGATGTGCGCGACATCATTCGGCTTGATCCGCGCGTCAGTCTCGAACGTTCGAACGAGGTTGATCGTATTTCGTGTTTGGGTGGTAATGACCGTTCAAACACTTTCACTGTCGACGGTATCGTACAGGCTGACGTATTCGGCCTGAACGGAACGCCATTCGCGGCGCGCAACTCGCTGCCGTTGCCCTTCGATGTGATCCGATCGACATCGGTCGAATTTGCGCCTTTCGACGTTGAATTCTCTGACTTTACCGGTTGCCTTGTCAATGTGGTGACCAAATCAGGCGAGAACGAGTTTCACGGCAGCGCTTTTTACACCTATTTCGATTCAGGGCTGCTGGCCAACAGCATCATCGATGGCGACGGTGTGGAGCAGCCGCTTTCTTCTGGGAGCGAGAAACGCTGGGGCGCCACCTTGGGCGGACCGATCATCAAGGACCGCCTGTTCTTTTATCTCGGATACGAACAGGTCGATCTTGGCGATGCCAATGACGAAGGGCCAACAGGTGGCGGTTTTGTCAACGAAGTGGACGGCATCACGCAGGATCAGTTCGATCGTTTCGCGTCGATCGCGCAAAACGTGTATGGCCAGGACGTCGGTGGTTTCCCGCGTACTCTTGATGAGTCCAGCAAACGCTATTTTGGCCGAATCGATGCGTATATTTCTGACGATCACAGGCTGGAGGCGACTTATCAGCGGCTTGAAGAATCGAATATCGAACCCGATTTCGGTTCGGATAATTTGACCGGCCTCAATTCTTTCGAGGATGAAGGCACGAAATCTGATTATTTCTCGCTACGCCTTTATTCCGAATGGTCAGACAAGGTTTCAACGGAGGTGCGCCTCAGCCGCTCTGAGGTAGGAGACATTCAGGGCCCGGTCGGGGGCGGTGAAGCGCAAAGCGAAAACCCGATTGTCAGGCTGGCGGTTGGCACTTCCACACCAGGCGATGACGGAATTCTGGGAACGAGCGATGATGATTTCGGCGTTCTGAGCACTGGCCCCGGCATCTTCCGCTCAGCCAACCAGCTCGATACACGGGTTAATCAGGCGAAGTTCCAGATGAACATTGACGGCGGCGATCACCAATTCAAGATCGGTGCCGAGCTGAATGATCTTCAGGTCTTCAATCTGTTTGCGGTCAATGCCACAGGGACACTCTATTTCGCCAATCTCGATGCCTTCGAGCAGGGCATCGTCAACCAGGGGACCGAATTCTTCCCCGATGCGGAAGAGATCTTCAACGGATCGAGCTATGGCGCTGATATCAACGCTACCCCCAGCGGAGACATCAATGAGGCCGCTGCGCTGTTCAGCCGCAAGATCTGGTCATTCTACGCCCAGGATGATTGGCAGGCGACCGATCAACTCAGCTTGACCGCCGGCATCCGCGTTCAGACCTATTCGGGTGGTGCACCTCGTGCGAACCCGAATTTCCTTGAACGCTATGGCTTCACCAATTCCGTTAGTTTTGGCAGCCTTGACCCGGTCATCCTGCCGCGACTTTCGGCAACTTATGAATTCGACAATGATGGCTTCCTTTCCAACTCGCGTCTGACAGGCGGCGTCGGCATGTTCTCGGGTGGGGATCCGGTAGTCTATTTCTCCAACGCGTTCTCGAACAATGGGTTCTCGACCGGACTTGGCACTTCGCTCAGCTGCGCTTCAGGCGAATTCCCGACCAGCGTTCTGTCCGGCGGACAATTCGCCGGTTTCCCCAGCTGCGTTGTGGCGGGCGGATCGGCGCAGGCAGCGGCCGGACTTGCCGATACGCAATCGACCGATCCCAATTTCGATGTCCCCACGGTGCTGCGTGCCAATCTGGGTTTTTCATCCACGTTCGGGACCGATGGCGGGTTCTTCAGCGATTGGCGTCTGAACCTTGATTATATCTATTCGCGGTTCAATGACACGATCAACTTTGTCGATCTGGCACAAGCGCCTAATATTAGCCGCGGCCTCAATGGCTTTACTGTTGATGGTCGTCCAATCTATGCCGCGATTGATCCGACCGATCCTGATGCTGCTGGCTGTAACGCCACTCTGGCAGGCACCGGCGGCACACCGCCGGTTTGGCAGAATGTCACGGCTGCCTGCTTCAATCGTATTGGCCGCGATGACGAGATCCAGCTGACTAATGGCCCTGATTATGAGAGCCATATCGCCTCGATCTTGCTGTCGAAGCGGTTCGATGGCCTCTTTACCGATGGGGGCAGCGTCAACTTCCGCTTTGGTTATGCTTATACCGATTCGGAAAACAATCGTGACAATGGCTCTTCGACAGCGACTTCGTCATTTGATGTCACGGCTGCGTTCGACCGGCAAAATCCGGCGGTATCGACCTCGAATTTCGAAACGCGCCACAACGTCACCGCAGCTCTCAGCTTCAAAGAAGAGTTCTTCGGCGATTTTGCGACGCGGCTCGGCGTGTTTTTCCGTGCTAGTTCGGGCAGGCCCTATAGCCTGACCTTTGATGGGGGCGGGGTTTTCAACGACAGCGCGTCTGGGAGCGACAATGCACTGCTCTATGTGCCGTCAGGTGTGAACGATCCGAATCTCGCACCTACCTCTGACCCAGCGGCAGTACAGGCACTGATCGATTATGTCGGGACTACAAACTGCAAGTTCACACCGGGGGCTTCGATTGCGCGCAATTCCTGCCGCAACCCATGGCAGTATGATATGGACCTGCGTTTCAGCCAGGAGTTGCCTTTCCTCGGAAGCTTGACGAACGTTGTTGAAGACAAGGTCGAGCTGTTCATGGATTTCGACAACTTCCTCAACTTCCTCGACAGTAGCTGGAACCGGCTAAAGTTCAGGAACAGTCAGGTCGATGTCGTCGATGTCGCGGTAGATAGCGCAGGGCGCTACGTCATTTCCGGCTTTAATCCGGACGATGATACGTCTGTCGGGATCTCAAGCTCTGCCTGGAAGATCCAGGTAGGAGCACGCTACAAATTCTGATCCCCGTAGATCATAGAATGTGAACAGAGCGGCGGGGCCTTCGGGCTCCGCCGTTTACATTTGGGCGGTTTGTATTCGGGGTGAGGCGCGATAATGGTGCGTCATGGCTGGTCCGGGCGAAGGGTTCTTGAAGCAGCGCCGCAAGCTGCGCCCCGGCATGATCGCGCTGATTGTGCTGCTGCATTTGCTCGCGCTTTACGGGCTAGCGAAAGCGCTGGTTCCGCAAGTCACCGCCACGATCGAGCGCGGCGTGGTTGAGGCGTTCACCGTCACTGTTACCGCGCCGCCGGATGACCCGCCCGATGTGCCCGATGAAGGGATGGCGGGCGATCCGGGGGAAGAGGCGGTGCCCGATCCGGTCAGCGCGCCCACGCCCAGGGTGACGCCAAAGCCTGATCGTGCTCTTCCGCAGGCATCCTCCACCGGCGACGCGGCAACTTCGGGCGCCACCGCCAGCGGCGAAGGCACCGGTGCCAGCGGCGAGGGCACAGGCACGGGCAGCGGGGATGAAGGCAGCGGCCAAGGTTCCAGCATGGCCACCGGCCCGGTCAAAATCGCAGGCACGATCGATTCGGCGCGCGATTATCCCGTGCCCGATGGCGGGCGCGAAGTGCGTTTTGGCCGGACGGTGCGGATCGCGATCCTTGTCGGCACCGACGGCATGCCAAGGCGCTGCCGCGTGTTCCGCTCGAGCGGCTTGCCCGAAACCGACGCGCGCACCTGCGAGCTGGCCATGGCACGCTTTCGTTTCAAGCCGGCGCGCAACGCACGCGGGACACCGATCGAGGCCGAATTCGGCTGGGAGCAGCGCTTTCGCCGCGCGCGCTAGGTGCGCTCGCCAGGCGTTTCCTTATGGCCTGCCTGCCCCAGCCTTGTTAGAGCATGCGAATGTCACATTCCTCCAATGACATGCTGACTCATCCGGTGATCCTGTGCGGCGGCGGGGGCACCCGGCTGTGGCCGCGCAGCCGCAAGCAAAGCCCCAAGCCTTTCCTGCCCCTGCTGGGCGATGAGACGCTGCTGCAACAGACGCTCGCTCGCTGCAGTGACGAGGCCATCTTCGCACCGCCCATGCTGGTGGCGGGCGCGGACCATGTGCCGTTGATAAGGGAGCAGGCGGGCGAGCTGGCGCCGGGCGCGCTGATCGTCGAGCCGACGGCGAAGAACACCGCTCCGGCGGTGGCGCTGGCGGCGGCGCGGCTTGATCCCGATGCGGTGATGCTGGTGTGCCCGAGCGATCATCATATCGCCGACACGGCAGCTTTCCATGCGGCGGCGCTGGCGGCAGCGGCTCTTGCGCGCGATGGCTGGCTGGTGTCGCTGGCGATCACTCCTGACCGGCCAGAGGTCGGCTATGGCTATATCAAGCGCGGGGATGCCTTGGCAGGCGGCTTCGAGGTCGAGCGTTTCGTCGAGAAGCCCTCGCTCGAGACGGCGCAGGCCTTCCTCGCCGATGGCACCTATGCCTGGAACGGCGGCATCTTCGCATTCCGCGCGGGCGCATTGCTGGCAGAGCTTGCCACCCACCGCCCGGCGATGGCCGAAGCGGTCCAGCAGGCGGTCCGCCAAGGCAGCGTAAAGGGCGCGGAGTTCAACCCGGCGGCAGAGCCCTTCGCGGCAATTGAGGGCGAATCGATCGACTATGCGGTGATGGAAAACACGCGCCGCGCGGCAATGGTGCCGGCGGCGATGGGCTGGTCGGACATTGGCAATTGGGCCAGCCTGCAGGATACCATGCCCCGCGATGCCGCGGGCAATCACGCCCCTGCAAATGCGGAACTGGTCGATTGCGAGAACGTGCTGGCAGTGAGCGACGGGCCGCGCATCTCGGTGCTGGGGCTGAAGGATGTGTGCGTGATCGTTGACGGGGACGAGGTTCTGGTGACCACCCGCGATGCGGCCCCGCATGTCGGCAAGCTGGGTGGGGCGAAGGAGCAATGAGCCCCGCAATGACCAGTGCCCGCGCGCTGACCACCCGGATGGTCGAGAAAGTGTGGGGCAGGGATACTCTGCCGCCGCCCTTTGCCGCACCCGGTGGCCAGCGGATCGGCGAAATCTGGTTCGAACCGCCAGCTGAGCTTGGCAACCTGCTGGTGAAGTTCCTGTTCACCAGCGACAAGCTTTCGGTCCAGGTCCATCCTTCCGATGCGCAGGCGATTGCGGGCGAGCAGGGCAAGGAGGAATGCTGGCTGATCATCGCCGCCGAACCGGAGGCGTGCATTGCGATCGGCCTGCGCGAGACGGCGGGCGAGGAGCAGCTGCGCCGTGCGGCGCAGGACGGCAGCATCGAGCAGCTATTGGCATGGCACAAGGTTGCGGCGGGAGATTTCTTCTACCTCCCGGCCGGCACGATCCACGCCATAGGCCCTGGGCTGTCGCTGGTCGAAGTGCAGCAGAACAGCGACACCACCTTTCGTCTGTATGACTATGGCCGTCCGCGCGAATTGCATCTCGATCGTGCGCTCGACGTGGCACGGCGGGCACCCTATCCGGCGGATTTGCGCCAAAGGACAGCCGAGAGATCGCAGTGTCTTGTTGACGGGCCGCACTTCCGGCTCGACCGGATCGTGGGCGCGCCAGATGCGGAATTCGCCCATGCGTATGACGGGGCGCTTCTGGCACTCCCGCTTGAAGGGGAACTTGCGCTTGCGGGCGGCGGGGTGCTGTTGGCCGGGGGCTGCGCCTATGCGCCATCGCTCGAAGCGATCGACTTCACCCGTGCGGGCGTGAGCTTGCTGGTGCGCCCCGTTTAGGACGCGCTATTTCGGCGCTTCAAGCATTTTCGGGCCATCCTTGCGGATCGCCTTTTCGATCACCGGCTCGATGAACGACAGCATCCGCGGCAGCCTGATCTCGAAGATCACCTGCCGGTCCTCTATGTCGATATGGCCGGTGATGTTCTGCCCCATGGCGGATACCAGCAGCGCCATGCGATCCTCGCTGACCCAGTCAGTCTCGACATCGGCGATGCCACCCGGCAGATAATCGGCAATTTCGTGGCTGCGGGTGCTCAGGCGATGGCGCACCTCTTCGCGCCCAAGATCATGCGGCAGGGCGACTCTCATTTGCTGTGATCCTCCAGCGCTTCAGCGCCGCCAAAGCGGTAATCGAGATAGCGCGATTTGACCGCCAGATCGTCAAGCGCGCCTTCGGCCAGCCGCCTGGTCACGCGATCAACCTCGCCGCTGATTTTCGAAAGGCTTTCGATCAGCCGCTCGTCGGCAGTCTTGCCGACATGTTGCTCGCGGCGCAGATGGGCCGGGATCTTGCGGTAATTCTCGATCGTCTCGGGGATATATTCGCCCACCAGTTCGCGCACTTCGTTCACCGCGGGATCGGCCTGGTCGATGGCCTGCAATTGCAGCCCCAGCGCATCGAGCTGCACGCCAAGCTGGTCGACGATCTGCACTGCGGGCGGGGGCAGCGCAGGGCGCTGCGCCTCCAGCCACAATTCGGTGCGCGCCACCATCTGCTTGGCATCGCCTTTCTTGAGGTCGGCGCGCTGCGGCACCATCACCTTGGGAAAATTGGCGAATACTGCAAGCGCCGCGACCACCGCGAAGAAGGTCATCACCACGCCGATGAAACCGATCCCGTCAAGGATGATCCCGGCAGCGGTGGCCGCCAGCATGATCGCCACCACGGCGGCGCCGAAATAGCCTGCCCTGCGGATCCAGTTCTTGAGCTTGAGCTCGGCAGAGCCCTTGCCGATGTTCTTCGCCGGGCGATGCGTGCCGCCTTCGCGCTGCACCTGCAGCGAACGGCCTGCCGCGCTCAGGATTGCGTCAGACTCTCTGGTTGAATCGGCCATTATTTTTCAAGCGCCAACAGACCCGGTTCGGACGAAACCTTCTTCTGCGCCTGCGCCTGCCCTTCCGCACGCGCAATATATCCTTTCGACTTCTCGACCTCGGCGGATAGCGTATCGACTGTCTGCTTCATGCTCGAAAGCGCGCGCACCTTGAACTCGTCGACCTCGTCCATCGTGTCATAGATGTTCTGGAAAGCGCGCTGCAGCGTTTCGAGCGGGATCGTGCTCGAGGCCGCCTGTTCATGGATCTTGCCGGTCTGGTCGCGCAGCATGGTGCTGGTCGAATCGATGATGTCGCTGGTGGTCTGGTTGAGCGAAGTGATCTGCCCCAGCACCAGCCGCTGGTTGGTCATCGCCTGCGCCACGGTAACTGCTGTGCGCAAGGCCCCCACAGTGGTGGTGCTGGCACGGTCGACGCCCTTGACCAGTTCGACATTGTTCTTCTTCACGAGATCGAGCGCGAGGTAACCCTGCACGCTCACCGCCATTTGAGTGAGCAGATCCTGCGTGCGCTGGCGGACATAGAACAGCGCGCTTTCGCGCAGTGCCTTGGCCTTGGCGGGATCGATCGAATCAAGTTCGTCCGCCTTTTCTTCCAGCCTGGTGTCGAGCTTTTTGGCGATATGGATCATCTGCTCCAGCTCGCCCATCGCCTCCCACAATTTCTGGCGCTCGACATCGATTGCGGCATTGTCCTCGTAGAGCTCCCTCTTGCCCGAGGCGAGCCGCTCAAGGATCGCCTGGATATGGCCCTGGGCGGAAGTGTAGCTGTCAAAATAGCGCTGCAGCTTGTTGCCGAAGGGGATGATCCCGAACAGCTTGCGCCCGCGCATCTTTCCTTTGCGCCCGGGATCAAGGTCCTCAACAGTCTTGCGCAGCTCGAGCAAATCATTGCCCACGCCATTGTCCTGGTCCATTGCCCGCACCGGTCGATCGAGGAAGCGGTTGGACATGGCGGCGGCGGCACGGATCTGTTCCTGCCCCATGCGTGTGATCTGGTCGACCTTTTCGCCAAAGGCGGGCGAATTGGCATCTTCGGCCACCAGTTCGGCCACAAATCCTTCGACCTTTTCCTCAAGCTTGGAGCGCTTTTCCTCGCTTACCGGCACCAGGCCGACCGCCTTTTCCGGCGTAATCGTAGGCACCGGATCGGGCGGGCTGAGTTCGAAATCGGTCGCCGTCTTGGCTGGGGTTTCCTGCGTGCTCATGATCGGTCTTCAAGCTCCCTGGGATGGCGGTAAGCGCCCTTCGCATACTGTATTAGTGCACTAAAACACAAACTTCAAGAATTGTGGCTTATTCGCGCCCGCGCGTCCATGCTTTCGTTTGCCAGCTCAAGGGGCTACATTGCCCTGGCCTGCCATTTGGAATGGAACGGAAATTTGGCTGAAACTTCTGCACCGCAAAGCGCCGCGCCTGGCGATGGCGCACGCGGGACGTCATCCAGTTTCTCGCGCGTATTGTTCAGCTGGCGCCGCTGGTGGCTGCAGGACGTGGTCGGCACGGTTGACCAGGCTGCCGTGATCGAGAATCGCCGCGAGGAGTGCGGGCTGACCGAGCGTTATCTGTTCATGACCGCAATGTCCGGCGGCATCGCGATCCTGGGCCTGCTGCTTTCGTCCCCGGCGGTGGTTATCGGCGCCATGCTGCTATCGCCGCTGATGGGCCCGATCATGGGGCTGGGCTTTGCCCTGGCAATCGGGGATTACAACTGGCTCAAGCAATCGGCCCGTTCTCTCGCCTGGGGATCGGCAATGGCGGTGGTGCTGTGCGCGCTCGTGGTGTTCTTGTCGCCGATCCAGACGGTGACACCTGAAATTGCCTCGCGCACCCAGCCCAATCTGTTCGACCTGCTGGTGGCGCTGTTCTCGGCATTGGCCGGTGCCTATGCGATGATCCGCGGGCGCGAGGGCACGATCGTGGGCGTGGCGATCGCAACCGCCTTGATGCCGCCGCTGGCGGTGGTCGGGTTCGGCCTTGCGACCTTCAACTGGACGGTATTTTCGGGCGCGTTGCTGCTGTATGTGACCAACCTCATCACCATCGCGCTCACCGCATGGGGGATGGCGCGGCTTTATGGTTTCCGTACCACGCTGAGCGAGCGCAATACATTCTACCAGAATGTCGCCGTGGCGGTGGTCTTCGTTGCACTGGCTGTTCCGCTTGGTTTTTCCTTGCAGCAGATTGCCTGGGAAGCCAATGCGCAGCGGCAGGTGCGCGGCGAGATCCTGGACGAATTCGACCCGCGCTCGCGGCTAAGCCAGGTTGACGTTGATTTTGATGCAGATCCTGTGCGGATCGATGCGACCGTGTTGACACCGCGCCTTGTTGCAGATGCCGAAGCAAAGGGCGAACGATCCCTGGCGCGCGTTCTGGGCCGCCCGGTGCAACTTACGATCAACCAGTATCAGGTCGGTACCAGCGCCACTGCCGCTCAGCAGGCGGAGCTTTCCGCCACCCGTGAGCGCGAGGAAGCCGCCGCGACGCGTCGCGTAGAGGCCCTTGCCCAGCGCCTGGCGCTGGTGGCAGGGGTGAGTGAGGACGACGTGGTGATCGATCGCCAGCGCCGCCGTGCGGTGGTTCGGGCCAAGCCGCTCGAAGGCGCCACGCTTTCGACCTATCGCGAACTGGAGCGGCGCATCGTTTCAACCGAGCCCGACTGGCAGGTTGAACTGCTGCCGCCAACCCGCCCGCTTCCGGCAATTCCCTTTGCCGATGGCGAGCCAACGGCAAGGGGTGAGGCCGCCCTGTCGCTGATTGTTTGGGGAGCACAACGGCTAGGCCTGCCGATCGTGATCGAAGGCAATCCCGAGAATGTCGAACGTACGGTTGCGCTGTTGGCCGAGCGCGGGATCCCGGCCACCGCAGTGCCCGACCGGCGCGCCGACAATGTGCGTGCACGCTGGGGAGAAATTGACCAATAGCAATTCACCCGATGCCTGGATGTGAAATGAAGCTGGAATGGGAAGCAAGGATTTGAGCACCATCAAGCCTCTGAGCGAACTTGGAACCCATGAGGTTTACAACCAGCCCCCTCCGCTTGAAGGTGTGGATCTGTTTGCCTCTGATCGGGCCCTGAATGAAGCCGTCGCAGCAGCGGGCGGTGCGGTGCATGCCCCCCATCTTTCAAAGCTTGGCGCCATATGTGGCAGCGGTGAAGCGATCGAATGGGGGGTAGAGGCCAATCGCAGCTTGCCCGTGCTGGAAACGCATGACCGCTATGGCCACCGCATCGACGAAGTGCGCTTCCACCCGGCTTACCACGAGCTGATGCGTCTCGGCCTGGACAACGGTTTTGCCTCGATTGCCTGGACGGGGCAGCCGGCGGGGCATGTGGCGCATGCTTCGGTGCTTTACCTCACCGCGCAGGTCGATTGCGGCACTACCTGCCCGATGACGATGACCTATGCCGCCGTGCCGTCGCTGCAGGCCGAGGATTCTGTCGCGCGCGAGTGGGTGCCCAGGATCGAGGCAGGACGCTACGATCCGGCGGTGCGGCCCGCGCCCGAAAAGGCCGGCGTTACGATCGGCATGGCCATGACCGAGAAGCAAGGCGGCTCCGATGTGCGGTCCAATACCACGCGGGCCGATCCGGTCGGCGAAGATGGCTGGTACAACCTCACCGGCCACAAATGGTTCTGTTCCGCCCCGATGTGCGATGCCTTCCTGACGCTCGCCTATGCCGAAGGCGGATTGACCTGCTTCCTGCTGCCGCGCTGGCTGCCCGATGGCACGCGCAATCCCGGCTTTCGTGTGATGCGGCTGAAAGACAAGCTGGGTGACCGCTCGAACGCTTCGTCCGAAGTCGAATATCACGGCGCACTGGCGCAGCGTGTTGGGTCAGAGGGGCGCGGCGTCGCAACCATCATCCAGATGGTGCAGCACACCAGGCTCGATTGCGTGATGGGTTCGGCCAGCCAGATGCGCGCGGCGCTGGCGCAGGCAATGTGGCATACCGCGCATCGCTCTGCCTTCCAGAAACGGCTGATTGACCAGCCTGCGATGGCGGCAGTGCTGGCCGATCTGGCGCTGGAGAGCGAGGCGGCGTGCGCGCTGGGCATGCGCCTGGCGCAAACCTTTGATGAAGGCGATCCACTTGCACGGCTACTTACGCCCGTGGCCAAATATTGGGTGTGCAAGCGGGCGCCACTGATGGTCTATGAGGCGATGGAGGCACATGGCGGCGCCGGCTATGTCGAAACCGGCCCGATGCCGCGCCTGTTCCGACAATCGCCGCTCAATGCGATCTGGGAGGGATCGGGCAATGTCATCGCGCTTGATGTGCTGCGCGCGCTTGGCCGCGAGCCAGAGGCAGTCGAGGCGCTACGTGCCTGGCTGATGAAGCAACGCGGCAAGAACCGGGCCTATGACAATTGGCTCGATGGTTTCGATCTTGCCGGGGTGAACGAGGCGACAGCTCGGCTAGCGGTTGAGCGTGCTGCCCTGGCGGCGCAGGCGGCGGTTCTGCTGGAATGGGAAAGCCCCGTTGCCGATGCGTTCTGCAGCTTGCGGCTTACCGGACGGGGCATGGCCTATGGTGCGTTCGATCAGGCGATTGATGCGCGCGCGATCATTGAGCGTGCTTCGCCCGCACTCGGCTGAACGGTCTTGCTTGAACCTTGAAGTCAGGCCGCCAGGTCGAGCGGCTGGATTTCACCCGACAGATACAGCTTCTTAGCCTTGGCGCGGCTCAATTTGCCCGATGACGTGCGCGGCAGAGTGCGCGGCGGCACCAGCTCGACAACGCAGCTCATGCCGGTGACAGAGCGAACCTTGTCGGCAATCTCGTCACGCAGGCGTACCCGCTCTTCGGGGTCGGACACGCGGCAATGCACCAGCACTGCGGGCGCCTCTTCGCCATTGTCCATCTCGATCGCAAAGGCTGCAATATCGCCATGGTTGAAGCCGGGCAGCTGTTCCACCGCCCATTCGATGTCTTGCGGCCAGTGGTTCTTGCCATTGATGATGATCATGTCCTTCGCGCGGCCGACAACGAACAGATAACCATCGCCAAGATAGCCCATGTCGCCCGTGTCGAGCCAGGCTCCCTTGCCATCCTTGCTTGGGACAAGGCAGTCTTCGGTCGCTTCGGGATTGCGGAAATAGGAATGCATCACGCTGGGGCCGCGGCACCACACCTTGCCGATCTGGTGATCGCCGCGCTGCTCGCCGTTCTCGCCGCGGATCTCGACCTCCATGTCGGGCAGCGGCTTGCCGCAATTGACGATCGCGCGATAGCGGGCCGGGCGCGAAAGATCGCGCGGGGTGCCCGAAAGGCGTTCTTCCTCCACCAGTTCGACCCGGATCCCCTCGCCCGGCGGCAT
Source organism: Altererythrobacter chaiwopuensis (assembly GCF_054957755.1). Taxonomy (NCBI): domain Bacteria; kingdom Pseudomonadati; phylum Pseudomonadota; class Alphaproteobacteria; order Sphingomonadales; family Erythrobacteraceae; genus Altererythrobacter; species Altererythrobacter chaiwopuensis. The sequence continues at coordinate 882,161 of NZ_JBTXJG010000001.1, forward strand.
GACAGTCACGGCCAGAACAGCTTCAGCCAAGCCATAACTGGGCGTGAAGGCATTGGCTTTGAACCCTGCGTCGGAAAAGGCGTTGACGAAATTCTGCATTACGTCGGGCCGGATCATGTCCGCGCCATTGCCTGCAACCCGCCAGCGCGACAGGTCAAAGCGATCTGCCACATGGCTCTGGCTCGAAATGCGGCGTGCGCAAATGTCATAACCGAAGGTGGGCGAATAGGAGAGCGTATTGCCCGGATTGCGGCTGATCATGTCGAGCCAGGCAAGCGGGCGGCGCGCGAAATGGTCAGGCTTGAGATAGTCACAGCTTACCTGGTTGGCGATCAGCGACAGGAAACACCCGACCAGCCCCATATCGTGATACCACGGCAGCCAGCTGACCACACGGTCACCGCTGCCCAGGTTCATCGAGGTGGCGTGACCATAAAGATTGTGCAGCAAGGCGCGGTGCGTCACTGCCACCCCGGTAGGGAAGCGGGTCGAGCCGGAGGAATATTGCAGGTAGCAAATGTCTTCGGGATCGGCCTCGGGCAATTCGCATTCGGGCGCCTCGCGCCGGACGAAATCCTGCCAGGATTCGCTCGCGCAGCCTTGCTTGGCGGCGGCGGTTTTGGCCATTTCGGCGATCTCTTCGGGGAACAGCAGCAGCTTTGGGTCGCAGCTCTGCAACTGCACCGCCAGCTGATCGATATAACTTTCCTTGCCGCCGAAAGTGGTGGGCAGCGGCAGTGGCACCGGCCAGGCGCCGGCATAGATGCAGGCACAGAACAGAGCGGCAAATTCGGGGCCGGTTTCCGCAATCAGTGCGATCCGGTCTTCCTTGCCGATTCCGGCGGCGGCCATGCGCCGCGCCATCACCAGCGCGTCATCGCGCATCTCGGCAAAGCGATAGGCGCGTATCAGTTCGCCCCGCATATCGTGAAAATTGAGGCCCTTTTCGCTTCTGGCGGCGTAATCGATAGCCTCGTTGAACGTGGCGAAGTCAGCCCGCCTGCGTGGCAGGGGGCAATCATTCGGCGTCGGCTTCAATGCGGCGTCGGTCATATTATTCAGCGATACCCGTTATTTGCGGCGCAAAATGCGCCGATTTCAGTCCCCAATGCGGAATTCCCCTCATGTCCGCGTCCAATCCAGCTTTCCCATTTGATAAGGAGTGTGGCACGAATAAGGCGAAATGGTTGCAAAGCAAACCGGATTGTCGCGTAAAAGACGCAAGTCGCCGCCGCTGGATCAGGCCAGGCTCGAGGAAATCGCGCTGGCCTATGTGGCGCGATTTGCCACTACGCGGGGCAAATTGCTGGCCTATCTGCAGCGCAAGATCCGCGAACGCGGCGCGAGCGAGGATGGGCCTGCCCTCGATCCCGAGGCGGTGGCTGACCGGCTGATCGAGCTGCGGTATATTGATGAAGAGGCCTTTGCCCGGGCGCGCAGCCAGGGATTGCTGCACAGGGGCTATGGCGCGCGCCGGGTGGAGCAGGCGCTGCATGCAGCCGGGATCAATGCCGAATTGCGAGAGGAACTGGCGCCCGGCGAGGCGGCGGCACGGCAAGCGGCCCTGGCGTTGGCCCGCAAGCGCCGGTTCGGACCCTATGGCGCGCTGGCGGACAGCGAGCCGCCTGACCGCGCTCTACGCGAAAAGCAGATTGCGGCAATGATCCGCGCAGGCCATGACTATAGCATCGCACGCGCATTGATCGAAACCACCAGCACCGGCGAGGCCGAAGATTGGGCGCGTGAAGCACAGGATGATTGCGATGAAGTATAAGTGGACGGCCCTGGCGGTTGTTTTGGCGCTGATTTCGTGTTCGCCCGCGCCCGAGGCAGGGGCCGCCGGAGCAGCTGAAACGCAGGCCGGGGCGCAAACCGTCGGCGATGAAGTGCTGCATCCGGTTTCCGGCCTGCAGGTGATCGATCTGGCAGTGATCTCGGACGGGGCACGGCACGATTTCAAGGTCGAGCTGGCAGATAGTCCCGAAGCTCAGGCACGCGGGCTGATGTTCCGCACCGAGCTGGGCGATGATGAAGGCATGCTGTTTCCTTCCGACAGGCCCGGTATCCGCAGCTTCTGGATGAAGAACACCCCGCTATCGCTCGACATCATCTTTATCGGCATGGACGGGCGGATTCTGAATGTCGCGGCCAATACCGTGCCTTATTCGCTCGAATCGGTCCGGTCTGACGGCATGGCCAGCGCCGTGCTGGAGCTGCGAGGGGGGCGAGCTGCCGAACTCGGCATCGGGCCGGGAGCCGTTGTCGAATACAGGCTTCCCTAGGCAAGGTTCCCGCTTGGCGCAGCGGCAACTATCCGCTAATCGCGCTGGCCATGGGAATCCTCGGCAAGATATTCACCTGGTGGGATGGCGCGACCATCGGCACCATGCTGTTCACTGCGCGCAAGGGCGAGCATGTCGGCACCGATGCTCAAGGCAGCAAATATTACCGTTCCAGGCCCAAGCCAGGTGAGCGGGAGCGCCGCTGGGTAATCTACAACGGCAATAATGATGCCAGCCGCGTGCCCAGCGAATGGCACGGCTGGTTGCACGGCGCATTTGACGATGTGCCCGAGAGCCGGTTGCCGCCGCCCAGAATCTGGGAAACCGATTTCACGCCCAATGCCACCGGCACGCCTGCCGCCTATCGCCCGCAAGGCGCGCTTGAGCGCGGCGGGAAGCGCGCTCGTGCCACTGGCGACTATGAGGCATGGAGCCCGGAAGGCTGAGCATGCCCGGTTGGCGCATCGGTTTGGTGGTGGTGGGCGTGATCGGCCTGGCCGCCTGTTCGCAGGATACGCCCGCGCCCGTACCGGTCGAAACCGAATTGCCGGAAGAACTTGCGACGCCTTCGGCCACTGGCACGCCGACCGATATCGGCGCAGATGTGGCTGGAGCCACGCCGATGGAAGAACGCGTGGCGACGCTGGGCCTGCTCAACAAGCGTAACAATTCGAGCCAGGATATAGAGCTGCGTCCGGGTGAATCGCGCCGGATCGGCGACATCGTGATCCGCCTGCAGGCCTGCGAACGCACCGCGCCGTGGGAAATGCAGCGCGAGACCGGGGCCTTCGTCCAGGTTTCCGTGCAGGATCGCGGCACGTCGGATTTCCGACGCATTTTCTCCGGTTGGCTGTTTGAGAGTTCGCCCAGCCTCAACGTGGTCGAACACCCGATCTATGATGTCTGGGTGAAGGATTGCGCGATGAGTTTCCCGGGCGACGAATGATCCCGTGCGGCCTGCTGAATTATGTCCGTATAGGCTTGCGGAAGGCTCATTCCAGGCTGCCCTGAGGCCCGCGTCAACCCTTCCAGATACTGCCGCTGGGTAAGCTCCACAGCACCCATCGTGCCGAGATGTTCAGTCATGAACTGGCAGTCAAGCAGGTGGTATCCGGCCCGCCGCATCATCGCCACCAGCCAGGCCAGCGCCACCTTGCTGGCATCGCTGCGGTGGCTGAACATGCTTTCGCCGCAAAATACCCGGTCGAAGCTGACCCCGTAGAGCCCGCCGACCAGCGTTGCGCCATCCCAGCATTCGACCGAATGCGCGTGGCCCAGCCGGTGGAGCTGGCGATAGCTGGCGATGATCCGTTCGCTGATCCAGCTTTCGGGATGATCGGGGCGCGGCTGGGCACAGGCGGCGATCACATTGTCAAAATCGCGGTCGATCGTGACTGTGAAGCGATCCTGCCGAATCGCCTTGCGCAGGCTGCGCGAGAGATGGAATTGCTCAAGCGGTATGATGGCGCGCTGTTTGGGCTCGACCCAGAATACTTCGGGATCATCGCGCCGATCCGCCATCGGGAAAATTCCGCTGCGATAGGCGAGCAGCAGCATTTCCGGCGGTATCGGCGGGGGATAAGGCGAATGCATATTGCAGCCATTATAGCAGGGCCTTGCCCAATTGCGGCAAGGCAAATCCGCCGGCTGCATGGGCAAACTGCCATGTTGCCATGCTGCGCGCTTGGCTATAGAGGGCAGCGTCCGGCTGCAGGGGTGTAGCTCAGCTGGTAGAGCATCGGTCTCCAAAACCGAGGGCCACGGGTTCGAATCCTGTCACCCCTGCCACTTCTCAAAAAATGTTGAAAAACAACACTTTGGGGCCCTCCGGGGCCCTTTTGTGTACCAGCTTTGTGTACCAGCTTTGCGTGCCAATTTCCCTAGTGACGGGGCCGCTCTAGCAGCGAGAGCCGCGAGAGCCGCGAGAGTCGGGCTCATAGGATCTTCGTATTCCAGATTGGCTCGAACAGATTTTGAGGTCAGATCAATTCGCGTTAGACAATCAAAATGTACACACACTACCTCACAATCTGGAAGGTCCGAGGCTTTAACAAGCTTGATGGTGTGAAGGACGGCGTGATCCTTGCGTCTCAAGCGCAACCCCATGCGAGCGCTAAGCTTACTAGCGACCCCGAGCCGTTTTTTGAACACATCGAGAAATGGCAGGCTATTGCCACGAGCCTTATGTTTGGGCTCTTCACCGAAGGTGACACGCATTCCCCAGAAGAGAAGATTGCGAGGCTATTGGAGGAGATCCGAGAGGAGCGTCGGCACAGGGATAATACGACCGGGATCTACCTAATAATTGAGGGCATTCTTGAGATCGAAGAACCCGACAGCTTTAAAGACCGCCGCAGATTGGACGGATTTTCTGTAGCGTTCGATGCAATCGACAAGGACAAAACCGTCCAGGCATTCCAGCAATTCACTGACGCATGTTTGGCTGGTTTAGTCCTCAGTCTTCCACAAGACTCTGAGCACCAAGCGACTAAGATGGGAGGCGTAACTTACATAACGGAGGAAGAGCTGGGCGAGCCGACATATTCTATCACGTTCACCGCAGGGCAGCCTCGCATTTCGGTCGCTGCAGCACTGACGCCCGAACCCGTGGAAGATACAATGAGACGGGTGCCCATACTTCTCGGAGATGCATCCTCAAGACGTCCCATCGGATTAATGCGCTCGGCACTCAACCCAGACGCGAACGAGCTTGAGGCATTTGTAGCAGCTTGGTCAGCGCTTGAGATATTCGTGAATAAGGGTTTCTCCGAACTCTATCACGACGAGTGGGTCCGTATCTTGAAAAGCGGGGCACCTAGTGAAGCGAGCCCGGTCTTTGATCGTATGCAAGGCGTCCTCAAAGACAAATACAGAGTGCTCGACAAGTTCATTATCATTGCTTCGATATTATGCCCGCAATCCGTCGAGGCGGACACCAAAGAGTTCAAGCGATTGAAGTCGGTTCGTGACGAACTTTTCCATGGGAATGATCGCAGCGAAGACCTGCCCACTGATTCCGCTGTTCGGCTCGTCGCCAAGTTGCTACGCCTTCACGCTGATCGAAAAAAGCAGGGCGTCAAGGAGGTGTGTTGATAGTATAACACACTAGGAAAGGCGCAGGGTCTCAGCCCCCCAGTCGCTCCAGCACCCGCTTGACCCCCGAAGGATGCCAGCTGCCTCCCCTCGGTGCCTCAATGTGCCGCTCGTTCAGCCCCTGAGCTATCTCCCTTAGTCTCTCGGCCCAGCGGGTTTACCTCGGCAATGACCTTGGCGACCTGGCAGCTGGGGCGCCTACTTATGATGAAGTTGTAGAGACCCGCATTATGATCCAATTCTGGCGGGTTTCGCGAACGCAAGATGAAGAGCTTCATCATATCACTGTTCCCCCCATCACGCGAACGTAAACAAAAGCGGCGCACTTTGAGTTTCGTGTCTTGGGAAAGAAAGAAATATACTTTAAGAACAGGGCTTAAGCGTCATCCAAAGGAGTCTCGGAAAATGAGTGCGCTCAGCGATCTGCTAAGGAGTATCTCGCAGGAGCATCGAGAGGCGCTTCAATGGTTCCTCGATCATGCGGGCAAAGAAGTTGGCTGGCCCGAGCCTCTCTCTTCCGGATTGTTTTTGGTGAACAAGGCAAAGGGAATCCATAAGCCGTCAGGCTGGGATCACGCGCTCAGTGTACGCCAAAGCTTGGGGGGGCCATACGACGACAAAGAAGTCGTGACCCGTACCGACGGAACCTGGACATTCGAATACTACCAAGAGGGTCCTGATCCCAGCAGGCGTGACGACGACTTTACTAACCGTGCCTTGATGCAGAACATAGCAGACGGGATTCCCGTTGGTGCAATTGTTCAAGTCAAGAAGAAGCCAAACCCACGCTATAAGGTGCTCGGTCTTGCTCAAGTCACGGGATGGGCTGGCGGCTATTTTCGGCTCGAAGGGTTCAACCTAGAGGGGCAACTACAGATCTCTCCCGAGCCATCAAACACCGATCAGATCGTCGCTGCCCTTGATACAATTCCAGACGATCTCACCGACGCACGGAAAAGGATTAATGCAGCGATAGTTGCCAGGCAGGGGTCTGGGGCATTTCGAAAGAGCGCCCTGAGTGCCTTTGGGGGACGTTGCGCGATTACCGGCTGCGACGCCGAACAGGCACTCGAGGCCGCCCATATCGTTCCCTATCTGGGTACTGCTACTAATCAGTTGTCGAACACCCTTCTCCTGAGAGCAGACATTCATACGCTTTTTGACCGAGGTCTGATCTCGATTTCTGAAGAGACACTTCGAGTTACGCTATCCCCCGCACTTCGATCATCGAGTTATGCCGATTTGGACGGCGTAAGCATTTCTCTTCCCCCTACCGACACAGCGCCTTGGCGATCAAACCTGCGTCAAAGAAGAGAGATGCTCGAAAACTGACATGGACAGCGAAACAGGGCGTTAAGAAGAGAGCACTAGCTTTACCAGCCGGAGTCGGGGACATCTTCAAGATAAGAACTTCAAGACCCGTGCAAGAGCTTGGCGAGTTCGAAGCGGAGTTGCTGAATGAATTGAGAAGGAGCTACACAGGACAGCAAGGGATTCGAAGGAGTTAGTCTTTGTGCTTCGAATGATCGCCAACTGTGTGGCCGCTGCCTTGTTCCTCGGCTCAGCCCCTGCCTATTCGCAGATCATCTTCGGGCAGGCTCAGGCAATCGACGGCGACACTCTTCTACTAGGCGATTCTCACATCAGACTCCATGGGATCGACGCCGTAGAAAGCTCTCAGCAGTGCACCCGCAATGGGACCACCTGGGCCTGCGGTGCCGACGCTGGTCAGCTTCTATCAAGCCTAGTCGCTGGTAAGGCCGTCCAGTGTCAGCAGAGGGACGTGGACAGTTATGGGCGGGTAGTTGCTACCTGCACTGCCAACGGTGTGGACCTGAGCCAACGGATGGCCAACGCTGGTTATGCTGTTGCCCTTCCCCAATACAGTGACCGGTATGTCGGCGTGGTGGACCAGGCCAGAGCGCGGGGTGTGGGTATATGGGGTGGCGAGTTCCAAATGCCCGCCGACTATCGTGCAGCGAACCCCCAGCTTCTCCTTCCGCCCCCCTCAAGACCCCGTGATGACTACCGGGATGCACCAATGACAGCCCGCGAAGTTAGCCCACGGCAGAGCCAATCGGGGGCCGCGTATTATCGCAACTGTGCCGCCGCGAGAGCTGCAGGGGCCGCACCGCTTCGTAGGGGCTCGCCTGGTTATCGCCCGCAGTTGGACGCGGATAGCGATGGCATAGCTTGCGAGCCGTATCGGCCTCGTTAGTCGCCCGGTGGTCTCGGTTTGCTCAAGATAGGAACTTCAAGACCTTCGAGGGAGATTGAGGAGTTCGAGACGAAGTTGCTGGCGATATTGAGACGGCGGGGTTTAGGGGCTTGTATCTCGAGGCCCTCCGGTTAGTCTTGGGGGTAGGAAATGGAGCGCAGATTATGGCTTGGTTGCAGAGGCTTCGCGCCCACTTCACAGGAAAACAAGACAACTCGCCAGAGCTTGAGCAAGCGCTTAAGGAGCACGTTCAAGAATATCTCTTTGGCGACACAATCCTAAACAACCTCTCAGAAGAGGCGAAACAGAAGCAAGCCGCAGGACTTGGCGCACACATCCAAGAGGCGCTGACTAGCACCAACCCCTTGGCAAAGGTCCGCGAAAACATCTGCGGCTATTCGTTCCAATACGCAGCCGTGCAAGTCATTTGTCTAACGGAAGCCGAAAAGGAGCAGGCCTTCTACGCAAGCAACCCCCACATCTCAGCGAAGCTCTATCACGATATCCGCTCGGCCATCCCCCACGTTGACGACCTCAAAGAGATGGAGGACGACCCTGCGGACGAGAGCCTCATTTTTGCCGCGAACCTCCGGAGTGCGGTACACCTCTTCTATCTCAACGCATTCAATATGGTGCGCCTGTCACTCGGAGATCATCCAGACCCTGACTGGTATTTTCCGCTCATTGAGGCAGACCTTATTTGGTCAGAGAACCGAATAAGGCGGGCAATGGGACTGCCGCTAACAGTTCCGACGGATACAGACGCGCTGGTCTACTCCTCGATGTCGAATATGGTCGAGAACGGGAACGAAAATCCATACTTGGCGTGGCGAGAAGCGTGGCCGAATCACTACCTGAGTAGTGACGTCCTCAGATAATTTCGGGGCCGACTGCATTTAGTGCGGTTTTGATACTAGCAGGCCCCCCCCTCGTTGAATATGGAAGTAAGATAGCAGCCGGGAGCAGCAGACGGTGGGGGACAAGGGTAAGACGGCTTTAGGCTGGCTGGAGCGCCATCCCGTTTTCAGCAGCGGTTTGGCCGCCATATTGGGCGCTGCCTTCACTGTCGGAGCGGCATGGACTTCGATCAATAGTAGGATCGAGAGGCTGGAACTCAGCGTCCAGGATTTCAGACAGACCACAGCGGATGAGCGATGTCAGGCGGTCTTAGTCCGACAGATCGCAGCCATTGAACAGAACCGCTCCGATCTCCAGCCGGTCTTCCGCGATCTCATGAAGCAGCACTGCCGCCCACTCGGCCCCATTGATGGTGATGGGGAGGTAATGCTTGCGACCAGCCCGATGTCCAATAAAGAGTTTCGCGAATACCTACAGGAACAGGAAAAAGCGCGTGCGGCTTTTCAGCGGGAGGTGCGCAAGTTTGATGATGTTCTTGGGCTGGACCGACTGGAGGATTTGAGGGCCACTATGGAGAACCTTGGGAAGCCGCAGGGTGGTGGGGAGGCTGGTTCAAACAAAGCAGGGGATAGCGGACCCGTGTTAGTTCCATAATACACCTTGCATATACCGCCCCGCCTCAATTTCGCGAACAGGCCCTGCTGACCGTTGCGGGTGAGATGCCGAAGTGCCTTGCGGTCTGAGCGATGCTGGCGCTGTTCGCCTTTCGCCATCCGGCCACTTCCTGTGGGTCTACCTTTTGGGGCCTTCCGAGACTTGCCTTGCCCCGATGGGTCCTGCCAGTCTCCTCAAGAGCCTTGCGCGCTCTGGCCCTTCCATCAGCAGTCCGCTCGGCGATCCGGCGCTTCTCCATTTCAGCGACCTGAGCGAGAACGGCTAGGATCAGTTCCCCCACACCCCGCCCGATAGGGCCAAGGCCATGGACGTCCACGGTCACCCCGTTGTCGATCAGCTGGCGGACGGTGGCTTGCACGTCCAAGGCGTCACGGCCCAGCCGGTCCACCGCATAGACACAGACGGTGTCCCCTTGGCGGACGTAAGAGAGCATCTTGGCAAAGCCGGAACGCTTGGCAGCGAGTACGCCCCCGCTCACGCCTTCGTCACTGAACTCTTGATCGAACTCACCACCCATTGCGCCACGCTGGGCTTCGATGGATTGGTCTGCGGTCGATACACGATAGTAAGCTATGCGAGCCATCTGGCTATCTCCTTCAAAAGATACTTCCAGATAATGAGGGGTACCGCATAAGTCAATATGCTATCTTTTGAGGGATTATATCAGACACAATCCATCCTCTCTCATAAGGTGTAAGTTGTGGGGGGGTGTGATCAGCTCGCCCCGTTTCGGACTCGTTTGGACTTAAACTGCCCACTGGTTCCACATGGTCGATATTTCGGTCCCTGCGGATGGGATAGACGTCTAGCTCCCAACCAATGGAGGACTGCATGAACGAAGAGCAAACGACGGGCACAGTAGCGGCAGAGGTTCGCGCGAGGCTCGACAAGCTTCTAGGCGAGAACACGGAAGACTGACCCCGCCCCGTCAAAAGCGCACAGCCCACCGCGCCCCAACAATCCCCCTCGGATATCCGACGGGGAACTGAAGGAGCGCGGCGGGTCTATTTGTGGGCAGCACCCCCTAGGGGGGGAACCGCTGCCTTCTTATGCGTATATTGACCTTCAGATTTTTGCACCAAAACTAACGGACTTTCGGGCGACACAGTCCAACGAATAAGGCAAGCATGCACTCGTCAGAGATGGAGACGAAAACATGGCTGATATTGGTTCGTGGAGTGACTTCGAGAAGGGGCTAGCTGCAGCCTTTCTCGCTATGCTGTGGCTTGGATGGATGATCGAGAGGGTCGGAAGAACTCTAGATTCCATCAAACAAATACTGCTCGAAATACGTTATCGCGACTAGATTGCGCGCTTACTCGGCAAGCATATAGCCAACAGCGCCGTTCCTGAGAGCATCTTCAATCAGCGGATAGTAGAGGCTGCTCGCTGCGAAGCTGTCTCTACGGTCTCCAAGGCGCGTGGCCAGAGAGGCGAAGGGGAACGGCTCGCGGTTGTGGGTGCGGGGAGCGGTAGCGATGGTCTCTTCTGCAACCGGGATCACCTCACCATAAAGCCCCCGATACACCCTGTAGCGCCTCATGGGTGCGCTCTAGACATTGGGGGATAGCTAGGCTCGTACGGCTCAGACTTCCTCGTTGCGAAGTAGGCCTGCATCTCTGCGGCCACCTCTTCGACTAGCCTGCTCATGTCCCGGGACGCTTTGGACGATTCCTTGGCGCACTCTCGGCACTGAGAGGTTAGCCCGTCGGGCTGGCTGCGGTTTCGGTAGAACCTCTTGACGTGTTGGACGGTCTGGCAGCTGTGACAGAACTTGTGACGCTCTGGCACAGGCACAGAAATCCTCTTTCTAGGCATGTTACCTCCAGGCCAGCAAAACGCTGGCATTTTGGGTTGTCGGGATTGGTTTGGAAGTAGCCCCCCAAGGCCGCTCGGGATTTCCCAAAAAGCCAGCCTTGCGGGGTCATTCTCAGCCCACAGCGGCCATCAAGAGCGCGACCGGGGCATAGGGCGGAACGCAAAGAGCGGACAGCCCGTACAGGTGCAGGCTGCGACCTGCTGTCGCCAGCCTCCCGGCTCTAGTTCGTCGTGTATGCAATCCTTGCACTTTGCGTCGATTGCGGCCTTCCGGGATAGAGTGGCGGTGCTCACGCATCGCCGCCATCGGCGGAGGTTCTAACTTCAGTCATGTTGAAATGCTTTCCGCTGAGGACGTTGCCTCAGTCTCTAGTGTTGGTGTTTGCGTCGATTGTAGACCCGGCTTGTCCTCGGTCACCTTGAAGGTTTCCGATGGATTACGCGGGGGTGGATGGAGTCAGGTCTGGAGGGGGTTTACCCCGTCCATGAAACCTCTCTGCCCTTGCAGAGGCTCCGAATGAGAACCCTTGGGGCACAGGAAGAGCACTGGCGGTTCTCCTAAAGGAGATACCTAATCCTCTTTCACCGGGGGTGTTCGCTTCTCCGGGAGTAAGGGTTAATTGAAGAAGCCCTGATTTCCCGGGTTTCCGCTAGTGGGTGGAAAGCAGTCGCTCAGTGAGCCCCCTGGTGGTTGCATCACACAGATGAGCAGCTTAGGGCGCTCAGCGCGCCAACGCTATGTTCGTGTTGCCCGCAGGGGGTAAGTTCGATGAGTCCGAAAAAACCGGAGAGACGAGCGGATATCAGGATATTCCTGATCTGGCTCGCAATCTTCTATACTTCGTGGCTCGTCATCGTGATTCTTGTCGATGGATGGCAAGCTATTCTCGATCATTGGCCGATCGCCGCCGCGATGGCGCTGGGGTCGTATTTTGCAGGCTCAACGCCAATGGGTGGTGGCACGGTCGGGTTTCCTGTCTTGACCCTGCTCTTCGACCATCCCGCGTCGCTGGGTCGGAATTTCGGCCTCGCGGTCCAGTCGATCGGCATGGTATCGGCCAGCATCTACATTCTCGCGATGCGGCGCCATATCGACGGGGCGATCCTGCTACCGGCACTGGTCGGCGCAGCCGTCGCAACGCCACTCGGCGCGGCATTCCTTGCTCCAGAGGCACCTGACCTGTTGGTCAAACTCATCTTCGCCGTGATCTGGGCTGGTTTCGGGGTGATCCACTGGCTCAAGATCGCGGACATTGTGGGACCCGAGGGCCCCCGAGTGCCGCACGGAGGCCTCGATACTCCGATCGGCCTCGGTATCGGCCTGTCGGGCGGCATCATCGCGTCGCTTACCGGGGTCGGGATCGACATGATCATCTACGCCGTGCTCGTCCTGTTCTATCGGACCGATCTTAAGGTCGCGATCCCCACTTCGGTGATCCTGATGGCGTTCACCTCCGTCGTCGGCATCGCCAGCAACGCTGCGCTCGCATCGGCCTTCCCCGTCGTCTACGCGATTGATCCCGCGGTCTTCCTGAACTGGCTCGCTGCCGCCCCCGTCGTCGCCCTAGGCGCCCCGATCGGCGCGATCGTGGTCGAGCGCCTTCCGCGTCAGCCCACCCTCCTTCTGGTCTCCACTCTCTGCATTGCGCAGTTCGTCTGGACTCTCGTCGACCAGCAGGTCGGCGGATTGACGCTGATCGTAACGTTATGCGCCCTGATCCTGGTCTGCTGGTTCTTCCTCTATCTTTTCAAGCTCGGCCATCCCAACTCAGCCTACGCGGTCGAGGAGATCCGGCCCGCGCCAACCATGTCGTGACAAGAGGATCAGCCCTCTCCAGCGTTTCGACTTCGACAGCTTACGTGAATGCTAGCGAGGCTGGCGAATGGCAACGATGAGCGCGCATAGCAGAAGGAATGACATTGGGTCGTTAGCGGACATATGCCTTGATCCAATGAGGCACAGCCTGCAGCGATACTCAGTAAGCTAAGAAAGCCACGATTTTTCCGACCTTTTCGGATACCGCCGGTGTCTTGGGTGTCGACGTACCGGAGAACCTATAGGTCTCTGAAAATGCCACGGTTTCGCTGTCAAAATTCAGACCATCGCTTTGCTTGAAGACCACACCTCCAAGCTACCCGCCTTCAGACAAACTGTAGATGCACTGAAAGGGAACCTAAAGGATCACCCTTAGGAGCTTACGGTAAGAGCTAGTGTAAGAGTTCTAGAAGGAGTGTTCTCTTAGGATAACCTAAAGGGCGCGCGCACGCGTACACGTACGTGAAAGGGATTTAGGCCGCCCAATAGCACCCAACAGCCACGGCCAGAGAGTGCTCGGTTCTTCGAGGGTGGGTGTTTATTAGCATGGCCCTAGAAGCCACGGCCAGAAAGTGTTCGGTTCACCAAAGGTGAGGGTTTATTGGCATGGCCTTAGAAGCCCCTCAGAGCCACCGCAGGACTCGAAGAGCCGATGCTGGCTATCCGGGACAGCGGGATTCATCTATCGGCGTCCTAGCGAGTCCCTAGGGGGCTTCTCGCGATTGTTATTCAGGGCGAAGCTTCTTCTCCCGTCCGGAACTGCGGGAACTCAATGTCCGGATATTCGACCAGGGCGATCAAGTCGGCCTTCTGCTGGATTGTGATCCCGTCGGGACTGTAGCGTCCGTAGGTGAGCCCGCGTTCATGGCCCAGCACTTGCGCCCACTCGTTCTCAGGAACTCGACTACGCTCCATGATCTGCGTGACGTTCTTGCGGAACGAATGGAACACCTTGCGGCGGTCCCTGAAGCCCTTGGCGATCTTGAAGCGGGAGAACTCGGTGGAGGCGTCCATGCCGGGTTTTCTGCCGGGGCCTTCGGGGTTGAAGGTTGGCCAGACGCGGTCCGTTGATTTGCCTTTGAGCTTTGTGAGCCAAGCGATCTGCGGATGGATCGGGACTTGTCTGTTTCCAGCCTCGGTCTTGGCATCCTCTACTTCGATGAAGGCGATCCCTTCCTCCTCGCGGATATGCCCAAGGGTCAACGAAGCAATCTCATTGATGCGCATGCCTGTGTGCAGGGCGACCACCATAACCTCGGTCACGTCTTGTCGAGACGGCGGGGGATCGAACAAGGCCTGGAGTTCTTCTGCGGACCACGGTAGATAGCCGAGCTGGTTCTTTCCCGGCTTCAGGCGCTGGCGCAGATTGGCGAAGGGGTTCTTGCCCCCGCAGCGGTCCCGATCTTCGCCCCATCGCCACAGCTCCGAGAGCGCTTGCACATGACGGTTGAGGCTGGACGCCGAGAGGCCTTTCGAATGGTCACCGAACTCCCGCAGAAGCTCTGGCCACTCCATCTTCTTGCTCTTGGCTGACTTGCCCCAGAGCGGGTTCCACCGCCTGAGCACGTCCATGAAGCCCACAGCATCGGCCTTGCGGACCTCAAGAATAGGGCGGTCTCCGAAGTAGCCTGCAAAGAGGCGATAGCTGGCCTCCTTCTGCTGGCGGGTGTTGCTCTCCTTTAAGCCGTGCTGCGCACCCCACCACTCGAGGTAGTCGGATGCGGTTTCTGAGAAGCTCGGCTCCAGCTCGCGCCGCCGCTTCACTCGCTTCCCCCGGTGCTCTGAAAGGGCGTCTTGCAGGCCTGCCAGCTTGGCCAACTCGACATCGCTGAGACCTTTCCTCTCGTCCAGCTCCGCGAGCTTGTCGATCTCGTAATCGATGCCCAGTTCGACTGGTGAGCTCTCAGCATCCGCATGGACCATGAACTTGCCTTCGAGCGCTGAGCGCCTTCCGCTCTCATAGACCTGTCGAAGCGTCTCGCGTGTGGCGTTCCCCTCGGACTCCATCGCGGCCCATTCCAGCCGCAATCCGCTCTCCCACGCCGCCGCTTCTGCTTTTGCGGTAGGCCTGTCCATCGCGCTCATGGTGGCCTGCATGAACTCTCGCCCACCGTAGCGCTCACGGAGTCCTTTGGGGATTCGGACTTTCGCCCGCCATTTGTTGTATCGGTTCTGAAGGGTCGCCAAGGGTCGTCCGTCCGCTTTGTGGGCCATGTTTGTGGGCCAGCTTTGTGGGCCGGGAGGCTTTGAAATACAAGAGATATTAGGAGTTCTGCGGGTTTGAGGTATCTCCGACAACGCCTCCTGTCACCCCTGCCATTTCCTGCCGTTCAAACAGCAAAGGGGCTGGCTCTTCCCAGAGCCAGCCCCTTTTGTTTGCCGCTCTCAATATTCGTTTGGTTCTTCCGGCGTGTCGGCGGTGTGGGTCGGCCCGGCGGTCCTGTTGCCGCGCGCGAGTGCGAACACCACGCCAGACAACAGCAGCAACGCCAGCAGGTTGGGCGCTACCATCACGGCATTGGCAATGTCACCCATACGCCAGATCAGGTCCGATTCGCGGCTTGCCCCGATAAAGATGACCACGCACCACAGCACCCGCCATGCAAGGTGGAGTTTCTTCTCGCCGCCACGCGTCGAACCGGGGAACCGGTCATAAATGAATGTGATTGCCCGTTCGCCGTAATAGCTCCAGGTGAGCAATGTGGTGAAGACGAACAGCAGCAACGCGATGCTGGCGACAAGCGTGCCGAGGGGAACGCTCCCGATTTGCAGTGGGAAGGCGGCGGCAAAGGCACCGCTGGTCATGGCGAAACCCTGAAGGCCCGATTGCCAGGCATGCAGCACCGGCTCGCCATTATGGGTGAAATTGCCCTCCACGGTCAGGATTACCAGCGCGGTCATGGTGCAGATCACGATCGTGTCGATGAAGGTGCCCAGCATGGCCATGCGGCCCTGGAATTCGGGATCGTCGGTTTGCGCCACGGCGTGGGCGATCGGGGTCGAGCCCTGGCCCGCTTCGTTCGAGAACAGCCCGCGTGCCACACCGGCGCGGATCGCCAGGATCACCGCCGCCCCAAGAAAACCGCCGCTGGCTGACTGGGCATTGAAGGCCCCGCCGAAGATCCGGCTGAAGGTTTCGGGAATGTCCTGGATATTGAGCAGGATCGCGATAATCGCCATGATGATGTAGGTCGCGGCCATGAAGGGAACGACCTTCTCGGCGACATTGCCGATCGACTTGATCCCGCCGATGATGACGATGAACACCAGCACGGCAACGATCAGCCCGCCAAGCCATTCCTCGATCCCGAACAGTTCGTTGAGCCCATCGGCCACGGCATTGGCCTGGATGCCGTTGCCGGTAACAAGCGCGGAAATCAGCGTGCCGATGCAGAAAGCGATTGCCAGCCAGGTCCATTTCGGCCCCAGCCCCATCATGATGTAGCTCATCGGTCCGCCGCGATAAACGCCGTCGCTGGTCTGCTCGCGGTAACGGATGGCCAGCGAACCCTCGGCAAAGGCCAGCGCCATGCCGAACAGGGCAGTGATCCACATCCAGAAGATCGCCCCCGGTCCGCCCAGCGCGATCGCGGTTGCGACCCCGGCCAGATTGCCTGTGCCAACCTGCCCCGAAAGCGCAGTCGAGAGCGCGGCGAAGGGAGAGATTTCACCCGCTCCTGCGCCCTTGCGACCTGCAAACAGCCCTTTGACGGCGGCACCGAACTTGACGATCGGGTAAAACCGCAGGCCAATCATGAACCACAAGCCCGCACCCAGCAGGATTACCGCCAGCGGAGGTATCGGAATCAGCTGCACCCCGTCCCATGTGCCGCCCCAGATAAAGTCTGCCACATTGGTGACAGGGCCCAGCAGGCGTTCATCCAGAGTGGCCGGTTGACTGGTTGCCATGTTCGATCGTCCCCTTGTTGCGTCCCGGTAGAAGGCGGGCACGCTAAGGCCAAGTGGTTACATCTGCAACGGGGTTTCGCCGCTTACCCCCGGCCTTGCCCCATAAATGGCCAAGCCCGCTTGCTTTTGTGTAAAGCCACGCTTAAACGCGCAATCGTCTTCCGACATTGGAATCAGCTTAAGCCCCTCCCGGACCTTGTTCGGGGCGGCGAGAAACCCTACCTGAAAGCCAAGCCTGGAAGGCGGAACAAATATTATCGAGGACGGAAGGTCACCCCATGGCCGAAGAGAAAAAGCGCAAGACATCGCCCGCCGAGTTTGTGAACCAGGTTCGCAGCGAAACGAACAAGGTGGTGTGGCCTACCCGTGAGGAAACCATCCGCACGGCGATCTTCGTGTTCATCCTGATGGTGATTCTCTCGGTGTTCTTCCTCGGTATCGACACGGTCTTCAGCGCGATCGTGCAATGGCTGCTGTCGCTGGCCTGATCCGCGCATTTCATTTCACGGGAATTCACCATGGCTCGCTGGTATATCATTCACGCCTATTCGGGTTTCGAGAACAAGGTCCGCGATGCGATCATCGCCGAAGCCGAACGGTTGGGGCTGTCCGACGCGGTTGAGGACGTCCAGATCCCGACCGAAACGGTGACCGAGGTCAAGCGCGGCAAGAAGGTGCAGGTCGAGCGCAAATTCATGCCCGGCTATGTCCTCGCCAAGCTCAAAATGACCGATGACGTGTACCACCTGATCAAGAACACGCCCAAGGTCACGGGTTTCCTCGGCTCGAACAACAAGCCGCAGCCGATCAGCGAGAAAGAGGCCGCGCGCTATTTTGGCGGCGTGGAGGAAGCCAAGGCTGCGCCCAAGAGGGACATCAGCGTCGATTACGAGATCGGCGATCAGGTCAAGGTGCTCGATGGGCCCTTCGCCAGCTTCAACGGCGAGGTGGAAGAGCTCGATTTCGACAAGGCCAAGGTCAAGGTTTCGGTTTCGATCTTCGGCCGCGCAACCCCGGTCGAGCTGGACTTCGAGCAGGTCGAACTGGTCAAGTAAGGGTTCGGGCGGGCTCAGGCAGGTTCGTAAGCTTCAACCGCTTCGATGATCGCAGCGCTGGCTAACGCAACGCTGGTATAGCCGGTGAGGTCTTTGGCGATCTCGCCCTTGAGTCTCGGGGTGGTTTCCTTGCCGTATAGGTTGCGTAGCTCGCCCAGCGTACGCGGGTCGGCGATGACAATGATTTCAGAGCCTGGCTCGTCGATCGCCGCATTTTCGAGGACATTGGCGGCATGGTGCGCGAATAATTCCTCTCCTTGCTCCTGCCAATCGGTGTCGGAATAGCTGCTGCGGCGTTCGCCAAAGCGCGACTGTGTCCGGCCCGGTCGGTCCGATCCTTGCTCGTGAGTGCGGGGATTGTCCGCTTCCTGCTCAACCAACATGGCAAGGGCCGGGGCAGTCGCGCCGCCAACATTCCGCAACAGCATCAATTTGCGCCCATCGGCTACCAGAATCAGCGCTCCGCTTTTGATAATCATCGTCGATATCCTCTTCTCGATGGTGGATGTCGGTTTACTCCGCGAATTGCCCGTTGGCGAATGACTTCGGTCAAATTCCGCGGCGTCAGTAAACGCTGCGCGCGGCGGCGGTGCCCTTGGTCGCAAGCGAGAAGCGCGGTTCGATCGCCAGCTGCGCATCGGCGATATGGCGCGCCACCAGTTCGCCCACGGCCGGCCCGTGCTTGAAGCCGTGGCCCGATCCGCCGCCAACCAGCCACACCCTATCATGCCCGGGCAGGCGATCGACCAGAAAATCGCCGTTCGAGGAGTTTTCATACTGGCACACCCGGCCATGGATCAACGGCGCATCGGCGAGATCGGGGAAGCGCCGAGAAAGATATTCGCGTGCCTGCTCTACCATTGCCGGGGTGAGCCGCCGGTCCTGGCTGTCGGGATCGACCACCGGCCCATGCCGGTCGAAGGCGATCTTGAAGCCCTGATTCTCGAGGTCCGGCAGGCCATAGGCAATGTCGCCCGCGTTGTTGTCGGCCCATACTGGCAGCGCAGGTGGGGCAAAGCGGGCATCGCCCGGCGCACTGCCGAAATGCATGATTTCCTGCCGTGTAGGGATTATCCGCCCGCCCAGCACATCGGGGAACAGCTTGCCCAGCCATGGGCCGCAAGCATAGACGACGTGGCGCGCGGTGACGCCCTCGGCCACCAGATAGCTGCCATCGCTGGTTTTGACAGGCGGCTGCGCCTTGGCGATGACGAGCGGCGCGCCGCTTTCCCTGACCAGCGTCTGCACCGCACGGCCCGCGATCAGCGCGCCGGTTTCCAGCTCGACAAAGCCTTCCTCGCCATCGGCAAAGCGCATCTGCGGATAGCGCTGGCGCAAGGCCTGGGCGTCCCCGCGCCAGTATGCATGCCCATTGGCACCCAGCCATTCGATGCTCTGGCGCATATAGGCATCGCCCGCTGGCGATAACCACAGCACACCGATCTTGTGGAGCACCGGCAGCGCGCAGCGCGCCGATAGCGCTTGCCAGTGCGGCAGCGAGCGCGCCGCCATCTCGGAATAGATCGTGTCCGCGCCATAGCTCATCCGCGTCACCCGGCTTTCGCCAGCGGAGGAGGCGCGGGCATTTGCTGGGCCGTACTGGTCGATCAGCGCTACCCGGTATCCGGCCTTGGCCAGCATCCATGCGCTCCACGCGCCGAACACGCCCGCGCCGACCACGGCGACGTCGAAATTGCCGCCCGATCCCGTTTGCGCGCGCGCCGCGCCGGTGGCGGTTATCGCTGCGCCCGCCAGCGCCGTGGCGCCCGCCAGCTTCAGCCCCTCGCGGCGTGTAATTCCCTTGGCCATTGCGCCTCTCTCCCCCGATACCGACCGGTAGGGTAGAACGATGCGGGGCAGCGTCAAGGCGCGCGGAGCCTTCCAGCCAGGCTTTCCTACTCGCTGCCATTCGTGGTTGGTGGGCCGATATGGGAATGGCGCGTCATCTCTTGCAAGCAGCTCGCAACAAGGCGCTTTCCCCCGGGGGAATTGTTTCTTCTATACCGTGTTCCATGTGTTCCATCCGGCAGGGCCTGGCTCGCGGGTTTAGCTTGCACTCTGCGCGAAAGACGCTATGTGCGCGCCTTCCTGTCCAACCGGCAGGAAAACCGTGCGGGAGGTTCGGGCAACCGGGCTGTTTGACCGCTTAACATGAAGGCGCGGATACGGCGATCTCCGCCAATGCGCCTGACAGTGTGAAAGGAGGCCCCAGTGGCCAAGAAAATTGACGGCTATATCAAGCTGCAGGTGCCGGCTGGCACTGCAAACCCCTCACCCCCGATCGGCCCGGCGCTGGGCCAGCGCGGTGTGAACATCATGGAATTCTGCAAGGCGTTCAACGCCGCGACCGACAGCCTTGAAAAGGGCATGCCGATCCCGACGATCATCACCGTCTATGCCGATCGTTCGTTCAGCTTCATCACCAAGACTCCGCCGGCAACCTTCCTGATCAAGAAGGCCGCCAAGCTGAAGTCGGGCTCCAAGGAGCCGGGCAAGGTTTCGGCCGGAACCATCAAGCGTTCGGCGCTGGCTGAAATCGCCGAAATCAAGATGGCCGATCTCAACGCGAACGACATCGAAATGGCAACGCGCATCATCGAAGGCTCAGCGCGTTCGATGGGCCTCGACGTGGTGGAGGGCTAAACCAATGGCAAAGCAGACCAAGAAGCAGAAAACCCTCGCCGAACTCGATCGCGAGAAGCTTTACACCGTTGACGAAGCGCTGGGCGTGCTGCGCCAGTTCAAGGGCAAGTTTGACGAAACCGTCGAAGTCGCGATGAACCTGGGGGTTGACCCGCGCCATGCAGACCAGATGGTTCGCGGCATGGTTTCGCTGCCTTCCGGCACAGGCAAGGATGTGCGCGTGGCGGTGTTCGCCAAGGGCGACAATGCCGACAAGGCGCTGGCCGCCGGTGCTGACAAGGTCGGCGCCGAAGACCTGATGGAAGACATGCTGGCCGGGAACCTAGATTACGACCGCGTCATCGCCTCGCCCGACATGATGGGTGTGGTTGGCAGGTTGGGTAAGACGCTTGGCCCCAAGGGCCTGATGCCCAACCCCAAGCTGGGCACCGTCACTCCGAACGTGGCGCAGGCAGTCAAGGATGCCAAGGGCGGCCAGGTCGAATTCCGTGTCGAGAAGCAGGGCATCATCCACTCGGGGATCGGCAAGCTGTCGTTTGACGATGCTGCGCTGAAGGCCAACTTCAAGGCACTGACCGAGGCAGTGGTCAAGGCCAAGCCGAGCGGCGCCAAGGGCAAGTATGTCCGCAAGGTCACCGTGACCTCGTCGATGGGCCCCGGCCTCAAGGTTGACCTGTCGGAAGTCGAAGGCGCGTAATTTTTTGGTCGACCCGCACTAACGCTTCGCTGCTTGAGCGCGGATCTCCGAACTTTCCTACAGCTGAATCGATGACGTAAGGGCCGGGGGAGCAATCCTTCCGGCCCTTGTGCCGTCTTGGCCCAGCGATCAGGCGAACAGCGCCCAGATGGTCATGAAGATCCCGATCATGCCGGTTCCGTAGGCTGCAGAACGCAGGCCAAACACGCCAAACAGATAGCAGGGAATAAAGACTGCGCGGCCAAGGATGACCAGCCAGGCGGCGATCTCCGTCAGCGAACTGGTGCGATCCAGCATCAGCACCAGCGCCATCAGCGGCAGGTACATCAGCATGGCTTCGATCTGGTTCTGCACGGTGCGCGCAAATCGGCCTTGCAGCGCGCTCTTCTCAACCGGTGCATCGCGGCTGCCAAGGCCCCATTTGAGCCCTTGTGTCAGTGGGACCAGGCTGCCCTGTATTGCGGTCAGGAGCAGCAGCATCACCGGCAGCGCCACGATCGACCAGATTTCGACTGTCATAACATCCTCTCCTTCTGAATGCAGAGTGACTATAAAAAATATAGTGAATGGTCAATCTGTGTCCTGGCCGCTATGGGAAAGGGGTGACCCGGCACGATATCCCCCTCTGCCCGATTTCGCGGACCGCAGTGTTCATCGGCTCGAAATGGACCGCGCAGATCATGCGCGAATTGCTGCAGCACGAGCGGCGGCGCTATCAGGACCTGCTCGATGCCCTGCCGGGGATCGCGCCCAACACGCTGTCGCACCGGCTCAAGCTGTTAGAGCAATCCGCGATCGTCCGCCGTGAATTCTACGAGGACAATCCGCCGCGCGCGGAATATGTGCTGACCGACAAGGGGCGGGCCATGGGGGGCATCATCCAGGCGATGCGCGACTGGGGCGAGCAGTTCGGCTAGGTCGAATTCCCGGCTGCAATGCCGCGCAATTGCCGGGCATAGATCCAGCCGATCCCGATCAGGCTGAAGCCCAGCGCCATGAAACTGGCGATGCGCAGCAGGCCTTCGAGCCCTGCAGCATCCCACAGGAACACCTTCGCCACTGCCAGCAGCATCAGCACCAACGAACCGATCCGCCAACTCCGTTCGCCGCGGCGTTGGCCGACGAACAGGAAGCCGAGCGCCAGCAATATGCCGAGCAGCGAGCGCAGCAGGTCCTCCGCCTGGCTCATCGGCAGGTCGATCAGGATGCTGCCCGCGAATGCCTGCCGCAGCAATGCGAGCGCGGTGAGGCTGGCCACTGCCATCACCACTGCGTCGACCAACGGACGCTGGATCGCGGCGGCATGGCGGCGCAGCAGCAGGGCGGCGAGAATTGCAACCGTACCTGCGGCGAGCACGAGATTGGCGATCGGCGCCGGCCCCACGGCCTGCCGATCCCACAGCGGATTGTGCACCCCGGCGCTGAACCACAACGCATGCGCCAGCGCCATGCCCGCGAATGCCACCGCAAGCCGGGGTTGCGCTCCCAATTGCGGGATACCGCGTTCAAAGGCCAGAGCCGCCCCCAGCAGCAAGGCCTGCCACAGTGTGCGTTCGGCCAGTGCGAACGACACGAATGAGCTGATCGTATCGACGGCAAAGGCCTGCCGGAACAGCGTGTGCACGATGACTATGGCCACTGGCGCAGCCAGCCAGCGCGTATCGAACCGGCCCCGTATGGGCAGGCTGACCAACGCCAGCGCGCCAGCGAACGGTAAGAGCCGGGTGAGGAGTTCGCGCAGCGAGGGAAGCTCGCGCAGGAACAGCGGATCCCCGGCAAGGGCTGCCAAACTGCCCACCGCCCATTCGCCCAGCGGCACCAACGCCCACAGGCCAGCGATGGCCACCAACGTCGCCTGTGCCGCCACGCGGCCGCGCTGCAACTGCCACAGGGTGATGGCACCGATTGCGGCGGCCCAGGTGAGCGCGATTTCCCCAACCACCTGCGCGATAAGGCCATAGGCCAGCAGGGCAGCAAGAACCTCTGCGGTCGACCGCGCCCTGTGGTTCTGCTCGCGCCAGGCCAGCACCACCCAGGGAACAAGGCCCGCGAGCCAGCGGATCACACCCTGGGCGGTGTTGCTGCCTTGCTCGCCGCCGAACAGGCGCGCTACCTCGGAATTGATAGCTGGCACTGCAAACAGCGCCACCAGCGCGATCGCGGCGAAACCCCAGGGGATCGCCCGCAATGGCCCTTCGTCACGTCGCTGCAGCAGGGCGAACAGGCCGGCGAAGGCCAGGGCTGCCATAGCCACCGCCAGCCATGCCGGTGTCACCAGCAGGGCAGCTGCCGACAGCATCAGCGCGCCGGTCACCAGCAGCAGCGCCAGATCGCCCGCCCGTTCTGTGCGCCACAGCCGCCATGCACCTGCAAGCGGCAGGATGGCGAACGCCACGAATGCAAGCGCCAGTGGCGCTTCAAGTATGTCACCTTCAGGCTTGCCGTAAGTGGCATAGCCAATGATACCGAGCGCAAAGGAAGTGCCTACCAATTGGAAAATGTCGATACGCGCATCGGACCCGCGCCAGGCATGCGCCAACGGAACCCCCGCATGTACTGCGGCGATCCCTGCGGCAACCAGCGCGAATATCAGCGGATCGGCATCGTTCCACTGCGCCAGCAGCAGCACCGCCACCACCGCTGCGATCGCGCTCGTTTCGCGCAATTCGGGCTTGCGCCACGCCAGGAACGCCAGCGTGCCGCCGAGCAGCAGGTAAAGCGCCCAGGCCAGCGGCGCATAGCCGCCCTGATCGACCAGTAGCGCCAATTGCACGCTGGCGACAAAGGCAGAGGCGATGCGCACGGGCCGCTCGTAATTCCTGGCCCCGGCAAATGCAGGCAGGACTGCGCCGAGCACGACGAAATAGAGCCCCAGCGCGAGGATCTCTGCTACGCCGGGATCGCCCGCAAGCAGCAATATCGCGCCCCAGCCGAGGCCGAACACCAGCGCCGCGATCGAAAGCCAGGGCCGGGCCTGCTGCTTGGCGGTGACGGTCAATCCGGCAGTGACAAGACCGAGGTAGAGCGAAAGCAGCGGCAGATTGGCTTCTTCTCCGCCGACCAGTGCAGGAGCGGCAAAACCTCCCACCAGGCCCAGCACCACGCAGGGCAGGCCGAAGCGGAACGACAGCGCGATCGCGCCTCCCGTGACCGCGGCCAGGCCCAGGAAAGCAAGGGTCTGGCCCACCAGGCCATATTGCGTGCCGGCAAGATAGAAGGCCGCATAGAGCGTGGCGAGGCCGGCCCCGGCGAGCGATTGGCGTACCCGCTCGTCGGCGAGTTTTTCCGCGTTGCGATAGGCCCATTCGGCGCCGCCGAGCAGCAGGAACCCGAACACGAAGGCAAGCGCGACACGCACTACCGGCGTCAGCAGGCCGGCCTCGATCGAATAGCGCACCAGAAACACGCCCGCGATAGCAAGGGTGATTCCGCCCGCCCAGATCGGCAGGCGCCGCCCGAAGATATCCTCGAAATCGAACTGGAAGCGCGGCGCGGCAGGTTCGTGGGGCTCGGGTTCGGCCGGCGCTTCGTGTGACTCCGCGAAATCTGTTTCGCGCGCTGGCTCTGGGCTGGTGTCCGTTTCGGGTGACTCCTCCCGGCGCGTGATCGGGACGCTCGCGGCCGGGTGCGCCGGTAGCGGTTCATGCGATGTTTCGAAATCGGGCCTGTCCGGGCGAAATTCGAGCTGCGCAACCTGCCGCTCCAGCCGCTCGACCCGTTTCCACAGCCAGGCGAATGCTCCGCCCAGCACGACAATCAACATGAAATTCATCGCGACCGCTCTCCCCCTTCACAGGAGGATAGCGCTCTTTGCCTGACCGAGGAAGCCGGAAACGCCCTGACCCTAGATCCCGCCGGTGGTGAAATCGAGGCCTTGATCGCCCAGCGCTTCGCACAAGGTGTCGACTGCGCTGCCGAGATCCTCGCGGCTGGTCGATCGGATCACGAAGTTTGCACCCACGCGCCCGTCGCGGAAGAAGGGATAGCTGCCGATCTGGCAGTTTGCATGCGCCCTCTCGACTTCGCGCAGGATTTCGGCGACCTCGCTTTCGGCGGTCCAGCACCCGATCGTTTCGCTGAGCAACGGCGCGCCGCCCTCCAGCGTTCCCGTCAGCGCGTCGAGCATGCCGGCGGTAATGTGCGGCACGCCTGCCATCAGGTGGATATTGCCGAGCTTGATTCCCGGCGCGCCCGACATGCGATTGGGGATCAGTTCGCCGCCTTCGGGCACCCGTGCCATGCGCAGCCGCGCCTCGGTCAGCTCCATGCCCCGGCTGGCATAGTATTTTTCGAGCATCGCCCGCGCCTCTGGGTGCACGATCACCGGCACGCCCAGTGCGGCGGCGACCGCATCGACGGTGATATCGTCATGCGTGGGGCCGATCCCGCCGGTAGTGAAGAGATAGTCATAGGCCTGGCGCAGCGCGTTGACCGCTTCGACAATCCGCGACTCCACATCGGGCACCACGCGCACTTCGGCCAGACGGATGCCCTGTACCTGCAGCCAGCTCGCGACCTGCGCGATATTCTTGTCATGCGTGCGGCCCGACAGGATCTCGTCGCCGATCACGACGAGCCCGGCGGTCCATATCTTGTCAGGAGAGGTCATGAGGTGTGATTAGGCGAGAACGGGACGGATCAAAAGAGATTCGTCATTGCGAGCCGAAGGCGAAGCAATCCAGGGACTGATCGTTCGGCAGCCGAAACCCTTGGCCATGGATTGCCGCGTCGCCCCGAAACGAGTTCGGGCCTCCTCGCAATGACGAGGCTTTGTTACTCAGCCGCTTCGAGTTGCTCGCCCGCCATGCGTGCATTTGCACCAGCGCGAGTGAAAGTGAGCAAGCCGTCATCCACTTCCCCTTCGCGAAGCGCCTTGCGGTCAAACAGATATTCCTGATTGAGCCGCCAGGGATAGGTGGTCGCGCTCTTGGGCATGATGTGCTTGCCGCGCTGGATGTAGCCCGACGAGAAATCGAACAGGTCGTCATCTTCGATTCTGGCTTGGTCTTCAGCCGTGAGCACTGGGGCCGCAAGGTCGGCCCCGGTTGCTTCCATGTGATTGAGCACGCGGCACACGAATTCGGAATTGATGTCCGCGCGCAGGGTCCAGCTGGCATTGAGATATCCAAACACCACCGCCAGATTGGGCAGGTTCGAGAACATGCAGCCCTTGTAATAATAGTGCTGGCTGAATTCGATCGGCTCGCCCGCCAGGCTGATCTTGATCTTTCCGGCAATGGCAAGCTTGAGGCCGGTTGCGGTAACGATGATGTCAGCCTCGAGCAGTTCACCCGTCTTCAGGCGCACCCCGTTCTTTTCGAACTTCTCGATATGGCCGGTAACGACCGAGGCGCGGCCCGCCTTCATCGCTTCGAACAGATCGTTGTCAGGCACCAGGCACAGCCGCTGTTCCCACGGGTTGTAGGGCGGGGTGAAGGCTTGTTTATCGTAATCCTTGCCCAGCGCCTTTTCGATCCGCTTGTGCAGCCCTTCCTTCATCTTTTCGGGCTTGTTGCGAGCCATTTTGAAGCTGTAATCCTGCAAGGTGATGTTCTTGAACCGGGTAATCGCATAAGCGAGTTTTTCCGGCAGGATCTTGCGCAGGAAATTGGCGAGCCCGTCCTTCGCCGGGCGCGAGAACATCCAGGTCGGCGTGCGCTGCAACATGGTCACATGGGCTGCATCCTGCGCCATCGAGGGCACGATAGTTACCGCTGTCGCACCGGATCCAACCACCACAACTTTTTTCCCGGAATAGTCGTAGTCTTCCGGCCAGAATTGCGGATGGATCACCTCGCCTTCGAATTCGCTGAAGTCGAACCCGGCGTCATAGGGATCGTCATAGTCGTAATAGCCCGAACCGAGATAGAGGAAGTTGGCGGTAAGCAGCTTGCGCTCGCCATCTTCCAGCTCGACCGTGACATGCCAGCGCGCCTCGTCAGGCCGGAAATCGGCCGAAACGACCTTGTGACCGAAACGGATATGTGGGTGGATGCCACGCTCATCTGCGATGCGGCTCAGATAGTCGAGGATGGCGGGGCCATCGGCGATCGATTTCTCATGCGTCCACGGTTCGAATACGAAGCCGAGCGTGTGCATATCGCTGTCCGAACGGATGCCGGGATAGCGGAACAGATCCCACGTGCCGCCGATTTGCGCGCGTCGTTCGACAATGGCGTAGCTTCGGCCAGGGCACATCATCTCCATATGCGCAGCCATGCCGATACCGGAAATACCGGCGCCAACGATCAGCACATCAAAATCGGGCGGTGTAGCAAGCATCCTGATATCTCCCCTGCTTACACTGATGTAAGCATACAGATTGCCACAATGCTAGACCCGATGGCATTTTGCAACTGACTGATGTTGGCAGATGCGATAGGGCGACCGCGCTATGGCCAGACTTGCTCTCATGATTCCTGCCGCATGTGCGGTATGCCCGCTCTCTCCACTGCTGGCGCAGGAGC
The DNA here is from genome assembly GCF_054957755.1 of Altererythrobacter chaiwopuensis. NCBI lineage: Bacteria > Pseudomonadati > Pseudomonadota > Alphaproteobacteria > Sphingomonadales > Erythrobacteraceae > Altererythrobacter > Altererythrobacter chaiwopuensis. The sequence continues at coordinate 909,692 of NZ_JBTXJG010000001.1, forward strand.
CCGCAGATGGTTCAGATGGACCGGAACGTGAGATTGTCGTGATCGGTGAGGGGTTGGAGCAGGCGCCATCCGTGGCTGCCTATGCGGTGAGTGAGATTGATCGCCCTCAAATCCTTACTTCGGCTTCGGGCCGGATTGAAGATGTCCTGTCGAATATTGCCGGATTCCAGCAGTTTCGGCGTTCCGATAGCCGCTCGTCAAACCCCAGCGCACAGGGGGTGACGCTGCGCGCACTGGGCGGCAATGCCACGAGCCGCGCGTTGGTGTTGCTTGACGGAGTGCCGATGGCCGATCCGTTCTTCGGCTTTATCCCGTTCAGCGCGATCGCTCCAGAGAGGCTGGCCAATATTCGCGTCACGCGCGGGGGTGGATCGGGGCCGTTTGGTGCTGGCGCATTGGCCGGGACTATCGAATTGCAGAGCGCAGATGCTGCTACACTGGGGCCGTTCAGCGCGAGCCTGCTGGCGAATGATCGCGGCGAAACCGAATCGAGCGCCACGCTGGCGCAGGATCTGGGCGCAGGTTTTGGCGTGATCAGCGCGCGCTGGGACAGGGGCGATGGTTTTTTCACAACGCCGGTGGACGAGCGCGTTCCGGCTACCGCACGCGCCGCGTTCGACGCATGGTCGGTGGGGGTGCGCACCGTTGCACCGCTCTCCGACACGATCGAGTTGCAGGCACGCGCGCTGGCCTTTCGCGACGAGCGAACCCTGCGTTTCGATGGCGGGGATTCCTCCAGCGAAGGACAGGACGCAAGCATTCGCATCGTGGGCCGCGGCAAGTGGCAATTCGATGCCCTTGCCTATGTCCAGGCGCGCAATTTCTCCAACGTGGTGATCAGCTCAACCCGCTTTGTTCGTGTTCTCGACCAGCGCAATACGCCCTCGACCGGGCTGGGCGGCAAGTTCGAACTGCGCCCGCCGGTTGGCGGTGGGCATACGCTACGATTGGGGGTCGATTATCGCCATGCTGACGGCGAATTGCAGGAAGAGGCCTACAGTGCATTCACCGGCAACCTGACTGAGCGCCGACGCGCCGGCGGGACCAATACAAATCTCGGGTTATTTGCCGAGGATGACTTGAAGCTTGGCGCTCTTACATTGACGGCGGGCCTACGGGCGGACCGCACCCGCATCGCCAATGGCTTTTTCCGTGCAGTTGATGCGAGCGGCACTCTGGTGAGCGAAATCACTGCCGCTGACCGGAGCGATTGGACGGTGACCTGGCGCGCTGGCGCAGCCTATGATGCCAGCGCGATGCTGCGCCTGCGTGCCGCCGCATATACCGGTATGCGGTTGCCCACCCTTAACGAGCTCTATCGCCCCTTTGTGGTGTTTCCGGTTGTGACCGAGGCCAATGCGGCGCTCAGGAACGAGCGGCTGGAAGGTTTCGAAGCCGGGGTTGATCTGGCACCGTGGCAAGACGTAACCCTTTCGATCACCGCATTCGATAACCGCGTTGAAAATGCCATTGCCAATGTAACCCTCGCGCCCAATGTTCGCCAGCGGCAGAACCTTCCTGCAATTGACGCGCAGGGGATCGAGGCATCACTCACGGCCAAGCGCGGAACCTGGCGCTTGAACGGCTCACTGGCCTACACCGATGCAGAAATCGACGGGCGGGGAAACTCGGCATCGCTTGACGGCAACCGCCCACCGCAGACAGCGCGCTGGGCGGCCTCTACCACGCTTGGTTGGGCGCCGATGCCTGGTTGGGACTTTGCCCTGACGCTGCGCCATACCGGCGCGCAGTTCGAAGACGATCAGCAGACCGACCGACTCGCAGCGGCAACCACGCTTGATCTTTACGCCCGGATTCAGCTCGAAAACCGGCTGTCTTTGGTGCTGCGGGGCGAAAATTTGACCGATGCACGCATCGTTACCCGCAATTCTGCCGGTTCGTTTGACTTGGGTACACCGCGCACGATTTGGGCCGGTTTACGTTACGGCATCTGACGTTTGACATCAGTTTGCAGCCGAAAAGGCTGCGGCATCATGTGACAATTTTGCACTCTTATGGCTGATCACAACCGACGGATGTAGGGTAGCCTCTTGTAATTTTCATCACCTGATTGGTAGAGTTTGCGCACAATCATGAGGTTTTGGGAGAGAGAACCTATGAAACGCAAGCTAACCTTTGCCGCAGCTGGCCTGATGGCCGGCACTTTTTTAACAACGCCAGCTTTCGCGCAGGATGCGGGTGATGAAGAAGAGGCAGTCGCAACCAATGTGATCATCGTTACCGCCCAGCGCCAGGCGCAAAGCCTGCAGGAAGTGCCGATTGCGGTCAGCGCCTTCTCGGCCGAGGCATTGGAATCGCAGCAGATCGAGAATGCGAGCGACCTGCAGCTGACCCTACCGAATGTGTCGTTCACCAAGAGCAATTTCACTTCATCCAGCTTCACCATCCGCGGCATTGGCGACCTGTGCGTGGGCGTTTCTTGTGACAGTGCCACCGCCATTCACGTCAATTCGGCGCCGCTGTTCGGCACACGACTGTTCGAAACCGAGTATTTCGACCTTGAACGGATCGAGGTTCTGCGCGGCCCGCAAGGCACTTTGTTCGGTCGCAATGCGACTTCGGGCGTGGTCAATGTGGTGACCGCCAAGCCCGATCTCAGCGGGTTTTCCGGTGCCGGCGAGTTCGAATACGGCAATTTCAACAGCATCAAGGCCAAGGGCATGGTCAACCTGCCCATCGGCGAAACCATTGGCGCGCGAATCGCGGGTTTCTACCTCAAGCGTGATGGCTACACGACCAATCTGTTCAACGGCCAGGATATCGACGACCGCGACATGTATGCCGTGCGCGGTTCGCTGCGGTGGGAGCCGGGGCCGGATACGACCATCGACTTGATGGCCTATTACTTCCGCGAAGATGACAACCGGATGCGCATTCAGAAGCAGCTTTGCCAGCGCGATCCGACCGGCGTGCTGGGCTGCCTCAACAACCGGCGAGATTTTGCCAAGACCAATTCCAATTCCACTTTCACCGGCACGCTGGGTTCGTCGGAATTCCTGGCACTCAATGGCATTCCCGCGAGCTTCGGCCTCAACAGCCTTTACGGCCCCGACGCCTATGCGAATTTCGTGGAGGCCCCGGATGTCCGCCAGATAAGCACCCAGTTCACGCCGGAATACTTCGCTGACGAGCTGCAGTTGCAGTTTGACCTGGATCACGATTTCGGCGCGATTTCAGTTTCGCTGAACGGCACCTATCAGGAAGCTCGCGTCGATTCCCGGCAGGATTACAACCAGGGCATCGGCGAGACTCCCAATGCTGCGCTTGCTTTCGGAACGCTCCAGACCTTTGCCAATCCGCTGGCGGTGGGCCCATTCGTCGCGTCCTATTTCCAGCCGGTAGTGGAGGGCCTGTTCGACAGTGCGGGCAATCTTTGCACTTCCGATACGCGGCTGGACAATCGCGGCGCGTTCGAGGGCTTCAGCATCTGCACGCCCAACGGGACCCAGTTCGACCGTTCCAATTCGGACAGCTCGGCATGGTCGGTCGAATCGATCGTCAGTTCGGATTTTGACGGTCCGTTCAACTTCCTGCTCGGCGGGATCTATGCTGAAAGTCATCTGACCGAAAACAGCTATTTCGTGAATGCCTTCGCGATCGACTATGTCGTGAGCGTGCTGGGCACCTTCACCGCGCTGGGAAACACGGATGCGAATGATGCCCCTGCACCGCTTGATCCGTCCTACCTTGGCACTTCGTTTTTCCGTAACAATACCGATGACTTCAAGCTGAAAAGCTATGGCATCTTCGGGGAAGCCTATTTCGAAGTGTCGGATCGCTTCAAGTTGACTGCGGGCTTGCGCTACAATGACGACCAGAAGGCAATCCGCGCTCGTTCCACCCTGGCGAGCTTCCTCAACCCCTTCAGCAATGATGGCGATCCCTTCGATTCACCCTTTGTCGGTTCCTTCGATGCCGATCCCGGCGTCGCTGGTAACCAGCTTTGGCAGGAACGTGAGGTAAGCTTCAACGAGGTGACAGGACGCTTCGTGGCCGATTTCCAGGTTACGCCTGACAATCTCGTCTATGCTTCCTATTCGCGCGGCTACAAATCGGGCGGGATCAACCCACCGCTGCAGCCTATCTTTGCCGTGCCCGACAGTTTCGGGCCGGAGCAGATCGACGCATTCGAAATCGGGACCAAGAATACCTTCGCAAACGGAGCGCTGCAGCTCAATGCCACAGCCTTCTATTACAAGTACAAGGGATTGCAGCTCAGCCGCATCATTGCCCGGACTTCCGTCAACGATACGATCGACGCGAACATCTGGGGGGTCGAGCTTGAATCCTTGATCCGCCCCGATGACAACTGGTTGATCAACATGAACTTCAGCTACCTCAATGCCGAAGTTGCCGGTGACCAGTTCTTCTCGGATTCGCGGGATCCGGGCGGCGGTGATCCCAATGCGGTGATCATCAAAGACATCACCAACGGCGCCAACTGCGCGGTCACGGGCGCTGGCGCCAATGCTTTCGTAAATGCTGTCAACACCCTTGGGTTCGGGGCAGCAGGATTACAGGGCACTTCGCCCTTCCCGTCAGATAGTGGCATAGCTTCCAGTGGTGCCTTCAGTATCTGTTCGGCGCTGAGTGCAGGAGCAAATGGCAACATCGGTGCTTTCAATGTAGCACTTGCACCATTGCAACCATTGCTCAACAGCTTCGGTCCGGTCCAGGTGCTTAGCCCCGGCGTGGAAGTGAACCTGAGGGGCAACAAGCTGCCGCAGGCGCCGGAAATGAAGGCCTCGGTCGGCGTGCAATATTCGCATGAATTTGCCAGCGGGATGACGTTGGTGCCGCGTGTCGACGTGGCGATGACAGGCGAGCAATATGGCAATGTCTTCAACGGCAATGTCAATCGCATCGCGCCGTTCGTTCAGGCAAATGCCCAGATCCAGCTCAATTCGGCGGAAGACAGCTGGTTCGCGCGGGCTTTTGTCCAGAACATTTTCGACAGCGATTCGGTGACCGGTCTCTATGTCACTGACGCCAGCTCGGGCTTGTTCTCGAACATCTTCACGCTCGATCCGCGCCGCTACGGCGTTGCGGTAGGCATCAAATTCTGATCGTGTCGTTCGCGCCTTGGCGCGAACGGTAACGGCTGAACCAAAGAAGGGGCGGCTCGCACTGCGCGGGCCGCCCCTCTTCCTTGCACTCGCTGGTGCGTGGTTGTGCCGCCCAAATTACATCGAGCGTGCAATGACCATTTTCATGACTTCGTTCGAACCGCCGAAGATCCGGGTGATACGACTGTCGCGATACATCCGCGCGATCGGATAATCGTTGATGTAGCCTGCACCGCCGTGGAATTGCAGGCATTTGTCCACCACCTCGCCTTGCAATTCGGTGACCCAGTATTTGGCCATGCAGGCGGTCGCCACGTCAAGTTCACCTTTCAGGTGGCGGGCGATGCAATCGTTCACGAAAACCCGCGCTGCCGTGCCGCGCGCGTTGAGGTCAGCCAGCACGAACTGGGTGTTCTGGAAATCCCAGATCGTCTGGCCGAACGCCTTGCGTTCCTTGACGAATTCCAGGGTGGTTTCGAGTGCCTTCTCTATCCCCGTCATCGCGCCCATCGCGATAATCAGGCGTTCCTGCGGCAGTTCGCCCATCAGCTGGTAGAAGCCCTTGCCCTCCACTCCGCCCAGCACATTTTCCGCCGGCACGAACACATCATCAAAGAACAGTTCCGAAGTATCGGCCGCATCAAGCCCGATCTTGTCGAGCTTCTTGCCGCGCTGGAATCCTTGCGCGCCTTCGGTCTCCAGCAGCATCAGCGAAATGCCCTTGGCTCGCTCGTTGGGATCGGTCTTGGCTACGACGATGATGAAGTCGGCCGTCTGGCCGTTGGAGATATAGGTCTTTGCGCCGTTGATGCGGTAGCCATTGCCGTCTTTCAGCGCGGTAGTGGTGATGCTCTGCAAGTCGGAGCCGACACCCGGTTCGGTCATCGCAATTGCGCTGACCAGCTCGCCCGTCACCAGCTTGGGCAGATATTTCTTCTTCTGCTCTTCGGTGCCATGCCGCACCAGATAGGGCAGGATAATGGTGTTGTGGAGGCTGGCGGCAAAGCCTTCCACGCCGTGTTTCGCCTGCTGGTCGATAACGACCATATCATGCCGGAAATCGCCGCCGTGGCCGCCGTATTCCTCGGGCACTGAAACGCCCAGCAGGCCTGCCTGCCCGGCCTCATGCCAGAACTCGCGTTCAACCTGCCCGTCTTCGCGCCATTTCAGAATGCGCTTTTCCGGTGCGTGTTGCTGATAGAACTTGCCTACCGCATCAGCGAAGATCGAGATTTCCTCGTCTTCCATGAATTCGGGCTGGGGGACATTGATCGCGGGCATTTTATTCCTCTCCAATGGATAGCTTGCGTGGCGCGGGCTTACTTGCCCTTCCAGTTGGGCTTGCGTTTCTCGGCAAAGGCGGCGGCGCCTTCGCGGGCGTCTTCGCTCATGAACACCTGCGGCAGCAGCTTGGCCTGCTTTTCCCAGCGTTCTTCAAGCCCCCAGCCGCGCGATTCGTCGACTATCTGCTTGGATACCCGCACCGCCAGCGGCCCGTTTTCGTTGATCTTGCGAGCGAGTTCGATCGCAGCATCAAGCGCAGGGCCATCGACCACGCGGTTGAGCAGGCCGAGCTCATAAGCGCGCGCCGCGTCGATGAACTCGCCCGTCAGCGCCAGCTCCATCGCGATCTTGGGCGGAATCATGCTGGGCAGCTTCATCAACCCGCCCGCTGCCGCTGCCAGCCCGCGCTTGGCCTCGGGAATGCCGAATTTGGCATCCTTGTTGGCCACAATGAGATCGCAGCTGATCATCAGCTCCATACCGCCGGCCAGGGCATAGCCTTCAACCGCCGCGATCAGCGGCTTGACGGGGCCCTTTTGCGTGATGCCGCCAAATCCGCGCCCCTCGATACTGGGCGATTCGCCGCGCAGGAAGCCTTTCAGATCCATGCCCGAACAGAAGGTGCCTCCTGCCCCGGTAAGGATACCGACGCGAAGATTGTCATCGCTGTCGAGCCGGTCGATCGCCGCAGCGATGCCTTCGGCAGCGGCCTTGTTCATCGCATTTTTCGCTTCGGGGCGGTTGATCGTGATGATCAGTATGCCGTCACGCTCTTCGGTCAGCAGATCTTCGCTCATCGGCGCTCTCTCCTATCAATTTGTGGCATTTTGAATTGCAACTGAATTCTTGTGCATGTGCTGGCCAAGCTTTACGAATGCGTCAACCGCATTTTCGCTAATCGAGAGGATCCCCCATGGGCGAGGCATATATCATTGACGCAGTCCGCACGCCGCGCGGCATCGGCAAGCAGGGCAAGGGCGCACTCGCTGCCGAACATCCGCAGCATCTGGCAGCCACCGTGCTCAAGGCGATCAAGGATCGCAACCATCTCGATACCAAGACGGTTGATGACGTGATCTGGTCAGTCTCGACCCAGGACGGCATGCAGGGCGGTGACATGGGCCGCATGGCCTCGCTTGATGCAGGCTATGACATCACCAGTTCGGGCATGACGCTGGATCGCTTTTGCGGCGGCGGGATCACTTCCGTGAACCTGGCAGCGGCACAGGTGATGAGCGGTATGGCCGATTGCGTGGTCGCAGGCGGCACCGAAATGATGAGCCTGACCGCGCAAATGGCGAAGGAAAAGATGCAGGCCGGGATCAAGCCGCCGATGATGGGCAGCTACAATGAGCGCCTGCAGAAAGTGCATCCGCAGAGTCATCAGGGCATTTGCGGCGATGCGATTGCCAGCATGGAGGGCATTACCCGCGAAGAGCTCGACGAAGTCGGCTATCGCAGCCAGCAGCGCGCCGCCGAAGCGATTGCCGAAGGGCGCTTCGCCAAATCGATCATTCCGGTGGTGGACGATGAAGGCAATGTGATCCTCGACCATGACGAATATCCGCGCCCGCAGACTACGCGCGAAGGGCTGGCGCAGCTGGAACCGGCATTCACCAAGATCGCGGACGTTCCGATTGATGCGGAAGGGACGACGTTCCGCAAGTTGGTCAACCAGAAATATCCTGACCTCGAGATCAGGAATTTCCACCATGCCGGCAACAGTTCGGGTGTGGTCGATGGTGCAGCGGCGGTGCTGGTGACGAGCAAGGAATATGCGCAGAGCCATGGCCTGAAGCCGCGTGCGCGGATCGTCGCCACCGCCAATATGGGCGATGATCCCACGCTGATGCTCAATGCACCGGTGCCGGCCGCCAGGCGCGTGCTGGAAAAGGCGGGATTGACGCTTGAGGATATCGACCTGTTTGAAATTAACGAGGCCTTCGCCGTGGTTGCGGCCAAATTCGTGCGCGATCTCGGGCTCGATTGGGACAAGGTCAACGTCAACGGCGGCTCGATCGCGCTTGGCCACCCGATCGGCGCGACCGGATCGATCCTGATCGGTACCATTATCGACGAGCTTGAGCGTCGCGGCGGTCGCTATGGCCTTGTCACGATGTGTGCGGCAGGCGGCATGGCACCCGCAATCATCGTCGAACGCGTGACCGACTTCGCCGACTGAGGCAGGCGGCATGATTGCCGACAACACGCCCGTTATCATAGGGGTAGGGCAATATTCCGAACGTCCGCAGGACAAGGGATATCAGGCGCTATCCTATATGGACCTTGGCGGGCGGGCGTTGGCAGCGGCCATTGCCGACAGCACCGCTAGCGGGGATCTTGCCGGGGTGATCGATACGCTGGCGGCGATCCGCCAGTTCGAGATGTCGCGCCCGGGGGCCGAGCGGCCATTTGGCGGGGCGGACAATGTGCCGCGTGCCTATGCCAAGCGGGTCGGCGCCAACCCGAAGCGCGCAATCCTATCGACCACCGGCGGGCAGACCAACCAGCAATATCTCGGCGAATTCGCCGCAGCCATTGCGGCGGGCGAAAGCCAGTGCGCGGCAATCGTGGGTTCGGAAGCAATTTCGACCGTACTTGCGCTCTCTGCAAAGGGCGAGAAGCCCGACTGGTCTGAGCAAGTTGGCGGCGAGATCGAGGATCGAGGTTACGGGCTCGACGGCTTGCTCGAGCCCTCGCTGATGGCGCATGGTGCGGCTGGCGCGATCCCGCTTTACGCGCTGTGCGAAAACCGGCGGCGCGCCGATCTTGGCCTGTCGCTCCAGGATTACCGTGCGAAGATCGGCCAGCTGTTCGCACCCTTCACCCGGGTTGCCGCCGCCAATCCCCATTCCGCAGCCCCTGTTGAACGTAGCGCAGAAGAGCTCGCAACGGTGACTGAGCGCAACCGGATCGTGGCGGAACCCTATACGCGCATGACGGTGGCGCGTGACCAGGTGAACCAGGCTGCGGCGATCATCATCGCCAGCGCCGGACTGGCGCGGCAGCTGGGCGTGCCGGAAAGCAAGTGGGTGCATATCCACGCCGTGTCCGCCGCGACCGAGCTGGAGTTGACCCAGCGGCCCGATCTCAGCCGCAGCCCGGCCTCGATCGCGTCGCTCGAGAGAGCCTTGGAGCGGGCGGGCAGGGGCATGGACGAGATGGCCTATCTCGATTTCTATTCATGCTTCGCCATTCCCGTTTTCAACGCGATAGACCATTTCGGCATTGCGCCAGATGATCCGCGCGGGCTGACGCTCACCGGCGGGCTGCCATTCTTCGGCGGAGCGGGGAACAATTATTCCGCCCATGCCATCTGCGAAGCGGTGGATCGGGTGCGCAGGGATCGCGGCTCCTACGCACTGGTCGGCGCCAATGGTGGTTGGATGAGCAAATATTCGACCGGGATTTACTCCACCGAGCCTGCCGACTGGTCGGGAAATGATCGCTTTTCCAAGCTTGCGAAGGCGACCGACGCCGTGCCGCGCGGCGAGGGCGCGTTTTCCAGCACCACGGTGGAAAGCTACACCATCAACCATGGCAAGAAAGGCAGCGTGGCGATTTTCATCGGGCGCAATGCTGCGGGCGAGCGGGTGTGCGGCAACGCGGATCTTTCGCACGGGCCGACCCGCGCGCTGTTCGAAGGCGGCGAGCCATTCGGCGCGAAGCTTAACGTGACGCAGGACGAACGCGGCCTCAATATCGGCCGGCTGGCGGGCTGATCGCCCTGGCAGCGGTAGATTGAGGCAGATTTTGACAATCGGGCAGGTTTGGCGTATTTAGTTTCAAACGAAACTATATTGATTCCAAGCAAGGATTGCCATGACCAAGCACCCGTCCGACCTGTTTGAAAACCCTGCCGGCCTCGACGGCTTTGAATTCGTGGAGTTCTGCGCGCCAGAGGAGGGTGTGCTCGAACCCGTGTTCGAAGCGATGGGCTTCACCCATGTTGCGACTCACCGTTCGAAGGATGTGCACCTGTGGCGCCAGGGCGGGATCAATCTGATCGCCAATTACGAGCCGCGCAGCGCGGCATGGTATTTCGCGCGCGAGCATGGTCCCTCGGCCTGCGGCATGGCTTTCCGGGTGCGCAATGCCGCTGTGGCGTGGGAGCATCTCATTGATCAGGGGGCGGAGCCCGTTGCAGTCGAAACCGGCCCGATGGAACTGGCAATCCCCGCGATCCGCGGCATCGGCGGCGCGATCCTCTACCTGGTCGATCGCTATCCTGACGAGAAGGGTGAGGGCCTGTCGATCTATGACATCGATTTCGAATATCTGCCGGGCGTTGAAAGGCATCCTGAAGGCGCGGGTTTCAAACTGATCGATCACCTGACGCACAACGTCTACACCGGCCGCATGAAATACTGGGCGGACTATTACGAGAGCCTGTTCAATTTCCGCGAAATCCGCTTCTTCGACATCAAGGGCGAATATACCGGCCTCACCTCCAAGGCGCTGACTGCACCGGACGGCAAGATCCGTATCCCGCTCAACGAAGAGGGAGAGGGCGGGAAGGGCCAGATCGAGGAATTCCTGCGCCAGTTCAACGGTGAAGGGATCCAGCATATCGCGCTGATCTGCGATGATCTAGTCAAGTGCTGGGACAACCTCAAGGCGCTTGGCGTGCCGTTCATGACTGCGCCGCCCGCGACCTATTACGAAATGCTGGGCGAACGCCTGCCCGGCCATGGCGAGGATGTGGACCAGCTCAAGATGCGCGGTATCCTGCTCGACGGTTCGACCGAAGGTGGCCAGCCTCGCCTGCTGTTGCAGATCTTTGCCGAAGCTCAGGTCGGCCCGGTGTTCTTCGAATTCATCCAGCGCAAGGGTGACGAAGGTTTCGGCGAAGGAAATTTCAAGGCACTGTTCGAAAGCATGGAGCGCGACCAGATCCGCCGCGGCGTGCTCGAAGTACAGGGGGAGCCGGCAGAATGAGCGCGATCAAGCCTTCCGGCATCCACCACGCCGCCTATCGCTGCAAGGACGCGAAGGAAACGGTCGAATGGTACGGCCGCGTGCTGGGCATAGAATACACCACTGCCTTTGCCGAGGATAATGTGCCCTCGACCGGCGAGTACGATCCTTACATGCATGTCTTCCTCGATGCGGGGAATGGCAACATCCTCGCCTTTTTCGAGCTTCCGAACCAGCCGCAGATGGGGCGGGACGGAAACACGCCGCAATGGGTCCAGCACCTGGCCTTCCGGGTCGCGTCGGAAGACGAACTGCTGGCCGCCAAGGCGCATATCGAGGCCCAGGGTATCGATGTGCTCGGGCCGACCCACCACGGCATCTTCAAGTCGATCTATTTCTTCGATCCCAATGGCCACCGCATCGAACTCGCCGCCGATATTGGCACTGATGAGCAATATGCAGAGCTGAGGCGCGTTGCCCCGCTGATGCTCGAAGAATGGAGCCAGACGAAGAAGGCGCCGCGCCATGCCGACTGGCTGCACCAAATCGCGCGCGCCGAGCACGGGCTGGAAAACCGCGACTAACCTCGCGGCGGCTTACACTGCCGAGCTGAAGCGCCGCTGCGAATCCTGGCGATAGGGATCGAACAGCGCGGCCACGCTGCGTGCATAGGGCAACCCGCCTGGTTCGATTTGCAGAATTGCGCCATCGAGCGAAGCCAGCCCCGCATCGAGGAACGGTGCGAGCCGCGGCTTCGCCTCGCGCAATAGCGCCTGTGGCAACTCTGCTGTGCCCTGGCACAACAAGGCCTCGATCACCTTGCCGCGCGTCTGGTCATCGGCGCTGCGTTTGATCCCATGGGCGACCGGCAGACGGTCCTGCGACAATTGCATGCGATAGCGGCCGCTGTTCTTTTCATTCTGCACCAGAAGTTCAGGAAAGCTGCTGATCGCCGAGGCGCCAATCCCGATCAGCACCGGCGCCGTATCATCGGTGAAACCCTGGAAATTGCGCCGCAGGGAGCCATCGCGTGCCGCGATTGCCAGCGGGTCTGCGGGCAGGGCGAAATGATCGAACCCCACCGGCGCATAACCACGCGCGGTAAGATATTCATATCCGCGTGCAGCCATTTCGAAGCGTGCATCGAGACCAGGCAAATCGTCCGCCGGGATCACCCGCTGACGCGGGATCAGATGCGGCACATGGGCATAGCCGAACAGTGCGATGCGGTCGGCGCCCAAGGCGCAGCTGCGTTCCAGCGTGTCCTCCAGGTCGCTCCACTCCTGGCCGGGCAGGCCATACATCAGGTCATAATTGAGCGAGGTTACCCCGGCCATGCGCAGCCATGCGGTGGTTTGCTCGATCATTTCAGGTGGCTGGATCCGGCCGATGGAAGCCTGGGTTTCGGGCGCAAAGGTTTGCACCCCCAGGCTGGCGCGGGCGATGCCCGAACTTCCGATAACCTCGGCCCATTCCCTGCTCATCGCGCGCGGATCGACTTCGATCGAAATATGCGGGCTGGCCAGCCGGAAATGGACCGTGAGGCAGCTTAACAGGCGCGCGAAATCGAGCGGCGATATGGCATTGGGGCTGCCTCCGCCAAAGGAGAGGCGGCTGACCGCTACATTTGGCGGCAAATGGTCAGCCAGCAGTGCCGCTTCGCGCTGGAGCGCGTCGAGATAGGTTTCGAGCCGATGGCGCCGGCCTGCCGCGGCAGTGTTGCAGCCGCAGTAATGGCAAATCTTCTCGCAGAACGGGATGTGGACATAGAGCGAGATCTCGCTTGCGACCTGTTCGAGCTGCTCGATGAAGAGGTGCGCGCTGACAGGGCCGAATTCCGCCGCCGTCGGAAAGCTGGTGTAACGCGGGACGGGCGTCGCAAGCAGTTCGGGATGATAGGGCCACATGCCGATCATGAATGGCAGATCGGCAAAGGAATTCATTGAGATCGATCAATTTGCTTTCGGCAAGTTCCGGCATGGCATGCCTTGGCTGGACAGGGGACAGGCGGCTGGGGCTCCTCATCATCGCCCAGGGGGATCGCTATGCTGCTGCCGTCGCAGAGCCGGGCGGCGATCGTGGCACCTTGAGCGGAGGCCGGTTGCAACGGCAGCGTGCCGACCAGCAGCGCCAGGGCGGCGGTCCGCGCGATCAACATTTCTCGTCCTCATCCTGCTCTTCGTCTTCATCGATCAGAATGCGTTGGGCAGCGCCGTCGAGGTCTTCGAACTGGCCGTTCTTCATCGCCCAGAAAAACATGGCAAGGCCCAGCGCACCCATCCCCAGCGCTACCGGAATAAGGAACATCAGCCCCGTCATCAGGCGGCCCTTGCAAGTCGCAGCGAATTGCCGACCACGATCAGCGAACTCAGCGACATGGCGATGGCGGCGATCAGCGGGGTGACGAGGCCCGCCAGCGCCAGCGGCACGGCAAGGATGTTGTAGCCGATTGCGAGCGCGAAATTCTGCTTCACGATGCGCATCGTTGCTCGCGCCACTTGCACTGCCTTGGCGACCGGCATCAGGCGTTCGCCGATGAACACCGCATCGGCGGCCTGCTGGCTGGCATCGCTGGCACTGCCCGGTGCAATCGCGGCATGCGCGGCGGCGAGCGCTGGCCCATCGTTAAGCCCGTCACCCACCATCAAAGGGTAATGTCCGTCCGCTTTCAGGCGGTTGAGCAGGTCAAGCTTGTCAGCCGGTGAAAGCCCGCCTGCGCCGGGCAGATTGAATTGACGGGCCACGGCCTCGACAGCGTCCTTGCGGTCGCCCGACAGCAATTCGGCATGCAAGCCCATCAGCGCGAGTTGGTGCAGTGCTTCGGCAATATCCTCGCGCAGTGGGTCAGCGAAATGGATGGCGATTCGCCGATCGCCTATCCTCAACTCGCTCATCGGATGGTCCGAAGCCTCCGAGGGTCGGGCGAGCGCGACTTCGGAGCGGTCGAACAGTGCAAAGATGCCTTCGCCGGGGCGCTCTTCCACATCGGTAAGCGACGCGGGCACAACGCCATTGGCCAGCAGCGCCTGTGCCAGACCCTTGCTGAGCGGGTGACGCGAATTTTGTGCCAGTGCCAGCGCGATCGCCCTGGCCTCCTCATCGAGGCCGCGCAAATCCGGGCGCGGCTGGCCCAGCGTCAGCGTGCCGGTCTTGTCAAAGCGTACGCAATCGACTTCCGCCAGCCGCTCGAGCGCGGTGCCGTCTTTCACCAGCAGGCCCTGCCTGAGCAGCGCGTTGCTTGCCACCACTTGCGCAGCGGGAACCGCCAGCCCCAGCGCGCAAGGGCAAGTAATAATCAGCACCGCAATCGAGATCAGCAGCGCTTGATGCCAACCAGCGCCCGCCAGCATCCAGCCGACAAAGGCAAGCAGCGCCAGAGTGTGCACCGCCGGGGCGTAAATGCGCGATGCGCGATCTGCAATGCGGACATAGCGGCTGCGCGATTGGCCCGCTTCGTCCATGAGCCGCGCAATCTCGGCCAGCTTGGTATCGCTCGCCACGGCCTTGGCGCGCACGCGGATCGGGGCCATGACATTGATCGATCCGGCGTGAACTTCGCTGCCCGGTCCGGCGGATTCGAGCCGGCTTTCGCCGGTCAGCATCGAATTGTCGATCGCACTGGCGCCCTCGATCACTTCGCCGTCTGCGGCCAGCGATTCCCCGGCCGCGACCAGCATCACCATGCCCGGCCTGAGCTGTTCCGCCGCCATTCGCTCGATGGTGCCGTCTGCGCCAAGCACCGAAGCGCTCCTGCCCATGCGCCCAAGCAGTGCGCCGATCCCGGCGCGGGTCTTGCCGCGCATCATGGCATCAAGCGCGCGTCCGGTAAGCAGGAAGAACAGCAGCATGACCGCGCTGTCGAAATAGGCATGCGCCCCGCCGGTCAGCGTTTCGTAAAAACTTAGTGCTGTCGCCAGCAGCACGCCGATCGAAATCGGCACGTCCATATTGGTGCGGCGGTGGCTAAGCGCCATCCAGGCGGAAGCGAAGAACGGCCTGCCCGCATAGGCGATCACGGGGATGGCGATGATTGCCGAAAGCCAGTGGAACAGCTGCTTGGTGACGCCTCCCGCGCCCGACCACACGCTGACCGAGAGCAGCATGATATTCATCATGCCGAAGCCCGCCACCGCCAGCGCGCGCAGCAGCAGCCTGCGATCGGCATCGTCCTGACCCAGCGGATTGTCGGCGACCCGCTGCGCCTCGAAGCCCAGCGCTTCGATCGCTTCGATCAGCCGGTCTTCGTCAAGTTCCGGGACATGCCGCAGCGCCACCCGCTTTGCCGAGAAATTGACTCGCGCATCTTCGATACCCTGAACCTTGGGCAATTCGCGTTCAAGCTTGGCTATGCAGCCCGCGCAGCGCATCCCCGGCACGGTGAAGCGGGTATCGACCAGCTCCCGCGCTTCGTCGGCGGGGATGGTTTGCGGCGCATTCACGGCAAGTGCTCTTCCCGCCGCCATTCCTGCCCGCCGGCATCGATATACAGGCGAATGATCCAGCGCCCGTCAGCCACCGGTTCCGGCGTGGTAAAGGCATCGGCGCCGTCAGGGACCAGCTCAAGCTCGGCCAATTCCGGATCCCCCAGCGGGCGGCGGATGTCTGCGCGAAGCGTGGCAGAGGCCGGTACCCCGCTGGTTTCGACGCGCAAGCGGCCATCTTCCGCTCGGGCAAGCTTTGCCTCCCAGCCCAGCGCCTGCTGCCTTTCAGCCTGCGCCAGCCAGCCGTTGAAATGCTGGCTCGCGACATAGCTGTTTTCGACGACCACGCCGCTGAAACCGCGCGCGGCGAGGCTGGCCATGAAGAAGTTGACCGCCACCACCACGCCGAAGCCGGCGACCAGCACGATCAGCATATGCCGACCGGTGAATTCGCGCCTCATCATTGGCCTCCTGGAGCGTTGAAGAGGGTTTCCTCGCTGTCGCTCTCAGCCTGCTCGTCTTGCGAGGTCAGGACGAAAGTGAAGTTCTGCTCGCCGGTTCCCGCAGGCGCGGCGACATAGGCGCGCACTGTCTGCGTGAGATCGGCGGGAACTTTCACCACCTGGCTGCGCGCGGCCGAACCCTGCGGGATGGTGTCGGTCCACAGTACCGCGCCGGGCAGACCTTCAAGCGCGATTTCCATCGCGCGCGGGCGGCCTTCCATGTTGCGCAGCTTGAGCGTGTAGGCATTGCGAACCGAACCATCGCGCAGCAGCATGAAGGGTGGATTGCGATCGGGAGAGACTGTCAGATCGGTGCGGTTGCGTGTTCCGAGCGCAAACAGCAGTGCGAGGCCGATCGAACCCCATATAGTGAAGTAGACCAGAGTGCGCGGGTGGAGCAGCGCCTTCCACGCAGGGCGCGGGGGCTCGCCAGCCTGTTCGGCCTTGCAATCATCCAATGTAGCATAATCGATCAGCCCACGCGGCCGACCGATATCCTTCATCACCCGGTCGCAGGCGTCGATACACAGCGCGCAAGTGATGCAGCCGATCTGCGGGCCTTCGCGAATGTCGATCCCGGTTGGGCAGACCGCGACACATTGCAGGCAATCGATGCAATCGCCGAAGGCCTCGGGATTCTTCTCCGCCTTCTTCAAGCTGCCGCGTGGTTCGCCGCGCCAGTCCTTATAGGTGACGATCAGCGACTTCTCATCGAGCATCGCGGTCTGGATGCGCGGCCAGGGACACATATAGATGCATACCTGTTCGCGCATGAAGCCGCCCAGGGCAAATGTGGTCGCGGTCAGGATCGCTACCGTGCCATAGGCAACCGGCGCGGCCTGAAGGGTAAAAAAGTCCCGGAACAGAGTTGGCGCGTCAGCGAAATACAGGATCCAGGCGCCGCCGGTTGCAAAGGCGATGGCGAGATAGATGGACCATTTGAACAGCCGCCGCGCAAGTTTTGATGCAGTCCAGGGCGCATTATCAAGCCGGATGCGGGCGTTTCGATCTCCGTCAATGAGCCGGTCGATATGCTGGAACAGGTCGGTCCACACGGTCTGCGGGCAAGCATAGCCGCACCATGCGCGGCCCACCGCACTGGTGACCAGGAACAGCCCGATCCCGGCCATGATCAGCAGGCCCGCGACGAAATAGAATTCGTGCGGCCAGATCTCGATCCCGAACATGTAGAAGCGGCGATTGGCGAGGTCGATCAACACTGCCTGGTCGGGTGCGTAGGGTCCACGATCCCAGCGGAGCCACGGCGTAACGTAGTATATGCCCAGAGTAATCAGCATCACCAACCACTTGAAGCGCCGGAATGGCCCGTCGATCCGCTTGTTATGGACGGTCTTGTGCTTCTCGTAGAGCTGGTCGGCGGCGGCGGGTGCGGATTTGCGCGGTGCAGATGTGTGGGGGGCTGCTGTTCCCCCACCACCGCCCGGTACCGCCTTGGCCCAGCGATCCTGTGTGCCGCTTGCCGATGGTCGATCGTCAGGGTTGGACATTATCTTCCGTTACCGGTTCCGGCGCCATCGCCGGCACCTGTTCGCCGCCGCCCAGCGAGTGGACATAGGCGGCCAGCATCTTGACTGTAACCGGATCGAGCCGATCCTGCCAGCCTGGCATTACTCCGTGGCGGGGCCTGAGGATCTGCGTGCGGATATTGGCTGCGTCGCTACCATAGAGCCAGATCGCGTCATTGAGCGCGGGCGCGCCCTGCAATCGGTCGCCGCCCCCGGCCGGGCCGTGGCAGGCAAGGCAGTTGTCAGCGTACAACTGCGCGCCAATTGCGTTCGATTCGCCTTGCCCACTGAGCGAGCGGACATGGCCTACAAGGCTGGTGACCTGGGCATCGCTGAAGATCCCGTCAAATCCAGGCATCAGGCTGGTGCGACTCTGGCTGTCACCGTCCCAGCGGATACCGTGCTTGATGGTGAACTCGATCGCTTCGATATCGCCGCCCCACAACCAGTCGTCATCATTGAGGTTGGGATATCCGGCAGAACCTGCCGCGCCAGAGCCGTGGCATTGTACGCAATTGACCTTGAAGGCCGCCGCGCCCCCGGCAACGGCTTTCTGCATCAATTCCGGATTGTCTTGCCACTTGATGATGTCAACGGCGGCCAGTTGTTCCTTGACCGTTTGATGGGCTGCATCGGCGGCGCCCATTTCCTCCATCAACTGGCCGCGGCTGGTCCAGCCCAGCACGCCCTCTGTGGCCCGGCTGAGCATCGGCCAGGCGGGATAGGCAACCGAATAGGCCAACGCCCAGACGACTGTGGCGTAGAAGGTCCAGAGCCACCATCGCGGCAGCGGTGTGTTGAGCTCTTCAATACCGTCCCATTCATGCCCGACGAATTCGGTGCCGGTGGGCTCGTCAATGCGATTGGGCGTGTTCGGATCATTCGCCATCGTCTTGGTCCTTCAGGATCGAGTGGGCGGCTTCATGGTTGCGAGCTCTTGCTCCGGGCCGGAAGGGCCAGGCGCACAGTGCCAGGAACAGCACGGTCATTGCCAGCAGCCCATAACTATCTGCGAAATGGCGCAAGGTGTCGTAATCGCTCATCGCCCCTTCTCCTCGGCCAGCTCCTGCTGCGCGGCAGCACTGCTGACATCAACCAACGTGCCCAGCATCTGGAGATAGGCAACCAGCGCGTCCATTTCGGTGACGCGCCTGGGATTGCCGTCGAAATCGCGGATCTGCGCCTTGGGATAGCGCATTGCCAGGTCGCCCGGATCGACATCGGGATTGGCCTGCGCGATGAGGTCCGCCTCGGCCATCTCGATATCGGTTTCACTATAGGGCACGCCGACCCGGCTGAGCGCGACAAGCGTGCCTGCCGCATCGGGCACATGCAGCGTGGTCTCTCCCAGGAAGCCGTATTGCGGCATGATGCTTTCAGGCACCACGCTTTGCGGATCGGTGAGGTGCTGGACATGCCATTCATCCGAATAGCGCCCACCAACCCGCGCCAGATCCGGCCCGGTGCGCTTCGATCCCCATTGGAACGGGTGGTCATACATGCTTTCCGCAGCCAGGCTGTAAGGGCCATAACGCTCGACCTCGTCGCGGAACGGGCGGATCATCTGGCTGTGGCAGACATAGCAGCCTTCGCGGATATAGATGTCGCGCCCGGCTTGTTCGAGCGGGGTATAGGGGCGCATGCCCTCAACCTTCTCAATCGTGTTGTCGAGGTAGAACAGCGGGGTGAGCTGCACCAGCCCGCCGATCGCGACCGTTACCAGCGTGGCGACCGCCATCAGCGTGATATTGCGCTCCAGCTTCTGGTGGCGCGTCGAGGCTTTGTTGTTCGAGTTGCTCATGGATCGCGCTCCTATTCGGCCGGAACTGCAGCAATGGGACGGTCGGCAGCTTCATTATGCGGGGTCTCGGTCATCGGAGCTTCCTCGCGCAGATTGCCTGCGATCGTCATCCAGATGTTGTAGCTCATCACGACCGCGCCCGAGAGGTAGAGCAGGCCCCCGAAAGCACGCAGGGCGAACATCGGCTTCAGCGCGGCGACCGTGTCGACGAAGCTGTTCACCAGATAGCCGTCAACTCCGTATTCGCGCCACATCAGGCCCTGAGTGATCCCGGCCACCCACATGCTGCCCGCGTAGAAGACGATTCCCGCACTTGCCAGCCAGAAGTGCCAGTTGATCATTCGCAGCGAATACATCCGCTCGCGTTGCCACAAGCGCGGCACCAGGAAGTAGATGCAGGCAAAAGTGATCATTCCGTTCCAGCCCAGCGCGCCGGAGTGAACGTGGCCAATGGTCCAGTCGGTATAGTGGCTCAGGCTGTTGACCCATTTGATGCTCATCATCGGGCCTTCGAAGGTGCTCATTCCGTAGAAGGCGAGCGCCATCACCATCATGCGGATGATGGGATCGGTGCGGACCTTGTCCCACGCGCCATTAAGCGTCATCAGACCGTTGATCATCCCGCCCCAGCTGGGCATCCACAGCATGATGCTGAAAACCATGCCCAGCGTCTGCGCCCAGTCGGGCAGCGCCGTGTAATGGAGGTGGTGCGGCCCGGCCCAGATATAGAGGAAGATCAGGCTCCAGAAGTGAATGATCGACAGGCGGTAGGAATAGACCGGCCGCTCGGCCTGCTTGGGCACGAAGTAATACATCATCGCCAGGAAGCCCGCAGTGAGGAAGAAGCCCACCGCGTTGTGGCCATACCACCACTGCGTCAGCGCATCCTGCACCCCGGAAAAGGCACTGTAGCTTTTCGCGCCGAGGAAGCTGACGGGCACCGCCAGATTGTTGACGATGTGCAACATGGCAATGGTGATGATGAAGGCGAGGTAGAACCAGTTGGCGACATAGATATGCGGTTCATTCCGGCGCACGATCGTGCCCATGAACACGATGAAATAGGCGACCCAGACAATCGTCAACCACAAGTCGACATACCATTCCGGCTCGGCATATTCGCGCGACTGGGTAACACCCAGCAGATAGCCGGTGGCCGCCAGTACGATGAACAGCTGGTAGCCCCAGAACACGAACCGCGCGAGCGTGGGGAAGGCCAAAGTGGCGCGGCAGGTGCGCTGCACGACATAGAAACTGGTGGCGATCAGCGCATTGCCGCCAAAGGCGAAGATCACCGCTGAAGTGTGCAGCGGGCGTAGCCGGCCGAAATTGAGATAAGGCTCAAAATTGAGCTGGGGGAATACCATCTGCAGCGCGATGAACAGCCCCGCCGCGAAACCGGCCATGCCCCAGAATATGGTCGCAATCACGCCCCAGCGGATCGGATCATCATCATAGCGCGATGGCCCGGCTGGCATCCGGAACATGCTCTGCGCCTTGGCCAGCGGATCGTAATTTCTTGCGGTGAATACGATCAAGAGAAAGGCGGCGATCGCGACGATCGTCATGTGAACGGCAAAGACCGTGTCCTTCGCAGCCACAATCGCCATGATCGCGGCGAGCAGGACGACGGACCAGATGCCGATGCGGCCAAGTACTGCTTGCATTGTATGTTCCCCTAGTCTGCCGCTGCGATAGCGCCGGGCCGCAGGCCACTCTTTGATTCAGCGCAAATTTTGGCTTGTGTGTTTGAGCGCGAAACATGGCCCGCGCGCGTGGCCAGTTCGTCCAGATGGTGAAGCCGCACAATTGAGCGACCCGCAGTTGAAATCAAGTGCTCATTGCGCAACTCGGTGAACTGGCGGCTGACGGTTTCGATCGTCAGGCCCAGGCTGTTGCCGATGTCGCGGCGTGACATTGGCAAGTTGAGCCGGATCGAATCGCCATCGGGCACGCCAATCCGGTCAGCCATAGCCAGCAGGAAATCGGTGATCCTTTCTTGCGCAGACTTGCGGCCCAGCCGAATCGCCTTGTTGCGGCAGCGTTGCAGCGCCAGCAGTGTGCGGGCCAGGATGGTGCGCAGCACTGAAGGCTCTGCTTCCGCGATTTCGAGGAAGCTATTGGCGGGAAAGGCTATGGTACGGCAGTCTGCCAGGGCGAGCATGCTGATCGCGCCCTGTTCGGGCTGCGGTACATAGATCATGTCGCCGGGAAAGTGGAATGCCAGCACATGCTCGCTGGCATCCGGCATTCGAACAATCAGCTTGGTTGCCCCCTCGGCCAAGAACACCAGCTGATCTCCGGTCGCTGAAAGCACTATTCGTTCTGCCCGGCGTGTCTGCTGGAACTGACCGATTTCTGACAGGCGTTCGCTGACCTGCGCTGAATCGCAGCGCGTCAGGATCTGGCGGCGAAATCTGTCAAACGATTCCTTGGGCACGATCGCTCCGGATACGAGAACATGATCGCAATTACCCAGGTTGGCGATTTCGGTCTTTGATCAGGATCAATGAACCATCCTTTCCAACGGAGCAATTGCGACCTCAGGTTGCAAAAATCCTGGGCCGCAAGGGGCGGTCGCTGCAGCCACAGGGAAACCATGTGATGAAGATTTTATTGGCAGCTGCCACCGCCTCACTGGCGATGCTTGCCAGCCCCGCCGCCGCGCAGGACAATGATCGCACCGGCGACGTACAGGTCAAACTGCTGGGCACTGCCGTCTTGCCCGACGGAAAGATCACCGAACTCAGGGTTGATCCTGGCCTGCCTGCGGGCACTCAAACCAAGGCCAATGACAATTACGTCCCGACGATTGCGATCGAATATTTTTTTACCAACAATGTCTCGGTCGAAACGATCTGCTGCGTGACGCAACATGATGTTGACGCCGTTTCCGGCCTGCCAGGGGCAGAGCTGGTATCGAACGCCCGCGTCATTCCCGCGACTTTCACGGCCAAGTATCATTTCGATGCGGGCGGTGCGAAGCCCTACATCGGCGCTGGTGCGACCTATTTCCTGTGGATCAATGACAAGCCGGGTGCGGCCACGACCCCGGCGCCGCTGAGCATCACCGATACTGATTTTTCGGACGAGTTCGGTTTCGTTCTGCAGGCGGGTATCGACATCCCCCTGTCGGACAAGGGCTTTGGCCTAAGCCTGGATGCCAAACGCTATTTCGTCGACACGACTGCGCGCTGGTTTGCCGGGGATGTGGTAGTGATCGAAACCGAACACAAGCTTGATCCCTGGGTGCTGAGTGCGGGTGTAACCTACACCTTCTGATGCACGGGGTGCCGCAGGCTATTCGGCACGATCCTCGAGCGCTTCGCGGTCGAGGATCGTAACGGCCCTGCGCGAGGGCAGATCGATCAGCCCTTGCGACTTCATCTTTGTCATCTGGCGGCTGACGGTTTCGATCGTCAGCCCCAGAATGTCGGCAATCTGCTGGCGCGATAGTTGCAGGTCGAAGCTGCGCCCGTCGCCACCAGCCTCGCTGGCCCGGTCGGCAGCCTGAAGCAGGAAGCTGGCGAGCTTCTGTTCGGCGTTCATGCGGCCCAGCAGCAGCATCCATTTGCGGGTCCGGTCAAGTTCGGCCAGCGTGCGTTCGAGCAGCTTGTGTTCAAGCCGTGGATGTTCCTTGGCAAACCGGTCAAAATCCTTGCGCTCGAATACACATACCTGCGCGTCGGTAAGCGCTTCGACGCCATAGGGTGTCGATCCGCCAAAGGGGCGGCCAAGAAAATCCGATGGAAAGGCAATGCCCAGGATCTGTTCGCGCCCGTCAGACGTTGAGCTCGACAGCTTCAGCAGCCCCTCCACCACATTGGCGACCAGCACCGCCTCGTCGCCTTCCCAGATCAGCTGTTCGCCCGCGCTCAGCCTGCGCTGGCGCCCGATGCCATTGAGCACGGCCAGCTCATCACGCGACAAGTCTGAGCAGATCGCCCGATTGCGCACGGTGCAGGTGTCGCAAAATGATGCTGGTGCTGTGCTGCCAATCGCGTCCATAAACGCCACATACAGCAGCTTGGAAGGAGTTCAAACCTGCCAATGACGCGATTTTAGCTAGCCGGGTGATGCGCCAGGGAATGATTCGGGTATAAGGCGCGACAGAAGGGGAGAATGTTAGCGATGCAAACTGCAAGCGATGGATTTGTGCGGCGCCCTCACCAGGACCGACCGACCCATTGTACAACCGAGCAATATGAAGCGATGTACCGGCGATCCATCGAGGATCCGGACGGCTTCTGGCTAGAGCAGGCGCAGCGGCTCGATTGGACCACGCCGCCCACCAAGGGCGGCGAGTGGTCATATGACCCGGTCGATATCAAGTGGTTCGCCGATGGCACGCTCAATCTCTGCCACAATGCGGTCGATCGCCATCTGGCCGAGCGCGGCGATACCACCGCCCTGATCTTCGAGCCTGACGATCCCGCCTCACCCGGTCGCAGCCTGACCTATCGCGAGCTTCATGCCGAAGTCCTGCGCATGGCCAATGCGCTCAAGGCACTGGGTGTCAGGAAAGGCGACCGGGTCACGATCTACATGCCGATGGTGATTGAAGGCGTGCTGGCGATGCTCGCCTGCGCGCGGATCGGCGCGGTGCATTCTGTAGTGTTCGGCGGCTTTTCGCCTGAGGCATTGAGTGGCCGTATCACCGATTGCGGCAGCCGTTTTGTGGTTACCGCCGATACCGGGCTGCGCGGCGGCAAATCTGTGCCGCTCAAGGCCAATGTCGATGCAGCGCTTGAGCTTCACGGGGTCGAAGTCGATGGCGTGCTGGTGGTGCGGCATACCGGCGCCGAAATCACCATGCGCGATGGGCGCGATCACTGGTTCGAAGACCTTGCATCCGATGCCGATTGCCCGTGCGAGGAGATGGGCGCGGAAGATCCGCTGTTCATCCTTTACACCTCGGGCTCGACCGGCAAGCCCAAGGGGGTGCTCCACACAACTGGCGGATATGGCGTTTGGACCGCCGCCACCTTCAATTACATCTTCGATTACCAGCCGGGCGAAGTGTTCTGGTGCACTGCCGATATCGGCTGGGTCACCGGGCACAGCTATGTCGTCTATGGCCCGCTGATGAATGGTGCGACTGCCGTAGTGTTCGAAGGCGTGCCCAACTATCCCGATCATGGCCGATTCTGGGACGTGGTCGACAAGCATCAGGTAAACATCATCTACACCGCGCCCACCGCGATTCGGGCGCTGATGCGCGAGGGCGACAGTTTCGTCACCAGCCGCAGCCGCAAGTCGCTGCGCCTGCTCGGCACTGTGGGCGAGCCGATCAACCCCGAGGCCTGGCGCTGGTATTTCGACGTTGTGGGCGAAGGGCGGTGCCCGATCATCGATACCTGGTGGCAAACCGAAACCGGCGGCTGCATGATCACAACCTTGCCCGGCGCGCATGACATGAAGCCGGGCAGCGCGGGCAAGCCCTTCTTCGGCGTGCGCCCGCAACTGGTGGGCAGCGAAGGCGAAGTGCTGGAAGGCCCGGCCAGTGGAAATCTGTGCCTCACCCATAGTTGGCCGGGGCAGGCGCGCACCGTCTACGGCGATCACGAGCGCTTCGTGCAGACCTATTTCAGCACCTACAAGGGCAAGTATTTCACCGGCGATGGCTGCCGCCGTGACGAAGACGGCTATTACTGGATCACCGGGCGGGTCGACGATGTGATCAATGTCTCGGGCCACCGCATGGGCACCGCCGAAGTTGAAAGCGCGCTGGTGCTGCATGCGCTGGTGGCAGAGGCGGCAGTGGTCGGCTATCCGCACGACATCAAGGGGCAGGGCATTTATTGCTATGTCACGCTGAACGCGGGCGAAGAAGGTTCGGCCGAGCTTTACACCGAGCTGCGCAATCACGTGCGCAAGGAAATCGGCCCGATTGCTTCACCCGATCACATCCATTTTACCGATGGCCTGCCCAAGACGCGCAGCGGCAAGATCATGCGCCGCATCCTGCGGAAGATCGCCGAGAACGAGTTCAGTTCGCTCGGCGATACCTCGACCCTGGCCGATCCTTCGCTGGTCGACCGGTTGATCGAAGGGCGAATGAACCGTTAGCCAGGCGAACCGGGGCACCGCGCCGCCCCGTGCCAGGCCAGCGCAGGGCTGTCAGCGGATTTCGTCAAGCCATTCGAGCAGCGCGGCGAGGCAATCACGCGCCAGCAGCTTGCAGCGTTCAGGGCTCCAGCCCTGTTCAGGCTCGGGCGCATCGACGAGATCCTTGTAGGGCATTTCCAGCGTCATCGCGGTGCAGCCAAACCGGTGCGCTACCTGGTTCGTGTACATCGAGAGGTTGGCCTTGCCGGGCGCGGCCTTGGGATAGCCCAGCTTGGTCTGGAAATCGGGCGTGCGCCGGTCAAGTATTGCCTGGTAACGGTCATACCCTGCCTCGTGTTCAGGCGTGAGGCCGGGAATTCCGTGATAGCCGGCCAGGAACACCGCCGGGATCGCCTCATCGCCATGCACGTCTATGGCAAAGTCGCAGCCGGTTGCGTCCATATGGCCCAGGATAGCGAGAACTTCGGGCGATTTATCAGCCGTCGGGTTGTCCCATTCGCGGTTGAGATTGGTGCCTGCGGCATTGGTGCGCAAATGCCCGCGGCGCGAGCCGTCGGGATTGCAATTGGGCACGATGTGGAATCGGCAGCGTGCACGCAAGGCGCGCGCGACAGGATCGGCGGGATCGGTCAGGCATTCCAATGCGCCCTCGGCCCACCATTCGGCCTGCGTCTCGCCCGGATGCTGGCGCGCGGTGATCCAGACCTGCGTGTCGCCTTCGCCCAGTTCGAGGCAGTCGAGCGGCTGTCCGTCAAGCGTGGTGCCGAGCCGCAGCAGCTCCACCCCTTCGCTGGCGGCTGCTTCGGCCACCAGATCGTGATGCCGCTCCATCGAATAGGGGGCGAAGTAGGCGAAGAAGGCGATGTTGCTGGCCGGCGTATAGCTGATCGTCAGCGTGCCGCCTTCCTCGTCCTTGTCGAAGCGGCTTGCGGCGCGGGCCCAGTATTCGCGGTCTTCGGAAACGCAGGCGTCATAGCCAGGCCAGCCGCCGGGATAGGCCGAGCTGTTCAGCCCGGTAATCTTGAGCTGCATTTCCTTGCCCGCCGCGCCGCAAACCCGAAAGTGAAACCACTGCGCGAACTCGCTTTGATGGTCTTTGCGGATCGTCAGCTTGGCGGTGCTGCCCGTAACGGAAAGGACTTCGATATTGCCGCTGTCAAAATTGGCATCGATCGCGATGTCGCTCACTCGGAAACCTTCACTTCTACAGTCTCACCATTGTTGCCGGGGAATTCGCGGAACAGGGCGTCGGCGATCACTTCGGCATTGCGTGCGGGAACGGCCAGTTCGGATTTGGGCGACACGGTGAAGCGCGCGCGGCCTTCCCATACGGTCTGCCCGCTAACCTTGTCGCGCAGCATCACGCCCAGTTCGGTGCCAAGCCGCTCGCTCGATCCGCCGCCGCCCAGGTTGAAGCCGATACCAAGGCCCACACCCGAGCCATACGAGCCGGTGGAGCCACCCACTCCCACGCTCACCGGGCCGCGGCGCGAACCGTCGCTGCCGATGCGGTAGCGTTCGAGCCGGACCTGCGCGACCAGCGCGGCAGCATCGCTGCCCGCTTCGCCATAGCCAAGTTGCGCCAGCTCCTGAGCGACCGCCGCCTTGTATGGGGCCAGTTCCAGGGTATCGGAACTGCTGCCCGGCGCGCTGGTGACAAAAACGGTGCCGCGCTCAGCCGCGCCCAATGCTGCCGCATTGTGGAAGCGCGTGACTTCGACCGGGCTTGGGGCCGGAACCGAAGCGCACCCGGCGAGCGCGGCAGCGGCGGCTATTGCAAACAGTAGATTGCGTGGATTGTTCATGGTTCTCTTCCTCTGCCCGGCTCTAGCGGTGCGGCACGCCAATGGCCAGCATGTCGCTGCCGCTACGGGTATTTAGTCCTAAAAACAGCCTGGCGGTTAATTTTCTGCGCATTCGCCTCAGGAACTTGCTAACGGCGCGGCATGACGACTGACAAACGCGTACCCGTGCTGGTGACCGGCGGCGCCGGTTATATCGGCAGTCATGCAGTGCTGGCGCTGCTCGATGCAGGCTGGCCGGTGGCGGTGATTGACAATCTTTCTACCGGCTTCCGCTTCGCCGTGCCCGATGGCGTGCCCTTTTACGAGGGCGATATCGCCGACATCGGACTGCTGGCGCGCATCTTTGCCGAGCAGGGCACGCGCGCAATCATGCATTTTGCGGGCTCAATCATCGTGCCCGAATCGGTCGAGAACCCGCTCAAATATTATCACAACAACACCGCCAACAGCCGCACGCTGATCGAATCTGCGCTGGCGGGCGGTGTTCGCCATGTGATCTTTTCCTCGACTGCTACGGTCTATGGCGAGCCCGAGGTCAAGCCGTTGACCGAGGAAGACCCGCTGCAGCCGGTCAATCCCTACGGCATGAGCAAGCTGATGACGGAGCGTATTCTGGCCGATGTCAGCAAGGCGCATGCGCTGAACCACTGCGTGCTGCGGTATTTCAATGTGTGCGGCGCTGATCCGCAAGGGCGCAGCGGGCAATCGACCGAGGGCGCTACCCATTTGATCAAGGTTGCGGTGGAGGCTGTGCTGGGCAAGCGCGACCATGTCGCAGTGTTTGGCGATGATTACCCGACACCTGATGGAACGGGCATGCGCGACTATATCCACGTCAGCGATCTGGCATCGGCGCATGTGCTGGCGCTTGAGGCACTGATTGACGATCCGGATCGATCGATGACGATGAATGTCGGCTATGGCCGCGGGTTTTCCGTGCTCGAAGTGCTCGATGCAGTAGACCGGGTGACGAACCAGCCTGTCGAGCGCCGCCAGATGCCGCGCCGCGCAGGCGATGTTGCTTCGCTCGTCTCCGATCCTTCGCTGGTGCGGGCAACCATCCACTGGCAACCGCAATTTGATGACCTCGACACGATCATTGCTCACGCCTTGCAGTGGGAGCGGAAACTGTCCGATCTCCGCGGAGGCGCTTGACCCGAATCTGTTCCCGCGCTAACGGCGCGCTTCGAATTTGCCGCGTCGGGGGCAGCTCCGGCGCGTTTACTTTTGGAAAAGAACCATGAAGATCCGTAACAGCCTCAAGTCGCTGAAGAACCGTCACCGCGATTGCCGCGTCATCCGCCGCCGTGGCCGGACCTATGTGATCAACAAGACCAACCGCCGTTTCAAGGCCCGCCAGGGCTGATTCGCGCCGCATGGCGGGCCGTCCCTGGGGCGGCTGCGCAGCGTTACCGGCCCGCCTCCCCCGTGGAGCGCGGGCCGTTGCTGTTTCAGGAGCAGGCAACATGACTCGGCAGGTGCAGGCGGTGGTGTTCGATGTCGGGCGGGTGATCGTCCAATGGGATCTGCGCCATCTGTTCGCGCAATTGATCGATGACCCGGCTGAGCTTGACTGGTTCTGCACCCATGTCGTGACCGAGGAGTGGCATTTCCAGCACGATGCCGGGGTTCCGCTTGACGAGATGCTGCCCGCGCGCAAGGCGCAATTCCCCGATCATGCGCATTTGATCGATGCCTATCGGAACCGCTTTCTCGATACGATCCCGGGGCCGGTTCCGGGCACTGCCGGGCTGATCGAACATCTGGCAAAGCGCGAGGTGCCGCTATTCGCGATCACCAATTTCGGGGCGGAGTTCTGGGAGCAGTTCTTTCCGAGCGAACCGGTGTTGTCGCATTTCCGCGACATTGTGGTTTCGGGTCAGGAGCAGATCGCCAAGCCCGATCCGGCAATTTTCAAGCTGGCTGAACGCAGATTTGGCTACCGGGCAGGTGAGATGCTGTTCGTGGATGACAATGCGGCCAATATTGCCGCCGCGCGTGCGCTTGACTGGCAAGTGCACCATTTTCGTGATGCGGGCGAACTGGAACGTGATCTGGCCGGGCGCGGCCTGTTGCCACGCTGAACGAGGCTGTGCCTTCCCTAAACGAGAAGGTCCCCGGCGAGGGGGCGCCGGGGACCTTGGGGTTTGCCGGGATTTTGGAGAGAAGCCGGCAAAGTGGGTTATCGGCTCAATTGCCGTTGCACTGCGCCAGTTTTTCGTCGGCCAGCGCTTCGCCTTTGCTGGTGAAGCTGGTCACGTCGCCAAATTCACGGGCGAGGCCGCGGCAAATGCGCAGCGGGCTGGACGTGCCTTTCGCGGCTTTGCAGGTGGTGCCTTCGCAGAACCACGCCACGCCGCCCGCCACGGTGCGGGCATCGCTGGCAGGCGCAGCGAGTTCAGCGATATAATAAGGGCCGCTGGATGCGGCATAGCCCGGGGCAGGTGCGGTAAGCGCACCGAAGGTAATGACGGTATAGGCGAGTGCCAGAACGAGAGTACCGAGACGACCGGTGTTGGACAGGGAGAGGGTCATGGTCGTTTCCTTTCTTTGGTTGGATTAAACGGCATAAGGTTTCGAATCAAAACCAGTTGCTAATCACTACCTAATGGGCTAGAATGTAAGTTGCAACTAAAAACTGAAAAAATTTTGCGAGGCGGTAAAACCCGCGCTAGGCAGGTTGCAGAGAGAGGACTGATTTATGGGCGATTTGAGAGAACCACTGCGCGATCTGATCGAATGCGGTTTGCCGCAAGCGCTTGAGGTGATGGGCGAACGCTGGTCATTCATGATCCTGCGGGCGAGCTTCAACGGGGTGCACCATTTCGAGGAATTCCTCAGCGAGCTGGGAATTGCGCGCAATATCCTCTCGAACCGGCTCGCCAAGCTGGTTGAGCACGGCATCCTCAAGCGTGAACCATGCGCCGATGATCGCCGGAAAATCGAATATCGGCTCACCGAAAAGGGCTTCGACCTGCTGCCTGCAATGATCGCGCTGCGCCAATGGGGCCAGAAATACGGTGCCGAAGTGGTTGAGGATCCGGTGCTGGTGGACGAGGTTGATCGCCTGCCGATCGGCCCGGTGTCGATCCTGTCGCACGATGGCCGCATATTGGGTCCGAAAGACCTGTGGCTGGCCAAGCGTGAGAATGTCGGCATCCGCGCCGATGGCACGCAGGCAAAGGCACACGGCAGCGTCAATCGCGGCGATGTCGTCGACCTTGAAGAGCTAAAACGACGCGCCGCAGGCTGAGCGATTAGCGTCCGCTAACGACCCGCTTGCGGACATTCGTTCAGGCGCCCACACCCGCTCAGCCTGAGCTTGTCGAAGGCCATTCGCGGACGCTTGCCTCAATCCTTGTCAACTCTGCCGCATCGGGAAAGCTGTGAGATCAACTGCCAATCCCCGGCGATCAATGCTTCCTTCTTCGCCCTGCTCCAGCCCTTGATCTGGCGCTCGGCCGCGAACGCCTCATCGCGCGTTGGAAAGCTTACTGACCAAACGAGTTTCACCGGAAGTCGTTTGGCTGTGTAACCGCCAAGCATACCTGTCCGATGCTGGGCGATACGAAAGTCGAGATCGTCAGTGTGTCCGGAATAATAGCTACCGTCATTGCACAGCAAGATGTAGGCATAAAAAGGCATTCCTGGTGGATACCGACATCGCATGGCCTTCGACAAGCTCAGGCTGAGCGGAGGTTGATTTCACTGGAAGCGAGAACGGCCGCTCCCCACCCAAACTCGGACATCACGCCCGCGGTGCCTGCCTGCGGTAACTGAGCGCCTCGGCGATATGTATCCGTCCGACGCCTTCCGAACCCGCCAGATCGGCGATGGTCCGCGCGACCCTGAGCATCCGCGTATAGCCGCGAGCCGAAAGCCGCATTGCTTCGGCGGCCTGTAGCAGCAGCTTTTGGCCCGCCTCGTCGGGAGAAGCCCATTTTTCCAGCGCATCGCCATTGAGCTCGGCATTGCTGCGCGCGCCTGTTTCCTTGGTGCGCGAAGTCTGGATATGGCGCGCTGCCGCCACCCGTGCTGCGACCTGCGCTGAACCTTCGGCCGGCGGGGGCAGCGCCATATCTGCCGCACTCACAGGATCGACCTCTACATGCAGATCAATCCGGTCGAGCATCGGGCCCGAAACCCTGCTCTGGTAATCTGCTGCACAGCGCGGCGCGCGCGAGCAGGCCAGCGCCGGATCGCCCAGATGCCCGCAGCGGCACGGGTTCATCGCCGCCACCAGTTGCACCCGTGCCGGAAAGGTGACGTGCGCATTGGCGCGCGCAACATCGACGCTGCCAGTTTCGAGCGGCTGGCGCAGCGAATCGAGCACCGGCCGCTGGAATTCGGGCAGTTCGTCCAGGAACAGCACGCCCAGATGCGCCAGGCTTACTTCGCCGGGGCGCACTTTCAGGCCTCCACCCGTGAGCGCTGCCATGCTGGCCGAATGGTGCGGCGCGCGGAACGGCCGGGCGCGGCTGATCCGCCCGCCCTCAAGCGTGCCTGCAACCGAGGCAACCATCGACACTTCCAGCGCCTCGGCTGGCGTGAGCTCGGGCAATATTCCCGGCAGGCAGCTCGCCAGCAAGCTCTTGCCTGCGCCCGGAGGGCCGATCATCAGCAGATTGTGCCCGCCCGCTGCCGCGATCTCCAGCGCGCGTTTGGCAGCCTCCTGTCCTTTCACTTGCTTGAGGTCAGCGACCGGCACGGCCCGCTCTACCTCGCCGCGCGGCGGCTCAGGCAGGGCCTGCGTGCCCTTCAGGTGATTGAGCAGGCTGACCAGATTGGGCGCGGCCAGCACGGGTACGCCGCTTGCCCAACGCGCTTCGGAACCCTGCGCGGCAGGGCAGATCAGCCCTGTTTCGCTCTCGCTGGCGTGCAGGGCGGCCAGCAATACGCCCGGTGAAGGCACGATCCGGCCATCGAGCGCCAGTTCGCCCACCGCGATCCAGTCAACCAGCTGTTCGGCGTCGGTCACGCCCATCGCAGCCAGCAATGCCAGCGCAACCGGCAGGTCATAATGCGAGCCGTCCTTGGGCAGATCGGCGGGAGAGAGGTTGATGGTGATGCGCTTGGGGGGAAGTGCCAGGCCCATTGCCGCCAGCGCCGATTGCACGCGTTCGCGGCTCTCGCTCACCGCCTTGTCGGGCAATCCGACAATTGCAAAGCGCGGCAGACCCGGCGCGACCTGGCATTGAACTTCGACACTTCTGGCTTCCAGCCCCAAATAGGCGACTGTCTTGACTAGTGCGACCACTGGCGACCCTTTGAAATCCAGTGCAATTGATGACTAGTGACTGTTTTTACTGTATATGTCGAGGGACATGGCCAGGTTCGAGCGCGGCTATCCGCCACGCGCTATATCTTGACTCGGGTTCCAGCTTGGCTTAACGGGCCGCAGCAATGGCGGTCGCCTTTTGCAGGCGGCCCTTTTTGTTGGTGTCACTTCGGATTTCCCGCAGGACACGTAAAATTGATTTCGAGGACGATATGAAGCGGACTTTTCAGCCCAGCAATCTCGTGCGTGCCCGCCGTCACGGCTTTTTCGCGCGCAAGGCGACCCCGGGTGGTCGCAAGGTCCTGCGTGCACGCCGCAAGCGTGGCCGCAAGACGCTTTGTGCGTAAGCGCAACACCTGACACACATGACATCGCGGTGATGCGTCGCCGCGCTGACTTTATTGCTGCGAACCGGGGCCTGCGCGTGGCGCGCCCCGGTTTCGTGCTTTTGGCGCACCCCAACCAGGGCCGAGGCAAGCGATACGGCATCACCGTAACCAAGAAGGTCGGCAATGCCGTGGTCCGCAACCGGATCAAGCGCCGGTTTCGTGAATTGCTGCGCGCCGCCCTGCCCGAAGCCGGCCTGCCCGATCACGATCACGTGCTGATTGCGCGCGACGGCGCGATCGAGCGTAACTTTGCCGCGCTGCAAGGCGAACTGGCTGGGGCGCTTGCCCGTGCGGCAGCGGGGCAAGGCGATCCGCCCAGAGGCTCAAGGACCCGCAGGCCGCGCAAGGGCAATCGCGGCGAAATGGGCCAGGGAGGGCGAAAATGAAGCATGTTCTGATCTTCATCGCGCGCCTGTGGCAATGGGGCCCAAGCCGGATTCTGCCGCCGACCTGCCGCTATGCACCGTCCTGCAGTCAGTACGCGGTTGAGGCGCTGGGCAAATATGGTGCGATCAAGGGTGGATGGATGGCGATTAAGCGGCTAATGCGCTGCCACCCTTGGGGTGGGCACGGTCACGATCCCGTGCCTTGACATGTGTCTTGTTATTATAAGACACCACCCCAGATAGTCTGAAAAACGAAGAGAACGATCTTGGACAATCAGCGCAATCTCCTGCTCGCCGTGGCGCTTTCCGGCCTACTTATCCTGGGCTGGGATATGGCGATACGGTTCTTCTATCCGCAGGCTTCGATCACAGGTCAGGTTGAGCAGACGGAATCGGTGGCGGCTACTGCGGCACCGGCAAGCAGCGGCAATATCGATCCCCAGACTGGCGCAAGCACTGGGCCTGTCGATCTTGAAAGCGCGCTTGCCGCACCCGAGCGGGTGCGCATCGACGCCCCCAGGATCGAAGGATCGATCAATCTGGTTGGCGCGCGGATCGACGATATCGAACTGAAGGATCACCGCGAAAGCGTGGACAAGGACAGCCGCCCGGTCCAGCTGCTGGCCCCGGCAGGCACCGAAGGCCAATATTTCGCGCAGTTCGGCTGGATCGGGCAGGGGGTTGCCCTGCCAACTGCGGACACGGTGTGGCAGGCTGACCGCACGCAGTTGACCCGGCAAGCTCCGGTAACGCTGAGCCATGACAATGGCGAAGGTCAGATATTCACCATCGAGCTTTCGGTCGATGACAATTACATGCTCACGGCGCGCCAGACGGTGCGCAACCAGGCTGCAGGCCCGGTGGTAGTGCAACCCTTTGGCCTGATCACCCGCACTTCGAAAAATGCCAGTGTCAGCCAGTTCATTTCGCATGCCGGCCCCATGGGTGCGTTTGGCGACACGGTCGAATACGGCCCGGATTATGAAGACCTGGATGAAGCCGGTGCCTATACGCCCGAAGGCGGCGCGCCTGACTGGCTGGGCTTCAGCGACACCTATTGGCTTTCCGCGCTGATCCCGCAGCAGGGCGCACAGGCGACCCCCGGCTTTCGCGCGTTGGGTGACAAGCTCTATCGCGCCGACCTGATCTATGCGCCGGAGACGGTTGCCGCAGGCGGCAGTGCAACACGCGAGACGCAGCTTTTCGCCGGTGCCAAGGAAAGCGCGCTGCTCAACCAGTATCGCGACGGCGGCGTCGAGAATTTGGGCAAGGCAATCGATTGGGGTTGGTTCGAATGGTTCGTGAAGCCAATGATGTGGCTGCTGCGCACGCTTTATGAATTTGTCGGCAATTTCGGCGTTGCGATCATCCTGCTCACCGTCATCATTCGCGGGTTGATGTTCCCGATTGCACAAAAGCAGTTTGCCAGCATGGCAGCGATGAAAGCAGTCCAGCCGAAGATGAAGGCGATCCAGGAACGCTACAAGGACGACAAGCAGAAGCAGCAGCAGGAGGTCATGAAGCTCTACAAGGACGAGGGGGTCAACCCGCTCGCCGGGTGCTTGCCGCTGTTATTGCAGATCCCGATCTTCTTCGCGTTATACAAGGCGCTGATGCTGTCGATCGACATGCGCCACAAGCCCTTCGTGCTCTGGATCAACGATCTTTCCGCGCCCGATCCGGCCAAGATCCTCAACCTGTTCGGGCTGCTGCCGTTCGATCCGCCGGGCTTCCTTGGCATCGGCATATTGGCGGTGTTGCTGGGTGTGACCATGTGGCTGACCTTCAGGCTGAACCCCACCGCAATGGACCCGGTACAGCAGCAGATATTCCAGTTCATGCCCTGGATATTGATGTTCGTGATGGCGCCGTTTGCAGCGGGCCTGCTGCTCTACTGGGTAACCTCGAACCTGCTCACGCTCGCGCAGCAGACCTATCTCTATTCGAAGCATCCGCAGTTGAAGGCGGCGGCTGAGAAGGAAAAGGCTGACCAATCGGCGGTTGTTGCGCGCGACGATAAGCGCAAGGGCTGAGGCTGGCCGTGACACCCGAGGAAGAGCGCGAACAGAACGCCCGCGAATTGGCCGCATCCAGGCTGTTCTCCGGCCGGGTGGACTTCCTGCTGTCCGCGCCGCAGCTCAAGTTCCTGCCCGACCCCACCGTTCCGGAGATCGCCTTTTGCGGGCGCTCGAATGTCGGCAAGAGCTCGCTGCTGAACGCGCTGACCGGGCGCAAGGCGATTGCGCGCGCTTCGGTGACGCCGGGCCGCACGCAGGAACTCAACTTTTTCGAGGTGGGCGAGCCCACGCTGTTCCGGCTGGTCGATATGCCCGGCTATGGCTTTGCCAAGGCCCCGCCCAAGGTGGTCGAGAAGTGGAAGCGGCTGGTGCGCGATTACCTGCGCGGGCGCCAGGCGCTCCATCGCACGCTGGTGCTGGTGGATAGCCGGCACGGGCCCAAGGAAGTCGACCGCGAGATGATGAAAATGCTCGACGAGGCGGCAGCCAGCTATCGCATAGTCCTGACCAAGGCGGACAAGGTCAAGGCCAGCGAACTCGACAAGGTGGTGGCGGCAACCGCCGAAGAGGCGCGCAAACACTCCGCCGCTTTTCCAGAGCTGCATGTAACAAGCGCGGAAAAAGGCATGGGCATCGCCGCGCTCAGGGCGGCGGTGGTGCAGGACGCGCTGGGGCCTGGCGGGCTTTCGGTGTAAGTGGCGACCGCTTGAGGGCCATGCAATTTAACGCTCGAACGACGGGAATCGGGTCTTTGTCGGCTCTGGAATTGGCGCCTTTCGCAAGTCTGTCGTTACACCGTCATTGCGAGCGAAGCGAAGCAATCCATGAAGCTGCGTTGCGACCATCTCAGCCGAGAAGGGCTTCGTACAAGTCCTGCCATTCCGGATTGTCATTCTCGATCAAGGCAATCTTCTTGGCTCTCGATCCGGCCTTCAGCTGCTTCTCGCGCAGGATCGCGTGTTCCATTGTTCCACACAACTCGAACCAGACCAGCCTCTTGCAGCCGTAGCGCCTGGTGAAACCGTCCAGCGCGCCTTCCCGATGTTGCCAGGCTCGCTGGACGAGGTTCGAGGTAACGCCGATGTAGATCGTGCCGCGCTTGTGGTTCGCCATCATGTAGACGACCGGTTGAAAGACCTCGCGCTGGACCATGGATTGCTTTGTCGCTTCGCTCCTCGCAATGACGTAATGCCTTACGTCGCGAACAGGTTGGCGAGGTTTTCGAACGCCTTCATCTCGATCGCATTGCCGGCGGGGTCGCGAAAGAACATCGTTGCCTGCTCGCCCGGCTGCCCCTTGAAGCGGATGGTCGGCTCGATCACGAATTGGGTGCCCGCCGCAGTCAGCCGGTCAGCCAGCTCCTGCCAATCGTCCATATTGAGCACGATGCCGAAATGCGGCACCGGCACACCGTGCCCATCGACATGGTTGCTGGCACGGTCCCCGGCACCACCAGGCGCAAGATGGGTCACGATCTGGTGGCCGTAGAAGTCGAAGTCGATCCACTCGTCTGACGAACGGCCTTCGGCGCAGCCCATCACGCCGCCATAGAAGGCGCGCGCGGCGGCAAGGTCATCGACGGGGAAGGCGAGGTGGAAGGGGCGCAGGCTCATGCCCCTTGCTTACACCAGCCGGCAAGGGTTGGGAAAGAGCCCGCATGCGCTCAGAAGCTGACACCTGCCGCAATCCCGAAAGAGGTTTCGCTGAGCCGTATGTCGGCTTCGCCGCCGCCGAAGTTCATTGGGATCGAGCCCTCGCCGCGCACCGTGTTGCGCGGGGCGTGCATGGCATAGGCGCTGAATTCCAGCTTGGAACCGGTCTTGAGCGATGCACCTGCGGTGAAGTGCTCCTTTACCACGCCGGGGGCGAGGATGTTGAGCAGGGTTTCCGATTGCGGCACCGGATTGCCGCCAATGCTATAGCCAGCGCGCAGGGTAAGCCTCTCATTCGCCGTGTAGACCGCGCCGAATTTGCCCACCGAGATATCGCGCCAGCCAAAGCCGGGTGCATCGTCCACACCGAAGGGGATGCCCTGGAACAGCGGGGCCAGCGGATTGCCCACCGATTGGACATCGGAATATTCAATACGCTTGAAGTCTGCCGCCAGCGTCAGCCGGTCGCTGGCCTTCACGGCTATCCCGCCGCCCCATGATGCGGGCACGTCGAAGCCGCCCTCTTGAGCGAACAGCCCGGAATAACGCCCGAACTTTCCTGTCCACACCTTTGATTTGTAAAACGCACCCAAGCTTATTTCGTCGGTAATGCGGCCAAGATAGCCCACTTGCACGCCCGAGCCGAAGGCCACACTGGTGCCGCGATTGGTAAAATTGGCCGGGTCCGCCGATGCGCCAGAGAAGGGCGCTATCCCGCGTGCGCGAAAGCCCTGTACAACCCCGATCACCGAAATGCCCAGCGAATGGCCTGGGGCGATCCGTGCCGCGACAGTGGGGGTGATGAAGACCTGTTTCAGGTCAACGCCGGTCTGGCCGGTTTCACCAAAGGCCGCAAACGGGCTCTCGCGATAGGTCGTGTTCATCCCGCCATGGGCGTAGATGGCAAGGCCGATCGAGACATTGTCCGACACCGGCCGGACATAGCCGAATTCGGGCATCACGAACGGATTCGCGCCATTGCCGTTGTAATCTCCGTCAAGCCCCGCAGCGTTGCCATTGATGCTGGCCCCGCGACGCGGAATGAAGATATCGATCCCGCCGTCGATGCGGTGGCCCAGCTCTGTCGCCGAAGCCGGGTTGGCAGCGATCGAAAGCGCATCCTGCGGCAGTGCGATGGCAACGCCGCCCGCGCCCTTTGACTTGGCGCCCACACCGCTCAGGAAATAGCCGTCCGTCGCATGCGCGGCAGGCGCCAGCATGGTTGCTGCCAGCGGCAGTATGGCGAGGGAGGATAGACGGCGGATTGCAGGGAGGGACATGACGGTTCCGGTTGTTATGACTTGTTCAGACAGCCCAATTAGTCCGCACCCCCATGATAAACAGGCACATTCCGTTTCCGGTTGCGTAGAAAAACTAACCCACGGCAGCAGGATTGACGCCGAAAAACCCGTTCATGCTCGACTTCGCTTTCCTGAACTTCTAGGTGATGGGCAAGCAAGGTGGAGCGCGCGCATGAAGCTGATCATCGGCAACAAGAACTATTCGAGCTGGTCGATGCGCGGCTGGCTCGCGGCCAAACAGTCAGGGCTTCATTTCGAAGAGCTGATCGTGAATATCGATGGCGACGAATGGGGGGATCGCAAGCAGGCGATGGGCGAAGTCCAGCCCTCATCAGGCAAGGTTCCGATCCTGTGGGATGGCGAAACCGTGGTCTGGGACAGCCTGGCGATCATGGAATATCTGGCCGACAAGGTCGGGCGCGAACGCTTCTGGCCCAAGGAAGAGGGCGCCCGCGGAATGGCCCGCGCCATGGTGGCTGAAATGCACAGCGGTTTCCTGCCATTGCGGCGCGAGCTGCCGATGAATGTGCGCCGCCGGGTCCAGCTGCCATCAGTCTCGGATGAGGCAAAGCAGGGCATCGTGCGTGTGCTGAGCCTGTGGGCGGAGGCGCGCGCGCGCTTCGGCAACAGTGGCCCCTTCCTGTTCGGCACTTTCGGCGCGGCAGACATTTTCTATGCGCCGGTTGTGTCGCGCTTTGTCACTTATGGCATCGCCGTGCCGGGCTTCGCCCAGGCTTATATGGAAGCGATCTGGGAGCATGACTGGATGCAGGAATGGATCACCGCCTCGGAGGATGAAGAGTGGGTGATCGAACAATTCGAGAAGGAACCGGCCTGATGTTGCGGCATCTGGCGGGCCTGATCGCCGCTCTGGCAATCCTGTTGCCCGCCCCGGCGCAGGCCTGGGGCTTTTACGCCCACCAGGTGACGGGCGAGATCGCGCTCGCCAATATTCGCCCCGAAACGCGCTCAGCGATGGAGCGGCTTTTCCGGGCCGAGGCGCTGATCGGCACGCCCGATTGCCGCCTGCGCAGCCTGCCCGATGCGACCGTGTGGCCCGATTGCCTGCGCCGCGACGGCTGGCGCTGGGGCTATACCTTCGCCTGGCACTATCGCACCGCGCCGATTGGCGAGCCTTACAGCCCGCGCAGCAATTGCAGCGGGGGCAATTGCATCCTGGCGCAGATCGAGCGCAACCAGCGTATCCTTGCCGACGAAAGCCTGCCCGCCAATATCCGGCTGGAGGCGCTGGCCTTCATGGTCCACTTCGTTGGCGATGTGCATATGCCGCTCCATTCGGGCGATCACAACGATCGCGGCGGCAATGACCGCGTGACCGATTACGGTATCGTGCCCGGCCTGAACCTGCACTGGATCTGGGACGGGCCGCTGGCCGAACGCGCCATTTCCTCGGCGCAGCCGTCGCTGGTGCGCCGCTATACCGCAGCCGAACGGGCCGAACTGGCTGGCGGCGATGCGGCGGAATGGGGCCGCGAAAGCTGGGAGATTGCCCGGACCTTTGTCTATCCCAACGCCTTTGATTGCGAGGACTGCACCGGCGAACTGCCATCACAAACCGCGCTGACACAGGAAGATATTGTCGCCGCCATCCCCGTAAGCCAGCGCCGCGTGACGCAGGCCGGGCTGCGCATGGCGCAGATGCTGGACGAGGCGTTTGCACCGGGGCCGCTGCCGGTGCCTGAACGGGAACGCCGCTAGGGAATGCGGTTGGTTTCGTATCGCGTCCCGTCCTTGCGGGCATAGCCATCCGGGTCGAACACCATGTCGATATCGGGATATTCGCCCGAATCGGCATCGGGGTCACCGCCGCTGATGGCGACGAATATGCAGTCTTCCGTTGAACGGTTCTGGAGATGATGGCCATTGGCTTCGCCCGCAGCCCAAGCCAGAATGTCGCCCGCGCGCACCGTGGTTTCGCCGTCGTCCTCGACCAGCACCGCCTCGCCCGTCAGTATGATCACCAGTTCGTCCTCACCGCGATGCCAATGGCGCTGCGACGACCAACCGCCCGGTTTGAGCACGACATGGCTGGCGCCGAGCAGGGTAAGCCCGGCGACAGGTGCGAGGCGGCGATACCATCGGCCTTGCACCGGCTCATCATAAGGTGACGGATAGCCGGTCACATTGGTTTGCGGGATGGCATCAATATCAAGCTTGGGCATTCGCGAAAACTCCTGCTAATCGCGGCATAATGAACTTCGCTGCTGAGCTCGCCAAGCGTTTGATCGCCGCCCCCAGTGTTACGCCTGCCACCGGCGAGGTGTTCGATGTGCTTGAAGGCATGCTTGCGCCGCTAGGCTTTGCGGTCCACCGCTTCACGCGCGGCGAGGGCGAAGAAGGCAGTGATGAGGCACCGGTAGAGAACCTGTTTGCCATTCGCAAGGGACCGGAGGGCTCACGGCACTTCGCATTCGCGGGCCATCTTGATGTCGTTCCTCCGGGCGAGGGCTGGGCCAGCGCGCCGTTTGAGCCAGAGGTGCGGCCAAGTCCGGGAGGCGAGCTGCTCTACGGGCGCGGCGCGGTGGACATGAAAGGCGCGATCGCGGCGATGGTCGACGCGGCATCACATGTGCCCGTTGATGCTGGCACGATCAGCTTTATCATCACCGGCGATGAGGAGGGGCCGGCCTTGCATGGCACGCGCGCGCTGATCGATTACATGCGCGAGCACTGCCACCAGCCAGATCTGTGCCTGGTGGGCGAGCCTACCAGCGTTCACCGGCTGGGCGACATGATGAAGATCGGGCGGCGCGGGTCGGTCAATGTCTGGCTGGAGGTCGAGGGGACGCAGGGCCATGTCGCCTATCCGCATCTGGCGGACAATCCGCTGCCGCGCATGGTGGCGATGCTGAGTGAACTCAACAATCTCCACCTTGATGACGGCACCGAATGGTTCCAGCCTTCGAACCTCGAGATCACCGAGATCGACATTGCCAACCGTGCACACAATGTGATTCCCGCCAAAGCCAAGGCGCGTATTTCGATTCGTTTCAACGATCGCCATTCGGGCGCCTCGCTTGCACGGCAGGTGATCGAAATTGCCGAGAGGCACGGCGGCAGCGCGCGCCCGGTGATTTCGGGTGAACCCTTCCTTACACCGCCCGGCAGGTTCTCGCAGATCATTGCCGATGCAGTGAAAGCGGAAACTGGGCTCGATCCCGAGGCATCGACAAGCGGCGGCACGTCCGATGCGCGCTTCCTGCGCGCGGTGTGTCCGGTGATCGAATTCGGCCTATGCAACGCGACGATGCATAAGCGCGATGAAGCGGTTGTGGTGGCCGATCTCGATACGTTGAGCCGCATTTATGCGCGCGTGGCCAAGGCTGCGCTCGCTGCATGAATTTATCTTGTCATTGCGAGGAGGCCCGAACTTGTTTCGGGGCGACGCGGCAATCCACAGCTGTTCTGCGTGACGCCCCTGGATTGCTTCGCTACGCTCGCAATGACGATAGAGTGTGAGGGGACGCTGACGTGAAGACATGGTTCAGAATTCCACTGTGGCAGCGCGTGATCGCCGCGCTGGTGCTGGGCGTTGCGCTCGGTCTGGTCTGGGGGCCCGAAGCGGAAAGCATCAAGTGGATCGGCGATTTCTTCATCAAGTCGATCAAGATGCTGGTTGTCCCGCTGATATTCTTCAGCCTGGTGGCCGGAGTGGCGGCGATCGGAGATCTCAGGAAACTGGGCGCCGTGGGCGGACGGGCAATGCTGTTATTCGTCGTGACCGGCCAGATCGCCGTGTGGCTTGGCCTTGGGCTTGGCACCGCTGCGGTCAATCTCGGCCTGTTCCCGAGCAAGGAAGAACTCGGCACACCCAATGTGCCCACGCCCGAACCCAACCCGACCACTGCAGTCGACATGATTCTCTCGATCGTGCCGGAAAGCCCGGTCCAGGTGATGGCCGACGTCGCGGTGCTGCCGCTGATCGTCTTCTCTCTGCTGATTGGGATCGGCATCCTGATGGCCAGGGAAGAGGGCGAACCGGTTCAGAAGATCTTCGATAGCGGCTCGGT
This sequence comes from Altererythrobacter chaiwopuensis, assembly GCF_054957755.1. Classification (NCBI taxonomy): domain Bacteria; kingdom Pseudomonadati; phylum Pseudomonadota; class Alphaproteobacteria; order Sphingomonadales; family Erythrobacteraceae; genus Altererythrobacter; species Altererythrobacter chaiwopuensis. The sequence goes on from NZ_JBTXJG010000001.1 coordinate 952,160, forward strand.
CATCATGCAGAAGGTGACGATGATCGTGATGGAGCTGACCCCGTTCGGCGTATTCGCGCTGATGGCATGGGTGGCAGGTACGCTGGGGGTCGAAGCGCTCAAGGCGCTGAGCTGGCTGGTGGTGCTCAACTATACCGGCTGCCTGTTGATCATCCTTTTGATGTACAGTTCGATGATCAAATTTCTGGCGAAACTGCCGGTGGTCGATTTCTTCCGGGGCATAGTCGATGCGATTGCGGTCAGTTATTCGACTGCGTCTTCAAATGCGACGCTGCCGGTGACCCTTCGCTGCGCCGAGCGGAACCTCGGCATTCCCAATTCGATTGCGGCGTTTGTGATCTCGCTTGGGGCGACGATCAACATGAATGGCACGGCGATGTATCTGGGCCTCGCCACACTGTTCGGGGCGAGCATTTTCGGGGTCGATCTGACATGGGGCCAGTATTTCCTGATCTCGATCCTGGCGACGTTGGGGGCAGTGGGCGCTGCGGGCATTCCTGGCGCGGGGCTCATCATGATGGCGCTGGTGTTCGGCGCGGTGGGCGTGCCGCTGGAAACCATCGCTTTCGTTGCAGGGGTGGACCGCATCATGGACATGATGCGCACTACGACCAATGTCAGCGGTGACGCGGCCGTGGCGACGACCGTGGCGAGCATGCTGGGCGAAATCGACCGGGCCGAGATGATCAGCGCGGATGATGTTTAAATGAGGAAAGTGGTCGAGACAGCATGTTGACGAATTGACATGTTCTCTTTATGTTTCTCAAATAATGAAGAATCATTTTATGGGAAACTACAATGGCCGTGAAGCATACACCGACTAACGAAGTTCATAGTGGGGTGAAGGGTGGTATCACTGGTTGTGGCTTTGACACGACAGAGCATCCCGACCACTGGGTGAATTCGCACGAGAGAATAACTTGCGATAAGAACGGCTGTAAAAACTGACAGAAAACTCCCCATCTTTCGCGCCATGACGTCGAAGGCTTTACATCGACTGATGCGTTGCGTCTTGTCGATCGGTGGTTTTGATGGAGAATCAGCCCGTGAGGTTAAACTATCATCTGAGTGGAAGCACCCTCTTCAGCGTTGAGTCGGATTTTGTTCCGCCGGTCGGCAGTAGGGTGATGATTACGACCGAGGGCTACAAAAAGGGCCTTTTCTCCGGTTCCCTCATTGAATTTACGGTTGGAGAGATAGAACCAATCCACATTGACTACGATGAGAGTGGAACTGCTACGGTACACATCAGTGTTGACGCCTATGATGTGCTGAAAGAAGGGCCGCGAATAGACTAGCGAAATCCTTACCGCCCCTTTGGCTTCTCGAGCACCTTCTTCCCGTAACTGCACAAATCCGCCATGCAGCACCGCCAGCATTCGGGCGTTTGCGCCTTGCACAAATAGCGCCCGTGTGGTGCGCCAGGCGGAAGAGCAACGTCCGGGCCGAGATGATCAGCGCGGATGATGTTTAGAGCCCTGACGCTGGTGACAGGTTCCTGCGGGCCTTGATCCTAGCTGCCATCATCCTGATCGACATATTCGACTGGGATAAATTTCCCCAGCCCGCAGCCCGCCCCGCGGCGCAGGTCGCCGCCGAAATTCTCGAGCACATAGATGATATCGGTGCTGCATAACTGGGTCAGCGATGTCTCGTAAGTGAAGGCTTCTTCAAATCCCAGCCGCGGGCAGGTGTTCGGCAGGGTGTTGCGATAAACCCTGTTGCCGTTCATCTCGAAGTCGATCGTGCGATCGTCGTGCACTCGCGAATTGCGGATCTGGCTTAGCGGAATGCAGCTTTGTGCCTCGCCAACTACCCGCACTGGCGGCCCGTCGCTGACGAATTCTTCGTCGGTTTCAATCGGGGCGCAGCCAAGCGCCAGCAATGGCAGGCTTGCAGTCAAGATTGATCGAAGCATCTAAGGCACTCCTTTCCCAAGCGCGCCAAAGATTCAGGCGCGTTTGGCTTTGTTGGTTCCCCTGTCGGGTCTTTCTAACACTTTTTCGCGAAAACTGCACAAATCCGCCACCTTGCAGCGCCAGCACTCGGGCGTGCGCGCCTTGCAGACATAGCGGCCATGCAGGATCAGCCAGTGATGCGCGCCCAGCCGGAAGGGGGCGGGCACGCGCTTTTCCAGCTTGGCCTCGACCGCTTCGGGCGTCTTGCCCTTGGCGAGGCCGGTGCGGTTGCCGACGCGCAGGATGTGGGTGTCGACCGCGAAAGTTTCCTCGCCGAACCAGCAATTGAGCACGACATTGGCGGTCTTGCGGCCCACGCCGGGCAGCGCGGTCAGCGCCTCGCGGGTGCCGGGCACCTCGCCGCCGTGGCGCTCGACCAGCAACCTCGACAGTGCGATCACGTTCTTCGCCTTGGAGTTGAACAGGCCGATGGTCTTGATGTGGTCGCGAAGGCCTTCCTCGCCCAGATCGAGCATCGCTTGCGGCGTCTTGACACGCGCGAACAGCGCGCGCGTTGCCTTGTTCACCCCCACATCGGTTGCCTGCGCGGATAGCACCACCGCGACCAGCAGCTGATAGCAATTGCCATATTCAAGCTCGGTCTCGGGCGCGGGGTTATCCTCGGCCAGCCGCCGGAAAAATTCGAAAATCTGGTCGCGGGTCATGGCATTAGCCCGTCAATCCCGAACCCAGCATGGCTACCATAAAGCCCAGCACGGCGCCTATCGCCGGCAACCAATCGCCCGGCTCTTTTGCTTCAGGTGCGATATCTTCGAATACGAGGTAGAGGATGCCGCCGCCGAAGAAGGTCATGAGCGTGCCAAGCGCGGCATCGTCGATCGAGAATGCGAGATAGCCCAGATAGGCCGCTGCCGGGCCAACCAGGACACACAGCGACATCAACTGCAGGATATGCTTGCGGATGAATCCGGTGTGGCTCCGGCGCACTTCACGATAGGCATTGAAGCCCTCTGGCATGTTCTGCGCCGCCATCACCACGGTTAGAAATAGCGCCATCGGGAAATTCTGGGTGATCACTGCGCCAACTACAATGGCCTCTGGAATGAAGTCGAGGTTGAGAGCGACCAGCTGGCTTGCTGCCGTTCCGGAGCGTTGCAGCGCGCGGTCAACCAGCAGCGCTGTGGCTCCCCCTCCAAGAAAGGTCAGACATGCCAGCCATAGCGGCTGCGATTCGGTGCCGTGCGGAACCAGCAGCAAACCGACAGCCCCGATCAATGCGCCGCCGCCGAATGCGATGATGCCGTTCTTCCATCTTGTCGTGAGAACGCCGCCGGCCAATTCGTCAAAATGCGCGAGCACCGCACCGGCGAAGGCGCTCAGCCCCGCAAGCCCTGCAAGTATCAGCGCCCAAATGAGTGATTGATCCATGCGACCTATCCTATGCGTCGGAATGGACGGAATGCGCGGATCAAAGCCTCAACACGTCCTGCATGGTGTAACGCCCTGGCGCCTTGCCGATCAGCCATTCGGCAGCCCTGACCGCGCCGCGCGCGAAGATCATGCGGTTTTCGGCCGAGTGCGACAGCGTGATCCGCTCTTCATTGCCCGCCAGGATGACGCTGTGCTCACCCGCCACGGTGCCGCCGCGCAGGCTCGCAAAGCCGATCGCGCCCGGTCTGCGCGCGCCGGTCTTCCCGTCACGCCCGCTTTCGGTGTTCGCTCCAAGTTCGATCCCGCGCCCTTCGGCGGCGGCTTCGCCAAGCAACAGCGCGGTGCCAGACGGCGCATCCACCTTCATCCGGTGGTGCATCTCGACGATTTCGATGTCCCAATCGGGGCCCAGCTTGCTGGCCGCCTCGCGCACCAGATGCGCCAGCAGCGTCACGCCCAGCGATGTATTACCGGTCTGCAATATTGGTATAGCGTGCGCGGCATCGTCGATCATGCGGTGGTGTTCTTCGGCAAGCCCGGTTGTGCCGATCACAAGCGGCACGCCCGCCACGCGCGCCGCATCGAGATTGGCCTTGAGCGCACCAGGTGCGGAAAAATCCACCAGTACACGGCAGCGCGTTGCCAGCGGGCCGGGCTGCTCGCCCGCATCGACCCCGCCCGAAACCTCATGACCGGCTTCGGCAATCGCCTTCATCAGCGCCTGGCCCATCCGGCCTTTGTGTCCGATTATTCCGAATTGCGCCATATCTGTCCCCGTTCAGGCTGAACTTGTCGAAGCCCTGCACTTTCTTCAAGTAGAAGAACAGCCTTTCGACAGGCTCAAGGTGAACGGAAGCGAGGAAATGCCCCAGAACATCGTCATTCTCACCGGCGCGGGGATCAGCGCGGAAAGCGGAATCGATACTTTTCGTGACGCGGGCGGGCTGTGGGAGCGGCACCGGGTAGAGGACGTCGCCACGCCCGAAGGCTTCGCGCGCGATCCAGACCTTGTGCTGGGCTTTTACGACATGCGGCGCGAGGCATTGCGCAGCAAGCAACCCAATGCGGCGCACCAGGCACTGGCGCGGCTCAATGCCGCATGGGGCGGTGAGTTGCTGATCGTGACGCAGAATGTCGATGATTTGCACGAGCGTGCTGGCGCCAGCCGCGTGCTGCACATGCATGGCGAGCTGAAAAGCGCGCTGTGCACCTCATGCGAAATGCGTTCGCCGTGGGACGCGCCGCTAAGTGACTGCCCCCCTTGCCCGGTGTGCCAGGCGCGCACCCTGCGTCCCGATGTCGTATGGTTCGGCGAGATGCCTTACCAGATGGACCGGATCTATGGCGCGCTGCGCGACGCGGATCTGTTTGTCAGCATCGGCACCTCTGGCGCAGTCTATCCGGCAGCGGGCCTCGTGCGCGATGCGCGCGACCTTGGTGTGCACACACTTGAACTGAATCTTGAGCGCAGCGAAGGTTCGCACTGGTTCCACGAATCGCGCCAGGGCAAGGCGGGGGAACTGGTGCCACAGTGGGTGGATGAGATGCTAGGGGGTTAGCGGGCGCATCCCTTGCACGCCGGGTCTTTGGCGATGGTGAGTGCGCGCATGCCCGGCTGCATCCCGTCGAGCAGGTGCAGCCTGCCCCATTGCGGATCGCCAAAGGCGCTTACCCCGCTCAGCAGCAGGCGCACCGCCTGCATGGCGGCGAAGGTGCCCACCCATCCCGCCATCGCGCCCAGCATTCCGTCTTCGGCGCAGGTGTCGCAATCCTCGGCATCGAAAGCATCGCCCACGAAGCAGCGATAGCAGGGCTGATCGGGCAAATGCCCGGCAAAGGCCCCCACCTGCCCCTGGAACCGGCCAACTGCGGCTGACAGCAGCGGCACGCCTGACGCTACGCAGGCATCCGATACCGCCAGGCGGGTGGCGAAATTGTCCGTCCCGTCGAACACAAGATCGGCATCCTTGATCAAGGCGGGAGCATTTTCCACCGTGATCCGGGCGTCGCTGATTTCGACCTGCAATGCCTCGTCGAAATTGGCCAGCCAGCGCCGCGCAGAGGTCGCCTTGCCATGCCCCACGTCACGTTGGGTGAAAATTGTCTGACGCTGCAGATTGCTGGCGTCGACCACGTCGTTATCGACCAGCGTAAGGCGCCCGATGCCCGCAGCGGCGAGATATTGTAGCGCGGGCGAACCGATCCCGCCCAGGCCAATTACGGCAATATGCTTTTCGCTCAGTGCAACCTGCCCCGCGCCGCCGATTTCCGGCAGCACGATGTGGCGGGCAAAACGGTCAAGCCGGGCAGGGGATAATGTCATGGAACAGCTGTTTACAACCTGTGCACAGCCTGTCGACAGGGCTGTGCATAGCCCTGTCGATCACCGTGTTCATCGCTTGTGGAAATTATGTGTGAATTAACTTTCCAGCTGCCGCAGCAGGCTGCGCACATCGCCGTCCATATCGGCATCGCGTTTTCTGAGATCTTCGATCAGCCGCACGGCGTGGATAACTGTCGAGTGGTCCCGCCCGCCAAACTTGCGCCCGATTTCAGGGTAGCTGCGCGGGGTCAGCACCTTGGCCAGATACATCGCCACCTGACGCGGGCGCACCACGGCGCGCGCGCGGCGTTTTGACGACATTTCGCTGCGATCAATCCGGTAGAATTGGCACACGGTGCGCTGGATCTCGTCAATCGTGATCCGGCGGCGGTTGGCCGAGAGAATATCGGTCAGCTGCTCTTCAGCGAGCTGAAGCGAAACCTCTTGCCCGGTCAGCTGGGCATAAGCGATCAGCTTGTTGAGACCGCCCACCAGCTCGCGCACATTGCGGGTAATCGTGCGGGCAAGGAAATCGATCACATCATCGGGCACATCGAGCGGGGCAAAGCGAGTCAGCTTCGATTCGAGGATCGACCGACGCAGTTCGATGTCGGCGGGCTGGATGTCAGCCACCAGCCCCATCGACAACCGGCTGAGCAGGCGCGGCTCGACCCCGTCGAGCGCTTGCGGCGCGCGGTCGGCGGCGAACACCAGCCGCTTGCCTTCGGCCAGCAGCGCGTCAATCGTGTAAAGCAGCTCTTCCTGCGCGCTCGCCTTGCCAATGATGAACTGGATGTCATCGACCAGCAGCAAATCGAAACTGCGCAAACGGGCCTTGAATTCGATCATCTGGTTGGCTTTGAGCGCCTGGACGAATTCGACCATGAAACGTTCTGCGCTGCAGTAGAAGATGCGTGCACGCGGATGCGCCGAAAGATAGGTATGGCCGATCGCGTGGAGCAGGTGGGTCTTGCCCTGGCCGGTTGCCGCCTTGAGGTAGAGCGGCGAAAACTGTGGCTGTTCGGTGGCTGCCATGCGCTCTGCCGCGTTTTTGGCAAGCACATTGGCTTCGCCGGTTACAAAGGCGGCAAAGGTAAGCGAGGGGTCAAGCCCCACCGAACTGGTGAAGCCTGCATCCCCGATCGTGCCGGCGGCTACCGTTATCGCGCTGCCATCGCCGCCGTCATTGGCCGGGCGGCGACCACTGCCGAGCATCAGTTCAGGCAGTTGGCGGCGTCCCGGATGGACCGAGATGCGCACCTTGCGCACTTCGCTGCGCATGATCTTCCAGGCCAGCTGCAGCCGGTCATGGAACCGGTCGTTGACCCAATTGGCGGAAAATTCGGTTGGCAGATACAGATCCAGGGTGCCGGAATCCTTGCAGATACCGCCAAGCTGAATCGGTTTGATCCACTGGCTGTGGAGCTGGTGGCCCAGATCCTTGCGCAGGCCCTGGCTGATATCGGCCCAGTCGGCGGCGAGATTTACGGCTTCGGCGTCTTCCATCAGATCTTCGTCGATTGCCCGCTTTGCTGCTCGCGCCTTGTCATGATTCTGGACCATTCCCCAAAAAATCCTATCTCGACCCCGGTCACGCGCCGGAGTGATTTATTCGAACCAACGATAGGCAAAGCTTCGCCACCGCGCGAAATCGTGATTCCGCGCTTCCCCCCATCGCTTCAGCTTGTAAAAACCCGGACTGTCCCGCCCCAAGCACCAACGTTTTATCTACGCCTTTTTATTTCACGCAAGGGGGATGGGTGTAAAAAATCAGAAATATTTTGATTGACTCGCCTTAAACCCGCAGACTTGCGTTGAAGTGATTGAATTGGCTTCAAAATACCACTCAAGCCAATGCGAATCGCGGGAAAACCTAGGGTTTCGTGCCGAACCCTATGCTTCAGGGATAAAACAAAAGGGCCGCGCCCAAACAGGGCCGGCCCTTATGTGCTGGAGTGCGCCATGCGGCAGCGGCGCGAAGCCGCTGAAACGCGAATCAGAGCGAAGCGACTCGCTTCGTCAGGCGCGACATCTTGCGGGCAACGGTGTTCTTGTGGAGCACGCCGCGGGCCACGCCGCGAGCGAGTTCAGGCTGCGCAGCCTTGAGCGCGTCAGCAGCGGCGGCCTTGTCACCGGTTTCGCATGCGGCTTCGACCCTTTTCACGAAGCTGCGAATGCGGCTCATGCGTGCACCGTTGATTTCGGCGCGGCGGTTGTTGCGGCGGATGCGCTTTTTGGCTTGCGGCGTATTGGCCATGTCTGTCCTTGTCTCTCGACCGCCCTGTGCGGCCGGATAAATCACTATTTAGGTTGCACGAAAAACGGCGATTCCTCGCCGCAAAGCGCGCCACATAGTCGCGACTCGCCAAATCGTCAAGGAAAGGCTCACCTCTGGCACGTCGCGCAAAACCAGCTGCTGCGCCCGCCCTGCGCGAAGCGACGGATTACTCCCCCATCATCACGGTGGCAGGCTTCGCCTTCTCGGCCATAAACATCGAACGAGCAAGCGAAATAGCCCAGCGCGCCATCGGGCGCGGCATAGTCACGCAGGGTGGAACCGCCGTCGCGGATCGATTGCTCGAGCACTAGGCGGATCGCGGGCACCAGCCGTTCAAGCTGCGGACGCGTGACCTTGCCGCCTGCCTTGCGTGGGTGGATGCCCGCACGCCACAGCGCCTCGCAGACATAGATATTGCCGAGCCCGGCGACGATGCGTTGGTCGAGCAGGCACAGCTTGATTGCCTGCTTGCGCCCGATGAGCGCGGATTTGAGATAGGTCGCGCTGAATTCATCACCCAGCGGCTCCGGCCCCAGCGCGGCAAAGGGCGCCCAGCAGTCGAGTTCGCCAGTCTCGACCAGATCGACCGAGCCGAACCGGCGCGGATCGCATAGCGCAAAGCGGTTGTGCGCGGTTTCAAGCACCAGATGGTCATGCCGGTCCGCATCGGCGGGATCGATCCGCCACCTCCCACTCATACCCAGATGGAACACCATGGTCTGGTCGCGGTCGGTGTGGATCAGGCCATATTTGGCGCGGCGCCCCAGCCCCGTCACTTGCGCGCCGGTGAGCACCTGCACCAGATCGGGCGGGAAGGGGCGGCGCAAATCGGCCCGGTTTACGCGCACGCGGGTGATCCGTTCCCCGTCAAGGAACCGCGCGAGCCCGCGAACCGTTGTCTCAACTTCTGGAAGTTCTGGCATGGTTTCTTCTGATTGACGGAACCGGCTGGCGCTCAGCCCAACAAGGACGTTCCTTTAACACCCTTTGCCACGCCCGCAATTCATCCTAAGGCGCCTCGCGATGACGGATAAAGTTTCCTTTGGCTATGAAGATGTAGCCCCCGAAGAAAAGACCCGCCGCGTGGGCGCGGTGTTTTCCAATGTCGCGCGCAAATATGACGTGATGAACGATGCCATGTCGGGCGGGATGCACCGGCTGTGGAAGGATCGTTTCGTGCGCCGGGTAAAGCCGCAGCCGCATGAGGCGATCCTGGATATGGCCGGCGGCACGGGCGACATCGCCTTCCGCCTGGCAGCGCGTGGGGCCGAAGTGGTGGTGGCTGACATCAACCAGGACATGCTCGATGTAGGGATCGAGCGCGCCATGGAACGCGGGATAGATGGCCTGTCATGGTCATGCCAGAATGCTGAAACGCTCACATACCCGTCAAACACCTTTGATGCCTACACCATTGCTTTCGGGATCAGGAACGTCACCGATATTCCCAAGGCGCTGCGCGAGGCGCACCGGGTGCTGAGGCCCGGCGGGCGCTTTTTCTGCCTCGAATTCTCGACCACCGAATGGCCCGGCTTCAAGGAAATCTATGACGTTTATTCGCACAGGCTGGTGCCCGCGATCGGCAAGGCGATTGCCGATGACGAGGATTCCTATCGCTACCTGATAGAATCGATCCGCCGCTTTCCCGATATGCCGAGCTTTGAACGGATGATCCGCGAGGCAGGCTTTGTGAACACGCGGGTCGAACCGATCATGGGCGGGCTGGTCGCGATCCATTCGGGTTGGAAGATTTAGGTTGCCACGTCCGGCCACGCATATCTGGCGGCTGCTCAAATGGGGCCGTACGCTGGCGCGGCATGGTGCGCTGCGCGGGATCGAACGCGATCCCAACACCCCGCTACCGGTCAAGCGGCTGGCGCGTATCGCCCGACTGGGCACTTTCCAGCCAGCGGTTCCCGATTATGCCGGTGCGTTCACGGATATCGGCCCTGCCGCGATCAAGCTGGGCCAGACGCTGGCAACGCGGCCAGATCTGGTCGGGGTTGAGGCCGCGCACAATCTGCTGACCTTGCAGGATAGCCTGCCGCCGGTGCCCTTTGCCGAGATCGAGGCATCGATTACCGCGACTTTCGACAAGCCACTGAGCGAACTGTTCCAGCATATCGATCCGGTTCCGGTTGGTGCAGCCTCGATCGCGCAGGTCCACCGCGCGGTGACGAGCGACGGGCGCCAGGTGGCGGTGAAGGTGCTGCGGCCCGGCATCCGCGAACGCTTTGCGAGCGACATTGGCACCTATGAATGGGCCGCTGCGCATCTTGAGGCGCTGGGCAGCGACGAGGCACGCCGGCTCCGCCCGCGGCTGACCATCGCCAATTTCAAGCGCTGGACCAATCGCGAGCTGGACTTGCGGCGCGAGGCGGCATCGGCCTCTGAACTGGCAGATTCGATGAAGGGTTTTGCCGGCTACCGCATTCCGGAGGTCGACTGGGATCGAACCAATGGCCGGGTGATGACGATCGAATGGGTCGACGGAATCAAGATCAGCAAGGTCGACGAGCTCAGGGCCAAGGGACATGACCTGCCCGAACTGGCCAATCGGCTGGTGCTCGCTTTCCTGACGCAAGCGATCTCGGGCGGTTATTTCCACGCCGATATGCACCAGGGCAATCTGTTCGTGGAGGATGATGGCACGATCGCAGCGATCGATTTCGGCATTATGGGGCGGATCGATCGGCGTGCGCGGGTGTGGCTGGCAGAAATCCTCTATGGCCTCACCACCGGCAATTACCGCCGCGTGGCGGAAATCCATTTCGAGGCGCAATATGTGCCGAGCTATCACTCGGTCGATGAATTCGCGACCGCGCTGCGAGCCGTGGGCGAGCCGATGCGCGGCAAACCGGTGAGCGAACTCAGCGTGGGCCAGATGCTCGACGGCTTGTTTGCGATCACCCGCGATTTCGACATGCAGACCCAGCCGCATTTGCTGCTGTTACAGAAGACCATGGTGATGGTCGAAGGCATTGCGACCCAGCTCAACCCCCAGATCAACATGTGGGACACGTCTGCGCCCTATGTGCGCAGCTGGGTGCGTGACGAGTTGGGCCCCGAGGCGGCCTTGGCCGATGCGATTCGGGAGAATGTTTCGACCTTGCTGCACCTGCCTGGACTTGTCCGGCGGCTGGAAGAGAAATTCCCGCCCAGGGGCGGCGCGCCCGAACCGCCGCCATTGCCTGACGTCGAACTGATCGTTGGCCCTGGCACAGGAAAACAGCGCAGCTGGCCAGGCTATTTGCTTGCTGCGGCGCTGGGCGCAGCGGCGCTCTACGGCGCCCTGGCGCTGGGCTGGATCGGCTAGTCTTCGCCTTCGAAAGCATGGTGCGGCAACATGCGGCTGCCGATCAGCGCGATGACCACGATGACCGCTTCGATCAGCATCGGCTGCCAGAACCCCTGATAGGGGCCGTCGGTCATCAGCGTCACGATCCGCCCGATCAGCGCGATTGCCATCAGCGCGGCTGAAACCAGCAAGGGATCGCCCTTGCGCGACCAGCCGCCCCAGATCAGACATCCGCCAGCGACCACGAAAAACGCGGTCATATCGGCCCTGATCGTGGCCAGGCCCATTACGCCCTGCGGGGCAAGGCCGAAGCCGGCTGCCGAGCCGACCGGGGTCAGCAGGAAGCCAATTCCCATCGCTACGAAGAACAGACCGCCAACGAAAAGCAGCGCGCGTAACACCAAAATCATGGAAATATCCCCTCAGACCTCGCAGCGATGTTAGCTGCATGTTAGGAAAGCGCTAGGTAAAACTTAACCACTATGTCGCAGGGTTGGCCTTGCAGGGTTGGCTGGGGCTGGCTGTGCGGCTAAGCGTGACGCGGATCAACCAAGGGGGAGCTCAACGCAATTATGAGTGTGTCGCTGGGCGCTGACACGGGAATTCGCTCGTGAGCGGTGCTGGACCGAAAATTCTGCTCGTCGTGGGCGGCGGTATCGCTGCCTATAAATCGTGCGAGCTGGTCCGCCTCATCCGCAAGGGTGGGGGCGATGTCACTTGCGTGCTGACCGCAGGCGGCCAGCAGTTCGTCACACCCATGGCGCTGGCAGCGCTGAGCGAGAACCAGGTCCATACCACCTTGTGGGATCTCAAGAACGAAGCCGAGATGGGCCATATCCAGCTCAGCCGGGAGGCGGACCTGGTGGTGGTGTGCCCGGCAACGGCTGACCTGATGGCCAAGATGGCGGCGGGGATTGCCGATGATCTGGCCACCACGCTGATCCTGGCGACCGATAAACCGGTGATCGCGGTCCCGGCGATGAACGTGCGCATGTGGGAACATGACGCGACGCAGCGCAATCTTGCCTGGCTGCGGGAAGCGGGCGTGACAGTGCTAGATCCGGATCAGGGCGCGATGGCCTGCGGAGAATTCGGCTATGGCCGCCTGCCAGAGCCGGAAGTGATCTGGGCCGAAATTGCGGGCCGCTTCGGAATCGAAGTTGAAGTGCCTGTGCGGGCCGCGCCGGTCGCCGCTCCGGCAATTGGGCCGGACGAAGAAGCCGAATCAGAAGATGTCGTTGAAGCGATCGAGCCTGAGGTTGCGCCCAAGGGCGGCGGGCTGGGCGGATTGCTGGCTTCGATCATCCCGCGCTCGACTGCCAAGCGCACTGCCGAGGATATCGAGGCTGAATTCCTTGCCGAAGAGGAAGCCGCGATGCTGGCGGCCGAAGCCGAGAATGATGAGGCTTTGCCCGCAGGCGAAGAGGCGGGCGAAGGCGAGTTGCCGGTTGAAGGCGGCCCGATTCTGGCCAAGAAGGGCGGGGCAAGTTCCGCCCCGCCAACCGATCCCGAAGCGATGAACCATACCGTCAAGGAGGGGGCCGCAGAGCCTGAACCCTTGGAAGGCGAAATGCCCGCACCGGCACCTGAAGCCAGAGATGTCGAGGCCGCCGAGGAAGACGCGCTGGGCGGCGGTGAATTTAAGGTCGCAGCCGGGCATCGCCCGCTCAAAGGCAAGCATGTGCTGGTCACCGCCGGGCCGACATGGGAAGCGATCGATCCGGTCCGCTACATTGCCAACCGGTCCTCTGGCAAACAGGGCTTTACCATTGCCGCAGCCGCCGCTGCGCTGGGAGCCAAGGTCACACTGGTGTCCGGTCCGGTCTCGCTCAAGACGCCCGAAGGGGTTAAGCGGGTCGATGTCGAAAGCGCGATGCAGATGTCGGAGGCGGTCAAGCAGGCCATGCCGGCAGATGTCGCGGTGATGGTGGCTGCGGTCGCTGACTGGCGCCCCAAGGATTTCAAACCCGAAAAGATGAAAAAGCGGGGCTCTGCTCCGCCTGCGCTGGTGCTGACCGAGAACCCCGATATTCTCACCAACGTCGCAGCAGCAACTGACCGGCCCAAGCTGGTGATCGGCTTTGCCGCCGAGACCGAGGATGTGATCGACAACGCCAAGAAGAAGCGCAAGCGCAAGGCGGCTGACTGGATCATTGCCAATGATGTTTCTGGCCCCAAGGGCGAGAGCGTGATGGGCGGGGACACCAACCGGGTGCACATCATCAATGATGCGGGCGTCGAGAGCCTGGAAGAAATGCCCAAGCTCGAAGTGGCGTTGGCGCTGGTGCAGCGGATGGCAGAGGCGCTGGCAGAAAAGGAAGCCAATGGCTGATCAGGTTGCGGTGCAGGTCAAACGCCTGCCCAATGGCGTGGGTCTGGAATTGCCGCGTTACGCCACCGACGGGGCAGCCGGGATGGACGTGGTTTCCGCCGAAACCGTCACGCTTGCCCCTGGTGCGCGGTATGCCGTGGCGACCGGGCTGGCGCTGGCGATCCCTCAGGGTTACGAGATCCAGGTTCGTCCGCGCAGCGGCCTTGCGCTGAAACACGGCATCACCGTACCCAACACGCCGGGCACGATCGACAGCGATTATCGCGGCGAGCTCAAAATCATCCTGATCAACCATGGCCCCGAACCGTTCCCGATTGCACGCGGAGACCGCGTGGCGCAGCTGGTGCTGGCGCCGGTTATTCAGGCGGCCTGGGACGAAGTCGAGGAACTGAGCGAAACCGCGCGCGGCACCGGCGGCTTTGGCTCAACCGGTGGGCACGTGAAGCTGGTCTGATCGTCTACCGGCAGTTGATCAGTTATCGAGCCGGCGGACCTTGTTCTCTTCGGGCTTGATCGTAATCCGCAGTGTCTCGCCCGAATTTCCGGGGAAATCGACGAACATCGCCTCGACCAGATTGGGCACAAGATATTGCAGGCGGTTCGAGGAAGAGACCGCCTGCGCCTTGCCTTCGAACAGCCGTTCGCCAGTTCCCGTATCGTCGATCTTCAAGTCGATCCCGCTGGTATAGACGGTGTAGCTGCGTACATCCGGACCGCCGAACCACGGATCGTAGAAGCCATAACCCCAGGCGCCGTATGGGCGATGGAACCCGCTGCGGTAATAGCCGCGATACCACGGGCTCCAGAACGGATCATACGCACCCGCCCCGGTCGAGCGCACCTTTTCGCGGCCGTTGTCGACGCCATAGTCAAAGCGCACAAGCAGGCCGGCATTTTCTGGATTGGACTGGGTATAGCCCAGCCGTTCCATCTGGGCTTCGACCATATCGGCATAGAGCGCGAATTCGAGCCCACCGGCAAGCGCCGGATCGTCTGCCACTACGGCAAAAGTCTCGCCTGCGGGTGCGGGCAATGTTGCCTGGAAGCGCGACACATCGGCTTTGAAGCCGGGTGAAGCGCAGGCCGCCAGCCCTGCCAGCAAGATGGGCACGGACGCAATCCTGAGCGCGCGGGCGCTGAAACGGCTTGTCTTGGTCATATCGCCACCTTCAATCTGGTTTGCGCCGAAAGGACGCTCATATTGCTGCGCCTCGACGACGCAAGCTGTCATTTAAGTGCTGCGAAGTAAACCAAAAGGGGTGAACGGGAATTGAATGCATTTGCCCCGTGCAATTCTACCCTCCCCCTCAGCCGCGTGCGCGCACCAGCCCCAGCGCCTTGTAGGCGGCATCGAGAGTGGGGGTGCCCAGCTCGCGGGCGCACGCCGCGCCGCGTGCCAGAATCGCGTCGAGCGTTTCGCGGTCATCCTTGAGCTCTCGAAATCGTGCGCCGATCGGCGCCAGAGTTTCGACCAGCAATTCGCCCAGGGCGGGCTTGAACACGCCGAATCCCTGCCCGCCGAATTCACTCAGCACGGCATCCGTGCCTTGGCCTGAAAGCGCGCCATAGATCCCGACCAGGTTCAATGCTTCGGGCCGCCCTTCCAGCCCCTTGACCTCGCTCGGCAGCGGTTCAGGATCGGTTTTGGCCTTCTTGACCTTCTTCATGATCTCGTCGGCATCGTCAGCCAGATTGATGCGGCTCATGTCGCTGGGATCGGATTTGCTCATCTTGGCGCTGCCATCGCGCAGGCTCATGATCCGTGCCGCTTCAGGCGGGATGATCGGATCGGGCAGGGTGAACACGGGCGCCTCATCGGAAGCGAAATCATTGTTGAATTTCTGCGCGATGTCGCGTGCCAGCTCCAGGTGCTGCTTCTGGTCCTCACCTACCGGCACATGCGTCGCCTGGTACAGCAGCACGTCCGCGGCTTGCAGCACCGGATAGGCGAAGAGTGCAACCGAGGCTCCTTCACGGTTCTTGCCCGCCTTGTCCTTCCACTGCGTCATCCGGTTCAGCCAGCCCATCCGCGCCGTGCCGCCTAGCAACCATTGCAGTTCGGCATGCGCGGGCACCTGCGCCTGGTTGAACAGGATCGCCTTGTCGGTATCGAGACCGCAGGCGACCAGCGTGGCAACCAGCTCAAGGGTGGAGGAATGCAGTTCCCGCGGATCATGCTGCATCGAAATGGCGTGCAGATCGGCAATGAAGATCAGGCACTCGCCGCCTGCTGCCACGGCATCGTCCTGCAGCTTCACGTAATTGCGGATCGCACCGAGGTAATTGCCGAGGTGGGGCTTGCCGGTGGGCTGGATGCCGGAAACAACGCGCATGGAATATTCTCTGAAATGGTATTTAGGCCTGGCGGCGCATTAGGCGCTGGACCGCCGCCTTGTCGAGCACCCCAAGCAACACGGCGAAAATCGCATAAGTGGCGATGCCGATAAGCATCAGCGCCATGATCGACAGCCCGCGTTCGATTGTCGAGCCGCTGAAATAGGGGTCGCCATAGATCATCGCCAGCCACAGCGCCGCACCCATCGGCAGGGCGGCAAGAGTGATGCGCGCCAGCCGGCCCGTGACGCGTGCGGTCAAACGGAAAAACCCGCGCCGCACCAATATGCCATAAAGCAGTGCGGTATTGACCCAGGCCCCCGCTGCGCCCGCCACGGCGAGCGAAAGTACGCCGATGCGCGGCACGAAATAGAGATTGAGCGCCACCGCAACCGTCAGGCTGATCGCGGCGGTGATGACCGGGGTGCGGGTATCCTTGCGGGCGAAGAAATTGGGCGTCAGCACCTTGACCAGCACATAGGCCGGCAGGCCAATGACCAGGCCGGAAACCAGCATCCCCGTGATCGCGGCATCTTCAGGCGTGAATGCTCCGGCCTGCATGAACACCCGCACGAAGGCGCTCCCGGTCACGAACAGCGCCACGGCGGCAGGCACGGTGAGCAGCATCGACAGTTCGATCGCGTTGGATTGCAGGCGCTGCGCTTCCTCGCCCTCCTCACGCGCGATGAAGCGGCTCAGCGCGGGCAGTATAGCGGTGCCCAGCGCAATCCCGATGATTCCCAGCGGCAACTGGTTCCAGCGGTCGGCCATGGCCATATAGGTCAGGCTGCCATCGGGCAGCACGCGGATGAAGGCCAGATCGATGAAGCGGCTGATCTGGTAAACGCCGGCGCCGAACACGGCGGGCACGATCAGGACGAACATTTCCTTCACCTGCCGGGTGAGGCGCGGGCGGCGCAGCGGGATCGAAAAGCCCGCCCGGCGCATCCAGTAGCCGAGCCAGGCGAGCTGGAGCAGCCCGCTAACCGAGACTGCAACCGCCAGGAAAAGGCCTACCTGCTGGCGTGTCGCCTCACCGCCCGGCTGGGCCGCCCCCCAGAACAGTGCCACCAGCAGGCAGATATTGAGCAGGATCGGAGCTGCTGCCGCTGCGGCAAAGCGCGACAGCGAGTTGAGAACCGCCGCAGTCAGCGTGGCGAGGCTCATGAACAGCAGATAGGGGAAGGCAATCTGCGCCATCATGACCGCCTGCGCGTAGGTTCCAGGGTCTGCACGCAGCTGGGCATTCGCGAACAGCCACAGCACCCACGGCATGGCCACCATCATCAGTGCACCGAACAGCACCAGTATCGGAAGCAGGATTGCCAGCACTTCGCTGGCAAAGCGGCGCGCCTCGCTTTCGCCTTCGGCCATGTGACGGTTGAATAGCGGCACGAAGGCACTGGCAAAGGCACCTTCGGCGAAAAGTCTGCGGAACAGGTTGGGTAGCTGGAAGGCAAGCTGCCAGGCGTCGGCCACGCCGCCCGCGCCCATTACGCGAGCCAGCATGATGTCGCGGACAAAGCCGAACACGCGGCTGACGGCCGTCAGCCCGCCGATCGTTCCCACGTTCTTGACCAGGCTCATGTCAGAACTGCCCGATCAAGCCAAGGCTCGCTCAGGCCTCGCTGGCGGGCGATTCGGCAGCCGCCGCTTCCTGCTCGCGCTTGGCTTGCAGCTGCTGGATGTAGAGCCCGTTGAAATCGATCGGGTCGATCATCAATGGCTGGAACCCGGCATCACGTACTGCGTCGGCCACAACTGCGCGGGCGAAAGGGAACAGCAGGCGCGGCGCTTCGGCAAAAAGGAAGGCATGCGCCTGGTCCTCGGGCACATTACGGATGCCGATAAGTCCGCAATAAGCCAGCTCGACCAGGTAGGCGTTGCCCTGCGATGACTTGGCGGTGACATTCACCTTGAGCTCGACCTCGGTCACTTCATCGCTGATCTTGTTTGCGCCGATGTTGAACTGCAAGTCGATCTGCGGTTGTTCCTTCCACTGGAACACCTCGGGCGCATTGGGATTCTCAACCGAAAGATCTTTGACATATTGCGTGATAATTCCGGCGGACGGCAGTGTATCTGCGCCATTGCCCTGCGGTGGGGTTGGATTGAGATCGGTCAGGATATCGCCTTCGTCGGCCATTGTTCGGTGCTCTTTCACGTGTTTGTTTGTGAGGAATATACGATCGGGATGCCACCTGCGTGGTGGTTTGGCGCGCCGCCTAGCATCCAAGCGCGGTTCCCGCAACCGATGCGACTATACCATGGCATCAGAAAAAAGGGACCGAATCTCCCGATCCGGCGTTGTCGAGGGGCCTCTAAAGTCCTATCTGTCGTCAAAGGGGCAAAAGAAGGCGCGGCTGTTCCGCGCTTGCCAACCGCTGGATAGATCAAGTGATTGTTGAAATTGTCATTCTCGCCATGATTGCGGCCTTCCTTGGCCTCAGGCTCTATTCCGTGCTTGGCCAGCGTGCCGAACATGAAGAAGAGTCGATCCCGCATCGCTTCGGGGCAGGTGATGAGGATCGTGCCCAGGCCGCCGCCCCGAAACCTGCCGCACAGACGGTTGTCCAGATTGCTCCACAAAACCGGCTTGATGGCCTGGTGCCTGCGGTTGAGCGGGGCGTGCGCGAGATTGCCGCGGCTGACCCGCGATTTGATATCACCGCCTTTCTCGCGGGTGCAAGGGGCGCTTATGAGATGGTGCTGGAAGCCTTCTGGAACGGTGATCGCGAGACGCTGAAGGAACTGTGCGATGACGATGTCTACGCCGGTTTCAGCGGCGCGATCGACGCGCGGGAAGCGGCCGGGCAGACGCTCGACAACAAGTTGATCCGGATAGAGGACACCCGCATACATTCGGCTGTGCTTGACGGGCGAATGGCGCGTGTTGCGGTGCTGTTCGTGTCGGATATCGCTGCGGTCACGCGCGACAAGGAAGGCAATGTCATCGCCGGATCGCTCGACGATGCGGTGGAAAGCCGCGATGTCTGGACCTTCTCGCGCGATGTCACGTCGGCGGCACCTGACTGGTTGCTTGACGAGACCGACGAGGGCTGAGCGCCTCGCCGCATTCCTATTGAGGAGAACCGCCATGAACCGGCGCAGATCGAGATCCGCGTCGGTTGTTGTGGCTGTGCTGGCGCTGGCGGCTTGCGCCCGCGTGAGCTCGCCCCCGCCGCCAACCAGCGCGCTGATGGCCGGGGTGACCGCCGGGGCTGAGCTGGCCGCACTGGGTATGGAAGAGGTCGATGCCGCAGCTGCGCTGGCTAGCTTTGCCGAATCCTGCCCCAAACTGCTCGCGCGTGATGACCAGAGCGGTTTGACCCGGGCGAGCGACTGGCAGGCCGCTTGTGACGCCGCGCCTGGCTGGACCTATGGCAATGCGCGCGGTTTTTTCGAAAGCTTCTTCAGTGCGGTTCGCGTGGCTGACGGCGCGGCCTTTGCGACCGGTTATTTCGAGCCCGAGATTGCCGGATGCCGCATCCGCCAGCCGGGCTGCGAAGTGCCAGTTTATTCCATGCCGCCCGAGCTTGTTCGGGCATGGCCAGCAGATGTCCCCGAGGCTGAGCGCAGCGGCCGCCCGCCGCTTGGCCGATATGACGCCAGCGGCGCCTTCATCCCCTATTACACCCGCGGCGAAATCGACGATGGTGCGCTGGCCGGGCGCGGGCTCGAACTTGCATGGGCAGCCGATCAGGTTGAATTCTTTTTCCTCCAGATCCAGGGTTCGGGCCGGCTGAGGACGCCCGATGGCCATGTCATTCGCATCGGCTATGCCGGGCAGAACGGCCACGAATATGTCGCGATCGGGCGAGTGCTGCGCGAGCGCGGCTATCTGGGCGAGGGACCGGGGCAATATCCGCTGTCAATGCAGGGGATTGTGGCCTGGCTGCGCGACAACCCGGCAGAAGGGCAAGAGGTCATGCGGATGAACCCCAGCTGGGTGTTCTTCCGCGAACTTGAAGGAGACGGGCCGCTGGGCGCGCTCGAAGTGCCGGTGCGGCGCGAAAGCTCGGTCGCAGCGGACCCGCGCTTCGTGCCGCTGGGGGCGCCGGTTTGGCTCGACATGGAGCGCGACGAGGCCGACGGGTTGTGGATCGCGCAGGACACCGGCGGCGCGATCAAGGGCGCCAACCGCTTCGATACATTCTGGGGCGCGGGCGATGATGCCCGCGAAATTGCAGGCGGGATGAGCGCATCGGGCAGTGCGCTGGTGCTGCTGCCCAAACCTTCCGCCGAACGGCTCGTGGGCGAACCATGACTGTCCCGCGCGGCCTTTCTGCCGAAGAACAAGCAGCCTGGGCGAAACTGGCCGCCAGCGTGACCCCGCTGGAGGGGCGCAAGCGGCCCAAGGTGCCAAACAATGCAGCACCGCATGGCGACACGCTGCTGCGCCCCACCCCCAAACCCGTGATGCCTGCGGCAAAGCCAGCGATTGCGGTGCGCCACGCGCCACCTGCGTCGCCCGGGCTCGACTCGCATTGGGATCGCCGGTTCAAGGTCGGCATGGTCCAGCCCGATTTCACGCTCGACCTGCACGGTCACACGCTCGAAACTGCCTATGACAGGCTGATGGCGGGGCTCGACCAGGCGCGCACGATGGACGCGCGCGTGGTGCTGCTGATCGCGGGCCGCGAGCGGCCGGTCGATCCTGCAGACCGCCAGCATCGCCGCGGCGCGATCCGGGCGAAGCTGCTCGACTGGCTGGCCGCCAGCCGCCATTCCGGTGCGATCTCTGCGGTGCGCAAGGCGCATATCCGCCATGGCGGCGAAGGCGCAATCTACCTGGTGCTCAAACGCGCGCGCTAGGCAACAGTCGCCTCAGGCCCAGCAGGATTGCGCCCATCGCCACAAAGAACAGCGCCAACCCTGTGATGTTGAACAGCAATTGCAGCCATCCGACACTTGGCAAATCGAGGAAGAAATAGGGATAGAAGCCGCTTGCCGCGCCATAGAGCAGCGCGAAAATGGTGTAGGCGACCGGTGCCGGCGTCACCAATGGCAGCGAGCGCCAGGTCAGCTGCGCCCGGTCGGACCAGGCGATCCACCAGAAGATAGTGGCTGCCGGGACCACAGTATGGAAGGCGAGATTGGTCCACCAGTCGAGCCCGACCGGATCATGATCGGCTGCGAGGAGTGCGTGATAGACCAGGGCCACCACGCCAAGCGCGGTCGCCAGTACGAACGGCACCCGCTCGCTGATGCCCTTTCCGGCTGCGACCCACAGCAGGATCAGTCCGGCCGCAAGATTGCTCCAGATGGTGAAGAACCTTAGCAGCAGCGCGAAAGACACCAGCGGCGAACCATCACTCTCGAGATTGATGGTGGTCTGCAGTGCAAGGCTGGCCAATGCGAGCATCCCGGTGGCTGCGGCAATAAGGCGGGCAGTGCGTGAGAGAGACTGGTTCATTTCCTGCGCTCTAGTCGCAAGCGCCACCTGTGCCTAGCTGCCAACGCAAAACCCCCGGCCGGATGGCCGGGGGCTCTTTTGCGGCCCCTTGAGGGCGTCGGGCCACGAGGGTCAGATGCCGCTCAGCTATGGTACTTGGCGTGGGTGATGTCGAAGCGGTCAGCATCCATCACCTTGGTCCAGGCCCTGGCGAAATCGCGCACCAGGCGTTCCTCGCCGCCGGCTTCGGCATAGGTTTCCGCCACTGCACGCAGCTGCGAGTTCGAACCGAACACCAGGTCGGTGCGGGTGGCGCGCCATTTTTCCGCGCCGCTCTTGCGATCGCGGCCGATGAATTCCTCATCGCCCGAGCCTTCCGCCGCTTGCCACTTGGTGCCCATGTCGAGCAGGTTGACGAAGAAGTCGTTCGACAAGGTGCCAACCCGATTGGTCAGGACGCCGTGGCCGGTATTGCCGCTGATGGCGCCCAGCGCCCGCATGCCGCCCACCAGCGCCGTCATTTCCGGGATCGACAGGCCCAGCAGGTGCGCCCTGTCGACCAGCATGTCCTCGGTCTTCACGCTTGCCTTGGTGCGCAGGTAATTGCGGAAGCCATCGGCGAAAGGTTCAAGCGGCTCGAAGCTTTCGGCATCGGTCTGCTCCTGGCTGGTATCGCCGCGCCCGGTGGTCACATCGACGCTGATCGAATGGCCGCCATCCTTCGCCGCCTTTTCGACAGCAGCCGCGCCCGCCAGCACGATCGCATCGGCCATCGAGATATCGCCGCGCAACTCGTCGAGCTTGGCCAGCACCTTGGCCAGCTCGTCCGGATCGTTGGCCTTCCAGTCCTTCTGCGGGGCAAGGCGGACACGGGCGCCATTGGCACCGCCGCGATGGTCCGAATTGCGATAGGTCGAGGCTGAAGCCCAGGCTGCCTTGACCAGTTCGCTGACGGTGAGCCCGCTTGCCAGAACTGCCGATTTGAATTGCGCGACAGCGCTGTCCGAAGGCTTGCTGCCAGCCGGGACCGGATCCTGCCAGATCAGGTCTTCCGTCGGCACTTCGGGGCCGAGGTAACGGACCTTGGGGCCCATGTCGCGGTGGCACAGCTTGAACCAGGCGCGGGCAAAGGCATCGTCAAGCGCGGCCTGATCATCGCGGAAGCGTTCGGAAATCTTGCGGTATTCCGGATCGCGCTTCAGCGCCATATCCGCCGTGGTCATCATGGTCGGGACCTTCTTCGAAGGATCACGCGCATCGGGCGCCATGTCCTCTTCCGACTGCCCGATCGGCTGCCACTGAAACGCGCCCGCGGGCGATTTCACCAGCTCGTATTCATATTTGAACAGCAGGCGGAAGTAATCGCCACCCCACTGGGTGGGGTTGTTCGACCATGCCCCTTCGATGCCCGAAGTGGTGATGTTGCCCTTGGCGATTTCCTCGGGATCGTTGAGCCAGCCAAAGCCCTGCAATTCCAGCGCTTCGCTTTCCGGAGCGCCGCCGAACGTATCTGCCGGGTGGGCGCCGTGGGCCTTACCAAACGCGTGGCCCCCGGCGGTAAGCGCAACCGTCTCCTCGTCGTTCATCGCCATGCGGGCAAAGGTTTCGCGGATGTCGCGCGCCATGCCCTCGGGATCGTGCGGGTTGCCGCCCGGCCCTTCGGGATTGACGTATATCAGGCCCATCTGGATCGCCGCCAACGGGTTTTCCAGCGCCTTGCCTTCATCGGGCAGGATGCGGGTGGCAACGCCTTCGTTGACCCATTGTTCTTCGGTGCCCCAATACACCGTCTCCGGCTCGAACACGTCCTTGCGGCCGCCGCCGAAACCGAACACCGGGCCGCCCATCGATTCGATGGCGACATTGCCGGTGAGGATGAACAGATCGGCCCAGCTGATGTGCTTGCCGTATTTCTGCTTGATCGGCCACAGCAGGCGCCGTGCCTTGTCGAGATTGCCATTGTCGGGCCAGCTGTTGAGCGGAGCAAACCGCTGCTGCCCGCTGCCCGCGCCGCCGCGCCCGTCACCAGTGCGATAGGTGCCTGCCGCGTGCCACGCCATGCGGATGAAGAAGGGGCCGTAATGGCCATAGTCCGCTGGCCACCAGTCCTGGCTGTCGGTCATCAGCGCGGTCAGGTCAGCCTTCAGCGCCTTGTAGTCGAGCGCGTTGAAGGCTTCGCAATAATCGAAGTCATCGCCCATCGGGTCAGGGTTCTTGCCCGATTGGGTCAGGATTTCGAGTTGCAGCTGGTCGGGCCACCAATCCTTGTTGGTGCGGCCCAGCAGCGATCGAACCACGCCATCACCACTGAAGGGACAGCCGCCGCTCATTTCTCCGGTCTTCGCGTCCATCTGGAATTTCTCCTCTTGCTAGGGGACTCGGACGATAGCCGAGCTTTATAACCGCAGGATGCGCTTCTGGGCGTGAACTGTCCAATCGATTAAAATGCGCTGATTGATCGAATGAAGCGATTTCAGCCAGGCGCAATTGCAAAGGCCAGAGCGCGCTTCTGCCGCGCTGTCGCTACCCTGTCTGCGCCCGGTGCAGCAGCTTGTGGTCCGCCAGCACCAGCGCCATCATCGCCGCGACCACCGGGGTGCCGCGAATGCCCACGCACGGATCATGCCGTCCCTTGGTGCGGATTTCGGTAGCTTCACCGTCTGACGTGATCGTTTCAACCGGGGTGAGGATCGAACTGGTGGGCTTGAATGCCACCCGGCACACCACAGGCTGACCGGTCGAGATCCCGCCCGCCGTGCCGCCGGCATGATTGGCGGTGAAGCGCGGCTTGCCGTCGTTGCTGCCCGGTTCAGGGGGTCGCATCGGATCGGCATTTTCCTCGCCCGTCAATCGCGCAGCGGCGAAGCCGTCACCGATCTCGACTCCCTTGACCGCATTGATGCTCATCATCGCGGCAGCCAGATCGCTGTCGAGCTTGGCATAGACCGGCGCGCCCCAGCCCGCGGGAACGCCCTCGGCCACACATTCGACCACCGCGCCAAGCGACGAGCCAGCCTTGCGCGCGGCGTCGACTTTCTCCTCCCAGCGCCGCGCTGCTGCCGGATCGGGGCAGAAGAAGGCATTGTTGCCGATTTCATCGAAGTCGATCGCTTTGCGGTCGATCGCATCGCCGCCCAGCTCGCAGACATAGGCCATGATGGACACTTCGGGCACGATCAGCCGCGCCACCGCGCCCGCCGCCACCCTAGCAGCGGTTTCACGAGCCGAGGAACGGCCGCCGCCGCGATAGTCGCGGATGCCGTATTTCGCGTCATACGCGTAATCCGCATGGCCGGGGCGATAGGCCTTGGCGATCTCCGAATAATCCTTGCTGCGTTGATCGGTGTTCTCGATCATCAGCGAAATCGGGGTGCCGGTGGTCTGCCCTTCGAACACACCGGACAGGATGCGCACCAGGTCAGCCTCTTGCCGCTGCGTGGTGAAGCGGCTCTGCCCCGGCCTGCGCGCATCGAGGAATGGCTGGATGTCGCTTTCGGACAGCGCAATGCGCGGCGGGCAACCATCCAGCACCGCGCCCAGCGCCGGGCCGTGGCTTTCGCCCCAGGTTGTAAAGCGCAGCACGCGTCCGAATGTGTTCCAGCTCATGGCGCCGTTTCATAGCGATTACTCCGTTCGTGTCGAGCGGGGGATGAATTTCCTACTTCGAACCGGTGTGGCAGGATTGCGCAATGCCCCACATCTCGCGCCCGGCCTGCCCCGTGTTCCCACGGCGGATGCGCCTGCCTGTTTTTTATCTATTGGACCGTGTTCCATGTGTTCCATCCCGCGGGATTTGCTCTCGTGGATTTGGCTCTCACCCCTCGTCATTGCGAGCAGCCGCAAGGCTGCGCGGCAATCCATCGTCCGGCCCTGGATTGCTTCACTTCATTCGCAATGACGATAACTCTACCGATCCACTGGAAATTCGTCGGTCGTTACGCCAAGAACAGAACATGATCGCAAAGCGCGCCATATGATTGCGAAACTTCGGGGCCTGCTCGATGAAACCGGCACCGACTGGGCGGTGATCGACGTGCAGGGCGTGGGTTACCTCGTCCATTGTTCGGCCAGGACGCTCTGCGCGCTTGGCGAGCAGGGAGAGGCCTGCACGGTCTATACCGATCTTCAGGTTTCCGAGAACGACATGCGCCTGCTGGGTTTTGCAGATAGCGCAGAGCGTGACTGGTTTCGCTTGCTCACCAGCGTGCAGGGAGTGGGGAGCAAGATGGCGCTCAGCGTTCTTTCGGCGCTGTCGACGGGCGAACTGCGCGATGCCTGTGCGGGCGGCGATGCGGCAATGGTCGCGCGTGCGCAAGGCGTGGGGCCGAAACTCGCTGCGCGCATCGTCAACGAATTGAAGGATCGGGCGGGCGTGCTGCCGGGCGGCGGCGGAGCGGTAGGCGCAGTCGCGGCGCCGGTTGGCGGCGCTAGCGCCGATGCGGTTTCCGCGCTGGAAAACCTGGGCTTCAAGCCGGGCGTGGCGGCGCAGGCAGTCGCGCGCGCACAGGGCGAACTGGGCGAGGATGCCAGCGAAGCCGACCTCATCCGCGTGGCATTGAAGAAGGCGGCAGGGTGATGGGAGTTGCCTCCTTCCGTCACCCTGAACTTGTTTCAGGGTCCATTCCGCCTTCAGCGTGGATCGAGCGGCGGCAGGCCAAGCCCCACCGCAAGGTCGTGCCAATCGGGGTTCTCGCTCTCGATGAGATTGATCTTCCACTGCCGGTGCCAGCGTTTGAGCTGCTTTTCGCGTGCGATGGCGCTTTCCATGTCGCCAAACATTTCGAAGCGGGTGAGACGGTGGACGCCGTGACGGCTTGTGAAGCCCTCGATTTCGCCATTCCGGTGCTGCCACAGTCGCGTGATCAGACCGCTGGTGACGCCGATATAGAGGGTGCCATAGGGTTTGCTGGCGAGGATATAGACGCAGGGATTACGCTCGAATGTCATGGCTCAGAGCCTGCGGGAAAATGGACCCTGAAACAAGTTCAGGGCGACGAGAAGACTATGAAATCCAGCTCTAATCGTCATGCTGAACTCGTTTCAGCATCTATCGGTCAGCACCGTGCTGAGCGGGAGAATGTTACATGAAGCGTGCAATCACTGTGCTTGCCGTGTTTGTGGCTGGAATGTTCGCCGGTTCATGGCTTGATGATTGGCTCGACATCGATACATGCCTCGACGCTGGCGGTGCGTGGGACTACCAGCGCGAAAACTGCAGATACCAATGACCGATCCCGTTCCCCTCCATGCGGCTGACCGCCAACCCGACGATCCCGATGCGGCGCTGCGGCCCAAGTCGCTCGGCGAATTCATCGGGCAGGAGGCGGCGCGCGACAACCTGCGCGTGTTCATCGAGAGCGCCCGTTCGCGGGCAGAGGCGATGGACCACACGCTGTTCTTCGGCCCGCCGGGCCTGGGCAAGACCACGCTGGCGCAGATCGTGGCGAAGGAACTGGGCGTAGGCTTTCGCGCCACCAGCGGCCCGGTGATCGCCAAGGCGGGCGACCTTGCGGCCCTCCTCACCAATCTCGAACCGCATGACGTGCTGTTCATCGACGAGATCCACCGCCTCAATCCGGTGGTGGAGGAAATTCTCTATCCTGCAATGGAGGACCGTGCGCTCGACCTTATCATCGGCGAGGGGCCATCGGCGCGCAGCGTGCGGATCGACCTGCCGCCGTTCACGCTGATCGGTGCCACCACGCGGCAGGGGCTGCTGACCACGCCTTTGCGCGACCGCTTCGGCATTCCGGTGCGGCTCAATTTCTACACCCATGCCGAGCTTGAGCTGGTGGTATCGCGCGGGGCGCGCCTCTTGGGCCTCGACATCGATGCGCAGGGCGCGCGCGAGATTGCGCGGCGCAGCCGCGGCACCCCGCGCGTTGCAGGGCGTCTGCTGCGCCGGGTGCGCGATTTCGCGCACGTCGCGGGCGTCGGTGGTTCTCAGGGGGGCACGGTCACCCGCGCGATCGCCGATGATGCGCTGATCCGGCTGGAGATCGACCGGCTGGGCCTAGATGCGATGGACCGGCGCTATCTCGCGATGATCGCCACGACCTACAAAGGCGGCCCGGTGGGGGTAGAGACGCTGGCGGCGGGGCTCGCTGAACCGCGCGACACCGTTGAAGACGTGATCGAACCTTACCTGATCCAGCTTGGCCTGCTTGCCCGCACGGCGCGCGGGCGGGTTCTCAACGATGCCGGGTGGGAACATCTCGAAATGCAGCCGCCAAGGGCCGCGCCCCAAGGCGGCCTGTTCGAGGACGAGGGTTGATGCGAATCGGTTAATCCCTGCGGTCCTGCCGGTCCCGCGGTGGGACAGGGCGTGCAGACTTGGCGCATTTATGCAGGTTTCAGGGGCCGATCGGGTTCCAGACATGGTTAATTGCATTGCCGCGACTCGGGCCGCCATGGTCCAACAGGATCAACCGGTTGGCCTGGTCCAATCGCAGGGCGGCTGCGGCTCTATTTTGGGGGGCGCCGCAGCCGCCCGGTACCCTCTTGTGACTGGCCCGCTCCACTGCGACCCGTGGAGCAGGTTAAGGCAAGCCCTGTGAGGAAGCGCTTAGTCTCCTGCTTCCGACATGGGGATTAAACCTGGTCAAAGGGCGGCTCGCGCATTGCGGTGCCGCCCATTCTTTTGCCGCTTTCCTACTCGCTCAGGGCCGGGTTATGGGAAGCGCCGCGGCTTCCCATGCGTCAATTCCGCCTTCAAGATGTCTGACCTTTTTGCCGATGCGGTTTGAAAGCTGCTGTGCCGCCCGCGCGGAGCGGCGGCCGGAATGGCAATAGAATACGACTTCGCGCCCGTCCGAAAGATCAAGCATAGCCGGATCGAACTCACCGATGGGGATATGCTCGGCCCCCGCGATCATGCCCTCGGCCACTTCGTCGGCGCGGCGCACGTCGATCAGGCGAACCTTGCCCGCATCGATCGCGTCCGCAAGCTGGGCCGCCTCCACCGCCTGAACCTTGGACGGATCGACCGGCGCGGCGCAGGCGGCAAGCGCCAGCGCCGCCAGCGCCGTCAGCAGCAGCCTTGCGGCCCTAGGCAGCAAGCTTCCTGAGCACATAATGGAGGATGCCGCCATTGCGGTAATACTCCATCTCGTTGGCGGTATCGATCCGGGATTGCGCGGTGAAGGTGAAGCTGGTGTCATCGGCGCGGGTCACCTCCACTTCGACGTCCTGTTGCGGCGTCATGCTGGCAAGGCCCTTGATGGTGAAGCTGTCATCGCCGGTCAGGCCCAGCGTCTCGCGCGTGTCGCCATTCTTGAACTGCAGCGGGAGCACGCCCATGCCAACCAGGTTCGATCGGTGGATCCGCTCGAAGCTTTCGACGATCACCGCGCGAACGCCCAGCAGGATAGTGCCCTTGGCGGCCCAGTCACGGCTGGAACCGGTGCCGTACTCCTTGCCGCCGATCACCACCAGCGGGGTGCCGTCGGCCTTGTGCTTCATCGCCGCGTCGTAAATGGCCATCTGCTCGCCATTGTAGCTGGTGAAGCCGCCTTCGACGCCCGGTACCATTTCATTCTTGATACGGATATTGGCAAAGGTGCCGCGCATCATCACTTCGTGGTTGCCGCGGCGCGATCCGTAGGAGTTGAAATCCGCCTTCGAAACCTGGTTTTCCATCAGATAGCTGCCGGCCGGGCTGTCTTCCTTGATCGAACCAGCGGGGCTGATGTGATCGGTGGTTACGCTGTCACCCAGGATCGCCAGCGGCCTGGCATCGCGGATATCGGTCACCGGGGCGGGGGTCATTTCCATGCCCTCGAAATAGGGCGGGTTGGCGACATAGGTCGAACCAGGGCGCCATTGGTAAGTGTCACTGGCTTCGACCTTGATCGCCTGCCAGTGCTCGTCGCCCAAGTAGACGTCGGCATAGCGTTTCTCGAACATTTCGCGGTCGATCGAGCTGGCGCGCAGGTCGGCCACCTCCAGGTTCGACGGCCAGATGTCTGCCAGCATTACGTCATTGCCGTGCTGGTCCTGCCCGATCGGGGAGGTGGTGATGTCTTCGGTCACCGTGCCCAGAAGCGCATAGGCCACCACCAGCGGCGGTGAAGCGAGGAAGTTGGCGCGCACGTCGGGCGACACGCGGCCTTCGAAGTTGCGGTTGCCCGACAGCACCGAGGCGGCGACAATGTCATTGCCATTGATTGCCTTGCTGATGGGCGGTGCGAGCGGGCCGGAATTGCCGATGCAGGTGGTGCAGCCATAGCCGACCAGATCGAATCCGATCGCATCGAGATGGTTCTGCAGGCCGGACTTCACGAGATAGTCGGTCACTACCTGCGATCCGGGTGCGAGCGAGGTCTTGACCCAGGGCTTGGGCTTGAGGCCGCGCTCATTGGCCTTCTTGGCAACCAGGCCGGCGGCAATCATCACATCGGGATTCGAGGTGTTGGTGCAGCTGGTGATCGCGGCGATGACAACGTCGCCATCGCCGATGTCGTGATCCTTGCCTTCGACCGGCACGCGTGCGGGCGCGGACTTGCCGTAGAGTTTGGAAAGGTCAGAATTGAACAGCTCGTCCACTTCGGGAAGGATGACCTTGTCCTGCGGGCGCTTGGGCCCGGCGAGCGAGGGCACAACTGCCGACATGTCGAGCGACAGCGTGCTGGAGAAGACCGGCTCGTTGGCCGGATCGAACCACATGCCCTGCTCCTTCGAATAGGCTTCGACCAGCGCGATCTGCTCTTCGCTCCGGCCAGTGAGGCGCAGGTAATCAAGCGTCTTATCGTCCACGCCGAAGAAGCCGCAGGTTGCGCCATATTCGGGCGCCATATTGGCGATGGTCGCGCGGTCGGCCAGGCTGAGGTTGGACACGCCCGGGCCGTAGAATTCGACGAAGCGGCCGACTACGCCATGCGCACGCAGCATCTGCACGCAGGTGAGCACGAGGTCGGTCGCGGTCACGCCTTCGCCCAGCGCGCCATCCAGCCGGAAGCCAGCGACTTCGGGGATCAGCATCGATACCGGCTGGCCCAGCATCGCGGCTTCGGCTTCGATGCCGCCCACACCCCAGCCCAGCACACCCAGGCCGTTGATCATGGTGGTGTGGCTGTCAGTGCCCACGCAAGTGTCGGGATAGGCAACGAGCTCGCCATTTTCGTCTTCGCTCGACCACACGCCCTTGCCGATGTGCTCAAGGTTCACCTGGTGGCAGATGCCGGTACCAGGGGGGACAGCGGAGAAGTTCTGGAAGCTCTTCGAGCCCCATTTGAGGAAGTCGTAACGCTCGGCATTGCGGGCATATTCCAGCTCGACGTTCTTTGCGAAGGCCTTGGGGTGTCCGAATTCGTCGACCATCACCGAATGGTCGATAACCAGGTTGACTGGCACCAGCGGATTGATCTTGGCGGTATCGCCACCCAGTTTGGCGATCGCATCGCGCATCGCGGCCAGGTCAACCACGCAAGGCACGCCGGTGAAATCCTGCAACAGCACGCGCGCCGGGCGGTACTGGATCTCGCTGCCGGTGACGGGGTTCTTCTGCCAGTCGGCGATGGCCTGGACATCGTCTGTACCCACGGTAAAGCCGCCATCCTCGAACCGCAGCATGTTTTCCAGCAGCACCTTCATCGAGATCGGCAGGCGCGAAATGTCGCCGATCGTCTCAGAAGCCTTGGCAAATGAGTAATAGGCGTATTCCTTCCCGCCTACCTTCAGGGTTGAGCGGGTTGCGAGCGTGTCCTTGCCGATCTGGGTCATGCGATCGTCCTTTCTTAGAGATTTTGATCAGCCTCGCCTGGAGAGCCGGCGGGCCGGATATTTCTGCCGCGCACCTGCTCTACACGGCGCGTTTGGTCAAGGGGGCGCCGGGAGGTAAAATCCGCTTAGACAGCGCTTTGTTCCAGGCGGGCGCGGGTCGCGATCCAGCAGCCAATCACGATCAGCAGCGCTCCAGCGACTGTGCTGGCGGTCACCCGTTCGGCGAAGAACAGCCATCCAAACAGCGCCGCCCACAGGAAGCCGGTGTATTCGATCGGCACCAGGGCCTGGGCCTCGGCGCGGCGGTATGCCCAGGTAAGGAACAGCGCTGCGCCAACCGCCAGGACTGCGCTTGCGGAAATCTCCAGCCATACGCGCTGGCTGCCCGGCCATTGCAGCAACACGGGGCTGCCGCCAAGGAGTACCAGCCCGGCGATGCCGTTCTGGAAGGTGCTTGCCTCGCTGGGGCTTGCCAGCAAGGCTTGCTGGCGTTGCAGAACCAGGCTCCAAGCATAGAGTACAGCCGAAAGCAGCAGCGCGACAAGCCCCGTCATTGCCTCGTCGCTCATCCGCTCGCGACCAATGCGCCCGCCAATGATCACGATAACTCCGGCGAGCCCCAGCAACGCGGCAATGATAGCCTTGCGCTTGATCCTTTCGCCCAGCAGAACAGTGGCAAGATAAAGCGCCAGCAGCGGGGCGATAAATGACAGCGCGATCGCTTCGGCAAGCGGTAGTCTGGTAAGAGCGAAGAAGAAGGTCCAGCCCATGAAGGCGACCACTACTCCGCGCTTGAGATGCACCTTCAGCGCGTCGCGCCGGGGCCATCGGCGTGCCTGCCACCACCAGACCGGTGCGATCATGGAAAAGCCGATCGCGCAGCGCAGGAAATAGGCGCTGTAAGCCCCAATCGCCAGCGAGGCGCTTTTCATCACCGCGTCCATCGCCGAAAACAACGCGATTCCGGCCAGACAGGCGAGAAATGGCAGGATTGAATGGCGCGGCGAGCTCACCCTTGCGCTATAGGCACCAAGCTGCATTGCATTCAAATCCTTCCTTAACTGACGAGCCAATTCAGGCGAGTGAAAGGCGCGGTGATTGATAGACGCTCGCACGTACAGTATTGTGCCCAGCACACCGGAATCGCGCCGTTAGCGGCGCTTAGGAGCTTGAATCGAAATGACATGTCGAGTGCGCGATTGGTTGATGGCATCGGCCGTACTAGTGCTGGCGGGCGGGGCTGCTTTCGCGCAAGAAAGCACGCCTGAGGCTTTGCTGGCGCAGGCTGCGCAGGATGAAGCGGACGAGCGCGCGCCCCAAAGCATGGAAGAAGCTTTTCCGCGCATGGTCTCCGATCCGATGGTGCAGGGCGAATACGGGGCCGAGGTGGTCCCGCTGGTCCAGCCATGGACGCCGCAACAGGCATCGGCCCTGGCCATGGTCATGCGCGGGATCGAAGCGGAAGGATTGAACCGTTCCGATTATGAACTCGAAGGCCTGTTGGCGGAGATCGGCCGCGGAGCCTCGGATGCATTGAATGAAATTGCCAGCCGCAATTTTGTGTGGCTGGTGGAGGACTTGCGCGACGGGCGCACGCCAATGCCGGCCCGCAAGCAGTGGTTCGTGATCGATCCCGACCGTGACCTCTACCGCAGCGGTGAATTGATGCGCGCGGCGCTGGAGAGCGGTGACATCGCGGGCACGCTGATGCAGCTCAATCCGAGCCATCCCGATTATGCCCGTCTGCGGCAGGCTTTGGCGGATACGCCGCAGGATGAAGTCGAGAAGCGCAAGCTGATCCGCGCCAATATGGACCGCTGGCGCTGGCTCGCGCGCGACCTGGGCAGCCAGTATCTGATCACCAATGTGCCCGAATACCAGCTGCGCCTGACCGTGAATGACAAGATTATCAGCACCTATCGCACCATCGTGGGCAAGCCGGGCCGCACCGCGACCCCTCAGCTGGCCGAAATGGTCGAAGGGGTGGTGTTCAACCCCACGTGGACCGTGCCGCAGTCGATCGTCGTCGGTGAAGGGCTGGGCCAGAAAGTGCTCAGCAACCCGGCCTGGGCGCGCGCCAATGGCTATAAGGCAACAAAGGGCGAAGGCGGCTGGATCACTGTGGTGCAGCAGCCTGGCCCGGGCAATTCGCTCGGCCGGATGAAGCTCGAAATGCCCAATGAGCACGCGATCTTTCTGCATGACACGCCTTCGCGGCATCTCTTCGCTACCGACGACCGCGCGCTCAGCCATGGCTGCATCCGCACCGAGCGCGCGCTGGAACTGGCGATCACCATGGCGATACTGGGCAAGGGGGCGAGCAAGGAGGAGGCGGTCGAGATCGCAACCTCGGGCGAATACACGCTGGTGCCGATCGAGAAGCGCTTGCCCGTCTATATCACCTATTTCACCATGGCGAGCGACATCGATGGCGAACTGGCGACCTTCAAGGATATATATGAGCGCGATGCGCCGTTGCTTGCCAGCCTCGACCAGCCGCGGGTCCAGAATCGCGCACGCACCAGCGACGAGGAAGTGATCGTGATCGAAAACGACCCTCGCGCTGCGGGCTGACCCTGGGCGTTATTCCTCAGCGAAAATCGCGACTTCATTGATGCCGCTGCTGGATGCGCGGCCGCGATACATGCCCGATGTGTTGAAGCTGAACAGCGCGTCGCCTTCGGGCGTGACCAGGATGACACCGCCATCGCCGCCCAGTTCAGCCACTTCACTCATCACCGCATCGGCAATTGCCTGCGCATGTTGGGCTTCTCGCGCGCGGCGTGCTTCGCGGTCGCGCTGGCCTGTCAGTGAACGCAGCACACCGCGCACGCTGCGGCTCTCGCTTTCCTTGCCAATCCTAATCCGGGTGCAGATTTCGTGAGCTACCCCAACGCGGATAAAGAATTCGCCCCAGCCGGTGGCGGAAATGGCGCAGCTGCGATTGTCGGCATAGGTCCCCGCCCCGATCACTGGCGCGTCGCCGATCCGGCCCCAACGCTTGCCCGTCATGCCGCCGGTCGAGGTGCCTGCGGCAAGGTTGCCCGACTGGTCGAGCGCCACCGCACCGACGGTTCCGAATTTCAGGTCGACATCGAGGGCAGAGAGATTGTTCGCCTTCATCCTGTCGAGCGCGTTGCGGCGTGCTTCGGTCGCAAACCATTCGGGCGGGGCGGTTTCGATGCCTCGCTGTGCCGCGAATTCCTCTGCCCCCGCGCCGCTCAGGAACACATGGCGCCCGTCGTGCCGCACGGCGTCGGCCAGCAGGATCGGATTCTTGATGGTCTTGACGCCGGTCACGGCCCCCGCGCTACGGTCACGCCCGTCCATGATCGCTGCATCGAGCTCGTTTTCGCCTTCCCAGGTAAACACCGCCCCGCGCCCCGCGTTGAAGCGAGGTTCATTTTCAAGCACCACAATAGCCGACCGAACCGCTTCGACGGCGCTGCCGCCGTTGCGCAGGATCGTTTCGCCGGCATCGAGCGCACGCTGCAAGGCTGCCCGGTATTCGGCCTCCATCTCTGGTGTCATCTTGTCGCGGTCGAGCGTTCCCGCCCCGCCATGAATGGCGATTGACCAGTCCTGCGCCACGGATGGTGAAGCGAACAGGATTGCGAAGGCGGCGAGCAGCGGTCTGAAAATCGTCATGCTGCCTATCTATCATAGGCTTGGCTAGGCGCCAGCGCTTAACAACCGGGCTGAGGCAGGATAAGAGCCGCGCAATGATCCTTCGGTCTGCCACCCTTGAGGACGTTCCTGAACTCGCAAGGCTCGGGCGTGAGAGTTTCTGCGCCAGTTTCGCGCATCTCTATCGGCCACAGGATCTCTCCGCCTTTCTCGAGCAGGTCTATTCGCAGCATTCTGTCGCGGAGGAAGTGACCGGCGCGGAATGCCGCCACGCGCTGGCGGAGGAGGGCGGGGAACTGGTGGGCTATTGCAAGCTGCGCTATCCCAGCTGTTTTACCGCCCGTTCCGACGCGCAGAACCCGATCGAGCTGGGGCAGCTCTATACCGCGCCCGGCCAGACCGGGCGAGGCATTGGCGCGGCGTTGATGGATTGGGCGCTCGATCACGCCCGCTCGCTGGTCTGCGACGCGATCCAGCTTTCCGTCTATGCTGAAAACTTTGGCGCACAGCGGTTCTATCAGCGCTATGGTTTCGCCAAGATCGCGGATATCACCTTCACCGTCGGTGATCATGTCGACCCGGAATTCCTCTACGAATTACGCCTCGAAAGGAGCACAAGAGCATGAGCCAGTTCAATGCACAATCGACCGCCGACGAGGTGCTGGCTGGGCAGGATCTTTCCGGCAATATCGTGTTCATCACGGGCGGGGCTTCCGGCCTGGGCCTGGAAACCGCGCGGGCAATGGCCGCGAAAGGCGCGCATGTCATCCTGGCGGCGCGCGACCAGGACAAGCTCGATCAGGCCAGAGAAGAGATCGAGCGCGAAGTGGAGGGGGCAATTGTCGAGACGATCGTGGTGGATCTCGCTGCGCTCGCCAGCGTGCGGAATTGCGGCAAGGAAGCGAACCAGCGTTTCGACAGGATCGACCTGTTGATCAACAATGCCGGGGTCATGGCGTGTCCGTTCAGCCATACCGCCGATGGGTTCGAGATGCAGTTCGGCACCAATCATCTGGGGCACTTCTTGCTCACAAAATACCTTCTGCCATTGGTCGAGAAAGGCGCTGGCAAGCGGATCGTCAACCTTTCGAGCCGGGGGCACCACATGGACAAGGTGCATCTCGACGATCCCAATTTCGAGCATCGCGAATACGAAAAATGGGCCAGCTACGGCCAGTCGAAAACCGCCAATGTGCTGTTCACCGTGGCGCTGGACAAACGCCTCAAGGGCAAGGGGATCGATGTTTTTGCGGTGCATCCGGGCGGGATCGTGACCAATCTTGGCCGCCATCTGACTGAGCAGGATCGCGCCGCACTGCTCGCTAGAGTGACAGAGGCGGACCAGAACTTCGCCTGGAAAACGGTAGAGCAGGGCGCGGCGACAACTTGCTGGGCGGCAAGTGCGCCCGAGCTTGCGGGCAAGGGCGGGGTTTATTGCGAGGACTGCCATGTCGCCGAAGTCGATGACACTTCCAGCGAACGCGGGGTACGCAGCTATGCACTCGATCCCGCCACGGCCGAACGGTTGTGGAGCCTGAGCGAGCGATTGGTGGGCGAAAGCTTCGAAATCTAGCGCCTCGTTGCAAACCCTGGCCCGCCGTGAAGTCGCCCTCCGGCGCGGCAAAATCACAGACCGGTCATCACGCCTTCAGGTTCTGAGCGCAGCAATCAGGCCTTCGTTGAGCCAGCGCCCGAGCAATGCGCCTGCGCGCATCGCTGCCTGCTGCGCCTCATCGGCCGTCGCCTCCTCGCCTGCCAGCATCATGCACATCTCGCCATAGGGCATGCCGCCCTGGAGCGCGGCAAAGGCACGTGCTTCCTCAACGCTTCCCATCATGAATGTCGCGCGTTCGCCTTCGCGCCAGACCAGCACCGATTGCGGTGTGTCAAGCGCAGTTGCCACATGCACCAGCTCGTCTTCGCCAAGCGCGTTCCAGATCGCCCGCATATTGTGCGAGACTTGGCGCGATGCGGCCCCCGGCAGGAATTCGAGCCGTAGATTGGTCCATTCCTCTTCCCCGAAGCCGCTCGTCTGCCAGGTAAAACCGTCAGCATCGAGCGATGCGACATCGGCCGAAGTGAATGCCTGAAACATGGCCCATTCCAGCCAGGCAAGCTCTGCCACTTCGGGGTCGTTGCGGAACAGCTCGGCGCAGGTTGCGTCAAACCCTGCGCCCGCATCGTCAAGCGTCCAGCTGGTTGGCGGATTGGTGATCACATGATGCGCGGCGGCGCGGCGAAAGGCATCTTCACCAACCCAGCGCTCGGTCTTTTCATAAGTGCTTTTGAGCGCCTCGATGAGCGAAGATCGATAGTTGCCGCGATAAACCTCGATCCCCGCTGCGTGGCGATCATTCCAGCCCTGCGGCAGCGGGGCCTCATCAAACAGCACTTGTGCCATGAAGGCGGCCTGCCGCTCGGCAAGGGATGGTGTATCGTTCATGCCGCAACACCCGGCCGGGCCGAGGCGGCAAGCTTGCGCGCCTGATCCAGCTCGTCAAGCAGCTCACCCAGCGGCGGGATCTTGTCGTCGCGCTCGATCATGGTGGCGACCGGCTGCTCGATCTTCACCATCGCACGGGCATAGAGCGCCCAGACCTCGTCACACACTTCGCGGTCATGTGTGTCGATGATGATCTGGCCAGGGGTATGCCCGGCAAGGTGAATTTGGCGCACGCGCTCCATCGGCAGCCCGGCAATATAATCACCCGCGCTGAACCCGTGGTTGCGCGCGCTGACATAGATATTGTTGACGTCCAGCAGCAGGTAGCAACCTGTGCGGCGTGCCATCTCGCTGATGAATTCCCATTCGGTGAACTCGTCTTCGGGAAATGTCAGGTAACTCGAGGGATTTTCGAACAGCATCGCGCGCCCGAGATGATCCTGCGCGCGCTCGATATTGGCGCAGACCACGCCCAGCGCTTCCTCGGTCAGCGGGAGCGGCAATAAATCGTGGCTGTTATGTGCGCTGGTGCGGGTCCAGCACAAATGGTCCGATACCCACAGCGGATTGATGCGGCGTTCGAGCCGCTTGAGCTTGTCGAGATATTGGCGATCGAGCCCGCTGGCAGAACCGATTGACATCGACACGCCGTGAATGATCACGGGATGTTTTTCGCGCACCTGTTCGAGAATTCGCAGCGGACGGCCGCCATCAAGCATGTAATTCTCGCTGATGACCTCGACGAAATCGACTGCGACGTCGTTATCAAGGAAATCGGCGTAATGCGTGCGGCGCAGGCCAAGCCCGAATCCGCCGAATGGTTCGATCTGATTCATATCCATTCGAGATACATCAAAAAGCGATGGCCCGGCACCCTACAGGGATTCAGGGGTTGGGATTGCGGGCGCCGGGCCATCTAGCCGGAGAGGCTAGCCGATCAGCCTAGATCGCCGATCGTGCCGCCCTTCGTCAGGCATTCGCCTGCCTTCATCTCCGTGAAGCCGTGGCCCTTGCATTCGTTCTGGCCCTTGCAGGCATTTTCGCTGGTAGCGCAGTCAGCCTGGCCCTTGCACGCATGCACACCATAACAATGCACCGCATCATCGGCGTTTAGCGCGCCGCCGCTGCTGCCAGCGGGGGGCTCTGCAGCGAAAGCGGCGACCGAGGAAAGCGCCATCGCGCCGGCAAGGGCTGCAAATGCGGTTTTGCGGGTTTCAATCTTCATCAAGCACTCCATTTCCCACCATGACCGGAACGGGGGCGTCCGTGTGTGGATACAGTTGAGTTCGTCTATTGAAGGCGGGAGGTTACTTGGGGGTTGGATTTTTTTGCTGTAACCAGATGCGAATAATCGCCGAACCAGCCGATAGTTGCGACCTAAACAGCAGGTTCGCTTGCAACACTCGCATATCTGGAGAAGAATTATGACGACCAAATCAATCACCAATTTCGTAGGGTTCGCGATTGCCGCCGGCGTTGCTGCAGGCCTTGCCGCTACTCCGGCAGTGGCCCAGAAGCAGCCGATGGAAAAATGCTATGGCGTTGCCAAGGCTGGCAAGAATGATTGCGCGGCCGGGCCGGGCACGAGCTGCGCCGGAACTTCGACCCGCGATTACCAGGGCAATGCCTGGAAGATGGTGCCCAAGGGCAGCTGCACCGGCATTGAGACTCCCAAGGGCAACGGTTCCTTGGCGCCTGTCGAACGTTGATTAAGACGGTATCCGAACAGGAGAAGTGAAGTATGAGCAGCCTGGTCTCAATCTACGAACGCCTTGTGAAAATCGCTTCCGGTACGTTTGTCGAGGGGCTGGCGCTGCTCTTCACTCGTGTTGCGCTCGCCGGGATTTTCTGGCGATCCTACCAGACCAAGGTGGAAGAAGGCACCTGGCTCCAGATCAAAGATGTACAATACATGATCTTTGAGATGGAGTTTTCGGGCCTTCCTCTGCCGACCGATCTGGCCGTGCCAATGGCAACCTATGCGGAATTTGCTTTCCCCATATTGCTGGTTGCCGGCCTCGCCACGCGTTTTTCGGCGCTGGCGCTGATGATTATGGCGCTGGTCATCCAGGTGTTCGTTTTCCCCACCTCGGAGCACTTTTTTGGTTGGGCCATCGGCGTAATAGCCTTGGCAGCTATCCTGATCGTGCGGGGCGGCGGGGTGCTCTCTGCTGACGCCCTGATCGCCAAAGCGCGCGGAAAATGATAGCTGACGAAGCCACACTCGCCCGCCTCATGGCGGCGGCACAAAAAGGCGACAAGCCTGCCTATAATGTGCTGCTGTCAGAGGCGGGAATGTGGCTGGAGCGTTATTTCCGCCGGCGCGTTCCTCCCCACCAGCTCGACGATCTGGTGCAGGACGTGCTGATGGCGCTGCACGCAAAGCGCAACACTTATGATAGGTCGCGTCCCTTTCTTCCGTGGCTGGCCGCGATCGCCCGCTATCGCTGGGTCGATCATCTGCGCAAGGTCTACAAGCATGAAAGCGATCTGCTGGAAGACAATGACGCCTATGTCGACAGCGACGAGGACGTGATCGAAGCGCGGGTCAGCCTGGAGCGGCTGTTCGTGCACTTGCCTTCCAGCCAGGCCGAGGCAATCGAGCTGGTCAAGATCGAAGGACTTTCGATCCACGAAGCCTCCCAAAAGACTGGCCAGAGCGAAAGCCTGGTCAAAGTCAATATCCATCGCGGACTCAAGAAATTGTCCGCACTCGTTGAGAAAGCATAAGAGCGATGAACAAGTATCGCGATAATCTGATTTCCGGACTGACCAAGGAATTGGCACCGGTTCGCACATTTGCGATGCGTGACGGGGCCGCACTGGTAGCAGCGGCTTCGGTTGTTACGCTGGCCGCAGTCATGCTGGTCGAAGGCCTGGGCGCGCGAGTGTTCCAGGGCCAGGCTGCGCCTTTCTTCTGGATCACCAATGGATTGCTCCTGCTGCTGGGGCTTGCAAGCGCCGGTGCCGCCATCGCGC
This sequence comes from Altererythrobacter chaiwopuensis, assembly GCF_054957755.1. NCBI lineage: Bacteria > Pseudomonadati > Pseudomonadota > Alphaproteobacteria > Sphingomonadales > Erythrobacteraceae > Altererythrobacter > Altererythrobacter chaiwopuensis. The sequence continues at coordinate 992,239 of NZ_JBTXJG010000001.1, forward strand.
TGGCTTCGCCAGGCGTGGGCAGTCGTCACGATGCGCCCAAATGGGCGGCTGCGATGCTTGGCGTGTTGCCGCTCGCGGCACTGATCAGTGTGTTTTCGCGCGTCGGCACAGGCGAGATAGTGTTCGATCTTTCGGCGCTGCACTGCTTTGTCGCATCGCTGGCATCGGCACTGTTTACCGGCGGCGCACTGATCCTTTGGCTCAGGCGCGGGGCACCAGTATCGCTGGAGTCGGCAGGCTGGTTTACCGGGATCGCCGCAGGGGCATTGGGCACGTTGATCTATGGCATGTCCTGCCCGATCGACAACCTGACCCATATGGGCATCTGGCACGTCGCGCCGGTTGCCGTGGCGGCGCTGATCGGGCGTCTGGCCGTGCCCAGCCTCATCCGCTGGTAGATATCAGCCGGGGCTGCTCCGTAAAAGGGAGCAGCCCGTCATTGCTCCTTCATCGGCGCATGGCTATATCCCCGCCATGTCCTCAGTCAGACCTTGGCGCGACATCATGCGTCGCAAAAGCCGCCAGATCATGGTCGGCAATGTTCCTGTAGGCGGCGATGCGCCGATTACGGTGCAGACCATGACCAATACCCCCACCGAAGATGCCGTGGCGACGATCGACCAGATCCGCCGGTGCGAGGAGGCGGGCGCGGACATAATTCGCGTTTCCTGCCCCACCGAAGAGGCAACCGCAGCTTTCAGCAAGATCACCAGGGCGGCGCGGGTACCGATCGTCGCGGACATCCATTTCCACTACAAGCGCGCGCTTGAGGCAGCAGACGCAGGCGCGGCATGCCTCAGGATCAACCCGGGCAACATAGGTTCGTCGCAGCGCGTTGCCGAAGTCGTCCGCGCGGCCAAGGCCAATGGCTGCGCCATCCGCATCGGCGTCAATGCCGGCAGTCTCGAAAAGGATTTGCTGGAGAAATATGGCGAGCCCTGCCCCGAAGCGCTGATCGAAAGCGCGCTCGACCATATCAAGCTGCTGCAGGACCATGACTTCCACGAATATAAGGTGGCGGTGAAGGCCAGTGACGTTTTCCTGGCCGTGGCGGCCTATCATGGCCTGGCTGAGACGGTCGATTGCCCGCTGCACCTGGGGATCACCGAGGCCGGAGGGTTGATCGGCGGCACGGTGAAAAGCTCGATCGGGATCGGATCGCTGCTTTGGGCCGGGATCGGAGATACGATCCGGGTCAGCCTTTCGGCGGAGCCGGAGCAGGAAGTGAAGGTCGGTTTCGAAATTCTCAAATCGCTGGGCCTGCGGACCCGCGGCGTTCGGGTGGTCTCGTGCCCCAGCTGTTCGCGCCAGGGCTTCGATGTGATCCGCACAGTGGAAGCGCTCGAAAAACGGCTCGAACACATCAAGACGCCGATGAGCCTTTCGGTGCTCGGCTGCGTGGTCAACGGCCCCGGAGAAGCGCGCGAAACCGATATCGGCCTTACCGGCGGCGGCAAGGGCAAGCACATGGTCTATCTGCGCGGAGTTACCGACCACCATGTTGCGAGCGAGGACATGCTCGACCATATCGTGTCGCTGGTGGAAGCCAAGGCGGCAGAGATCGAAGCGGGAGAAGCGGCGGCATTCGATCCTCATGCCGCGCATGCAGTCGCCGCCGAATAGCCAGGCAAGAAGGCAGCAATGATCGCCGCCCTGATCCTGGCGCTTGCGCTGGCCATGGATGCTTTCGCTGTGGCCCTGACACAAGGCGCACGATTTCGCCCCCATGCACTTGGCGCGGTGCAAATCGCACTTGCATTCGGCGTAGCGCAGGGCGTGATGCCGCTGATCGGCTGGAGCATCGGCGCCTATGCCTTGCAGTTTGTTGCGGCATGGGATCACTGGATCGCCTTCGCCCTGCTCGCCTTTCTCGGCCTGCGCATGATCTTTGCAGGCGAGCATCAGGACGAAGCCTTGAAGCTTTCCGGCGCGGCGTTGTTCATGGCCTCCATTGCGACCAGCGTGGACGCGCTGGCGGCGGGCATTACCTTGCCCACGCTGGATATTGCGCCGCTGCCCGCAGCCGCGCTGATCGCAGGTGTGACCTTCGCGCTTTCGCTGGTCGGCGTCGTCCTGGGTCGCCGCGCCGGCGACCGCTTCGGGCGTACTGCCGAGATTGCGGGCGGCGTGATCCTGATTGCGCTGGGCTGCAAGATTTTGATCGAACACACCGTAATCGCGTGAAAATGCGTGCTCTCACCCGCGCAAAAAATTGTCTGTTCACCAGATAGCCAGAATTGCGCTATAGTGTGATGCGATGAACAGGCGCGATCTCGTCAAGTCTGGACTTGCTGCGGGTGCGGCACTTGCCGTCCCTGCGCGCGCTTTTGCCATGCCGCAAAAGGGATCAGCCCGCGATCGTGAACTGTTCGAATTGGCCAAGCGCGAGCTTGACCGCGCCGGCGATGCGATCTGGAAACGCGACATTGTGGGTATTGCCGATTTCGGCCTCCATTCGGCCGAGCGCCGGTTCCACTTCGTCAATCTCGAGCGCGAGGAAGTGCAAAGCTACCATGTCAGCCACGGCACCGGATCCGACCCCGAGCATGACGGTTTCCTGAAGCGTTATTCCAATACTGAAGGTTCGAACGCGACCAGCCGCGGCGCCTATGTCACCTGGGAATGGTATGTCGGGCGCTATGGCACTTCAGTCCGGCTGGGCGGGATCGATCCGACCAATGAAGCAGCCTTTCGCCGTGCGATCGTGATGCACCGCGCCAATTATGCTGAGCCGGAACATATTGATCGCTGGGGACGGTTGGGCCGCTCCAACGGCTGCTTCGCCATGGGCGAGGAACAGTTCCGCATCGCGCTCATGAATCTTTCGGGCGGGCGGTTGCTGTTCGCTGACAGCCTGGGCCTTGCCAATGAAGGCGAAAGGCTTGCTGTCAATGAAATAGAATTGCTGCAACCCGTCCGTCCACTTGCAAGCCAGCGCTACAATCCGGCGATCTATTGAGCCGCTGGCTACTGAGCGCGGGATAGGGCAAATTCGGCCAGCACACCGCCGACCTGTGCCAGCACTGCCTCAGCAGCAGGGTCCATCTCGTTATGTGTTCGTGCTGCACGGTAGTACGTAGCAAAAGTGTAGCGCGCGCCGTCTGGCGCATGGGCAAAGCCGATGTCGACGTAGATCGCGTCCGCGCCGGGCCAAATCGACGTACCGGTCTTGTCGCCGCTTTGCCAATCCTGCGGCAAGCCTGCCCGCACGCGCCGCGCTCCGGTGCGGGTTTCGCTCATCCACTGCATCAACAAGGCGGCGTTTGCGGGGTTCAACACGTCGCCATGCAGGATTTGTTCCAGCGTACGCGCCATCGCCAGCGGGCTGGTGGTGTCGCGCACTTCACCGGGGGGGACTTGGTTCAGATCAGGCTCGTAGCGGTCAAGCCGGCTGACCGGATCGCCCAGCGTGCGCCAGAATTCGGTCAAGTCCTGGGGTCCGCCCAGCCGCTTGAGCAGGATATTGGCCGCGGCGTTGTCGCCCAAGGTCTGGGTCGCCCTGGCAAGCTCGAGCAGCGTGGCCCCTTCTTCCAGCCTGCGTTTGGTGAAGGGCGAAACGGACATCAGGTCCTGCGCGGACCAGCGCACATGTTCGCCCGCGTCGATCTTGCCAGCTTCGTCGTGATGGAGCAGCATGGCCGCGAGCGATAGCTTGAATGATGAGCAGTGTGCGAACAGCTCATCTCCGCGATGGGCCAGCGTTCGCCCGCTGCCGCTCTCATACAGCGCCACACCCAGCGTGCCACCAGCCGCTGCCTCGATGATCCGTAGGCGGGCCGCCAGTCTGCCGCTCGGCGAGGTATCGATCGGCACGCAGGCCGCCGCACCGAGCGAGGCAAGCCCAGCCAGCGCACTACGCCGGGAAATCGGGAAAGGCCGGGTCATGAGTATTTATCCCTTTTGCGTTTGCCAAAGCGCATATCGCCTTCCAGCTTGGCCCTGAGTTGGGCGTAGAATGCCGTAAGGAAAGCGCGTTCGTCACCCGACCCTGGCTCCCAGCCGATTTTGCGGCAAATCGCGGCATGGACTGCAGCGAGAGCATTTTCCTCGCCACCGCGCAAGACGCGCTCGAGCGTCTGCAATTCCTCCTCGCCGTAGACCGAAAGCTCGGCCTCGCCGAAACTGTAGCGTGCGCCGGTCACCTGGCTGGTGCCATCCGCAGCACTCTGGGTCGAAAGCGTTTGCGCGAGATTCGCACGCGGGGTTTCCACTACCCAGGTTCCCGCAATAATATCGCCCGCGCGCATGGCGTCACGGTTGAAGAAGGGGAAACCCATGAAGATAAGGAACCAGATCATGCCCGCGATCCCCGCGCTGCCCATGGCGCCAGTGGGGGCGACCTGCAGGAACACCAGCGGCAGGAACAGCTCGATGTCGCGCAGCAGGTTGCGCGCGATCACCGCTTCTGCTCTCAGCTGCCCGCCATCGCGTGCGGCAACCCTGATCCCTACGATCCGCTTGCCCGGCGTCGCCCCGCGCGGACCCAGTTCAAAGCCGAGGAAATAGCCATAGCGCGCCAGGAAGCTGAACAGGATCAGGATCACGCCGATCAGTTCCGCCGCGCCGCCGATCTCATCTTCGATACCAGCCATGAGCTGTTCGATCAGGTCGCCCAGTGTCCAGAACAGCACCAGGGTCACGGCCAGCATACCGGCTGCGATAATCACGAAATCGAGCACCAGCGCACCCACCCGCGCTCCGCGCGAAGCAATCGTGAGCGGCAAGGCAATGCCTTCGGGCGTCAGCATGTAACGCTGCCGCTTGGCCAGCGTGGCCGGTACAAAGCCGGTGCGATGACTGTTCATGCTTCGCTCTGTCCCGTGCCGCGCGGGCGATAAGCGAAGAAATAGGCCAGCCACAGTGCCAGCATTGTGGCGCCGATCAGCAAGCGGTCCGTGCTCGCTGCGAGGAGCTGCCGCGGAAAGGCTTCGAGGAAGGCAGCGACAACCATCATCAGCACCACGCCGACCATCACCACTGCGGCGCGGCGCCCGCTTTCCTGCGCGGCAACAAGCACTGAACGCTCACCCGGAAAGGCCATAGACCGACCGATGTGCAGGCCGGCGGCTCCCGCCAGCAGGATCGCGAACAGCTCGGTCGTGCCGTGCACGCTCAGCCAGGCGAGGAAGTTGAAAGTCAGGTCCTGGCTCGCGAATACCCACATCATTGCGCCCATCAGGGCCATGTTGTGCAGCAGCAGCATCAGAGAGGGGATACCAAAGGCAAAACCCAATGCGAAGGCCAGGATCGCCACGCCCGCATTGTTGCTGAATAGCGAGGCGGCAAAGATCGAAAGCCCGTCGGCGCCGTTTTCGGTGGCCAAAGTATCGAGCAATTGCTCGCGGCTGGCCCCTGGCACGCGCCCGCCCGCCATTGCGCCCGGTACCAGCGCGTAGAACCACTCGCTATCGCGCGCGACCAGCAGCCAACCGACCACGCCGCCCGCTACCATCACCGCCAGCGCAATACACAGGTCGAGCCAGATTTCGCGCACCGCGCGGCTCCACCCGCCCTTCAGGAACCCGCGCAGCCAGCCCCACAACCCGGTTTGCGGGCCATAGACCTGGAACCAGGCGCGTTGCACCAGCGCCTCGAGATAACCCAGAGTTGCCGCGTCGAGAGAAGTCTCGCGCGCCACGGCCAGGCTTGAGGCGGCGGTGCGATAGAGCGTCGGCAGAGCCAGCAAGTCGGCATCGTTCACCCGCCGGATCGAGCCCTTCTCCATCCGCGCAACGATTTCTTCGAGTCGCCGCCAATCGGTTTCGCGCTCGAGCCGGAAGCGGTCCGAACGCAGCGCTGCGCTGGCCGCGTCGGGCGGTGCCTCGATTTCGCCTGGAGCGAACCATTTGGCGATACCTGGCGGCTTCATCCGATCGCCTCGTGCCGTTTCACTTCGAAATAACGATCGATCAGTTGCGGCCCGATCTTGCGCCACGGCGCTTCGATTACATCAATGCCGAGCTGCCGCAAGCGTTCGAGCACCAGCGCGCGCTGGCGCGCCAGCGTGTCGGCGGTAACGCTGCGAGCCAACGTGGTGAGATCGGTAGGCGCAGCCTCGACGAATGCCTCGATCTCGCTATCGGCGATGGTCACGAACAGCACCAGATGGTGACGCACCAGTCGCCCCAGGCTCTCCACCATCAGCTCGGCAGCGGTGGGATCGGTGAAGTCGGAAAAGAGCACGATCATCGAACGGCGTTTGAGCTTGCCGGTCAGATGCGCCATGGCCAGCGTGAAATTGGGCTCTGCGGAATGGTAATCTAGACTGGCAGCGGCGCGCTGCAAGCGCGGGAACGCGCGGGTCTCCGCGATGAAAGGGGTCATCGGACCCGGCCGCTGGGCAAAGCCGAACAGCGCCACCCGGTCACCGCCCTTGAGCGCGACATAAGCGCAGGTGAGCGCGGCTGAAACCGCCCGATCTATGCGCGGTAGGCCGTCAACCGGCTCGCACATTGCCTGGCCGCAATCGAAGGCGAAGACGATCTGGTTGTTGCGTTCAGCTTCGTTTTCGCGGGCATAGAGCCTGGTGTGCCGGGCGCTCGCCTTCCAGTCGATCCAGCGCCGATCCATGCCGGGTTGGTATTCGCTCAGCGCTTCGAACTGGCTGCCTTCGCCGCGCAGGCGGCGGGCGATCAGGCCATGCTGGGCATTGCGCAGGAAAGTTTGCAGGTCGCGGCTGCGCACCGGGCTGAGATCGGGCCAGATGCGCACTTCCTGGTCGAGCTCGCGCTGCGTCTGGCGTGCGCCAAGGCCGAGCGGCCCGACCCAGCGCATCCAGCCCCGGAACAGCCTGCCGGTGCCGCGCCGCACCGGCACCGCGGAATGGGTTCCGGCAAAACTCCCCACGCCATCTCCGGCGCCAAGGCGCACCTCGGCGCGTCCGCCGCCCCCGAGCCGGGGATCGAACGCCAGCGCGGCCTCGATCCGCTGCGGCATGGCGGCGCTGGCAAAACTTCCCGAGATAATCATCTCGAGCGGCTCGCCCACTTCGGTATCGGCGGGCACTGTAATGTCCCAATCCACAAGGCGGCCCGCCATCCAGCCGTCGAGCAATACCAGGACCAGCAATGCCCCTGCCGCAATCGGCGCAACCACCCAGGCACCGGGCGTGCTTGCTGCTATCACCAGTGCCACAGGCGCCAGCGCGGCGGCCAGCCAGGCCGCGCGCTCGGTGGGCACAAAGGGGAGCACCAGCGGCATCGGATCAGCGCGGAGCCTCGGTCGCCTCGACCAGTTCGGCCACCAGCGCTTCGACTTCGCGGCCTTCGATCTCTGCCGCAGGGCTAAGGCTCAACCGGTGGCGCAGCGTCGCCACGGCCAGCGCCTTTACGTCATCGGGGATGACATAGTCGCGCCCTTCCAGCGCAGCCCGCGCCCGTGCTGCATTGGCCAGCAACACCGCCGCGCGCGGGCTTGCACCCACTGCCAGTTCGGCATGCTCGCGCGTCGCGCGCACCAGCCGCACGACATAATCGATCACCTCCTGCGCCGCGGTTACTCCCTTGATCACCCCGGCAACCCGGGCGAGCTGTCTGGCATCGGCTACCGCGCTCACCCCCAGATCGGCAGGGCGCGGCGGCCCCTGATGCTGGCCAAAGCGCGCCACGATCGCGGCTTCCTCTTCCGCTTCGGGATAGGGCACCAGCAATTTGAACAGGAACCGGTCTAGCTGGGCTTCGGGCAAGGGATAGACACCCTGGTTCTCGATCGGGTTCTGCGTTGCGATCACCATGAAGTGATCGGTCAGCGCATGGGTTTCGCCGTCCAGCGTCACGCGCCGTTCCTGCATCGCTTCGAGCAAGGCAGCCTGGGTTTTGGGCGGGGTGCGGTTGATCTCGTCAGCTAGCAACAGGTCACAGAAGATCGGCCCGCGGGTAAGGGTGAACTGGCTGGTCTGGAAGTTGAACAGGTTGGAGCCCAGAATATCGCCCGGCAGCAGGTCAGGGGTGAACTGGATGCGCCCGAAATCGAGCCCCAATGTCGCGGCAAAGCTTTGTGCCAGCAGCGTTTTGGCAGTGCCCGGTGGCCCCTCAAGCAGTACGTGTCCCTGGCTGACCATGGCGATCTGCAAGTGATCGATCAGACCACTCTGGCCGATAATCACCTTGCTCACTTCGCGCCTGATCGCATTCGCAAGATCGCGCAGTTCCTCAGGCTGCATCGGGCCAAGCCGCATCCGGGATGCATCGCTCATCTGGTCAATTTCCTTTCAAGCTCGTGCAAATGCTCGGCCGCGCCGAGAATTTCAGATGGTTTGCGCGCGTGCCGCAGGGCCTCAGCACGCGATGAAAACGGTTCCTCTTCCGGCAGGGTGCGCTTCAGCGCCACATCGATTGCCTCAGGGGTTGCATGCGCCAATCCCAAGCGGCGTGCCAGCCGCCTCGCTGTCAGGTCGGCATAGGGCGCGGTCAGCAGCCTCAGGCGCCGCGCGCGCAGCACCAGCCGCGCGCCACTGGTGACCAGGCGGCTCTTGCCGAAAGCATCGGCCCGCGCTTCGGCCCGCGCCGGTCCGAAGCGCTGAAAAGCGCGCCAGCCAACTACGAACAAAGCCATGATCAGGCACAGTGTCGCGGCCAGGAAAGGCGGGCGGAAAGCGAGCGTCAGCAGGTTTTGCGCCGATCCCAGCCCGTTGAGCGTGAGATCGAAGGTGACAGACATATCATCATCATATCCGGCCTCGCGCACCAGCGCGAGCGCCAGCGCCGCGCGCCGGGGATCGGCCAGCCCGTAATTGTTCATCAAATCGGGCTCGGTCACGAAGACGACCCATTGCGCCTCGGCGTAATAGTCGCTGTCCTGTTCGCCCAGCACAAGATGCGCAAGCGAATGGCCGGCATCATCAGCTACCCAGGCCTCGTGTAGTTTGCTGGGTTGGGCATAGATCACCGCGCTTGCAGGCAGGCTGCCGGTGAGGTCGAAACCGCTCCAACCTGCTCGCTTGCCGCCATCGAGTTGTTCCTCCTTCAATTCCACCGCGAAGGGCGCGGGCAAATCTCCGACCCATTCTGGCGCGCTGGAAAACACCAGCCGCACCCAGCCATCCCTGATCTTGCCTTCTAGCTGCTCGCGCAGCCTGCCCCTGAAACCTGTCACGCCCCATTTGGGCAGGATCACAATCGTTGGTCCCAGATCGCGCCGCTGATCCAGGATCTGGCCGATTTCCTCGGCATCGGCGTTCATCGGCGGCGTCAGCACGAGCAAGTCATAGGTTTCGAAGGCAGCCGGGCTGCGCGACTGCGTTACTGCATAGCCTTGCGCCTCGAGCAGGTGCACCAGCCCGGCATAGCCGTTGAGTCCCTTGGACGCGGCGTGTGCGCCGCCAGCGCCATTCCGGTTGCCTGTATCGCCCGCGCCGATGAAATAGACCAGAGCGAGGAACGACAGTGCACCGGTAAGCACGATAGCCAGCACCGCGCGCGGCGAAAAGGGTGAGGTGCCCGGCTGGCTCATGCGGTGATGCCTTCAAGCCGGACAAGCGCGAACTCGGCATAGGCTTCTCGGGCGGCGTCCCAGTCTTCCTGTTCGAGCGAGCGCAGCGCAAACAGGCTGCGCTCGACCCGTTCCGAAATGGTCTGGAAAGCGTGCCGCGCGGCATCGGGCAGCGTCGGCAGGTGCGCCAGTTCGCGCGCGGTCGAGGATGGTGGAACCCAGTCGGGCCGAGCAGTGGCGATCTGGTTCACGCTGCGCAGCAGCAACAAGTGGGTCGCCTCGTCATAGCGGCCTTCCGATGCCAACCGATCGGCATCTTCCAGCAAGGCGATAGCCGCACTCTGGTCAGGGCGCCATTCTGATTCTGCCGCATCCTGAGAGGAGACACGTTTGCGGCGGGCAAGCGGATCGAAAATACGCCAGAGGACAAACAACAGTGCCGCGATCATGATCGCCAGCAGAGCCCAGCGCAGCATTGGCCAGGCGTTGCCCAGCGCGCCGCCCAGCGAATCCCCGATCAGATTGCCCAGCCATTCGAAAAAACGCTGCAACATGCCGGGTTCGCGCGGTGCCTGTTCGGGCAGGTTGACCGGTTCGAACTGGATCGCAGGGTCGGCGCGCAATTCTTCCCAGCCTGCGGGCGCTGCGCCACCCGTTGAAACCTGATTTGCTGCAACCGCCATGAACTCCATTGGTGGCACGCAGGCGGGCGCGGCGCAAGCGGCTCCCTGAAAAGCTGTTTAAGTGTTATCAGGCATGGGCTTAACCCCGCTTGCGCGCCTGACGGTAAGTCCCCAGTATGGTCAGCTCCTTGCTGTGGAAAGCGAGCTCTTCCATGGCGCGATCCACGGCTGGATCGCCAGGGGCACCGATGATGTCAGCATAGAACATGGTGGCTGAGAAACTGGTGCCGGTCTGATAGCTTTCCAGCTTGGTCATGTTGACGCCATTGGTAGCGAAACCGCCCATCGCCTTATACAGCGCGGCAGGGATGTTCTTCACCTCGAACACGAAGGTGGTGATCGTATCTTCGCCGCTAAGCGTGGCGGGATCGAGCGCCTCGCGCGCGCAGATCACGAAGCGCGTCATATTGTCTGGCGAATCCTGCACATGCTGTTCGGCGATTTCCAGCCCGTAAAGCTCGGCAGCTATTGGTGGCGAAATCGCTGCCAGCGTAGGATCTCCCTTTTCGGCCACAAAGGCTGCGGCGCCAGCGGTATCGGCATAGCTCATCGGCACGATCCCGCGCTCACGCAGGAACTTGCGCGATTGGCCCAGCGCCTGCGGGTGACTGTAGGCGGCGGTGAATGGCCCTTTGCCCAAGCCCATCAGCGCGTGATCGATCGGCATGAAATATTCACCCACGATCTTCAGCCCGCTTTCGGGCAGCAGGAAGTGGATATCAGCCACGCGCCCATGCTGCGAATTCTCAATCGGGATGATCGCGCAGCCCGCTTTGCCCGCTTTCACTGTGTCGAGCGCATCCTCGAAACTGAAACAGGGTAGCGGCAGATATTCCGGACAAGCCTCTTTCGCGGCGCGGTGCGAATTGGCCCCGGGCGAGCCCTGGAACGCGATTGCGCGCTCTGGCGCGGCCTGCGCCGATTCGCGCATCGTCTGGACCATCGCAAGGGCCGGGGCAGGAAAACTGTGCATGGCCAAGGCGACTATCGCCCGTAAACCCCTGCTGCAAGCCAATTGCGCGGCTTGCAACAGATAGTGCCTTGATCGGTCTTGCTAAGCCGTGCGCTGCCGACTAGAGCGGCGGGCGAATTCACCAGGGATATTTCGCGGATCTGTTTTCATCATGGACGATCGTTTCAACACTGCCGCCGGCTGGGTGCTTTTCGCCGGTATCATCGCGCTGGGCCTGTCGGTCCTCAGTGGCAAGTATTTCCACGCGGACAAGCCTGAGCGGCCTGAAAAAATTGGCTACCAGATCGAAGGCGTTGAGGCAGAAGGCGCGGGCGCAGAGGCAGCGCCGGATCTTGGCACGCTGATTGCAGCTGCGACGCCTGAAGCCGGGGCCAAGGTCTTTGCCAAATGCGCAGCCTGCCACACGATCGAGCAGGGCGGGGCGAACGGTATCGGCCCCAATCTCTGGGGTGTGATGGGAACCGGGATCGGCCAGCATGTCGCCGGTTTCGCCTACAGCCCGGCGCTCTCCGGCCATGGTGGCAACTGGACCTGGGAAAACATGGATGCCTGGCTCACCAACCCGCGGGGTTTCGCAGACGGGACCAAGATGAGCTTCGCCGGCCTGCCCAAGCCCGAAGATCGCGCCGCGATCATGGTCTATATGGAAAGCATGGGCGGTGCCCCCGCGCGGCCCGAACCTGTCGTAGCCGAAGAGGCGCCTGCCGAGGAGGCTGCTGCCGAGGGAGAAGGCGAAGCAGCGGCTGAAGAAGCCCCCGCAGAGGGAACGGAAGCCGAAGCCTGAGCTGTCGCCAGCGCATGCAACGTGAATTTCGGGGCTGTGCGAGCTGATCGCGCGGCCCCTTTTTATTGGAGCAGGCCGCTAGTCGCGGTGGCCCTTGAAGCCCTGTGCCACCACATACCATTCGGATGAGCCTTTGCGGCTTGCGGGCGGCTTGGCATGCTTCACCGATTTGAAGTGTGATTTGAGCAGCCTCAGCAGCTCGTCATCGGTGCCGCCGGCCAGCACCTTCGCCACGAAGGCGCCGCCTTGGGCAAGATTTTCGACTGCAAACCAGGCGCCTGCCTCTACCAGCCCCATGGTGCGCAAATGATCGGTCTGCTTGTGGCCAACGGTGTTCGCCGCCATGTCCGACAGGATCAGATCGGCCTTGCCGCCAAGCGCCTCTTCCAGCGCGGCAGGGGCGCCATCGTCCATGAAATCCATCTCGAAGATGGTCACGCCTTCGATCGGTTCGGTCGGTAGCAGGTCGATCCCCACCACCGTGGCTTTCGGAGCTAGCTTGCGCACCACCTGGCTCCAGCCGCCTGGCGCAATGCCCAGGTCGACAATGCGCTTGGCGCCGCGGATCAGGCTGAATTTCTCGTCCAGCTCGATCAGCTTGTAGGCCGCGCGACTGCGATAGCCTTCTGCCTTGGCCTGCTTGACATAAGGATCGTTGAGCTGGCGCTCAAGCCAGCGGGTCGACGATGCGGTGCGCCCGCGGGCGCTCTTGACCCGCTTGTCAGGATTGCGACCGGAGCGGCTCATTTGGCGCGATCCAGCGAAGGATCGCGTGCGGGCCATGCCGGACGGTTCTCATGCAGTGGATGCGGGTGAGCCAGTTCACGCGCCATCAGGCTGCGCAATATGCCTTCGCGGATTCCGCGATCGGCCACGCCCAGGCGGGTAGCGGGCCAGATGTCGAGGATCGAATCCAGGATGGCGCAACCAGCCACCACCAGTTCGGCACGGTCGCGCCCGATGCAGGGAACTTCGCTGCGCTCCTGCGGTGAAAGCGCGGACAGTTGGGCTGTAATTCCGCGCATGGATTGAGCGGGCACGATCAACCCGTCAACCGCATTGCGATCGTATTGCGGCAGCTTGAGATGCAGGCTGGCCAGTGTGGTCACCGTTCCGCTGGTGCCCAGCAGGCGCAGCTTTTCCGCCTTTGCAGCAGGCGCGATACGCTCGGCAAAATCGGCAAAGCTGTCGCGCACAACGCGGCGCATTTCGGCATAGCGTGCGGCGCGTTCATGCGGATCGCCCTCGACCTTGCCAACGGTGTCGGTAAGCGAAACCACGCCCCATGGCACGCTCAGCCAATCACGCATTTCGGGCACACCGCCGCCCTGTTCGAGCAGCACCAGTTCGGTCGAGCCCCCGCCGATGTCGAATATGATTGCAGGCCCGGTGCCAGGTTCGAGCAGGATCTGGCAGCCGAGCACCGCCAAGCGCGCTTCCTCTTCTGCGCTGATGATGTCTAGCGCGATGCCGGTTTCCTCGCGCACGCGGGCGATAAAATCGGCTCCGTTGGCGGCGCGGCGGCAGGCTTCAGTGGCGACCGAGCGTGCCAGGTGGACATTGCGGCGGCGCAGCTTTTCAGCACACACGGTGAGGGCCTGCACGGTGCGGTCCATCGCTGCATCGCTGAGCTTGCCAGCCTTGGCCAAACCTTCACCCAGCTTCACCACACGGCTGAAGGCGTCGATTACGGTAAAGCCGTCTCCCGAAGGACGGGCGATCAGCAGGCGGCAGTTGTTGGTGCCAAGGTCGATTGCCGCATAGGCCTGCCCCGGGCGCGGGCCCGATATGTTGAACGGCTTCTTGGGCTGGCCTCGATTCGCACGATTTTCAGCGAGATCGCTGTTCGCAGGCTTCGCTGCTACCATGCCGCGCGCATTGGCCCCGCGCGGGGGGCGTTTATCCTTGGGCTTGGCGGGGCGCTTGTAGCGAAAATCGGCTACCTTGCCGGACTTACCGCCCCTTTTTGGGCCTGCCCTGTTTTTTCCGTCCGGCGGAGAAGAATCCGCCATATTAAATACTTTCTTTCCTCCCGCCGCATGTAGCGCACGGGGACCTGCCCCTTAGCTAGCGTGTGGACGCGCGCTGGGCAAGCGCGCTCACAGGCTGGGCCTTGACCTGAGCGCTGGCGGAAACTAGATGCCCTGCGCTCTCAACCGGTCAATTCGGGCCGGACGGGCGATTGCCCCGTCGTCTAATGGTAAGACTACGGACTCTGACTCCGTCAATTGAGGTTCGAATCCTCACGGGGCATCCAAACCTTTCGATCCGGCTGTGCATTGATGGGCGGGCCGTTTTGCCCGCCTAGTCCGGTTGCGCGTCGTTAACGCCTTTGAGCCCCAGCGGGCTGAATGGGCCGATGATCAGCTGTTCGAATACGCCGATCCCCTGGTCATCAGGCGTGTTCGCCCTGGTTAAGATCTGCACATGCAGATTTTCAGGAGCGAGCGGATCGAGCCCGGCAAGATCGATATCCTCACGTTCGACCCTCAGCGGGCCGTGATGCATGCCGTGACCCCATTCGGAGTGGGTATAGCCCAGCCCCTTCATCTGGAAGCGTGTGAGCGGTTCGAACGTAATCTGTTCGGGCGCGCCCCTGACCGCCAGCGACAGGGTGCCGCCACCCGGCCAGCGCGTGCCGGGCGCGAGCCGGGTGCGCATCGACCCGACCCCTTCGGCAATCTCGTCCGCGCTCGCACCATCGCCCGCCCAGGCTGCGCGAGTATTCCAGGCTTCGCCATGTGCGTCATTATTGACGTGGAAGAACAGGCTGCCACCTGCAAAATTGATTGGCGTCCATTGCCAGAAGAAGCTGGGGATCGGGGCGCCGGGCATGGGTTGCATGTCGCGCGCGCCCACCGGCCTTATGCCCCAACTGCGGTCGCGCGTGCCCATTGTGCCGGGCGCCATATCCTCGCGCGCACCGTTGAGCGAAATCCATCCCTCGTAATGCCCGTTCTGCGTCATGCGGGTATAGTCCATGAAGGCACGCGGCCCGATGCGGTGGGTGAAACGCGGCTCCTCGATCGGGAAAGCTCGCCCGGTGAAGGTGAACTCGCCCGCGATCCCATGGGTTTCGTCAATCGTCACCTTGAGGCGTTGCAGCGGCTCGATCACCTCGATCGCGATCGGGCCAACGCGCATCGACATGCGCTCCACGCCAAGCTCACAGCTGGCGTGAAGGCAATATTGGGTGCCGCCGCGGATGAAGCTGAAGTGCGCGTCTGCCACATCGAGGTGGGGATAGACGCCAAATGCCAGCGCGAAGAAGCCGCTGCCATCGGGGGTGTAGCCATTGAAGAAATAACGGTCGTAGAAATTGCGATCCGTTCCCGAATAGGCGACCGGTTCCGGGGTCTGGTGCAACGGAAAGTCATCACCTTTGCTCAGCGCCATTGTCTTATCCTTCCTCAAGCAGCCGCATGCTGTCATGTTCGAGCGCCAATGCACAGGCACCGCGCGCCATCGACAGGAAATTGGCATCACCGCGCTCGGTGCGTTCGACAAATGCGGCACTGAACACCGCCGTCGATACACCATGCAGAGCGCCAATCACATAGTCGCGCCAGATATCCTCGCGTGTCAGCTTCACCCCGCGCCGGGTCATCTCGGCACAATAGAGATCGAGCAACTCACGCTCGTGCTTCCGGCGCAATTCGTCGCCGATTCCACAGCCGAGGAAATATCCGATGTCGGTCAGCGGATTGCCGATGCCAACCGTCTGCCAGTCAAGCACGGCGATCGGCTCAGCGCCTGCGCCAATCCCGAACAGCATGTTGTCGAGCCGGAAATCGCCGTGCACCAGGCCAATGCGCGTATGTTCGCGCGATAGCCAGGCGTTGCTGGCAGCGAGCGCTTCGCACAGCGCCATGAACTCGGGTTCCAGCGTATCGGCATAACGCTCGGCAAACAAAGCCTGTGCCTGCGGATATAGCGTGCGAACCTGGGCAGTTGCATTCGGATCGGGTTGCAGCCAGCCCAGTTCAAGGATTGCCGGATTGTTCCACGATGGCGCATGGATGCCGGCCGCCTGCATGATCGCATGGCGGGCATCCTCCACGCTGCATCCGGCCAGCTGGTTGCCCCCGCGCTGCGGCGCCAGGTCTTCGAACAGCAGGATGAAGGCTCCTCCATCCTCGCTTACTTCGGCGCAATAGGTGGTCGGCACGCGCACATCGAGCTGCGGCGCGACTTCGCGGTAAAAGCGTACTTCCCTGGTATAAAGGCCCAGCATGGCAGCGGTGCCGCGGCTGGTGGGGTTTTCGGCCGGAAATTTGCCTGCAACGCTGGCCGGCCCGTTTGCTGAGCCATCGTAGCTGAGGTGGAAGCGCGCGCTGTCACCCACTTGCCCGGTGCCGATCGGCTCCCAGCGAAGCCCCGTTACCGCACCGCCTGAAACCACTCCGGCATCGCGCAATTGTGCGGTCAACCAATCGGTTGTCACCTCACCGGGATGCGACGGGAATCCCACCATGCTCATTCTCCCTCGACCCCGACCTTATGTAGCGTCATTGGGGTGGGCAACGCTACTTTTTGAGGTTTTCGCAATAGGTTGCAGGCCGCCTGCCGATCTTAGCTTGCGGACATGGGTGGCACGCCTTAGGCCATTAAACATGGACAAGAAAAACAAAGAACACGAGCTGGTGGACCATAAGTTCTACCATGCAGAACAGGAAGCCCCCTTCCGCGATCACACAGAAGATCCCGGCACGCCGCAAACCCGCCATCCAACCTACCGGCTGGCATTTGCCGATGGCGAGTTCCTGCTGCGCGATGAATTGCGCCCGGTACGTTTCCAGCTTGAGCTGCTCAAGCCGGAGATGTTGCTGGAAGAGGCCGGTGTCGGTTCAACCCTGGTGATGTATGGTTCGGCACGCATACCTTCGCCCGAGGAAGCCGATAGGCTGGTTGAAGAGGCGGATGAAGTGCGCAAGCCGATCGCGCAGAAGCTGGCCGACAAGGCGAAATACTACACCGAAGCCTACAAGCTGGCGCGGCAGGTGAGCGAGCTGGCGATTATCGAGAACGGCAAGCGGCAATTCGTTATCTGCTCAGGCGGTGGCCCTTCAATCATGGAGGCCGCAAATCGCGGGGCCAGCGAAGCAGGGGCCGAATCGATCGGGCTCAATATTTCGCTGCCGCACGAACAATATCCCAATACCTATGTCACACCCAGCCTCAGCTTCCAATTCCACTATTTCGCGCTGCGCAAGATGCACTTCCTGCTGCGAGCGCGCGCGGTGGCGGTGTTTCCCGGCGGATTTGGAACGCTCGATGAATTCCTCGAGCTGCTTACACTGATTCAAACTGGCAAGATGAAGCCGATTCCTGTGCTGCTGTTCGGCAAGGAGTTCTGGAGCCGGGTGATCAATTTCGACGCTCTGGTAGAGGAAGGCACGGTCAACCGCGACGATCTTGATCTGTTTCATTGGTGCGAGAGCGCAGATGAGGCCTGGTGCCACATTTCCGAATTCTACGATCTGGAATGTTGATTCGGGGCTAGCTGCCGCGCACTGCCTGGTGCCCAAGCGGTCCGTTGCCCTCACCGAATCCTGGCGCAGCTTCGATCGCGCGGTAGACGAAATTGCGCGCCAGCGTGATCGCGTGCTCCAGCGGTTGCCCATGGCCCAGCAAGGTCGCGATCGCCGCCGAGAGCGTGCAGCCGGTGCCATGCGTATGGCGTGTCTCAATTCGTCTGTGGCTGTACTGCAGCGCCTTGCCATCGGGCGCGACCAGCATGTCGATCACCTGGCTCGTATCGGTATGCCCCCCCTTGGCCAGCACATGCGCGCCATAGGCCTGGGCAAGCTGGGCTGCGGCGCTTTCCATCAACCCCGTGTCGCGCAGTTCGCGTTCGGCCATATGCTCAAGTTCGGGCAAATTCGGAGTGATCAGCGTGGCCCGGCTGAACAGCATGTCTTCGATTGCGGCCATGGCATCGGGTGCGATCAGCGGTGAACCGGAAGTTGCGATCATCACTGGGTCGAGCACCACAGGCGTGCCTTGGGGCAAGGCATCCAGCGCTGCCGCAACATGCTCGATAATGTCGCGATCATGCAGCATTCCGATCTTGACCGCATCGACCCCGATATCCTCAACACATGACGCGATTTGTTGCGCTACGAAGGCGCCGCTCATGGGCACGATCGCCTGAACGCCCACGGTGTTTTGCGCAGTGGCGGCAGTGATCGCCGTCATCGCATAGCCGCCCAGCATGGTGATGGTCTTGATATCGGCCTGGATCCCCGCACCGCCAGACGAATCCGAACCGGCGATGCTGAGGATGCGGGGAGGGGGGCTGGTAGTCATCCCTTGAATTTGCGCTCAGTCGAAGGCGGGAACTTCTGGTGCAGCTTCTTGGCGCGGGTGGGCCGGTCCATCAATTCGCCGCCGCAATTGGGGCAGGTATCGTCCATCGTCTCGGCACAGGTGGCACAGAAAGTGCACTCAAAGCTACAGATGAAGGCACCCGGCACCTCGGCCGGCAGGTCGCCGCCGCAACGCTCGCAATCGGGCCGCATCTCAAGCATCACCCAGCCTCCTGCACTGCGGTGCAAATGCGCTCGACGATGGTCTTGACCTGAGCTGCGTCGTCACCCTCGGCCATCACGCGGATAACCGGTTCGGTGCCTGAAGGCCGGATGACCAGCCGTCCCTTGCCTGCCAGCTCCGCCTCGGCCGCTGCAATCACCGCCTTGACCGAAGCGTGCTCTAGCGGCGCGCCGCCACTAAAGCGTACATTCCGGAGCAACTGCGGCACCGGATCGAACAGGTGCAGCAGCTCACTGGCCGGTTTGCCCGAGCGCACCAGTCCTGCCAGCACGCGCAGCGCCGCAACCGTGCCGTCACCGGTGGTCGCATGATCCAGCAGGATCATGTGGCCCGATTGCTCGCCGCCAAGGTTGAAGCCGCCTTCCTTCATTCGTTCGAGCACATAGCGATCCCCTACCTTGGTCCGCTCGAGCGTGAGCCCCAGCCCGGCAAGGTAACGCTCGAGCCCGAGGTTCGACATTACCGTGGCAACCACCCCGCCGCCTGTGAGCGTACCCTTTTCAAGCATGCGGGTGGCGATCAGCGCCATCAGCTGGTCGCCATCAACCTTGGCGCCTTTCTCATCGACCACGATCAGCCGGTCGGCATCGCCATCGAGCGCAATGCCGACATCCGCGCCTTCTTCAAGCACCCGGGCTTGCAGCGCTTCGATCGCGGTCGAGCCGACCCCGGCATTGATATTGAGCCCGTTGGGGCTGACGCCGATTGCGACAACTTCGGCGCCCAGCTCCCAGATCGCGGTGGGGGCAACCTGGTAGGCCGCGCCATGCGCGCAATCGATCACCACCTTCAGGCCGTCGAAGCGGATGTCGGACGCGACCGACTGCTTGACCGCGTGGATATAGCGCCCCTGCGCATCGTCGACCCGGCGCGCGCGCCCGATCCGCGCCGGCTCGGCCAGCCTGGGCTCGGCCTCGATCAACGCCTCGATCGCCATTTCGTCTGTATCGGACAGCTTGAACCCGTCAGGCCCGAACAGCTTGATGCCGTTGTCCTCATAGGGATTATGGCTGGCGGAAATCATCACGCCCATGTCGGCGCGCATTTCGCGCGTCAGCATGGCAATGGCAGGCGTGGGCAGCGGGCCGGTGAGGATAACATCCATCCCCACGCTGGTGAACCCGGCCACCAATGCATTTTCCATCATATAGCCCGACAGGCGCGTGTCCTTGCCGATCACCACACGGTGCCGGTGGTCACCGCGTGCGAAATGGGCGCCGGCGGCCTGACCCACTCGCATCGCCATGGCGGCGGTCATCACCCCTTCGTTGGTGCGCCCCCTGATCCCGTCTGTACCGAAGAACTTGCGTCCCATCTCTCGTGCTGTCTCCGCCTGGTTTGCGCGCTGCAGATTGCCAGCCGCTTGTGGCGCGGTTATCGCGCGAAGGGAAGGGCATGAAAGGCAGAAATTGACCGCGACACAGACAGGCCGCTTCGAACTGGCGACGATCCACCTGCCGGTGGGATGGACCTTTGCCGGACTTGTTGCCGGCTTGCTTGCCGGAATGGCCCTGTCTGAAGGGTCGCTTATCGGCCCATTGCTCGAATGGACCAGCCCGTTTGGTAGCCTTTGGCTGCGCGCGCTCCAGATGACGATCATCCCGCTCGTGGCCGCCTTGCTGGTGCTGGGGATTGCGCAGCTAGTGTCGGCGGCGAGCGCGGGTGCGGCAGCGCGGCGCATGTTGCTGCTGGTATTCGGCGTGCTCATCGCAAGTGGGGCGATTGCGGCAATCATGATGCCGCTGCTGCTGGAAATTGCGCCAATTCCGGCTTCGGCCTCTGCCTTTTTGGCAGAGACGCCGCAGCAGGCGCAGGATGTGCCCGCGCTGGCGGATTTTGTCGCTTCGCTTGTCGCGCCCAATGTCATCGCCGCTGCGGCGGAAACGGCCATGCTGCCGCTGACGATATTCTTTGCCCTGTTCGCGGTTGCGATCACCCGGCTTCCGGCGGAGCAATCAGCGACCTTGCTGGGATTTTTTCATGCGCTTGCCAATGCCATGCTGATGATCATCGGCTGGGTGCTGTGGCTGGCACCTGCGGGCGTATTCGCGTTGGCGCTGGGCGTGGCGGCGCGCGCAGGGGGCGGGGCCTTTGCGGCGCTGGGCCATTACATATTGGTTGTGAGCGCGATGGGCGGCTTCGTGTTGGTCGGTGGATATCTGGTGGCCTGGCTGCTTGGCGGGATCAGCCCCTGGAGGTTTGCCCGCGCCATCCTGCCTTCGCAGGCGGTGGCTGTTTCCACCCAGAGCTCGCTTGCCAGCCTTCCCGCCATGCTCGACAGCTCGGCGCGGTTGGGGCTGCGCCAGAGCATTGCCGAATTCGTATTGCCGCTGGCGGTGGCGATCTTTCGCGCCACCAGCCCGGCGATGAATATGGCGGTGGCGATCTATGTCGCGCATTTGGCTGGAATTGCCTTGACGCCAACCTTGCTGATCGCGGGGATCGGGGTGGCGCTGATCATCAGCATTGGATCAGTCAGCCTGCCCGGATCGATAAGCTTCGTCGTTTCGATCGGACCAATCGCCATCGCCATGGGCGTGCCGATCGAGCCGCTGGCTTTGCTGGTCGCGGTTGAGATGTTGCCTGACATCATGCGCACTCTCGCCAATGTCACGATGAACGTCGCCGTGGCGAGCGTGGTGGACCGTGTGAAACACGATTGAGCCAAGGCAGTTCACGGCCGATTGCAATCTTTGCAAGTTAAAACGTGCAACCCTGCTCTCATCTGTGCGTTCATTAGGTGAACTCTTTCATCTTTCGCCAGAAACGGAGCAACTATGTCTTTCAAGCTTATCCCCCTACCGTTTGATTCAAGCGCGCTTGAACCGGCCATTTCGGCCGAGACCCTGTCCTACCATTATGACAAGCACCACAAAGCCTATGTCGACAAGACCAATGCCGCGATCGAAGGCACGATGCATATGGGCAAGCCGCTGGAAGAGATCATCGCTGCGGCGCGCGGTTCCGAAGAAGGCCTGTTCAACAACGCCGCGCAAAGCTGGAATCACGCCTTTTACTGGCATTCGCTCAGCCCGGATGGCGGTGAGCCATCCAAAGAGTTGATTGCAAAGATCGATGAGGCGTTTGGTTCGCTCGATGGCCTGAAAGAGCAGTTGAAAACGCGCGGTGCAGGACATTTCGGCAGCGGCTGGATCTGGCTGGCGGAGAAGGATGGCCGGCTCTCGATCAAGGAAACCCATGATGGCGACACGCTGGCGGACGGTGACTTCAACCCACTGCTGACGATCGACGTGTGGGAGCACGCCTATTATCTCGATCACCAGAACAAGCGCCCGGCCTATCTTGACGCGGTGATCGACGGGAAGCTCAACTGGATCTTTGCGTCGGAAAATCTCTCGCGCGGTTCGATCTGGACCTATCCCGAATAGGCGCGGGCCAAATCAATATACTGCGACCGCCAGGAATTGGCCTGGCGCTAGTTTTCGGCGATTGCTTTCTGCCGGGCGGCGAGTTCATCAAGTTCCTCAAGGATCGCGCGATGCGCGCCTGTATCCTTGCTTGACCTGTGTGGGATAGAACCATCTTCCATCATCGCATTGAGCGTGGCGCGCGCGCGCCCAACGCGGCTCTTGATGGTTCCAATCGCACAATCGCAAATATTGGCGGCCTCTTCGTAAGAGAATCCGCCCGCACCCACGAGCAGCAGCGCCTCGCGACGTTCGGGAGGCAGGGTTTGCAGCGCACGGTGCAAATCGGCCAGATGAATCGGATCTTCCTGCCCGGCGGGGGCAGTGAGAATGCGTTCGGCCACCGTTTCGTCATAATCGCCGCGGAATCGGTTTCGGCGCATGTCGGTGAGGTAGGCGTTGCGCAGGATCACGAATGTCCATGCGCGCATTGACGTGCCGGGTTCAAAGCGCTCTTGCGCGGCCCACGCTTTCAGCATGGTTTCCTGAACCAGGTCGTCGGCCATATCGGGCCGCCCGCATAATCCGCGCGCAAAAGCGCGAAGATGCGGAATGACCGCCGTCAGCTCACGCTTGAAATCCGCTATCTCTGTGGCACTGCGCTGGTCCCTTGCCATCAGGATGATCCGTTCGCGGATGGGTCATCAAGCCTGTTCAGCAAATCCTTGAAGCTATCTGGCAAAGGTTCATCGACGACCGAATCGTAAAGCGCGCGCAGCCCGTCAGCCCAATCGGGTCTGCGATGCTTGCAGGCAGCGCGGCGCGCGCCGCTTTTGGGCGGCGACTTTTCCGGATTGTGCTTGTCTGCTGCCATCGCGTGCCTGTGCTGTGTTACCTTTGCCCCATTGGCTCGCACCCCTATGTGTCGGTAGTGCGGCACTGGAAGGGGAACGAGAGTCGCTCTCTATGGTTCCCTTCCTGATCGGAGGATAATGCAAATTCGCGATGCGTGATAGCGATGAGACAGCAACGGAACGGCTGCGGCGCGCGCGCGCCATGCGCTGGCTGGCGCGCTATCCGCGTGCTGCTCCGCTTGCTATCTTCTTTGCAATTGCCATGATCACCGGCTTCAGCGTGGTCGCCATCGAGGCGGGCGAGGACCAACGTGACCGTGCGATCATGCGCGAGGTTGCGCTGTCGGTTGCTTCTGCGCTTGACCGCCGCGGAAGCGTGGCGGTGGCTTATCTGCGCGCCGGTTCGGCCTTGTTCTCGACCAAGGATGAAGTGCCGCTGTCATTGTTTCGCCGATTTGCTGGCGAACTCAGGCTGCATGCTGACGATCGCGGATCGGAAGGGATCGGCTGGGCTGAAGTTGTACCGCTTGAACGGCTTGCGGCTTTCGAAGCCGAAGCCAGCGCAGAGCTTGGCGCGCCATTCAGGGTACGGCGGGCACCGGGCGCGACTGGCGACATTGTGGTGCCGGTTACCTTTCTAAAGCCTGATACGCCGCGCAGCCGCCAGGCAATCGGCTTTGACCTTTATTCCGAACCGGTACGCCGCGCCGCAATGGATGAAGCAGCGCGCCTTGTTCGCCCGACTGCCACCGGGAAACTGGTGCTGGCACAAGAGAGAGATGATGAAGCAGCCGGTTTCCTGATCTTTATGCCGGTGTTCGAAACAACCCCGCAAGGCCGACGGCTAAAGGGCTTCATCTATAGCCCTTTTGATGCGCAGTATTTCCTTAGTTCGGCGATGGACATTTCGGCTCACCGCCACATGGGTGTGCGCCTGTATGACGGACCTGCGGAACCTGCCAACCTCCTTGCCAATCATGCCCCGCAGGTGACATCCGGCAAGGTGATGGTCCAGCAGGTCAGCATCGGGAATCATCCGTTACTGATAGAGATCGAATCCGCCCGCACGGGCAGCCTTTCGCCGCTTTCCATGGCGACGCTGCTGTTCGGGCTTGCGGTTGCCAGTCTGCTCATGATGCTCGCACGCTTGCTTACCCGGCAAGCGCTGGAAGACGAAGCCTCGCTGGCTTTTTTCGAGGAGCAGAACTCGATCCGAAACTCGCTGACGCGCGAACTCAACCACCGGGTCAAGAATACGCTGGCAAGCATATTGTCGATCATCTCGCTGACACGGCGGCGGACCGATGATCTCGATGAATTCGTCGACGGACTTGAAGGCCGGGTGCGGGCGCTTTCCGCCACACACGATCTGCTTACCCAATCCGATTGGGGCACCACCCCTGTCCGCTCCGTGATCGAAGCTGAGATAGCTCCCTATGCCGGGGCAGATGCCAATATCAGGCTGGAGGGCCCCGAAATTGAACTCGCCCCCAATGATGCGCTGTCGCTGGGGCTTGCGGTACACGAATTGACCACCAATGCGGCGAAATATGGCGCGCTTAGCGAACCTGGGGGACGTGTTACTATAGACTGGCAACGCGAGCGCGATGATCTGGTGCTGGTGCGTTGGCAGGAGCGTGGCGGCCCGCCTGTCGATCAGGATCGCAAGCGAGGTTTCGGAACCGATCTGATCGAGAAGATTGTCGCACACGAACTGCGCCAGCCGGTCGATTTGCAGTTCGAACCTGAGGGGGTAACTTGCACCCTGCGCGTGCCGGTGCGGGTTCGCAGCGCCTTCCAGATCCGCGAGCGACTGGCCCGGCTGATTGACTGAGAACCTCAGGCAGCCGGTGTGTTTTCCCTGAAGAACAGAGCCTGGCTGATCGTGGTGCGGATGCTGCGTTCCTGGAACGGTTTGGTGACAAGATAGGTTGGTTCGGGCCGATCCCCGGTCAGCAGCCGTTCGGGGTATGCAGTGATGAAGATTACAGGCACCTTCGCGATGGCAAGTATGTCGTCGACCGCGTCGAGGCCCGATGAGCCGTCGGCAAGCTGGATGTCGGCCAGCACCAGGCCGGGCATGGCTTCGGCCACAGCATCGCGTGCCTGAGTGCGGGTGGCGGCGGTCGCGAATACATCGTGGCCGAGCGATTTGACGAGGCCTTCAAGCTGCATTGAGATCAGCGGTTCGTCCTCGATAATCAGCACGCTGGTTACGGATTCACGGTCGATCTCTGCCACCGCTTCGTCTACCAGCTGTTCGACCTCTGCGGTGGAAATACCCAGAATCTCGCCTGTCTGCGAAGGGCTGAACTCTTCCAGCGTTGTCAGCAACAATGCCTGCCGGTTGAGCGGGGTGACAGCCCCGAGCATGGCCTGCGCGGCGCCTTCGCGCCCGCCCGCACTCCCCGATGTTGCAGCACCTCCGGCAATAGAGGACCACAATCTCGTGAACGCGCGGTAGAGCGGGACGCGGCCTCCGGCCAGGCTAGCCTTGAGTTCATCGTCGGCCAGGGCCGCTTGCAGCGTAGCGCGAACGAAATTGTCCCCGCTCTCCTGCGAGCCGCACAGTGCGCGGGCATAGCGGCGCAAATAGGGGAGATTTGCGGCAATCTGAGTGCTCAACGACATTGTGTCCCTTCCCGAACGGTGCATCGCATCCAACGAATTTGGCGGAAGTATGTTCCTTGACCGAAGCTGGATAGTTTGCGGCCAAGGCTTATCCAATGTTCGCTGGCCGGTTCCAACAGGTACCACGCAGGTAGGCGCAAAAAATTTTTTCAAAGCCGGGGAACCGAGCTGGATTTGCGTCATTTCTTCAATATCACCGCCGCGACCCCCTCCCGTCCAAGCGTCGGTGATGCAATCCCGAAGGCCTCCGTCCCTCATGACGGAGGCCTTTTTCGTGAACTGTTCATTCGTCGGCGCGTCAACCGAGCGTTTTCTCGAATACAACATATTCACGGTTGATCTTGCTGTCGATCGAATCGGCGATTGCCACCATTCCCCGGTTGTCATCCAGGATCCAGCCGATCTCGCCGCGCTTCGAGCCATAGATGGCCGCGGCATTGCGGCGGATCTGGCTGATCATCATGAAGGCAAGCTGGCTCGCGACGCGACTATTGTGCAATTCCTTCCTCACACCCATCAGCGGCACGCGCATTCCTGCATCCTTGGGATGGCGAAGCCAGCGCAGCAAATGGAACCAACCCAGCGGAAAGAGCTTCCCATCGATGCGTTTGAGCACCTGATTGATGTCAGGGAAAGTCAGCATGAAGGCCACCGGTTTGCCGTCCAGTTCCGCGATCATGTTGAGTGGCTCGAAGATGATCGGGCGCAATTTCTTGCCTGCATAGGCAACCTCTTCCGTCGTGAACGGCACGAAACCCCAATTGCTCGACCAGGCATCGTTGAGGATGTCGAGCACCACCGCGGCTTCCTCGTCCCAGCGCTTCTTTTCGACCGGACGCACGCGAATGCGCTCGTTGCGTTCGCCCGATTTGACGATCCTTTGGATCAGCGGCGGAAATTCCCTTGTTACGTCGAGATCGTAGGTGAGCAGCGATTTGGCATGTTCAAAGCCATAGCTTTCGATCCAGCCGCGATACTGCGCCGGATGATGCCCCATCATGATCATCGGCGCGTGATCCTGCCCCCGCACCAGCAAGCCGGGTTCTTCCCAGACTGACAGCGAAATGGGGCCGAGCACGCGGATCATGCCTTCATCGCGCAGCCATGCTTCGGCTGCTGCGAGCAGCGCGTGGGCAGCGGCTTCGTCCTCGGCATCGAAATAGCCGAACATCCCGGTGCCCGGACCAAAACCCTGCTCCGGCGGCATTTGCAGGGCGAGCTCGTCAATATGCGCGGAGATCCGCCCCAGCTGCTTGCCGCCGCGACTAGCAATGAAAAACTCGGCGCGCCCATGCCCGAAGAAAGGGTTGCGGCCTGGATCGATCAGTTCGATTTGTTCGCTGCGCAATTGCGGTACGCTATGCGGTTCCCGTGTGGCAAAGCTGCGCCCAAGATCAACAAACGCCGCGCGCCCGCGCTTGCCGCTCACCGGCTCTACTACTATATCGCTCGCGTTCACATGCATGTCCCGTTCAGATTGCCCAATCCATTTTGCGGTGCGTCAATGTGTGGTGAGAGAATGTCGCTTAAGCAAGCCATTCGATCACTCTTGCCAACAAGTCGCGTTTGTCCTCGCCCGCCGTTTTGCTGTAAGGCGCAGGCGAAACAGAGAATTGATGATGGAACAGACATTCGATCCCGGCGCAGTGTCCGACACCTCAAGAGTGCCAGCCACGCGTGCGCAGTTCATAAGCAGCGATGACAAGGATATGCTGCGTGTAGCGCGAGACCTGACCAGGGATCTGGGGCAGGCGAGTGGTGCGTGGTACTGGCCCGATATGCTGCTGTCTGCAGGCTTGGGCTATGGCGCGCTGGCCGGGGCCATTCTGGTGCAGAACACCGCGATCGCGGTGGCGCTTGGGATCGTGTCCGCACTGGCGCTTTATCGTGCGCTGATGTTCATCCACGAACTGACCCATATCCACCGCGATGCGCTGCCTGGTTTCCGCACTGCATGGAACCTGCTGGTCGGAATCCCGATGCTGGTGCCCAGCTTCATGTATGAAGGGGTCCACACCCTGCATCACAAGCGTACGCAATACGGGACGGTCGAGGATCCCGAATATCTTCCGCTGGCGTTGATGAAGCCGTGGAGCCTGCCAAGCTTTGTGCTGATTGCATTGCTCGCACCGATCGGCCTGCTGCTGCGCTTTGCCATACTGGTACCGCTGGGGGCGATAATCCCCCCGCTGCGCAAGATGTTTTGGGAGCGGGCCTCGGCGTTGATGATCAATCCTGATTTCCGTCGCAAGCCGCCAGAAGGCGCCTTTGCAAATCGTGTATTCTGGCTGGAACTGGGCGGTTTCGTGTGGGCATGGGTATTGATCGGCAGCACGCAGTTTATCGGCTGGCGTCCGCTGCTGATCGCGCTGGCGATCGTTTCGCTTACCGCAGTACTCAACCAATTGCGCACACTGGTTGCGCATCTGTGGGAGAATGACGGCAAACCGATGACGGTGACCGCGCAATTCCTCGACAGCGTGAACGTGCCGCCACCTGGCCTGGCCGCAGAGATATGGGCGCCAGTGGGCCTGCGCTATCACGCTCTGCACCACCTGATGCCTTCAATGCCCTATCATGCGCTGCCCGAGGCACACCGGCGGCTGAAGGCAGAACTGGGCCTGAACTCGACCTATGACGGGGCGAATCACAGCGGCATGATCGAACTGGTAGGGCGGATCGCGCGCAGTACCATGGGCGCAAGGCCATCAAGGCCGTAATGCGGTCAGCCCATGCGGCTACCTCAGCGCTCCTGCATTATAGTGATCAGTTCCGCTTCAATCCCTTAAGCGCTTCAGCCAGCGGCCCCGAAGGCGCATCGTCGCTGCTGATACCGGCTTCCTGCCGCACGCGTTCGGCATTGGGGCCTTCGGCATAGGGATCGATCGCCAAGCCCAGCGATTGGGCCACCGCTTCACCCAGGTCGAAACTGTCACCCGCATACTCGATCTCGTCGAGATCGTC
Source organism: Altererythrobacter chaiwopuensis (assembly GCF_054957755.1). Classification (NCBI taxonomy): domain Bacteria; kingdom Pseudomonadati; phylum Pseudomonadota; class Alphaproteobacteria; order Sphingomonadales; family Erythrobacteraceae; genus Altererythrobacter; species Altererythrobacter chaiwopuensis. The sequence goes on from NZ_JBTXJG010000001.1 coordinate 1,020,477, forward strand.
GGCAGCGAGCTCGATCTCGATTTCGTCATCGCGCAGCAGAGCGGGGTCCACTCTGCCTTCTTCAACGAAGCGCAGCGCCAGCGGTTCGGTAATCGCGGTGCGAAATTCCTCGCCTGAAATGGCGCAGGTCTGGACGATCCTGGCTTCGAGCCGACCGGTGGCATGCACCGCCTTGCCATGCTGCTCCAGATCGACGCTGGCTGTAAGTGCATCGATTCGGGGCAGGCCAAACCGGTTCGCCAGCGCAGCGCGTTCTGCTTCACTCGCCTCGATCACCAGCGGGGCCGCCGGCAGTGGGCGCAGTTTGACGGTGCGCGAGAATTCGCTCGCGCTCATGGTATTGCATCCTCAAGCCCAAACTCGCCCGCAACCACCGCTTCCGCCGGGAGCGCAGCGAGCTGGCCGTGAAATCGCTGCAACCGCTTGGCCACGCAGGCGGGTGATCCGCCTTCGGTAAAGCTGACATTGCGTTCAATCGATGCTTCGAGCCTGGCCGTATCTCCGGCTGCCAGCGCCGGGCGGTAGGCACCCAGCCTTCCGCCGAGCACGCTCATCAGTCGGCCGATATGCTTGCCGACCACAACATCGTTGATGCCGAACTCGCGCAATTGCCCATCCATGTCCTCGACAAAGAATTCGCACAATAGCGCGCCTTCGCTGTGTTGACCGGCCGTCTCTAGCCGCACCACAACCGTACTAAGTATGGCCGTGATCATGTCGAAGCGTCCGCCAACGGTATCGGCCACCTTGCAACCGGCATACCACTGCGGATCGCGCGCCAGCTCCACCACCTTGTGCCACAATGGGCGCATCGTTTCGCGCGGGTCCGGGGCGGTGCCGAACAGTCTGGCAAGGAAGGACATGGCCTGAAAAGCTCCGTGGTGGCGGCGTTCAGCCGCAATTCAATTCGCTATGCCCAATGGCGGCAACACGCGGCGTTGCAAGCTGCGCGCCATCGCCGTAAGGCTTATGGCCGAACATATAGGATGGGTTGCGGCGCGGGCAATGCGCGTCGGCGCCCGAAGCAAAGAAGGTTTGCGTTTCGGATGGATAGGACGACGGCGTTCAAGATTGCCTTGGTGGCGGCACTGGGGATCGGCGTGACGGGCTGCACGTCAATTCGCGAATCACGCGGCTATGTGGTTGACGCGCTGCTGGTTGATGCCATCCAGCCGGGGATCGACAACCAGCGCTCGGTCGAAATGGCGCTGGGACGGCCCAGCTTCACAAGCGAATATGGCCAGCCGATCTGGTATTACGTCTCAAGCGTTACCGGGCGGCGACCGTTCGTGCGCCCTCAGATAAAGTCGCATTCTGTGCTGGCAGTGCAGTTTGACGAGGCGGGCAATGTCATTTCTGCCGAACGCAGCGGGATTGAGCAGGTGGCCTTCTTTACGCCCGATGGCGACAAGACCCCGACACTGGGCCGCGAGCGCGGCTTTCTGGAGGATTTGTTCGGTAATATCGGCCAGGTCGGCGCACCGGGTGCCGGCGGCGCCCCAGGCGGCCCCGGCGGCCCTTGAGCTCGCCGCATTGCTTGACCGGAGCTTGGCGCTCCCCATATCGCTCGGCATGAGCAATCAAAACGAAAGCCACGGCCTCATCCAGTGGCATGGCACCACCATCATTGGCGTGAAGCGCGGCAAGCGCACCGTGATCGCGGGCGACGGCCAGGTTTCAATGGGCAATACGGTGATGAAGCCCAATGCGCGCAAGGTCCGGCGCCTTGGTGAAGGCGGCCCCGAAAAAGGCAAGGTGATCGCCGGTTTCGCGGGTGCGACTGCCGATGCCTTCACCCTGTTCGAGCGGTTGGAAAAGAAACTCGAGCAATATTCCGGGCAGCTGCTGCGCGCCGCAGTGGAGCTGGCCAAGGACTGGCGTACCGACAAGTATTTGCGCAACCTCGAAGCATTGATGATCGTGGCGGACAAGGATGTACTGCTGGTGCTGACCGGAAATGGCGACGTGCTCGAACCCGAGGGCGGAATCGCTGCGATCGGATCGGGTGGCAATTTTGCGCTCGCCGCCGCCCGCGCGCTGGCCGATTATGAAGACGATCCGGAAGTGATTGCGCGCAAGGCGATGCAGGTTGCGGCCGATATCTGTGTCTTCACCAATGGCAATGTGACCCTCGAAGAAATCTGAGACTGTCCAGCAAAATGACCGATTCCCTAACCCCCAAGGCGATCGTCGCCGCGCTTGACGAGCATATCATCGGGCAAAAGGATGCCAAGCGCGCGGTCGCCGTCGCGCTGCGCAACCGCTGGCGGCGCCAGCGGCTCTCGCCCGAATTGCGCGACGAGGTGACGCCCAAGAACATCCTGATGATCGGCCCTACGGGCTGCGGCAAGACCGAGATCAGCCGCCGCCTGGCGAAGCTTGCCAATGCGCCTTTCGTCAAAGTCGAGGCGACCAAGTTCACCGAGGTCGGCTATGTCGGGCGCGATGTCGAACAGATCGCGCGCGACCTGGCCGAGGAGGCGATCCGGCTGGAAAAAGAGCGTCGCCGCGAGGCGGTGCGCGAGGCTGCCAGCAAGGCGGCGATGGACCGGCTGCTCAACGCGCTGGTGGGCGAGAACGCTTCGGAAGCGACGCGTGAGGCCTTTCGTGAGCGGATCGTGCAGAATGCAATGAACGATGTCGAAGTTGAAATCGACGTTGAAGAAGCGCCGCAAATGCCCTTCGACATGGGCAATATGGGCGGCAATGTCGGCATGATCGACTTGTCGGACATGTTCGGCAAGGCGATGGGCCGCAAGCCGACCAAGCGGCGCAAATTAAAGGTGCCCGATGCGTGGGACCGGCTGGTCGACGAAGAGGCCGACAAGCGGCTTGACCAGGACGATGTGGCGCAGGCCGCGCTGCGCAACGCAGAAGCCAATGGCATCGTGTTCCTGGACGAGATTGACAAGATCGCTGTTTCGGATGTGCGGGGTGGCAGCGTCAGCCGCGAGGGCGTGCAGCGCGATCTGCTGCCACTGATCGAAGGCACCACGGTGGCCACCAAATACGGCCCGATGAAAACCGACCACGTGCTGTTCATCGCCTCGGGCGCGTTTCATGTTGCCAAGCCATCCGACATGCTGCCCGAACTTCAGGGCCGCCTGCCGATCCGGGTCGAGCTGCGTGCGCTGACGGAAGAGGATTTCGTGCGTATCCTGTCCGAAACCCGAGCCAACCTGGTGCAGCAATATTGCGCGCTGCTGGGCACTGAAGAAGTCACGCTCGACATCACCGAGGATGCAATCTCGGAAGTGGCGAAGATTGCCGCGCAGGTGAACGAAAGCGTCGAGAACATCGGCGCGCGGCGCTTGCAGACGGTGATGGAGCGGCTGCTCGAGGAAATCAGCTTCGAGGCTGAAGAGCACGCGGGCGAGACGGTGAAGGTCGATGCCGCCTATGTCCGCGAGCGGCTGGCCGAACTTGCCGGCAACAGCGACCTCAGCAAGTATATCCTTTGACCGAGCCAGTCTCCAATCGGCGCGACATGCTGGCGCAGATGGGGCCGCGTCTCGACGAGCGCGCCTATTGTTTCATGCTGGTCGATCCCTCCAGCGCGCCGCAGGCGCTGGGCGCGGCAATCGGTACATTCCGCGAAGATGAAGGCGTTACTGCGATCGTGCCGGAAACGGTGGCGCGCGAGCTTGGCGAGCAAAGCCCGGCATTCGCGCGGATTACCTTGATGGTGCATTCCTCGCTCACCGGCTTCGGGCTAACGGCGTCAGTAACCAGCACACTGGCCGAACATGGCATCGCCTGCAATGTTATTGCGGCCTGGCACCACGATCACCTGTTCGTGCCTGTCGCTGAGGGCGAGCACGCGCTGCGTCTGCTCCAACAGTTGAGCGAAGACGCGCGTCGATAGGATTCTGCCGTTCGCAGACAATCCGCGCACAGCGGTTGATCTGGAACCGCTTCCCCGTCCAGACCATTATCGAAGAGAACTTTCGAAATTGGGGACTGACCGATGATCCGAAACACGATGATGGCCAGCGCTGCTGCAATAGCGCTGGCCCTGGGCGCACCGCTGGTAGCGCAGGGGAGCGCGGACGAGGAAGCGCCAGCGCTGTCTGCACCGAAGATCGAGTACACCCGCTGGGTACTTGGCAACGGGCTGCAGGTAATTGCGATCCCCGACAATTCGACTGCGAATGTCACCACTTCGCTGTGGTACGAGGTCGGCTCGAAGCACGATCCGCAAGGCCGTTCGGGCTTTGCGCATCTGTTCGAGCATATCCTCAGCCGCCAGACGCTGAACATGCCCTACAACATGATCAACAAGCTAACCGAGGATGTCGGCGGGAACCGCAATGCATCGACCTGGGTCGACCGCACCAATTACTTTGAAACTGTGCCTGCCGAATATCTCGAGACCATGTTGTGGACCCACCGCGAACGCATGGCCTATCCGGTGGTTGACAGTCTGGTGTTCGAGCGGGAGCGCAGCGTGGTGAAGGAAGAGCTGCGCCAGCGCGTGCTTGCGCCGCCCTATGGCAGGTTGCAGCGCTTCGTGATTTCGGAGAATGCGTTTGACTTGCTGCCGATGCGGCGGCCCGGCATCGGTTCTATCGAGGATCTCGATTCAACCACGCTCGAAGATGCGCGGGCATTCCACCAGGCCTATTACGGGCCTGACACTGCGACGCTGATCGTGGCGGGCAATTTCGATCTTGAGCGGCTGCGTAGTCTGGTCGATCAGTATTTCGCCGATATCCCGCGGCGGGCAAATCCGGTGAGCCTTGAGATTGAAGGCCAGGAACCGGTCCGCACCGTGCCGCGCACGGTCAACGCCACCGCGCCTAATGTGCCGCTGCCGGTGGTGGGCGGATTGTGGAAGGCGCCAGCGGCCACTCATCCTGATGCCGCGGCGATCGAGCTGCTTTCGGCGATCCTCGCGCGCGGAGACAATAGCCGCCTGCACCGCGCGCTGGTGCGCAGCGGCAAGGCCGTCGAGGCCGCGCATTTTGACCAGATGAGCGAGGATGGCGGGTTCATTGCGTCCTATATCGTGCTCAGCCCCGCAACCGACGTGGGCGAAGCCCGCGCGATACTCGACGCCGAGATCGAGCGGGTGCGCAGCGAACCGGTCAGCGAGGCGGAACTGCGCGAGGCTAAGAACGAGATCTTTGCGTCCGCGCTGTCGCAGCGCCAGACCGCACAGGGCCGGGCCTTTGAACTGGGCGAGGCGCTGGTTTCGACCGGAGACCCCGATGCCGCAGACAAAAGGCTAAAGGAGATCGCTACGGTCAGCGCCGCTGACGTGCAGCGAGTGGCGGTGCAGTGGCTGCGGCCAGAGGGCAAGGTCTCGATCACCTATACGGCGGGCGAAGATGACCCGTCGAGTTATGCCAATCCCAACCCGATGCCTCAATTCGGATCTGTCCCGCCAGCCACGGGCCAGCCGCTGGCGGTACGGCCCGAGGGCGAGCGCGCGGCGCCGCCACCGCCGATCGCCGCACCCGAAATGGTGCGCGCGCAGTTTGACGAGACGACGCTCGACAACGGCATCGCGCTGGTCTCTGCGCAGACCACCGACGTGCCGATCGCGACGATCACCGTCGTGCTGCCGGGCGGGGACGCGAGTGATCCGGCGGCCAAGGCTGGCCTTGCCGGGCTCGCGGCGAGCGTGGCGGACAAGGGTACCGCGAACCGCAGTGCCACTGAGATTGCTGCTGCGCTCGAATCGCTTGGCGCCAGCCTGGGCTTCAGCACAAACGCCGATGGCAGCTTCGTAAGCCTGACCGCGCCGACCGTGAACCTCGCGCAGGCCGGGGCGGTGATGGTCGACATCCTTCAGAATGCGAGCTTCCCGCAAGAGGAGTTCGAACGCGAGCGCAAGCGGGCGCTGGACGGATTGGTGGCGACGCTAACCGATCCGGGCGCGCTTGCCGGCATGGTCACGACGCGGGTGATGTATGGCGATGCGCCATATGGCCGGGTAGCCAGCCCCAACTCTCTGCCCGCGATCACGCGCGAGGACTTGGTCGCCCACCGCGAGACCTATTGGCATCCCGGCGCGGCCCGGATCGTGATCAGCGGCGGCCTTGCGGCCGGGGAAGCGCATGTGCTGGCCAATGAACTTTTCGGCAGTTGGACCTCGGATCGCCCGATCCCGCAGCCGGTGGCCGACCCTGCAGGTAGCGCGCCCGCACCGCGCACGCTGGTGATCGACATGCCGGATGCGGGCCAGGCAGCGGTGCTCGCGAGCGTGCGCGCATTGCCGCGCGACCATCCAGATTTCTACAAGCTGTGGCTGGCCAATACGGTGCTCGGCTCGGGCAGCAATGGCCGGTTGTTCGAGGAGGTGCGGACCAAGCGTGCGCTCAGCTATGGCGCCTATAGCTCGCTTGACACGCGTGCTGACGAAGCGACGCTGACCGCGCAGGCACAAACCAAGAATACCACCCCTGACGAAGTCGCCACGGTGTTTTTCGACCAGTTTACGCTGCTGGGCAGCGAGATGCTTGATGAGGATGCGCTGCAGAAACGGCGGCTATTCCTGGGCGGGGCACTGGCGCGCAGCCTTGAGACCAGCGGCGGCTTCAACGGCACCGTGGCCAGCCTGATGCTGCGCGGGATCGAACCGCAAGAAGCATTTCGCGTGGCAGATCGGCTAGCCAGCGTCAGCACTGCCGATGTCGCGCAGATGGCAGGCGAATTTCTCGCTCCAGCACGCGCCTCCCTGGTGGTCGTGGGCGACGCGCAATATTTCCTCGACGATCTGAAGGCACTGCGCGGCAATGTCGAAGTGATCCCCTTTGACGCGCTCGACCTGTCGAGCCCGGATTTGCGCAAGCCGACGGACGAAGCGGAGTAGGGTGCAGGCGGATTACTCGGCCGCTTCGGGCTGCGTCTCGCGCTCGGCGGCCTGGCGCGCCCACATGTCGGCATAAAGTCCGTCCGCAGCCAGCAGGTCAGAGTGCCGCCCGGCCTCGGCCAGCTTGCCGCGATCGAGCACCAGGATGCGATCGGCATCGGCGATGGTCGAAAGGCGGTGCGCGATGGCAATGGTGGTGCGACCCCGTGAAATACGGCGCAGTGTCCGCAGGATGTCCTGTTCGGTGCGGCTGTCGAGCGCGCTGGTCGCCTCATCCAGAAGCAGGATCGGCGGATTCTTCACTAGCGTCCGCGCGATCGCAACGCGCTGTTTCTCGCCGCCCGACAGCTTGAGCCCACGCTCGCCAACTTCGGTGGCAAAGCCCTGCGGCAATTGCTCGATGAAAGGCAGGATTGCGGCATCGCGTGCAGCGGCGAACACATCCTCTTCGCGCGCATCGCCGCTGCCATAGGCGATGTTGTAGCCGATGCTGTCGTTGAACAGCACGCTGTCCTGCGGGACGATGCCAATGTGGGCCCGCAAGCTTTCCTGCGTCACCGAGGCAATATCCTGTCCGTCGATAAGGATGCGCCCGCCCTGCGGATCGTAGAAGCGGAACAGCAGCCGTGCGATCGTGCTCTTGCCCGCACCCGAAGGGCCGACGATGGCCACGCTCGCCCCGGCGGGAACTTCGAAGCTGAGATTGTTCAGAATTGTGCGGTCAGGTTCATAGCCGAAGGTGACATGGTCAAAGGTGATGTGCGGGCGGCGGACCACCAGCGCCGGCGCTCCGGGGCGATCCTGGACCTCGACATCGGTATCCATCAGCTTGAACATTTCGCCCATGTCGACCAACCCTTGGCGGATGGAACGGTACACGAATCCCAGCATGTCGAGCGGGCGGAACAGCTGCAGCAGGTAAGTGTTGACGAACACCAGATCGCCCACGGTCAGCTGCCCCTGGCTCCAACCCCATACTGTATAGGCCATTGCGCCCGCCATCAGCAGGTTGGTAATCAGCGCTTGCGCGATGTTGAGCAGGCCGAGCGAGTTCTCGCTCTTGATCGCGGCTTCGGCATAGGCGCTCGCAGCCTGGCCATAGCGGGCCTGCTCGCGAGCTTCGGCGCCAAAATATTTCACTGTCTCGTAATTGAGCAGCGAATCGACCGCGCGGTGCAATGCCCTGCCGTCGAGTTCGTTCATCTCGCGGCGCAGCTTGGTGCGCCATTCGGTGATCCAGCGGGTTGTCAGGATATAGGATACAACCGCGAGGCCGGTCGCCGCGACCAGTTCCCACCCGAAATTGATGTAGAAAATCACACCCACGGCAATCAGTTCGATCGCGGTTGGCGCGATGTTGAAAAGCAGGAAGTAGAGCATCGTGTCGATGCTTTTGGTGCCGCGCTCGATCACCTTGGTCACTTCGCCGGTGCGCCGGTCCAGGTGAAACCGCAGAGACAAACGGTGGAGGCGGCGGAACACATCCTGCGCCAGGTGTAATGTGGCGATCTGCCCGACCCGTTCAAAGGCGATATTGCGCAGATTGTCGAAAGCGACAGCAGTAAATCGCCCCAGCCCGTATGCCAGCACCAGGGCCAGTGCGACCATCGCGCTCTCGCTGGTGGGCGTGGCCATCGCATCGACGGCATATTTATAGGCGAAGGGAAGGGCCAGCGTAACGCCCTTGGCTGCCAGCACGAATGCCATCGCGGCAATGATGCGGCGTTTCAGTGCGGGATTGTCGCGCGGCCACAAATAGGGAAGGAATCGCCGCAGGGTGTGCCAGCCATCGGCCTCGAGCGGGCGGTTATCCTCGGTGTCGGGTGGCATCGCTTGCCCCATGTGGGGGCAAGCGTCCGGCTAGGCAAGCATGGGTTTTGCCAAGGTGTGCGGTCAGATGCGCGAGGACGTGCGATTGCGGAGCTGTGCCTCGCGCGGCAGGTCAAACAGGATTTGCCGCTTGGCGAAATCGATTGCGATCCTGTCGAACAGCTGGAGATGCCGCATCCCCAGCGAAAGCACCGGGCGGTCGGTCAAGCCCAGAGCTTCAAAGGCTGGCGTATCGGCATAGGTGATCGGGACATTGGCCAATTCGAAACCGTTGATTTTGAGCGATCGTACATAGCTCAGCTCGCTGAGCAGCGCCACGCCATTGACATCGGTCGTTTCGATCATTTCGGCAGCCCGCCGCGAACGGATGCGTTCGCGCAGCGCCAGATTGCCCAGGCTCGTTTGTGCCCCGGTATCGATGATCACGGTGGCATGGACTCCCTCGATTATCGCATCGGTTATAAGCAACTGCCCCAGCTTGTTGCGCGCCCTCACGATGATCTCAAAGCCACGGTCGCTCGATTTCTCATGCGCATCCGAGACCGAAATCGTCTCGTTTCGAAAATCGATCACGACCCGGAAATCCTGCAAGGTATCGAGGCCGATAATGCCATCGGCACCAACATGCTGGCGCTGCAGCACCGGAGCCGCGATCCCGCCGATGGTACGTTTACCGACTTCAAGTTGGTCGAGCTCGACCAGTTCGACTGTACGCCGACTGGCCATCCCGACTACCGTTGCCGGTCCAAGCGACGGCAGCAAAATCTGGCGTGTCACCCGTTCTGTAACCGCAGTCGCCTGCGAGCCGGTATCGATCATGAAATTGTAAGGCCCGATCCCGTCGATTGTGACCGGTATCGTATAGCGCTGGAACCGG